>CBFHPU010000006.1:60931-73935 GCA_965657845.1 Pontimonas sp.
GAGCTTGGTCAACCCCAACGGGGTCAAACGGTTTTCCAGTGCTGCCAACAACGCACTGCCAATGCCCTGTCGGCGCATTGGCTCGGTGGTCCAGAAAAACACAATCCAACCCTGTTCGTGGGCGGCCCTCGCCACCGCAGCCCCCACCACTTTGTTGTCCGCTATGGCCACCACAGCGTGGTCTTTTTCACAAGAGGCCAATACTTCAGCGACCGAGTAGACGGGCTCTTGTCCGGATTGTTTGGATTCTTCCCACAACGCCAGTAGGGCGTCGGTGTCGACAGGATGAAACTCGCGAATACGAAACGTCATGATGGTCCTCCCACAGTGAATGAATATCGTGCCGATGGTCTCGGACTGGCACGCACCTCAGGGTGGGAGGAAGCGATGACGCCAGAATACGACACCGTGTGTGACTAACTGGGAAAACGCGGAATACTTTGCCAAGACGTAATGTTCTTGTGGGTGAGGAAGAGACGAGGTCCCACGATGAGCGAGTGGAATTACACCAAGTGCGCCAAACCTTTTGGCAGTCAAGAAGAAGCCAGAGCGTTCATGATTGAGCGCAATTTCGCCGGGCAGATTTTGCTACGCGACAACGGTGGCTACACGGCAGTGTGTCCGACCTACCCCGAGGGCTACTACCCGGATGCGATTCCGGTCGAAACAATTGACGAATCGATGCTTGACGCCCCGGCGAGTAGTGAACACTTGGTCGGGAGCATCACGGACAGTGTCGATAACGCCGATGACGTGTGCTGCGACACCCGCCAAGAAGTGAGCATCACCAGCGCGGCTCAGTAGGCTCGCCCACACGAGAGGGCCGCTCTAGGTCACAATCGCCCAGGTGATCACACCCGTGGCGACACCCCACACCACGGCACCCAGGGTGACGATGGTGCTCGATCGCCAGACACTGACACCCAACGACACCGCAATGGCGGCAGCGATTTGGGTACCAATAATTAGTGGCCCCACCACCGCCATCCCGAAGACGCCGTAGCGGGTAAAAATCTTTTTCGCTCGTTCCATACGAGCATCGGGTTCGCGGGAGAGGCCTTTTTTCTCCCGCCTTCTGGCTACACCGGACATGATGTTGTCGCTGAGAAGTGCGAACAGCACGATCGTGCTGGCGTTACCAACCAGTGCCCACACCATCGTCCACACGGGTGACAGGCCAAAAGCAATCCCCACCGGAATCACCACGACAGCTTCTAACCAGGGCGTTGCGCCCGCAATAAACACCCCGAGTAGTCCCAGCTGCTCGAGCAAAAACTCCGATGCCATCAGTGCCTTTCGACCTTCGGCAGAAAGTGACGATCGACCCCGTCACTATCCCCAGTTTAGCTCCCGGTGTTTGTTGCCTTTGTGTGGTTAGTGTGACCAGGGAGGGTCACATCTGTGGACTCGCCGCCAACGCGTTAAGGGGAATCCCGCCGTGAACGAAAAAGATCTTGTCGCACTCTGGAATGACAAACGTCGCCAGCTCATCCACGCCCAGCTCCACTCCGTCATCGCCCTGTCGGTCCTTACCGCCCTGGTGCTCTTTGGAGCGTTTGCCGTGGCACCCACCATCGTGGCCATCTTCGCGTTGCTCTTCCTGGTCACCGTCGGTGGCTTAGGTGTGCTGAGCCAGTTCGCCATCATCCGTGAAGCCAAAAGTGTCGTCGAAGAGCTCGGCGCCCACGAGAACACCGGCGCTGTGGCGAAGACCATCGCCGCCAGCGGCACCTACCTCACTCTGACCCAAGGGCTCATGGCAGTCTTCAGCATTGCCCTGCTCGTTGTGTTTGTGTTGGTGGCCTTCGTCTAACGAGGCAGCACTGCAGTGATCGCATTGTTGCCTGGAGTGGCCCGAGTGGCGCTCTAGGCAACAATGGGGCATCACTTTTCGCGGGTTTTGGAGGACCCTCAAGCCCGAAATCTTCCCTCCCCGTCATTCACGTCTTACGCTGTTTCCATGGCCGACGAGAAAACATCATCCTCCGCGTTTAGCGAAAAAGAACGTGAGGCGATGAAGGAGCGCGCTCGAGAAGCGCGCGAGTTTAAGAAACTCTCCGGGGAGGAACAAGTCCGGCGGAAAATAGCCGAAATGAGCCCCGCGGACCAGGACCTCGCGAACGCCATCCACGCACTGGTGATGAGCGTTTCGCCTGAGATCACCACGAAGACCTGGTACGGAATGCCCGCCTACTACGTGGGCGGCTCAGTGGTGTGTTTCTTTCAAGCAGCCAGTAAGTTCGACAGCCGCTACTGCACACTGGGATTCCAAGACGCTGCCCGCCTTGATGATGGGGTGTTCTGGCCGACGTCGTACGCCATCACTGAAATGAATGAGTCCGTGGCAGAGCGAATCAAGGCACTCGTTGAAAGAGCAATCTCGTAGCGTGTCGATTGGCCCAAGAGGACTGTGTGGTGATGGTCGATAGACCAAGCCTTTGGTCTGTTGTGACCCTGGCAAGCCCTAGATCGTTCAGTAAGGCGTTTCGGCCAAAATGCGAAGCGACCAGCTGACTAAGGCAAAAAACACGCCTACGCTAATGAGCCCCAAACCCAGCCCAACAGGCGAGCTCCAAGTGAACCATCCGACCTGGATCAGCGGGTCGGGTCGGGATGGGGATAACTTCGGTACGTCAGACATGGTGTTCTTCCTCCTGGGGAATATTAGGTAACCCGACGGCGTCAGGCGATACGACTACATAGGCCCCACACACTAGTGGGCTTCAGAGCCCAGCAACTGTCGGTCCTGCGCGGGACGTTTTTGCCATGCCATCCAAAACAGCCACACAGTGACGGCCAATTCGGACACCACCGAAAGGATGGCCACAATGATCACCATGACACTCGAAATCGCTGCATAGTTGACGAGCGAAATTTGCAAGAGGCTATCGGCGATGTAGGCGAGGCCTGAAGCGGCCAGGGCGAGTCCGAGCACGCGGGGCGCCAACCTAGAGCGGTACATGATGACCCCGACGAGCATCAAATGCACTCCAAACGCGATCAGCCCGATTGACCACGTCACGGTGAAGGCGTTCAGCATCAACATCCCGACTTCGGCGTCTAATCCGGAGGGTTGAAGGGCGACCTCCATGCCAAGAGACAAGAACACTGTGGCCACTGCGAGCATTACCGAGTAGGCAATTCGGAACCACGCTGCATGCAGCGAAACGGCTTGCCCAGCGGGCTTAAGTACGACATAAAGCCCCCAGGCAATGGCGATGTCCAGGATGAAAATGATGGAGAAGGCCGCGAGGCCAAGCCGGAAGAGTCCTTCCTGGTCTTGAATAGCCGCCATTGTGCTTGCAGGACTATCCGGGTCGATGAGGCCGATTCTCACAAAGAAGTTGGCGAAGACTGCCAAAGCGAATACTGCGGCGTAGCTGACTGCCGCGGTCACGGCCGCGAGGCGAGCGGTGCGGAGGGATGTTGTGGGCATGGCCATTTCTTTCTCGTCAGGGGCACCAGGCCCACACGGCATATTTCGTACATTGTACGAAGATTCATCGACGTTATAGTACTAAGTACGAAACGTCAAGGCGTGACGAAGGGCGGGGAAAAAATTGGTAAGTGCGGAGGCGCGCAGCCCACTCGACCGCGCGCGGATCATTGAGGGAGCTGTCGCGTTAGCGGACCAGATCGGCCTCGAGCCCCTCACCATGAGGCGCCTAGCCGAACACCTCAAGACAAAGCCAATGACGCTCTACCACTACGTAAAAAACAAAGAAGACATCCTGGCCGGTATGGTCGGGCAGGTTTTCGACGAGGTGGAGCGGCCTGACCTTGAGCTCGACTGGAAAGAGGCCCTCACGAACAGGGCCCGATCATTTCGCGTCGCCCTCAGGAGACACCCGTGGGCTTTGCCCATTATCGAATCTCAGACCCAGCCTGGCCCCAACATTCTTGATCACCAAGAAGCCGTCCTCTCAGCCTGGATGAAGTCTGGTCTCCCCCTCTCGCTGGTGGCCCACGGTGTGGCCATCAGCGACGCCTTTGTTTTCGGTTTCGTTCTCCAGGAAACGACCCTGCCCTTGGAGGGCGAGGAAGAATTGGGAGGGAACCTCGATGAGGCCAGCCGAGAAATTATTGCGCCACTCGCTCCGGAAAAATACCCCTCGCTCATCAGGTTCACGGCGGAACATGTGATGCAGCCCGGCTACGACTTCGGCGACTCCTTTGACGTTGGCCTGCGGTTCATCCTCGACGGGATTGAACGGCTCGATCGACACACTAAGGACGAACCCGAGGGCGGGCCGCGAGGTGGGTCGGACTGACCTCAAGCTGTTTCCTCAGTTGACCCTCCCTCCAAAAAACTGACCCAAACCCCACAAGACCGGGGTGCCTCACCGGTTGACACAGAACAAAGATGATGTTCCGGCTTCGCCGAATCGCCCACGCTAGGGTGACGAATCTCCCTGATCCTGACGAGTGAATTTGCTCATTGTCCTACCAGGGAGGGCAAACGATAAGGCGATGACGCAAGCGGAGAAACGATGTGATAGCAGATCTGACCTGGCCGTGAATCAATCACCTCCAAGGTTTTCAAAAGGCCCACCAGCATGTGGCCGCCCCAGTCAAGACTGGCAAACAGCAAACCCATGGGAACCAAGGCTCTTGCGTAAAAAATCGTGAGCCACATTCCCGACGCCAAGAGAGGTTGTGACCGGCCCCATTGGCCACATATGGCAATAATGTTGTGACCAGCTGGCCCATCTGTCGCCAAGCCCGCAATGCTTCCTGCGCCGCCATCTGGCAGAAAGCTGTGCGCAAGACTTCGAAGACTTGAGAGCGCATTGATCGCAACGAAGAAGGTCAGAGACGCTTGTGCTCCTCCATAGTTCTTGAGATCGCCCACCTCGAGGGTTATACCCCGCGTCGCTCACTCCCAGTTTTGCTCGGAGAGCTCGCGCACCAGAGCCGGAGTGCGGTCTTTGACGACGACAATCAGGGCGGCGGGTAAGCGTATCTCGGAACTTGCAGAATGTGCTGACCCATTTTGAGCCACAGAGAGGCTCGCCAGAATCCTTAGGAGCGTAAGCCGATGTGTTGCGAGCTGAATAACACGATCGAGGGCCTGCACAATGGTGATCCGGAGTGCAATCGCCATCGACACTCTCACCAGTGTCAGTCTCTAGCGGCGGGTATCAAAGAATCATCTGGGTCGAGCAGAGCAACAGAATCAACACTGTGCCTTCCTCGCGACTGCTCGGCAGGATTCTTCCGCAAGCGTCTCCAAGGGCGAGAGGTTTTAGTAACTGAGGTCGGGTGGTGGGACAGGTTCTGGGGCAGACAGCGGCCCCTCAGCAAGAATGGCTTCCACCATAGTGATTGCCCGATCGGGTAAGGCTTCTCCTGGGTAAAAATCTCCATAGAGTTCCTCTAAACTCATCAAATCGCTGACTTGGCACACTCCGAGAAGCTTGCGGATATCGTTCGTATCCCGACCTCTCCGACTTGCCTTCAACTTCATAACCAAGAGCGCCTCCGGAGACGCAACCTCTACTCTGATTCCGGCTTCGGCGTAAAGGGTGTGCCACTCAACGCTCTTCCCCCAAATTGGAAGTGCGTCGATTCTTGTGACCTCAAAGTTCAGCCAGTCCGGAACCCAACGGTGTTTTCTGGCCACCACCCGAACAGCATCCGCAACCGCCTCGTCGCGCCCATCAAGGACGTGCACCGCATCCACATCCGCGGTCACGCCGCGGTCGAAATATTGAAGAGCTAAAGCCGCTCCTCCTACTAACTGAATCCCGCCCGTTTCTCCTCGACGGTGAAGTTCGCGGACTAAGTCACGAAGCCCCGCGATGACGTCTTCCCGAGACAGTACTTGAGACATCGCTACACCGACTCAAACATGTCCGGCCACACCAATACGCCTCGCCTGCGAAAAGCTTCTGGAGTGACCTCGGGAGGAGGCAGAGGGTCCGCTGGGTCGACGATGAATGCCCGTGTTCTTCGGAGAATTCTTTCGGGTTTACCCGTCCACTCCGGGAAGGGCAGCCCCTCTTCTTCCAGGCGCCATTCGACGAGTCCCGCGATCACCGCGTCCCAGACGGGTCGACCAATCAGTTCCGGTTCGGCAATAGCCAATACCCCTCGAAGCAGGCCGTGTTCGGCTACCAGATTGTCGTTGATCTGGATGAGCGCGCGCACCGCTCTACCCGTGTCTCCACTCCTCAGCCATGACCGAATGTCGGCCGTCAGGGTCGATGCATCCGCCCTCACGCTGGGTGCGGCATAGAGCCGGTGGCGTGTCGCGCCAAGAAGGGTCTCCAGTGTGGAGAGCGTCACATCACGACCTGTTTCGACTCGCGAGATACTCGCTTGATCAACATTGGTGATGTCAGCGAGTTCGACCTGGCTCAGGCCGCTACTTTTTCGTGCACTACGAAGAATGCTCACCGATGCCATCATGAACTCAACTTATCCTTTTTATGATTTATATAACATATTTTAGCCCAAGAGGGCTGTCGGTGGGAAAGTTGCCCAAAGAGGCTCCGACGAAAACTTAAGCCGAAGGTGGATGCGCGCTCAGACGGGTAGTGACCGAGATCGGCCTCGCGACAGGCCACAGTGGAGGCCGCAGTTCCACGAGGCCATCCTGGCTGAAAAACACCCGCATTCCTCAGCGGAAAAGATATCCGAGGGACGCAGCCGCAGAGCGGAGACGGAGGGATTTGAACCCTCGGTCCCCTTACGGGGACTCCACCTTAGCAGGGTGGTGCACTCGGCCGGACTATGCGACGTCTCCTGATGCGGGCCCTAGCCTACCGCGTTGACCTCAGTGTCTCGACCCCACATCGGTGATTAGTTTGCGACCGCGCAGGTGACGTCACTGGCCGTTTGGCCGACCAGGCCCTCGAGTACTTCCGCTTGGGTGACCGGCTGGTCAGCCTCTTGGTCATTGTCTTCGGGCTGCGGCTCAACCTCTTCGCCACTTTGGTCACCAGAGGAATCACTCTGGGTGTCTGCGCCCTCGTCTGCCACCGGCTGGTCACCTGTGTTGTCCTCGGGGTCGGGTAATGAAGTGGTGGCCTCTGTTTCGTCACCCTCCTCGACGGGGGCGTCCTCAGAGCCTCGACCACCAGACCCTTCAGCAAGCGCGTAGGGCTCATCGAGTTGGATTTTTGCCAACACGGTTTCTGACAGGGACGGATCGGGGATCACTTTGCCCGAGTATCCTTCCGGTGCGTCAAGCACCGGGAATTGGATGAAGACAATGTTCTCGTTAGGAATGTTGCGCAGCGCTCTGGCCATTGACACCATCACGTCGAGGCTTCCCAAAGAACTCGAGAGCACCATGTTTTGCGCTGCGACCTGGGCGATGCTGTACAGCCGGGTGACGTCGTTCAGGACTCCGTCAGCTTGCAGGGTGCGCACTAAGGCGGACATGTACACCTGTTGGGAGGAAATACGGGCCAGGTCACTGCCATCCCCCACCCCTTTTCGGGTGCGAAGAAACGCTAAGGCTTGGCCACCTTCGAGGGTGTGCCAACCGGCTTCGGGAAGATTAAGCCCCGACCAGGGATCCACGATGGGTTCGTTGATACAGACTTCAACGCCACCCACCGCTGTTGACAGCTGTGCCACGCCGGTGAAGGTCATCACTCCGGCGTAGCCCACCTCCAGCCCGGTGAGTTGTTCAACGGTTGCCGCCACACACGGCAGGCCCCCAATACTCCAGGTCGCATTCAGTGGCGTCATTGTGCGGGGGTCAGAAAGGGAACCATCTGCTTGTTCGCAGGCGGGAACATCCACCAGTGTGTCGCGGGGGAAGCTCATCACCGTGGCGTGGTCGTGGTTTTCTGACACGTGCACCAGCAGGTTGACGTCGTTTAGTTCGCTATCACTCTCACCAAACTGTTCCCCTTGGCCGACACGAGTGTCTGAACCCACAATGAGGACGTTGAAGCCACCTTCCCATTCCCCCACTCCCGCCATCACGGGCTGCTCGTAACCGGGCAGTTCAACGGTTTGCAGGGAAGCGGTGAGGTTCACCACGGTGAAGCCCGCCACAGCGAACGCACTGACCACTAATGAGGCGGCCACAAGGCCCGCAATGGTTGCCCCAGCCCGCCAGCCGCCGAGGCGTTTTTGGGTGGCGTGGTGTGGCTGATACCAGCCGCGGTCGCGGCGACGCTCGCGCATGGCGATGTCCTCCGTGCTCACCCGGGGTACCCCTTTACTGTGTTGTGGCGGAGGGCGTGGGATTCGAACCCACGAGACATTTCTGCCCACTGGTTTTCAAGACCAGCTCCATCGGCCGCTCGGACAGCCCTCCAACTAAAAAGTGTAACCCCGGATGCTAGGCCATGGCTTTGAGGCTCTTGAGTGCCCATGCGACACCATCTTCCACATCTGCTCTGGTCACTTCCGTGGCGTGTTCGAGCACATCGGGGGGTGCTTGACCCATTGCTACCGCGCGGCCTTCCATTCCGGCCCACTGAAACATCTCAATATCGTTTCGGCCGTCACCGATGGCCATCACTCGGTTTCTCGCAAAACCCAATGTGTGGCGAACGCGCTCCAAGGCGGTGGACTTGTTCACACCGTCGGGCGCGATATCCAACCAGTTAGTCCACCCCACCGCATAACTCACTTGGTGCAAGCCGAGGTCATCGACGGCTTGTCGGAAATCGTCGGCGTCGTGTCCGGGGGCAATGACCACCACGCGGGTCGCCACCGTCGTCAAGAGGTCGTCGAAGGCGACCTCTTCGGTTTGGATGTCGAGCGCACCGTCTGGAAACCACCCGGTGTAGCGATAGAGCCCCGTTTCGTTTTCCACCGCATAGTTCGCGTGCGGAAGTCTTTCCTTGATGGACTGCAACACCGGTGTGGGGTCAAAGTGTTCGACGTGTTCACGGCGGTAACCCCGCGGTGCTGAAGGGTCACGCTTGAGAGTAATTGCCCCATTTGACGACACGACAAACTCAGGGCTCAATTCCAGTTGCTCCAACACGGGAAGCGTCATTGACACCGATCGGCCAGTGGCCAAAGTCACTTCGTGACCTTCGTCGCGCACCCGTCGCACTTCGCGCACCACGTGATCAGATAGGGCACCGTTTTCGTGAAGCACCGTGCCATCAATATCGAGGGCAACCAACCACGAGTCGGCCGACCAGGTGCGGGCAGGCTGGTCGATGCCAGGGGCGACTTCGCTCACTGATCTCCTCTGGCGCGAATCACATCGTGGCCGACAAAAGGTTGCAAGGATTCTGGAACACGAATGGAACCATCGGGTTGCTGGTGGGTTTCTAACAGCGCAACAATCCAGCGGGTGGTGGCGAGGGTTCCATTGAGTGTGGCGACTGGTTCCGTGTTGCCATCTGGTTCCACGCGGTGTCTCGTGCCGAGCCTGCGGGCTTGGAACGTGGTGCAGTTGGATGTGCTGGTGAGTTCACGGTAGGCATCTTGGGAGGGAATCCACGCTTCGATGTCGTATTTCCGTGATGCACTGGAGCCCAAATCACCCGCCGCCACATCAATCACTCGGTAGTGCAGCCCCAATTCACCCAGCAGCTGTTCTTGCCAACCCAACAGGCGTTCGTGTTCCGCTTCGGCGTCGCCCTGGCTGGTGTAACTAAACATTTCCAATTTTTGGAACTGGTGTACTCGGATGATGCCCCGCACGTCACGCCCGTGTGATCCGGCTTCCCGCCGGTAGCACGTCGACAGGCCGGCGTAGCGTTTGGGCCCCGCGCTCAGGTCAATAATTTCATCTGAGTGGTAACCCGCTAATGCGACTTCACTGGTTCCCGTCAAATACAGTTCGTCATTTTCCAGGTAATACACCTCAGAGGCGTGTTCACCCAAAAAGCCTGTGCCCTGCATCACCTCTGGTCGCACCAGCGTGGGGGGAACCATCAGTTCAAAACCGTTCGCGACGGCAACCTGAATGGCCCGCTGCATGAGAGCGTTTTCTAGCAGGGCACCGGCCCCGACCAGGAAATAAAAGCGTGAGCCGGACACTTTCGCACCACGGTCCATGTCGATAATGCCGAGTGCTTCCGCGAGGTCTAAATGGTCTTGCACCGGATAGTCAAAAGTGGGCTTCTGCCCCACAGTTTTCAGTGTGTGAAAGTTTTCTTCGCCCCCTGAGGGGACACCGTCTGTGACCAGGTTTGGCAATCGGTAGAGAGCCTTCTTAGCTTCCGCTTCGGCGTCTTGCAAAGTCGCCTGGGCGGCTTTGACTTTTTCGGCGAGCGCTTTGGCCGCGGCCACGAGGGTGCTTTTTTCGTCCCCCTGGGCTTTGGCCACTTTCTTGCCGTAAAGGTTTTGTTCACCCCGCAAGGTTTCAAATTCGGAAATCGCCACACGCCGTGCCTCATCAGCGGCAATGGCGCGATCGACGTCGTCCACATCGCCACCTCTGGCGCGAAGTGACTGGCGAATACTCTCCGGATTGTCGCGGAGGAGGGCGGGATCAATCACCCCTCTAGTGTGTCACGACTCGCTTGGCTCGCCCTCGGCGACAGCGTCTAACCATCGACGTGCGTCGATAAACGCTTCGTCGGTGTAACGCGGCGACACGGAAGGTGTGTGGCCGTTTGCCCGAGGGTATGACCCAAGGAATATGACGTTGGGGCTGAAGCGCCGCAAGCCCATCAACGCATCAGCGACACGCTCATCGTGAATGTGGCCATCCAGGTCAATGACAAATCGGTAGCGACCCATCGCATCACCGATGGGTCTCGATTCCAACAGGCTCATGTTGACCCCGCGGGTGGCGAACTGTTCCAACATTTCCAGCAGACGCCCGGGGCGGTCATCGGGTAGCTCAGCGATGATGCTGGTTTTATCCGACCCTGTTCGCTTAGGAACTGGGCCACCCTTTTGAACAAGGACAAAACGGGTTTCCGCACTCGGGTTGTCGCCAATATCGTCCGCGAGCACTTCCACATTCACCCGCTCAGTGATCCCCCGCGGCGCGAGGGCAGCGTGAACGCCATCATCCTCAATGGCGTCTCGCGCTGCTTGCACATTGGAAGAAGAAGGGATGTGGGTGTGGCGAGGAAGGTTGGCCTCCAGCCAACGCCGACATTGCGCGTAGGCCACCGGGTGGGCCGCGAGCAACTCAACCTGTTCACGCCCGACCCCAGTAGGAGCAACCAACGCAAACCGCACCGGCACTTGATATTCGCCCACGATCCGCAAATCGGGAATGTGGGCCAACGCATCTTGGGTGGCACTCACGCCACCCTCCACACTGTTTTCGATGGCAATCATGGCGTAATCGCTGCGGCCTGTCACCACATCGTCTAGTGCTTCGCCCAGGTTGGCGACACTGATCCACTCACCGTTTTCGGCACCCTCGACCAGGCGCAGGGCTTCCCAGGTGAAGGTTCCTTCTGGGCCCAAATAGCTGTAACGGGCAGGTGTGGTGGTCATGGTGTCTAAGTGTAGTGAGCAGTCATCCCCACGAGGCGGTGCCAAACTGGTGGTCACCGGCACACGAGGAGGTGCGAAGTGTCTTTACCCACACATCCGTACGACCACATCAGTGAAGCGGACCTGATTGCCAAAGGGTCGCTGAAGTGGACCCACTTTCCGGGAACTTTGCCGGCTTTTGTGGCAGAAATGGATTTCCCTCTCGCTCCGGCCATTTCTGACGCACTGGCCGAAGCCGCACAGCGCGAACAGTATGGCTACCTTCCCGAGCCGGTAAAGCGCGAGATGCGAGAAGCCACCAAGGATTTTTTCGCCCGGAACTACCAGTGGGACATTCCCGCCGAGCGAATTTACCCCACGGGTGACGTGTTAGCCGCCTACGAGGTGGTCATTCGACGGCTGGTCACGCCCGGTACGCCCATCATTGTCCCGACCCCGGCGTATATGCCTTTCTTGACCCTCTCCAAACAGCTTGACCACCCAGTCATTGAAGTGCCAATGCTGGATCTCGATAGCCAACGGCCCACCCTCGATCTTGACACCATTGGGGCGCATTTGCAGGGCGATGCCGAATTGGTGGTGTTGTGTAACCCGCATAACCCGTTGGGTCTTGTGCACACTAAAGCCGAGTTGCGGGCGTTGGCCGACGTGGTCGAAGCCCACGGGGGGCTGGTGTTTTCTGATGAAATTCACGCACCCTTGGTCTTTGGCGACAAGAAACATATTCCTTACGCCAGCATCGGCGATGATGCTGCCGCGCACAGCGTGACGGCCACTTCGGCGTCTAAAGCGTGGAACCTGCCGGGGCTGAAATGCGCGCAGCTGATCGTGACAGCTGATCACCACCAAGAAATCCTGAAACCTCTCGAGTTCACGGTGTCCCACAGTGCCTCCACTCCGGGTGTGTTAGCGACTACTGCCGCCTACCGCGACGAGGGCCCCTGGTTGACTGAACTGAAGGATTACCTGCGAGGCAACCTGGAAATGATTGACCAGTTCCAGGCAGAACACCTCCCGGGTGCGCACTACCGAATCCCGGAAGGAACCTACATTGCGTGGCTCGATGCGCGATCTGTGCGCATTGGGGACCAGGAAAACCCTGCCGAGTATTTTCGTGAACACGCGAAAGTGTCTCTCACCGACGGGGCGTCGTGCGGTGTGGCCGGCATTGGTCATGTGCGACTGATTGCGGCAACACCGAGACCAATCCTCACAAAAATTCTTCAGCAGCTGTCAGACCACTGGGTTGTTGAATAATTTCCCTTTTCAGATGGACGTTCCGGGCGTAGATTATGCGCTATGCCGATTCGTCACGAACCTGAAGCCTCACGTTACGTCCTGCTCGATGATGAGGGTGACTTTGCCGGTGTGGTCGAATATGACACACAGGGTGACACCCTGCTTCTCATTCGCGCGGAAGTCCCCATGGAGCGACGCGGAAGTGGCTTAGGAGTCACCCTGGTGCGGGAAACGCTAGAAATGATTCGGGACGAAAAACACGGCAAAGTCCAACCCATTTGTCCCTTTATTGCCAAATTCATGGTGAAAAATCCCGAATTCCAAGCCCTCCGGGCTTAATCAATCACGCCTCTAGTGGGGACCACCATGAGGTTCCCATC
>CBFHPU010000007.1:0-51768 GCA_965657845.1 Pontimonas sp.
GAGCCCCACCGCTGTCTGCTCACTAACGTCTTTCTTTTTCTGATGCCTCTGTGCATCGACCGCACGACGACTCGTCGTGCCATTTAGACACGAGTGAAAGGACTGTGTAATGACTCAAAGAACTGCATGGAAAATACCGTTGGCTTTTGCTTCTGTGGCGATTATGACCCTTGTGGGTTGCGCTGCCACACCGGAGCCACCCGTCGTGGAACGGGCTTGGGCTAAGGCGGCCGACTCGGGAATGACAGCTGTGTTTGCTGACATCACCAACACCGGCTCCGAGCCGGTGACGATTGTGGGTGGTCGCTCTGAGGCCGCCCAACAGGTGGAACTCCACGAGGTCGTTGATGGCGTGATGCGGGAGAAACCCGGTGGCGTCGTCGTTCCGCCAGACAGCACCCGGGTGCTTGAACCAGGAGCCGACCACATTATGTTGATGGGCTTGGCCGGCCCGTTGCTCCCGGGAGACAGTGTCCTCGTGACACTAGAGCTCGACACCGGGGAGCTGCTCGAGGTGGTCGCTGAAGTGCGCGACTATGCCGGCGCCATGGAAGAGTACGAACCCGGCCACGGAGGGCAGATGCCGTGAACGCGCCCCGAGTGAGCAGACGGGCACTGATGAAGGGTGCAACGGCGTCTGCGGGCCTTGTCGGACTCGGGGTTGCGGGTGGTGTGGGCGGCCATGCCGCCCACACCCGTCAGACCGAGCAAGCCGGTTGGGGCCATGAGGCGATGGTTCGCTTCTACGGTGAGCACCAGGCCGGTGTCGAACAGCCGGCAACCAGCTTTGCCCGATACCTGACATTTGACCTGCGCCCAGGAATCGGTGTCGAAGGGATTCGTCGGATGTTGCGCATCGTGACGGAAGACTCCGCATCATTAGCGGAGGGGAAAGCCCCCTTGGCTGACTCGGAGCCTGAACTCGCGTCGATGCCCTCGCGACTGATGGTGACGGTGGGTTTTGGCCCTGAGCTGGTCCGGCGTGCTGCCGGAAGCATGGCGTTGCCGTCATGGTTGGGGCCGCTGCCGGCCTTTGGCATTGACCGACTGGACCCCCAGTACACCGGCGGTGATGTGCTTCTCATTGTGCAAGCCGATGATCAGGTGGCGATTTCCCACGCCGCGCGCGTGCTCACACGGCAAACCCGATCATTTGTGTCGTTGCGGTGGAGTCTTGATGGTTTTCGACACTCACCGGGTGCGGCGCCATCGGGAGCGACCATGCGCAATCTCTTCGGTCAAGTCGACGGCACCCAAGGCCCCCATCCCAGCGACGCGTCGTTCGCCCGGGCCGTCTGGGGTGAGGGCGCCAGCACAGGCAATCCAGGGTGGCTAGACGGTGGTACCGGGCTGGTCCTTCGCCGCGTCCAGATGGACTTGGATACCTGGGATGAGGTCGACCGACCAGACCGTGAACGGGCTGTCGGGCGTCGCATGGATACGGGAGCACCACTCACCGGGGAGGGTGAAGGGGACGCGGCTGATTTTGAGGCGCGCGATGCCAGGGGGCTACCGGTCATTCCGGATTTTGCCCACATGCGCCGCGCTCACGCACAACGACCCGATGAGGTGTTTGCTCGGCGCGGTTACAACTACGAGCTCGAGCGCGGCGTGGAGAGTAAGCCGGAAGCCGGACTCCTGTTTGAAGCCTTCGGTTATGACCCCTCACGGCAGTTTGTTCCCGTGCAGCGGCGACTGGACGACATGGACATGATGAATTTGTGGACAACGCCGGTGGGTTCAGCTGTTTACGCCATACCCCCGGGATGTGAGCGTGGGGGGTATATCGGCCAGACCCTTGTTTAACTACTACTGCCGGAGAGGTAGTTCAGGTCTTCTGGCGTGAGCTGAACACGTTGTAAAAGTGGCGCCACTTGATCGATTCGACTGGCACTGGCGATGGGTGCACTGACGCCGGGTTGGGCCCGCAGCCATTCCAGCGCAACGGTGGACTGTGCCACACCGTGGCGGGTGGCCACAGTGTTGAGTCGATCGAGGGTGTCGAAGTTTCGCGGGGAGAAATACGTGTCCGATACCCGTTGCACTCGGGGGCTATCTGGTCGGGAGTCCCTGGTGTAGGCACCGGCAAGAAAACCACTGGCGAGGGAAAAATAGGGCAGGCCTGCTAGTTGGTGGGATTCGACATAGTCGGCCATGCCCGCTTCGTATTCGTCTCGGTAGACCAGGTTGTAGTGGTTTTGCACGGCGATGTACCCGGGGATACCCAACTTGTGTGCAATGTCCTGTGCTTCGGCCAGCCGCTGGGGACTGTAGTTGGAGGCACCGATGTAGGACACTGTGCCCTGCTCGATGAGCTCCGCAAACGCTCCCAAGGTGTCTTCGAGGGGGACCGTCTGGTCATCAAAGTGGGCGTAGTACAGGTCAATGGTGTCGATGCCTAAGCGTTGGAGGGATTCCTCCGCGGCGATTCGAATGTTTTCTGGGCTGAGGCCTGGTCGACTGGTCATTTTGCCCACTTTGGTGGCAATGACCACCTCATCGCGGGGAATCTGTGATTCGCGTAACCACGCACCCAGCATTGTTTCGGACTCACCGCCGTGGTTACCTGGATGCCATTGGACATACATATCGGCCGAGTCGAAAAAGTTCACCCCTTCGCCCACTAAATGATCGAGCAGGGCGTTGGCCGCACGCTGTTCGTGGATCGACCAGCCGAACACGTTGGCGCCAAAACACAGTGAAGACACCTCGAGGTGGGTTCCCGGCAGGGTGATGCGATCGGTCACGGTGGGTATCTTGGCGTTTTCTTGAGGGGCTAAGACTTTGGGTCGGTCGCGGTCTCGTCGAGAGGTGCCTCACCCGCGGGCTTCTTTCGCCCGGCGGTGTCTGTCGCATCTTTCGCGTCGGGGGTTTCGGTGGTGTCGCCGTCTGAATCCTTGTTCTTGTCGGCGGGGAGTACGCGCTCGACTAAAGGAATCACGAGTGCTCCGGCCACGACGTGCATGGCAGAGAGCCACAAGAACGTGGAGGTTTCACCCAGTGAGGCGAAAGCGGTGGGGACAAAACTTAAGGACAATCCGACCAGGGTGATTAACCGCCACGTGTATTTGGGGCGTTTGGTGGCGAGGGCAATCGCCGCAACGATCACACCACCGACGATGGCTTGAAACACGGTGAACACGGCGGGCAACATCGCGGGGACGGCCATGCTGGGTTCGCCTCCGATGCCGTCGGGGTCAACAATGAACTCTTCGCCGAGCAGTTCGGCCGCGATCAGGAAAATCACCGAATTGACGGCGGCGGCAATGAGGGTGCCGATGACGAGGGGGGTGAATATGGCTTTCACGGGGTGTTGTCCTTTGGCTTTTCTTGTGATTCAGAGTGGTCGTCGTTGTCGTATTCGTCGTGTAACCACTCTGGCAGAACAATGGGGCCAGTTTCTATGGCCAAATCGGCGTATACGGGTACGGCTTCGCGACGCGCTGTTTGGGCGACCACGATGCCGGCAAGGACCACAATGGCCCCGATGAGTTGGGGCGTGTTCAGCGCTTCTTCCAACCACAACCAGGCCACGAGGAATGCAAAGGCCACTTCGCTGGTGGTGGCGATACCGGCGGGGGTGGCCGAGAGCAGTCGGATCGATTCCAAACTCATCAGGTAGGTCACGAACGAACCCATCACCACATTCCACGCCAACAGCGCCCACATTGGTGCGGAAAACGCGGCGAGGTTACCCGAGAGGGACACCGACTCGAGAAGGAGGCCTGGGTCGATATTCCACCAGCCGCTAAAAAATGCCCAAAACACACTGGCGATGGTCATCACCCAAAACATCAAGGCAAGGGGAGAAATGGTTTCTAGTTGGCGCTCACCGACCAGCAGGTAGGTGCTGAGACTCAGTGCCGAGATGAGACCGGCAATGACACCAAAAATGTTGAGGTTAGCCGCCCAAATTTGTGCCACCAGGAACAACCCGGCGATGACCAAACCAATGGAGACCCATATTCGTGTGCGCACACGTTCTTTAAATACGACGAGGGCAAAGATGGCGACCATCGGTACGGCGAGGTATTCCAACAACAAAGCAATACCCACCGGGAGAAGTTGGATGGCGGTGGCGTAGGCAGCCTGCAACACGGCAATGCCGAATACCCCCATCGAGGCGATGGGAATCCACTGCTGACGAAGAACCCTAAAGGAGCGGGGATCCAGAATAAGCAGCACTAAGCCGGCAATCAACGCGGAGCCCAACACCCGCAACTGGGTGACCTGGAGAGCGGTGAAGCCGGCTTCCATCATCACCTTGGTGACGCTGCCGTTGGCACCAAAAAGTAGAGCCGCCGTGAAGGCGTAGACGTACCCCACGGGTTATCGGGTCGCGCAATGGGGCATCTTCACGCCCACCAGCATGACACACCACCAGGCACTTTCTTGATTGTGCGTTCTTGCACCTTTTCGGCGTTTTGGCAGAGGACTTTTGTACCCTGGGGGGCATGAAAACTTACGTGCTTGCCGGCGGCTGTTTCTGGTGTCTCGATGCGGCCTATCGGGTGCTGCGCGGAGTGCACGACGTCATCTCCGGGTACACCGGAGGTGACGACGATCACCCCACCTATGAGTCGGTGTGCACTGGCCAGACTGGCCACGCTGAAGCTGTTGCCGTGTCGTTTGACCCGGACGTGATTCCCTCCGACGTCATTTTGGACGTGTTTTTCACCATCCACGACCCCCGGCAACTCAATCGTCAAGGCGCTGATGTGGGAACCCAGTACCGCTCGGCGATGTTTTACCACGATGAGGAAGAGAAGGCACTCTTTGAGGCTGCCCGTGAGCGTGCCGCGGAGATGTGGGACGGCGATGTCGTGACCGAGATTTCGCCGTTAGGGCCTTACTACCAGGCTGAGGATTACCACCAGGATTTCTTTACGAAGAACCCCACCCAGGGTTACTGTTTGGCTGTTGCGGCCCCGAAGGTCAAAAAAGTACGCCAAAGCTTCCAGCCCTACCTGCAGAGCTAATTCCCCACAAAGGCGCTTTGTCCACAGTCAGCTGTGGCGTTTGAGCTCTCCCCGAAAAGGCGGGAGCTCTGTCTGCGGCTCAGTGGTTTTGCCACGGTATGCCTGCCCGCACGGGCATCACACCGACGCAGAAGGGGAATCACTCCATGAGCACCATGAGTACTGCAGGAATTGTGGCCACCACGCCACGCCACGTCACCACCGCGGAGGGCCTGGCCATCACCAGCTTTCGGCTAGCCTCCAACCGCCGTCGTTTCGATCCAAGGGAGAACAAATGGGTCGATCTCGACACCAACTGGTTTACGGTGGTCGCTTTTCGCCAACTGGCGCAAAACACCCACGTCAGTATCCACAAAGGTGACCGGGTAGTGGTGGCCGGACGGGTTCGCGTCCGGGAATGGGAAAACGACAGCTCCACGGGGACTGCAGTCGAAATCGAAGCCGAATCACTGGGGCACGATCTTCTCTGGGGCACCACCGAATACACCAAGAACACCCGTCTCGTGGAAGAGCTGGAATCCGAGGACGACCCGGAGGTGGCTTAGCGCTCAGGCCCAGCCTGCGCCGACTGCTTCTAGACTGGGACTTTGCGCGAAGAGAGGACGCTAAAGGTGAAACGGTGTGCCGGCATGTTCGCTGCCGTGGCTGCCCTTAGCGTCCTCTCTGGCTGTACAGGGCCCACGGACACCACCCCACCCGCTGATGCCAGTCCTGGGGTCAACCAGGTGCAACCCGACCCAGATGAGTCTGTCGAGCCCGAGGCCGTTGCCCCGCCAGAGTTTTACCCCAACCTTCCAGCCGCAACCAATCTTCCGTATTTTGAACTCACTCTGGCCGAGAGCGGTGCCGGTGTGCTCCCGGTGTCGGCTGAGGAGATCACCCAGGCTCTGGTCGGCGCAGGGTTTCAGGCCGCTGATATTGAAATGACTCCAGAAAATTCACTCATCGCCCTGCCCGCAGATTCGGTCAGTGTGGCGGTCGCCTTTGCTGGTGAATGCCTTGTGGGTCAATACACCGACGAATGGCTCGCCGTCGATGTCGTAGCGCCACTTCCTGATGGTCGCTGTCTCGTACTCGAGCGTGAAACTCTAGACTGATAGCTATGGCCGAATTCGTTTACACCATGATCAAAGCCCGCAAAACAGTGGGGGACAAGGTCATCCTCGACGATGTCACCATGTCGTTCTACCCCGGAGCGAAGATCGGCATGGTGGGCCCTAACGGGGCCGGTAAATCAACCATCCTGAAAATCATGGCCGGGCTCGATGAGCCCAGCAACGGCGATGCCACCCTCAGCCCCGGCTACAGCGTCGGCATCCTGATGCAGGAACCGGAACTCGATGAAACCAAGACGGTCATCGAAAACGTCCGCGACGGTGTGCGAGAAATCTATTCCAAAGTCGAGCGGTTCAACGAAATTTCTGCCGAGATGGCAAACCCCGATGCTGACTTCGACGCCCTAATGGCAGAAATGGGAACCCTGCAGGAAGCCATTGATGCGGCCGACGCGTGGGATCTTGATTCCCAGTTAGAGCAAGCGCTTGACGCCCTGCGCTGCCCGCCCTCGGATGAACCCATCACCCACCTCTCCGGTGGAGAAAAACGCCGCGTGGCACTGTGCAAACTGCTGCTGGAAAAACCAGACTTGCTGTTGCTCGACGAGCCCACCAACCACCTCGATGCCGAAAGCGTGTTGTGGTTAGAGCAGCACCTCTCGAAGTATCACGGTGCGGTCATCGCCATCACACACGATCGCTATTTCCTTGACCACGTAGCCCAGTGGATTGCTGAAGTCGACCGTGGTCGCCTCTACCCCTACGAAGGCAATTACACGACGTATTTGGAGAAGAAAGCCGAACGTCTCCAAGTCCAAGGCAAAAAAGACCAAAAACTGGCCAAGCGACTGGCTGAAGAACTCGACTGGGTGCGAAGCAACCAAAAAGGCCGTCAAGCCAAGTCCAAGGCGCGTCTTTCGCGCTATGAGGAAATGGCTGACGAGGCGGAGCGCACCAAGAAGCTCGACTTCGAAGAAATTCAGATTCCGCCTGGGCCTCGCCTGGGTGCCATGGTGCTCGAAGCCCAGAACCTCCACAAAGGCTTCGGCGATCGCGTCCTCATCGATGGCCTGAGCTTTAGTCTTCCCCGAAACGGCATTGTCGGAATTATTGGACCCAACGGTGTCGGAAAATCCACCCTGTTTAAAACCATTGTCGGACTCGAACCCTTAGATGGCGGCGAGCTCAAAATTGGTGAAAGTGTCAAAATCAGCTACGTCGACCAAGGTCGCTCGGGCATTGACCCCAACAAGAGCCTGTGGGAAGTCGTGTCTGATGGCCTGGACATCATTCAGGTCGGAAACGTCGAAATTCCCTCTCGCGCCTACGTTTCCAGCTTTGGTTTCAAAGGTCCCGACCAGCAGAAAAAGGCCGGAGTGCTCTCCGGTGGTGAGCGAAACCGCCTCAACCTCGCCCTCACCCTGAAACAGGGTGGCAACTTGTTGCTTCTTGACGAACCCACCAACGACCTCGATGTGGAAACCCTCTCCAGCCTGGAAAACGCGCTCTTGGAGTTCCCCGGCTGTGCGGTGGTGATTACCCACGATCGGTGGTTCCTCGACCGAGTCGCCACCCACATCTTGGCCTACGAAGGCACCGAAGAGAATCCGGCCAGTTGGTACTGGTTTGAAGGAAACTTCGAAGCCTACGAAGAAAACAAGATCGAGCGTTTAGGGCCTGAAGCGGCCACACCGCACCGTTCGACCTATCGCAAACTAACCCGCGACTAACTCACCCCAATCCTCGTGGCGAACCCCACGGGGGAGAGGTAGCAGATGAGCCCGACCCTCACCCTTTCATCCCCCGCGGTGGCGGGTGATCTGTTGAGCTTCCTGGGGCGTGCACGTCGGGTAATCGACGGCAATACGAGGATTGTGGCCTCAGACGGTTTCGCCCAATGCTACGTCGGAATTTTGATGCCCCGAGGTCTGCTCGACCAAACCCCCACAGTCTTGGGTTTGAGGGTTGCGGAAATTCCCGCCGACCAACAATTTGACCAAGTGGTGCCTATCGAGTCGCTCATGCATCGAATTGAGCACGCGTTGGAGCAACAAGACGTTGATCCTTCGGACAAGAAAGCCCGGCACGCCGAAGTTGAGGTCGCCCTTCCCTCTGCTGCGCCCTCAATCCAGTGGCCGGCGATCACTCCACCCCGAGAAGGCTGGAAGCGGCGGATGGGAATACCGGCGTCACAACTGGGAGACGTTGCCCGCAGGGGAATTGAAGCCATTTCCGAGGCGATACCCGATTCGGTGGGCGAATCGGTGTTGCAGAAAGTGCGCTCTGAAGTGTGGGGCCAACCGATACCGCACAAGAAGTCCATTCCCTGGGCGGCCGGTTTTGCGGCCGACGCGTTGGGCTTACTGGACCAGCGCTCCCTCGCCGTTCACACCTCGGGGCACTGGATTCGACTCAGCGCGCTCCACGGATATGTCCTGGTGAAAGGACACAGCGAACCAGAGGGCCTCGGCGAACCAGAGGCAACCGACTAATCTTCGAAAGTATTGACCATGCTGAGTGCTGCGCGCTCCAAATAGTCCCACAGGGTGGCGCGGTGAAGCTCGGGAAGCTCCAACTCGTTCACGGCTACTTCCATATGCGCTAGCCAACGCT
Organism: Pontimonas sp.; assembly: GCA_965657845.1. Lineage (GTDB taxonomy): Bacteria > Actinomycetota > Actinomycetes > Actinomycetales > Microbacteriaceae > Pontimonas. The sequence goes on from CBFHPU010000007.1 coordinate 8,648, forward strand.
CTTTCGCATCCGGGTTCACTTTAAAAGGCTGGTGTCGCATCCGCAGACGCGGGTGACCCCGCTGCTCTGAGTAGGTGGTGGGTCCGCCCCAATACTGCTCCAGAAAGGCGGTGAGGCGCCAAATGGCTCCCTCCATGTCCTCCTCGGGATACATCGGCGCGAGAACGGAGTCGCTTTTTATGCCCTCGTAAAAGCGGCGTACCAGCCTGTCAAAGGTGGCGTGGCCGCCGATTTGTTCATAAAACGATGGCGCAGCGCCACCGATACCGTCATTCACGCCATCACTCAGGTTTCTCGGCGGCTTCAGCGGCTGCTTCGGCGGCTGCCCGTTTGGTGGCACTTCGGACGCCTTGAATCCCATCGAGGACCATACGGTTCAGTGGTGGCAAATCGATGCCTTCGTGATCCAAAGCCTTCTTGATCTCGGCGTGCAGGGCACGTTTGGCTGCCCACTGTTCACCACCGCGCACTTTCACCACCATGCGAACCACGAGAGCTTCAGCAGAAATAGATTCGATACCCCAGATCTCTGGCTCCGCCAGGACTTTCCGTCGCCAGTCAGGATGTTGGCTAAACGCTTTTGCGGTGTCCAACAGGCGGTCTTGAACTTCTGAGACGTCAGACTCGTAGGGAATGGGGATATCGACGACCACCCTGGCCCAGTCTTGACTGTAGTTGCCCACACGAATGATTTCTCCGTTTCGGACAAACCACAGGGTCCCGTCCACGTCTCTGATTTCGGTGACCCGAACCCCTAGGCGCTCAACGACTCCGGAGACTTCACCCACGTTCACCACATCGCCTACGCCCAGTTGGTCTTCAAAGACCATGAACAGGCCGTTGAGCACATCGCGCACGAGGGATTGGGCACCAAAACCAATCGCTGCCCCCAGAATTCCGGCACTGGCAATGAGAGGTGTGACGGATACTCCTGCTTCCGCCAGGACCATCAACACCACCACAATGCCGACGGTCCACCCCGCGAAGGAATTCAGCACGGACCCTAACGTTCTGGTGCGTTGCACCTGCCGCATCGCCTCAACAGGACTCATCGTGAGTGCCTGGGTGTCTTCAGCTCCGTGGCGCTTTTTCACATCGGTGACGACTCGGTTCACGATTCGGCTAATCGCGATGCGCAACAACACGATGGCGATAACCCCACCGAGGAGGGTGAACACAACTTGCGCGACGCGCTCGTTGTCACCAAAAAACTCTACGACGGCACTCCACCATTCGGGTGTTTGATCATCCATGGCCCCATGCTAACGGCGCCCGAGGAAGAGGTACTCAGCCAGCGTTGAGGTCGCGCTGTTGTGCGGTGCGGGCCCGAATCACACCGGCCAAGTTCTCTTCGACCATCCTGCGCAGGGCCGGCGGGCCCTCGTTCTCGGCGAGCCACTCCACGCACGCCTCCTCCAGCGCCGCTGAGGCCAGGGGAGTGGGGAAAAGCCCTTCGACGAGATATTCGGCCATTTTGTAGCTGCGGGATTCCCAGATTGAGCTCAACTGCTCAAAGTAGGGCGCCACCAGGCCCTCGAGCAGGGAGGGATCATTGACGTGGGTGTAGCCGATTGTGGCAGCACGCACGAGCGCGTTCGGCATTGTCTCGTCACTGATCAGCGTGTTGAAAGTGTTCGCTTTTGCTTCAGGGGTGGGAATCATTGCGTGGAGTCGAGCGGCTGCCTGGTGTCCGTTGGAGGTGTTGTCCATCTCTCGTTGGGCAGCGATTTCCTCTGCGCCTGCTTCACCCAGGAGGACAAGACCACCCAGGACATCCCAGTGCAGATCAGTGTCAAGAGGGCGTTTGGGTAACACAGTGGAACCGTCTCGAAGGCCGCGCAGAATGTCGGCGTGCTCGGAAGTGTTCGCCATCTGGCAGAACGCTTTCAGGAACTGGAATTGGTTGTCACTTCCTGGTGTTGCTGCCAGGGTCATCTCCCAGAGACGATCGGCAACCTCACGCTGTGCTTCCTTGGTGGTCGCGGGGTCCGCGTAGATGGTGCTGACCACACGCAATTGCCCGAGAACGGTGCGCACCGTGGTGCTTTCTGTTTCCGCTTCGAGGTTGGCCACAATGAGTTTCCGGAAGTCCCGGGCGGGCATTTCGCCATCCCGGGTGGCATCCCAGGTCGCTGACCACACCAGGGAGCGTGCAAGCGGTGAAGAGATCTTGTCTAAATGCTCACGGGCAAACGCCTCAGATTGCTCATCCAGTCGTATCTTGGCGTATGCCAAATCGTCGTCGTTGATGAGAATCATGTCACCGCGGTGGGTGCCCACCAATTCGGGGATTTCGGTGCGCGGACCGTCGACGTCACACTCCACTCGGTGAACACGCTCGACGGCCGATCCGGTGTCACGGTAGACACCAATGGCGAGACGGTGCGGGCGAATGGTGGGGCAATCTTCCGGCGCAGTTTGAACAATGGCAAATGAGTTCACTACTCCGTCGGCATCGACACTCATGTCGGGTCGCAGAGTATTCACACCGGCAGTTTCTAGCCATTTCTTGGACCAACCGGAAAGGTCCCGACCACTGGTGACTTCCAATTCGGAGAGCAGATCACGAAGTTCGGTGTTCAGCCAGGCGTGTTTGTGGAAATAGTTCGCGACGCCCTGGAAAAACGCATCGCGGCCCACCCATGCGACCAGTTGTTTCAACACGGAACCACCCTTGGCGTAGGTGATGCCGTCGAAGTTCACTTGGACGTCTTCTAAATCGTTGATTGTCGCCACGATGGGGTGGGTTGAGGGCAACTGGTCTTGACGATAGGCCCAGTTTTTTTCCATCGCCTGGAAAGTTGTCCAGGCTTCAGTCCACTCCGTTGCTTCGGCGGTGGCCATAGTGGATGCCCACTCGGCAAACGACTCATTGAGCCACAGGTCGTTCCACCAGCGCATGGTGACTAAGTCACCAAACCACATGTGAGCTAGCTCGTGCAGGACGGTGACAACTCGTCGTTCACGCATCGCGTCAGACACTTCACCGCGGAAGACATAGCTTTCGGTGAAGGTTACTGCGCCAGCGTTTTCCATTGCCCCGGCGTTAAATTCGGGCACAAACAATTGGTCGTACTTATCAAAGGGGTACGGGGAGGAAAACTTTTCCTCGAAGTACGCGAAACCTTTTTTGGTGATGTCAAAGAGGTAGTCCGCATCCAAATACTCGAACAGTGACTGTCTGGCATAAATACCCAGGGGTACCTTTTTGCCGTTCGAGCTGGTGAGTTCGTCGCGGACCACCTGATAGGGCCCCGCAATGAGCGCGGTGATGTAACTGGAAATGCGGGGTGTGGGGGAGAAAGAAAAGAGGAGTGAACCCTGATCCTGCTTGGCCTCAGGCGTTGCCTGGTTGCTCACCACGGTCCAGCCTTGTGGCGCCCTGACCTGAAACTCGAATGTGGCCTTCAGGTCGGGCTGTTCGAAGACCGGAAATACTCGCCTCGAATCCGGCACTTCGAATTGGCTGTAGAGGTACACCTCGCCGTCGACAGGGTCGACAAACTTGTGCAGACCTTCGCCGGTGTTTGTGTAGGAAAAATCAGCCTCAATCACCAGTTCGTTTTCGGCGCCTAAGTCCTCCAAAGCAATGCGGGCTCCGTCGAAGACGTCATCGACCACGAGTTCACGACCGTTCAAGGTCACTCGGTGAACGAGGGTGGCAAGCGCATCAATGAACGTTGACTTCCCGGCGGTCGCGAGAAAGTGGATAGTGGCGTGGGTGCGAAAAGTATCTAAGGAGGGCGCCTCGGAGAGGTCAATGTCCAGCACGTAGGAGCGTGTGGTGAGATCCCTCGCGCGCGACTTGGCCTCTTTACGGGTCAGGTTCTCTCCGGGCAATTCGCTCTCCTCACGATTTCAATGGGCCATAGGCCAACAACACAGCATCCGGGTGTTCTCATGACCCAGACAGGACAATCCCATCATCCCGGGGCCTTCACCGAGAGTGTACGGCCCGAGGCCTACTTCTTATCGCGAGATTCCTCGACGGGAACCTCAACGGCGTCAAGCATTTCTTCGGAATCGGCGGCTTCAGCCGGAGCTTGCGGAGAAATCGGCTTCATATCCTCAAGGCTCGGCGGCTGCAGGCTAGTGATTTCGAGGTCGACTTCGCTGGCGGCGCGGCGCATTTTTTGCACATACTCTTCAAGCATCGCCTGCTGGCGGCGCAGGTCGCTCATGTGGCTTTCCGCATCGCTCACCATCGAGTTGACCAAGTCCTCCGTGTCGCGCGCAATGCCACGCGAACGGGTCACGGTTTCGGAGATGAGACGCTCTGCATAGCTTCTGGCTTCGCGGGTGAGGTCATCAGCTCGCTGCTGTGAGGCTTTGAGGACCTGGTCAGCTTCCTGACCGAGGTCGGTTGCACGCTTGGCGGCGTTTTGCACGTGAAGGTCGGCTTGCTGGTAGGCCTTTTGGGCGTATTCGTCGGCCTCTTCGTGGATGGTGGCACGAGCGCGTTCTGCTTCGTCAATCTGTTGGCGAATGGACGCATCGGTTGCCACTGCACGTTCTTGGGCAGCGTGGAGAAGTTCGGACGCTTCGCGTTTGAGCTGTTCGACCTGACGGGATGCTTCGGCTTTGATCTCAGAGACCTGTTTTTCGGCCTGACTGATCATTGTCGCGGCTGCGCGCTCCGCGCGAGTACGCGTGTTGGTCGCTTTGGCAATTTCGTCGGCCGCTTGCTGGCGCAGCTGTGCGGCTTCGCGCTCACTGTCCAGGCGAAGGTCTTCTGCTGCCCGTTGTGCTTCCGAGACGGTCTTACGCGACTCTTTGGCGGCGTCTTCGCGCATCTTGGTGGATTCGCTACGCGCGTTCGCCAACACGTCGGTTGCTTCCGCTGACGCTTCTTGGACAATCTTTTGCGACTGGGCTTCTGCGAGGCGAAGAGTCTCTTCGAAGGCGGAACCTAATTCGGCGAAGCTGGGCTTCGCGCGGCCGGCGCGCTCATTGGCTTCTTGAAGCTCGCGGCTCAGGCGTTGATTGTCTCTGGCGTGCTCGGATTGTTCCTCCTCGAGCTTGTCGATTCGGCTTTGGAGTTCGCCGACGAAGCGGCTGACCTCGTCTGGGTCATAGCCGCGTACTGCTCGGCGAAATTCGGGAAAGCTCACGCCAACTCCATCCACGCTTCGGAAACTCCTACGATACGGCAAAATAGGTTTTAATGCAGGGGAGTCTTCCCTCGTTAATCCGACTGTTACTTTCCAGCGACTGGGGCACGATGCGCATTCACTTAGCAACCGACCATGCCGGCCTTGAATTACTGCGCGATCTGGCCGACCACTTGGAGAGTGTGGGTCACGAAGTCATTGACCATGGGCCCACAGTTTTTGACGCACTTGATGACTACCCGGGCTTTTGCATTGTGGCCGGGCAGGCAGTAGTAGCCGATCAGACGGCGGGTGTGGAGGCTCTGGGCATTGTCTTGGGTGGCTCAGGAAATGGCGAACAAATTGCGGCCAACAAAGTCTCTGGTGTGCGGGCCGCGTTGATTTGGAATCGCGAGACAGCGGTTTTGGCTCGCGAGCACAACGACGCGAACGTGGCGGCTATTGGGGCCAGACAGCACGGTTTTGATGAGGCGGTGATGCTCATTGAGGCGTTCATCGCCACCGCATTTAGTGGTGATGAGCGTCACGTTCGGAGGATCAGCCAGATCCGCCATTTTGAGACCAGCGGAGATGTTCCCACATCCGGTCAGACTTTTTAAGGTATGCCTGAGGGTCACACCGTTCACCGGGTCGCCGGGCTGTTTCGTCGGTCGTTTGTCGGCCACGCCTTAGCGGCATCGTCACCCCAGGGCCGCTTCCGCGAGGGAGCGGCGCTGCTGGACGGTCTGGTCATGGATGACGCCTGGGCCGTGGGCAAACAGTTTTTTGCCGCCTTCGGGGGCGACTGGGTGTTGCGGGTGCATTTGGGAATTTACGGTGCGTGGAGTGTTCACGGTGTGGCAGAAAACGAGTCGTTGGGAGCACCCAGAGCGCCACGTCGCGTGGAGGAGGGGCTCAGGCAGGTTGTCGCTGAAGACTTTCCACCGGAGCCGGTGGGGCAGGTACGTCTGCGCCTGGTGGGTCCTTCTGTTGTGGCAGATTTGAGGGGTCCCACCGCTTGTGAGCTGATGAGTCCAGCGGACGCCTCCGAGTTGGCTGCGACCCTCGGGCCAGACCCCTTGGTCGGTTCAGACACCGTCAACCGTCAACGCTTTATTGAGCGGATGTCGAAGACGTCTACACCGGTCGGGATCGCGTTGATGAATCAGAAAATTGTCAGTGGGATCGGCAATGTGTATCGAGCCGAACTGCTGTTTCGTCATAGGCTCGATCCTTTTCAACCCGCCCGGTCGCTCAGCACAGAGCAATTAGACGCTCTATGGGACGACTGGGGGGTGTTACTGCGGCGTGGTGTGAAAACGGGTGTCATGGTCACCAGGGACGATCTCACCCCCGCGGGGGCAAAAAAGGCCCTGCGCGCTAGAGCGCTTCGACACTTTGTGTATAAACGTGAGGGGGAGCCTTGTCTGGTGTGTGGCCACCACGTGGTGATGGCCCCGATGCAGGCCAGGAAGCTTTACTACTGCCCCCACTGTCAGGCCGGGAAGTAAGCGACGTTAGAGTTTTTCTATGATTCTTCGTCGCGCGAGCCTCTTTGATCAACCGGAGCGCGGCCTCGTCGATGTGCGTGTGCGCGATGGCGTTATTGATCACATCGGTGCTGCCGGCTCAATCGAGGCGGATGCTGCGCTCGAAGAACACGATCTCGATGGCCGTGTCCTCGCCCCGGGGTTGTGGGACGAACACGTCCACCTGGGGTCGTGGGCGGAGTATCGCCGCCGGGTGTCCCTGGTAGCCGCCGAATCGGCGGTGGAAGCCGCACAGTTCATGGCGACAGCCTCAGCCGAAGCCGCCAACACTGCAGCCAACCCTGCCGATGTGATGATTGGCGCAGGGTTTCGAGATGGCCTGTGGTCTGATCAGAAAACCGCCGCGCTGCTGGATCAGTATTCGGGTGGACAGCCGTGGGTGTTGTGGAGTATCGATTTGCATTCGGTGTGGTTAAACACCGCAGCAGCCGAGATGCTGGGCCATGCTGATGCCCTACCCGAGGGTGTCCTTCGGGAGCGCGAAGCGTTCGGTTTAGCCGAAAAGCTCGCCAGTGTGGACGGCGATAGCCGTGACCAGTGGGTGGCTGATGCGCTGGTGGCTGCCTCTGCCAGGGGCGTTGTCGGCGTGGTCGATTTTGACTTCGATGACAACCACGCCAACTGGCAACGCCGCCGATTGGGACGTGACGATTGGTCCACTCGCATCCACTACGCGGTGTATCCCGACTACTTAGAGCAGGCCATTGGGCGCGGGGATCACACCGGAGAAACGGTCGCACCGGGAGTCAGTGTCGGCTACTTGAAAGTCATCACCGACGGTTCACTCAACACCCGCACTGCCTACTGCTGTCAGCCCTACCGGGGTATCCCCGGTGAAGAATTTGGCGCGATGAACTATTCGGTCGCGGAGCTCGAAGCGCTCATGATTCGCGGCAAAGACGCTGGTCTTTTGCCCGCCTTTCACGCCATCGGTGACGAAGCCAATCGTGTCGTCCTCGACCTGTTTGAGTCGGTGGGAGTGTCGGGGCGAATCGAACACGCGCAACTTCTTCGCGATGTGGATTTTTCCCGGTTTGCCAGCCTCGGCGTGACCGCAAGCGTCCAACCTCAGCACGCTGTCGACGACAGGGAAGTCGCCGACCACTACTGGAGTGACCGAACCGACCGGGTCATTGCGACACGGTCTCTGCTGGATGCCGGTGCCCACGTCGTGTTTGGTTCTGATGCACCCGTGTCACCGCTGGACCCTCTGGCGCAAATAGCGGCCGCGGTGGCGAGAACCGATGACGACCGGTCGTCGTGGGTGGCCGCTCAGCGCATTGGGGTTCAAGAGGCCTTCCGGGCGTCATCGAGAAATGACGTCGCGGTGGGCGAGCCGGCCGATCTCGCCGTGTTAGGTGCCGACCCGCTCTGGTTGGGCAGAGCCTTTGCCAGTGATCCCAGTCGGCTCGCTCAGGCCCTGCGTGAGCTTCCCGTGGAGCTGACGGTAGTTGACGGCCGCGTCACGCACAGCACTCTCAGTCGTTAATTCCCGTGGTGGGGAGCGGGTCCAGGCTGTAGGGTTCTCGGTAGGAATACTAACCTGGCTTTAACTTTTGCGCCGAGAGGGTCTTCGACGCTTCGCGGGGATGTCAGATGAGGGGACAATGCCATGGTGGCTCGGCGTGCAATGGTTGTCGAAGATCACCCCATGACCCGCGGGTTAGTGGCGGATGCGCTTAGCCACAACGGCTTTGAGGTGACCGCCGTGGCCGGCGCCGAAGACGCTGTCGCCCAATTCGACGAGTGTGACCCCGACCTTCTGGTCGCCGATGTTCACCTCGGCGCACCACCCTCCGGCAGTGAATTGGCGCTCATCCTTGCCACCAGGGCGCCCCACCTGGCCGTGGTCTTGATGAGTAACTACCCAGCATCGCACCTGGCGAGGCAAGCCAAAGCAATTCCCGCTCACACCGTGGTGGCCAGCAAACAACAAGTCACCAACCAGGGCGAACTCTTGAGCGTGGTCGAAGCTGCGCTTCGAAACCGCCAACCGCAGTTGCCGGAGCCACAACTTAGTTCACCCTTCGCGCAGGAAGCAGCTTCACTCACCACACCCCAAATGGAGGTCTGGCGACTCATCGCTGCAGGGTTATCCAATGCCGCCATCGCCGAACAGAGGGGCACCACGGTGGCGGCGACCGAGAGAATTGTGACCCGACTTTTTGCCCGTTTAGGGGTGGATGGTACTGCCTCGCTCAACGCTCGAGTCGCGGCAGCGAGGGAATACATTGCCCTTTTTGGTCCACCCGATCAGGTGATCTAAATGCGTGGTTGGGCGTCCTACCTGTCGCTGTTGGGAGGCCGGGGTGGTATGACGCCGGCCGGAATCGCACTCGTCGTGACCATCACATTTTTCCTCACGATGCTCTCCGGGTGGGGGCCTCACGCAAACCCCGAATATCAGGGGCATTTCTTACCCACTGTGCTGGGCCACGTGGCAATGGGAGCGATGGCGTTGTTGCTGTGGTGGCTGTTGTTTTTTCTCCCCGCACAGCCGCCCCCAGCTTTCGTCACCATGAGCCTGTTTGTCCTACTGGCGGTTGTGCGCATCTATGCCGTGGACTACGCGTACCTGCTGGTGGGTGTGCCCACCGTGCCACTGAGTCCCGCCCGCTTTGCCCTGAGCATTGTCATCACTGTTCCACTCTTCGCTGTCACCGGTGTGCTGACCGAACTGTTGCAGCGCTCACGTCGCGCTCGCCGCCGAATCGACCAAGCCCAGGAATCCATTGTCTCTCTCGCTTTCGCAGATCGCGGCGACGATGCACCCACTGTTGCGGAAGTAATGGCTCGCGCCCAGGCTCATATCGATCAACTGCTCTTGCCGTGGAGGGTCTCTCCTCCCACGCGGCCGGACTATGTCGCGCTCGAAATTGACGCACTCGTGGAGGAAGTGATTCGGCCGCTGAGCCATGAGACGAAACGCGACCTCGAGCACGAGGTAGTGACTGAGTCGGCCTCCGAGGGCTCGCGTTCCTCAGAGAATCGACAAGAACTCGCGGATGATCCGGACACAATCTTCCCGAAAGATTTGCGTTGGCGGGAAATCCTTCCCACCCGCGGTGTCGCACTGCTGTTCGTGAGCCTTCCCATCGTGGCGGTATTCATGTGGGAGCGGTTCGGGTGGAGCACTGAAACGCTCATTGCTGTGTCTACGCTGCCGGTACTGGGCGTCGCGTTTTGGTTGCTGCGCGTAATCGTCAGTCGAGTGCAGCCCAGGACCGCAGTCGCCCGCTTTGTCTGGATTGTGGCGGGTTTGGCTGCCGCCGGGACCACCACGACGACACTGATGGTGGTTGCAGCCAGAGCTTTGGGAACCCCCGTCGATTTTGTCTTTGCGGCACCGACCATGTTGGCCATTTTGGGGACAGGTTTTTCCGTTGCCGAGCATTTGGTTAAGGTCACGCTCAGGAGAGAAGACATTCAGGCGAAGACCCTTTCTGGTCTGGCCACCCGGACCGCACAACACCATGTCGGCACTCGTGAGGGCATGGCCACAGTGGCCGATGTGCTCCACTCCGGGGTGCAGGCAGAACTGGTGGCGTGGGCCGCCCTGTTTCGCACCCCCGACTTTGTTCCCGATGACCTGCCCGAGGCGTTGGAAGAAATGGGACGGCGGTTAGATACCTTTTTTGATGACCAGCACGCCCAAGAGCACCTCCCCGCGCAGGCGCGTTTTGAGTCACTCACTACCGTGTGGTCGGCCGCGCGGCCCATCGACCACAGCGTGGACCCCCAGGTGTGGCGCCTGCTGGATGGTGAACCGGCACTCGCCGATCGACTGTTTATGGTGTTCTCGGAGGCGTTATCCAACGCGGTTCGTCATGGACGACCGGGCACTATCGCGGTGGACATTACCCGGCCCACTCCCCAGACAGTGGTGATGAGTGTGAGTAACCCGGGGGTGTTACACCGGTTGGTGTCTTCGGCCGACGGTGGGATCGGGTTGTCCACCATCGAGGCTCACTCCAGTGGAACTCAGTTGGAACAACAAGGTGGCCGAGTGGTCTTAAGCGTGTGGTTTGCGGCACAGTCGTCGCCCGATCAACCCACCACAGAGCGGCCACTTCACGGCCATGCCTAGCCGGAGGGACATCGTGGAGGGGATGACGGGAATCGAACCCGCACCATCAGTTTGGAAGACTGAGGCTCTACCATTGAGCTACATCCCCAAGATTTCTCTATCGTAGTGCATCTGTTCCTGTCACGGGCGTAAACACTGCCTGGGCTACACTGTTCACGGTCGATAGCGCGCAGCGTGCGCTATCGATTCACTGTGGGCTGACAGGGACTCCTTTCGGGGCGTAGCTCAGCTTGGTAGAGCGCCCGCTTTGGGAGCGGGAGGTCGCAGGTTCGAATCCTGTCGCCCCGACCAGCCCGCGCACGTCATCAACCCGGGAGAGTATTTAAGTGCCGAAGACCACCATCGAAAATTTGGGTCCCACCCGCGTGAAGCTCACCATTGCGGTGAGCCCCGAGGAGCTAAAGCCCAGCATCGACCACGCCTACACTCACATCGCTGAGCAGGTCACTATTCCCGGCTTCCGCAAAGGTAAGGTGCCACCGCCGATTATCGACCAGCGCATCGGTCGCGGTGAAGTGCTGAACCACGCCGTCAGCGAAGGGTTGGACCGCATCTTCCAAGAGGCGGTCGCAGAAGAGGGCATTGACACTCTGGGTCGCCCCCAAGCTGACGTGACAACGTGGCCTGAGGAAAAAGATTTTTCCGGTGACTTAATCATCACCGTCGAAACGGATGTCCGCCCCGAAGTGACGCTTCCGGATTATTCGAAATACACCCTCGAAGTGGAAGCGCTCTCGACCGATAAGAAAGCTGTCGATGAGGAACTCGATTCCCTGCGTGAGCGCTTTGCGTCCCTGGTCAGTGTGGATCGCCCCATTTCCCAGGGAGACTTTGTTCAACTCGACCTGGTCGCCAAAATTGGTGACAACACGATTGATACGGCCAACTCGATTAGTTACGAAATGGGCTCCGGCCAGCTCATCGACGGAATCGACGAAGCACTCGACACGTTGACTGCGGGGGAGACCACCACGTTTGCCTCAGAACTACTCGGTGGTGACCACGCCGGTGAAACCGCAGACATTGAAGTGACCGTACTGTCGGTGAAAGAGCGCGAACTACCCGAAGCCGATGACGACTTCGCGCAAATTGCCAGCCAGTTCGACACCATTGCGGAGCTTCGCGAAGACCTCGCAAAAGAAGTGGAGCGCAAAGGACGCCTCGCCCAAGCACAGGAAGCCAGAGACAAACTGGTCGAAAAGATGCTGGAAGAGCTCGACCTTCCCGTTCCCGAAGGCGTCGTTGAGGCCGAAGTTCACCGTCACCTGGAGCAAGAAAAGCGCCTCCAGGATGATGAGCACCGCGCTGAGGTGACCGAATCGACCCAGAAGTCACTGCGGACCCAGTTTGTCCTTGACGCACTGATCGCCTCGCTCGATATTCAGCCCACCCAAGAGGAACTCTCCAGCTACCTGGTGCAGTCGGCGGGTCAATACGGGATGGAACCGGCGGAGTTCATTCAGGCACTGAGCCAGCAAAACCAGTTGGGCACAATCGCCAATGAAGTCTCCCGCTCAAAGGCCCTTTCGGTGGCTCTGCGCGAGGTGAGCATTAAGGACTCGAAGGGGAAAAAAGTCGACTTGACTGATTTCCTGGGCGAAGTGGGCTCGACGACCTCTGACGAGCACGACCACTAAAGTGCGCTTCGCCCTCTGCCGAGGGCGAACACGCCCAGGCTGTTCAGCTCTGGAGCACTACTGTCGAAGAGTCAGACACAAGGCAACCCTGTGAGGAGATCATGGCTGAACCGATGATGCAGCAGAGCGTGTTCGATCGCCTGCTCAAAGAACGAATTATTTGGCTCGGTTCAGAAGTTCGGGACGACAACGCCAACGAGATTGCGGCGAAACTTCTGTTGTTGGCTGCAGAAGACCCCGAGAAGGACATTTACCTCTACATCAACTCGCCCGGTGGTTCGATCACCGCGGGTATGGCGATTTACGACACCATGCAGTTTGTGCCCAACGACATCGTCACTGTGGGTATCGGTATGGCCGCCTCGATGGGTCAACTGTTGCTCACCGCCGGATCCCAAGGTAAGCGCTACATCACTCCCAACGCACGAGTGTTGCTCCACCAACCACACGGTGGTTTTGGTGGAACAGCCAGTGACATTCAAACCCAAGCGCAGCTGATCAACGACATGAAGAAGCGTCTGGCAGAAATTACTGCCGAAGCGACCGGTAAGAGTGTGGAACAGATCATGGCCGATGGTGACCGCGATAAGTGGTTCAGCGCCGAAGAAGCCCTGGAATACGGGTTCGTTGACCACATTCGGGCCTCAGCCAGCGATGTGTCCGGTGGCGGCGGTACCGAAACAGGCAAGAAGAAGTAGTCGGGTAGAAGGAGATCGCAATGGAAAATCGTTTCATGCCAGAAGCCCGTTACATCCTGCCGAGCTTTGAAGAGCGCACCAGTTACGGCTTCAAACGCCAAGACCCCTACGCGAAACTCTTTGAGGACCGCATCGTGTTCTTGGGCGTTCAAGTCGATGACGCTTCCGCCGATGACGTGATGGCGCAACTGTTGGTGCTAGAAAGTCAAGACCCTGAGCGCGACATCGTGATGTACATCAACTCACCGGGTGGCTCGTTCACCGCGATGACCGCGATCTACGACACCATGCAGTACATCCGGCCCGAAGTTCAAACCGTCGTGTTGGGTCAGGCGGCCTCTGCGGCTGCAGTGATTCTTGCCGGTGGTACCCCGGGTAAGCGCCTCGCGCTTCCCAACGCTCGAATCCTCATCCACCAGCCGATGATGGGCGAAGCGGGTCGCGGTCAAGCCTCCGATATTGAAATCCAGGCCAAAGAAATCGCCCGCCTGCGTGACTGGTTGGAGGAGACCCTCTCCAAGCACTCGAATCACACCATCGAGCAGGTGCGAAAAGACATCGACCGCGACAAGATTCTCACCGCGGATGAAGCCCTCCGCTATGGCCTCATCGACCAGGTGTTGAGTAGTCGAAAAGGCGGAATTGTTCCCGCAGGCGGCCCGCAGGCCGTCACTGCAGGGTAGTTCCCGAAAAAGTCGGTCGGTACCGGGGACCCCGACAGGCGGCCCCTAGTCTCTCTGGCGTGGCTTTCGCCTGGCGAACCAGTACACAAGCGCGGCGCCGATTGCGAGCGGGATTGCAATGGATGCGATCGTCGCCGGGGTACCCCACCAGGGATTAACGCTACCCGCGTCGGGTTCCGCCGTCGGTTGTGCCGATGGTTCCGACACGGCGGGTTCTGGTTCGCCAGAGCCAGGCTCTTGTGATGGGTCTCCGTCGGAGGTCGTTGATTCCAGCGGGTACACGGGCGGCTCCCCGCAGACGGGGGCTTGGGATTGCCCGGCAGCGGGAAGGTAGTCCTCAGGGCGTTCAAAGGCGAAGTCGTATTCTCCGGAGAGGGTGTGGCCATCGCCGGAGATGTATTGGTAGGTCACCGTATAGGGCCCTGTGTCCCCCAAGTTCGCTGAGGTGGAGAGTGAAATGCCCTCAAGGGTGACACAGCCATCGCCATAGAACAGTCCGGCTTCGTCGTTGACGATGATGGCAAACCCAGCAGAGTTTCCTCCCAGGTCGAGAAGTTCACCAGACGTGGTGATGATGATGTCGACCGGGTTATCGGAGACGCTCTCGCCTACACCAGGAGTGGTCTCGATTACTTGGTCATGGGCCATCGCAGGAGCGGCCGCTACCAGCCACAGTCCTGTCAGCATTGCTGCGCTCACGACCAGTGCAGGGTGACGGTGAGAGGGCTTCATGGTGGCCCCAGTGTAGGTCTGTGTGATTGTCGACACTCTCAGCTCTAAAAACCCGGCCTCGTCAGTGCAAACCGGTAGGCTTCCTACGAATTGGACTCCACAATTGAGCGGGGGCGGTCCACGATGGCGCGTGCAGGTGAGTCAGGCGAACTTCTGAAGTGTTCGTTCTGTGGCAAGAGTCAAAAGCAGGTCCAGCAGTTAATCGCAGGACCAGGCGTATACATCTGTGATGAATGCGTGGAGTTGTGCAACGAAATCATCGAAGAGCGCCAAGCGGAGAAAACCACTGACAGCGTTGTCGATTTCGACCTGCCGAAACCCAAAGAGATTTTCGACTTCCTCGAGGAATACGTGATCGGCCAAGAGCCGGCGAAAAAATCCCTCTCAGTGGCCGTCTACAACCACTACAAACGCGTCCGGGCCATTGCCCAGGGCAACGCCGAACCAGACGACGTCGAGATTCAAAAATCCAACATTCTGCTCATCGGCCCCACGGGATGTGGCAAAACATACCTCGCCCAGACCCTCGCGAAACGGCTCAATGTGCCCTTCGCAGTAGCCGATGCCACGGCACTGACCGAAGCGGGTTATGTGGGAGAAGATGTCGAAAACATCCTCCTGAAGCTGATCCAGGCAGCTGACTATGACGTGAAGCGTGCCGAGACCGGAATTATCTACATCGATGAGGTGGACAAGATTGCTCGGAAAGCCGAGAATCCCTCCATCACCCGCGATGTCTCAGGAGAAGGCGTTCAGCAGGCGCTACTCAAGATTTTGGAAGGCTCTGTGGCCTCAGTCCCACCCCAGGGTGGACGCAAACACCCCCAGCAGGACTTCATTCAAATCGATACCACCAACGTCTTGTTTATTGTCGCAGGAGCATTCTCTGGGTTGGAAGAAATCATTTCCCAGCGCGTCGGTCGACACGGCATTGGGTTCGGTGCACCACTGCACACCAAGGGTGCCATCGAGGATATGTTCTCCGAAGTTCTGCCCGAAGATTTACACAAATTCGGTCTGATCCCTGAATTCATCGGCAGGCTCCCGGTTGTGACCACCGTGTCACCACTGGATCGCACCGCCCTGATGGACATTCTCGAGACCCCCAAAAACGCCCTCATCAAGCAGTACAAGAGAATGTTTGCGCTCGACGATGTGGAGTTGGAGTTCGAACAGGGAGCCCTCGAGGAAATCGCCGACCTCGCGGCGCTGCGTCAAACAGGTGCCCGCGGGTTACGGGCCATCTTGGAAGAAGTGTTGGGGCCGGTCATGTTTGATGTGCCCTCCTCGGACACAATCGCCCGAGTGGTCATCACCCGAGATGTGGTCCTCAAAAACGCCTCTCCGACAATCGTGCCGAAATCAGCACGTCGTCAAGAAAAGTCGGCCTAACACTCCCGCGCCACTCCTCTTCGGCATGACACCTCGTGAGTTAGTACTCCTCGGTGGAACCCTCGCGCAGCGTGGGGCCGCCGTCTAGAGCCAGGACTGGAGAGCCTTCCAACCAGGTCAGTGTCCACCGCGCTGATTGGCGTTGCTCGTCGCTCAGGTCCGCCTCGGCCTGCGCGATTCGCTCCAGGAGTTCAGCCGAGGCCACCCGAGAAAAATCGTGACCCACATCAAAGCGACCACCCAGCATCATGGTGTGTTCCCTCCTTGTTCGTACATCACCCAGTGGGTGAGTTGTGCGACATCGTCGTAAAGGCGCCGTGCTGTGTGGTTGTCGGCGTCGGTAATCCAACGGATCCGACCGCCACCGTGCTCGGCCGAGAAACGATTCACCTCAGCGATCAACATCCGGGCGATGCCCTTCGAGCGGTGCTGGGGGTCGACAAAAAGGTCGTCGAGAAACCAACTGGTCGATGCCGTGAAAGTGTCTCGTTGTTGTTGAAGGTGGGCAAAGCCCACAATCTGACCCTCTGATTCGGCGACAAAACCCCATAGCGGAACGCTTGGGTCTATCAGCCAACCCCACAGGCCGCCATATACAGAATCCTCGAGTGTGGTCTTGTAAAAGGTGGCGTAATCGTCAAAGAGCCTCCGCCAGGTGGCGAAGTCCTCTTTTTCGAGGAGTCTGACCGTTGTGGGGGTTGAGCTCACGCTTCGGCTGCCTCGCAGGCAATCAACTCGATGTCATCCGCAACACTCAGGTCAAGCTGTTCGATATGGCCGAGCGCTTGAAGATCAGCCGCCGCGTGAGCGAGAAGTTCAGGGGCAGCCAAAGCGACCCGGGTCAGGGGTGCCCGTTGGGAGAGCTGTCGGTCGGTTTTGGCACGGCGAATCACGATTAGCGCTTCTGAGGTCACCGCGTACACACCAGGGTGGGCGTTGTTGCCAAGGCCAAGCTCCTCCACCGTGGGCCATGCAGCCTGGTGAATACTGCCCTCGTGTTGCCAGCTCCACACCTCTTCGGTGGCGAAGGGAATGACGGGGGCGAAAAGCCTCAGCATGGCATCGAGTGCCAAGCGCAGTGCGCTAATCGCGCTCTGCTGTCCGGGGTTTCCCTCCTGGGCACCCTCACCATCCGCGTAGGCACGGTTTTTGACCAGCTCGAGGTAGTCGTCACAGAAACTCCAGAAGAACGTTTCGGTGACTTCGAGGGCCCGGGCGTGATCGAACTGTTCGTAGGCGGTCGTCGCCTGCTCAATGACCGATGCAAGTTGGTGGAGCATGTCCAGGTCCAGTGCTTCAGTGACCGCACCACCTTGGCCGGGGAACGAGTACGCAAACTTCGACGCGTTTAAGACCTTGATCGCCAGTCGGCGGCCAATTTTGATGACTTTCGGGTTGTTGGGGTCAAATGCGGCGTCGGTGCCCAGTCGTGAAGACGCAGCCCAGTAGCGCACAGCGTCGGAACCGTGGTCGTCGAGCATCGCTTGAGGGGTGACAACGTTTCCTTTGGACTTTGACATTTTTTTGCGGTCGGGATCGACAATGAAGCCCGAGATGCCGGCGTGCTTCCACGGCACGGTGCCGTGTTCCAATTCGGAGCGCAGCACCGTGGAAAACAGCCACGTACGAATAATGTCTTGGCCCTGGCTTCTTAAGTCGTAGGGAAAGACCAGGTCAAAAAGCTCCGGGTCTTCCTCCCAACCACCAGCGATTTGAGGGGTGAGGCAGGACGTCGCCCAGGTGTCCATGATGTCGGCTTCTCCGACAAACCCTCCCGGCTTGCCCCGCTGATCTTCGGTGTATCCCGGTGCGGGCATTGAGGCGGGGTCGACCGGCAAGCTGGACTCATCAGGGGTGAGGACTTCTTCTCGTTGAACCTCGCCGTGTTCATCGACTCGGTACCACACGGGAATCGGCACGCCGAAGAACCGTTGGCGGGAAATGAGCCAGTCTCCGCTCAATCCACCCACCCAGTTGTCGTAGCGCACACGCATAAAGTCGGGGTGAAATTCGACCTCTTTGCCCCGCTGAATCAAACGCGCTTTCAAATCGTCGTCTCTGGAGCCATTGCTGATGTACCACTGCCTGGTGGTGACAATCTCCAGGGGCTTGTCACCTTTTTCAAAAAACTTCACCGGGTGGGTAATTGCTTCTGGCTCAGCCAGCAGGTCGCCCGATTCGCGCAACATGTCGACCATCTGAGCTTTTGCGGAAAACACTGTTTTGCCGACTAGTTGCTCATAGTGGGCCTTGGCGTCGGCGTCGGTGATGGCGTCAGGGATTTCTGCCAACACTCGACCATCGGGGCCCAACATGGGCCTGGTTTCCAGGTCGAGTTCCCGCCACCACACCACGTCGGTGACATCACCAAACGTGCAGACCATGGCCAAACCGGTGCCTTTATCTTGTTGCGCCAAATGGTGAGCTTTCACAGGAACAGACACCCCAAATAGCGGGCTGGTGACACTCTGGCCAAAGAGGTGTTGGTAGCGCTCGTCGTCGGGGTGAGCGACCAGGGCAACACAGGCAGGAATCAACTCGGGCCTTGTCGTCACAATGGTGACCGATTCGCCCGCACTGGGTCCATGAAAGCGCACCCGGTGGTAGGCAGCGGGCTGTTCGCGGTCTTCCAGTTCAGCCTGAGCCACCGCAGTGCGGAAGGTGATGTCCCACAGTGTCGGCGCATCCGACTGGTAGGCCTCACCGCGTTCCAAGTTTCGAAGGAATGCCCGCTGCGCGGTGCGTTGTGAGTGGTCGTCGATTGTTCGGTAACTGAGCGACCAGTCAACGGAGAGCCCCAATGCCCGCCACAGGTCTTCAAACTGTTGCTCGTCCTCCACGGTGAGGGTTTCACACAGTTCCACAAAGTTTCGTCGGCTAATGGGCAACTGTTGGCTGTTCTTGCCCGCCTCACCGCGCTCATAAGGCGGTGTGAAATCGGGGTCGTACGGCAGGGTCGGGTCGCAGCGCACCCCGTAGTAGTTTTGCACCCGCCGCTCTGTGGGCAGGCCGTTGTCGTCCCACCCCATGGGGTAGAAAATCTCTTTGCCTCGCATGCGCTGGTAGCGCGCCTGCAGGTCCATGTGGGTGTAGCTAAAGACGTGGCCGATGTGCAAACTGCCCGATGCGGTCGGTGGGGGAGTGTCGACCGAGAAGACACCCTCTGAACCCTTCGCGAGGCCCTGTTCCCTGTTGAACCGGTAAGTGCCCTCTTGGTCCCACTGTGTCGACCAGGTGGCTTCGAGGCCTTCGAGTTGCGGCTTTTCAGGAATGGGGCGGGCCATATCGAGGACCTTTCACTATGGGCGGCACCGGGTGATCGTGCCTACTGGTTACCCCATGCTACAAAACCTGCTCAGTGCTGTGCTGAGCGTGGCCGGGCTAGCTCTCTTCCGGTGTGAAGCCCTGGAGTACCGGCAACAGAGCGTCCTCGACGTAAAGGGGAAGCGAGTCTCTGGCTGTTCCCGCAGATGCCCACTCTTGAGCCGCCGCGACCGCCGCGGCAATCAATGCATAAGATGCTGCTCTCGCTCGGCTGGTGGGATGACCGGCTGCTTCCAGGAAGTGGGTGATCACGCGCGCGATAAGACTGAACCGGTTGAGCGCTGAGGCCTGCAGTTCATTTACGCTGCCGATCATGTGGTGTTGAGTCAGCGCAAACGGCACCTGCTGACTCTGTAACTGTGCTGCGAAGGACTCGAATGCTCCCACTACGGCCTCTAACCCCATTCGGGGTGACAGCCCGCCGGCGGAGCGTTGCGCTGCCCCTAATTGCTCGCGCAGCCGGCTGAGAGCCTGGTCTAACTCGACCCAGAACACGTCGCTTTTTGCCTCGAAGTAGTTGAAAAATGTTGCCCGGCTCACACCCGCCCGTTGGGTGATGTCAAGGACGCTGGTGTCTGCATAGCTTTTTTCGAGAAATAAATCGAAGGCCGCATCTTGCAGCGTCTCCTGCGATGAGGCGGGAGGTCGACCACGGGAGTGTGACGCTGCCATTAGATCCCCAATTTTTCTACCCAGTCTAAATAATGTAGCGTAAGGGAAAATTGTTGCGAAGAAGAAGGCGATTCCATGTCCACAGTCTCCCGCAGGACCCGGTCACTACTCTCCGTGGGGGCGTCTGCCGCCCTCGTGATTGGGCTGGGCGCGTGTGCCGCCGAGCCCAGCAATATCGAACAGTCGGGCGACGCAGCGTCTAGTTCCACCCTCACCTTCGCGATCGAGGGAGGCAATTTGAGCGCAGGGCACATGGACATTCACTCCAGCCAACTCGATGTTGCGGCGCTGGTGTTGCGCAACTCTTTTGACTCATTAGTAGCTCAGGACAACTCGGGCAATTTTGTCCCCTGGTTGGCCGAGTCATGGACAATCTCCGAGGATGAACTCCAGTACACCTTCACGCTGCGCCAGGACGTCACCTTCCACGACGGAGAACCCTTCAACGCGGAAGCCGTCAAGGCCAATTTCGACCACGTCGTGGCGCCCGAGACAGCCTCCGCGCAGGCAGCCAGCCTGATTGGTTTTGCCGAAGAAGGTGGCTATTACGAAGGAACTGAAGTACTCAGTGAGTACGAAGTTGCGGTGAATTTCCGCCAGCCCTACGCACCCTTCCTGCAAGGTTTGAGTTTGCCCCAGTTGGGCTTCTACTCACCCAAAGTCTTGGAGGGGTCAGCTGAGGAATTGAAAGCGGGCGGACCAGGCATCACCGTGGGAACGGGGCCCTTCATCCTCCAGGAATACACCCCCGACCAAGAGCTTGTCTTCACCGCGAATCCTGACTATAACTGGGCTCCGGCACATTTCGAGCACCAAGGTCGGGCGGCCTCGGATGTCCTCACAATCGCCATCGTGCCCGAAACAGCGTCGCGGGTTGGCGCCATCAATGCGGGTGATGTCGATGTCGCCGCCGACTTCACGCCAGACATGGCTGCTCAGGTGCGGGAAGGAGTTTCCACCTACTCGGTGGAAATGCCGGGAATTCCCTACTCCCTCTACATCAACGAAGGTCACGGCGTGTTCGCCGATGAACGCGTCCGAGAGGCTTTCAGCATAGGTTTTGACGCGGCGGACGCCATCGACAGTATTTATCTGGGCCAATTTAGCCGGGCGTGGAGCGTGTTGGGACCCACAACTCCCAATGCCTACGACGAATCCCTCGAGCAGTCGTGGCCCTACGACCCCGAAAGAGCCAATGAGTTGCTCGACGAAGCCGGTTGGACCGGCCGGGACGATGAGGGCTACCGCACCAAAGACGGTGAGCGGCTCAGCGCCCGCTGGATTGTTTACACACCGGTGCCGGATGACCGAGCGAGCCTCGCGAACTTCATCCAGTCAGACCTCCAAGACATTGGTTTCGAATTGGTTCGTGAGGTATTAGAGCCCGCCCAGTACATGGAGTTTTATGGCCCGCGCGAATTTGATGTTGCCGACTGGTCATTCTCAGGCCCTGACGCGGATGTGCTTCGCAGTCACCTTCAAACTGGCGGTTACCAAACAGTGTCAACAGTCAGCAAGCCCGAAATCGACCAGCTGTTGAGTGATGCGGTGGCCACGAGTGCACCCGAGGAGCGTGAACGGATCTACCAGCGCATCCAGCAGTGGAACGCGCAAAACAACCTGATTGTTCCGCTGTTTGTACCCTCGGAAATCACCGTGGCAAGCGACACCGTGGAGGGCTTGGAGTTTGACCTTTACGGCCGCGCCTTGTTCTACGGTGCCATCGCCGGTCAGTGAGTTTGGGCGTCGCCTCCACGGCCACAGTGCCTCGGTCGTGGGGCTCGTCTGCAATGGCGCTTGGGTGGGCAATTGCCCGGCGCCTCACCCGCGTGTTGGTGGTGGTGTGGGCCGCAGCAACAGTGGGCTTCATTGCGTTGATGGTTGTCCCGGGCGATCCGGTGGACATCATGCTGGGGGTCCAAGCACAGGTCTCTGATTCGGTGCGCGAACAAATCAGGGCGGACTGGGGACTGGATAGTCCCCCTTTTCTTCAGTATCTGGAGTACATGGGTCGTCTCCTGCAAGGAGACCTGGGTGAGTCCTATCAGCTTCGCTCTCCCGTCGTCGAGGTGATCTCCCAACAAATTGTTCCCACACTCCAACTCAGTGGCGCGGCCGCCCTCCTTGCAGGGGTGATGGCCTACTCCGCAGCACTGTTCGGGCGTGGCCGGAGAACAAAAAAGGTCATCTCGCTGGTGGAACTGGTGGTGATTTCTTCACCAACCTTCTGGATTGGACTCCTCCTCCTCGCCGTGTTCGCGTTCCAACTGGGCTGGTTTCCGGTCTTGTCGACCGCTGGTGTGGCATCTCTCGTGCTGCCAGCACTCACCCTCGCTCTGCCAGTCGCCGGCATCATCAGCCAAGTACTGCGTCAAGGCCTCGACTCTGCTGAAGGGCAGCCTTTCGCAACAACCGCAAAATCTCGGGGGCTTACCCCAGCCATGTTGGTCTCACGCCACACCCTGCGCCACGCCGCGATGGACACGCTCACGCTGAGCGGGTTCCTTGTCGGTTCACTCTTGGGCGGGACAGTCCTGGTCGAAACGGTCTTCGCTCGACCTGGTCTCGGGCAAGTCGTTATCCGCGCCATCATTGGCCGTGACCTGCCCGTCATCCTCGGCGTTATTGTCCTGTCGGCCGTGGTCTTCGCTGTCATCAACTTGGTTGTTGATCTGAGCTACCAAGCGCTGGACCCCCGTTTGCGTTCCTCCCAGCCGAAGGAGCGCTCGTGAGCTTTCTCGCTAGCGTCACAGCAGCGAAGGGTCGGTTCGTGAGAACCCGGGCGGTTCCTCCCAGTGTGGTACTAGCCGGGTTCGTGTTCGCACTGATTGCGGTGGCTGCCGTAGCTCCCTCGTGGTGGACTGGGCTGAGCCCACTAGAAACCGACGCTGCTGCCGTGCTTCAGCCACCCAGTAGTGCGCACTTTTTTGGAACCGACCAATCGGGTCGG
Organism: Pontimonas sp.; assembly: GCA_965657845.1. GTDB lineage: Bacteria > Actinomycetota > Actinomycetes > Actinomycetales > Microbacteriaceae > Pontimonas. The sequence goes on from CBFHPU010000007.1 coordinate 31,463, forward strand.
GACGTGTTCTCTCGGGTCATTCACGGTGCGAGATATTCCCTTTTCGTCGGTTTTGGCGCAACAGCGATCGCTCTCACCTTCGGCGTGCTAATCGGTGTGGGAGCTGCCTTGGCCCCCAAGGCCTTGGCAGCGGGACTGTCCCGCTCGGTGGATGTGTTGATGGCTTTTCCCGAATTTCTCTTGGCTTTGCTCGTGATTGCGGTCATGGGTACCGGTGAAGCGAGTATCCCTGTTGCGGTGGCTCTGGCTGCTCTGCCCGCCTACGCCAGGGTGGCGCGCTCAGAGACCCTGGTAGTGGCGAAAGCCGGTTACGTGAGAGCAGCCCGATTGTTAGGGTCATCGCCGGCGAAAGTGCTCATCAGACACGTGATTCCCAACATTGTGGGGCCTCTGTTGGTGATGGCGACCATTGGGGTGGGCACCGCCATCGTCACTGCGTCTGGTTTGAGTTTTCTGGGGCTCGGGCCTCAGCCTCCCACCCCGGAATGGGGCATCATCCTCTCTGAGGGGCGCAACTTTCTGGCCACAGCGTGGTGGATTGCCCTCTTCCCAGGGCTTGCCATCGTTGCCACCGTGATTTCGGTCAGCACACTAGGTCGTTATCTACGCTCCCTCAACGAGGTGAGAATCTGATGACTCACCGTGTTCACCTGGAGCAGCTCACTGTGCAGTTTCCTGATGGTTCAGCACCCGCCGTGGCTGACGTGTCGTTTGATATCGAGCCGGGAGAGTGTTTCGCCTTAGTGGGCGAATCGGGTTCTGGTAAAACCCTCACGGCTCTTTCTTTGCTGGGTCTCACGCCACCGGATGCACTCGTCACTGCGAAAAGCCGGGTCATTGCGGGGGTCGAAACGCGCGAGTTCACCCCATCGCAGTGGCGCACGCTTCGGGGCACCCGGGTGGGTCTGGTGAGTCAGGATGCGTTGGTTTCGCTGGATCCGCTGCGAAGAATTGGTACCGAAGTCGGCGAAGTGCTCGATATTGCCCGCCCCCGACTGGAAGAGCACGTGCGAATGCAACAGGTGATGGCCGCCTTGGAGCAGGCGGCGGTGCCCGAGCCCCACCTCAGGATGCAACAGTATGCCCATCAACTCTCTGGAGGGCTTCGGCAGCGAGCGCTCATCGCGTCTGCCATTGCCGCGAAGCCAGCAATTCTCATTGCAGACGAGCCGACGACAGCCTTAGATACCCTCAGCCAGGCACGCATTCTCGAACTCTTGGGCCAGTTGAAAGCCTCCGGAATTGCCCTGCTCTTGGTCAGCCATGACATTGCTGTGGTTCGCCAGATTGCCGATCGAATTGGCGTGATGCGACACGGTGAACTGGTCGAAAAGGGGCCCGCTGATGAGATCCTCACCACGCCTCGGCATCCCTACACGCGCGAGCTACTCGATTCCCTACCCACCCTGAAAACTCCTGCTCCCAGGAACACCAGCCACGACGACCCTTCAGAGTCGCCCGTGCTTCTTGTGCGCGGGGTGAGCCGACACTATGCCACTGACGAGGACACAGTGTTTCACGCACTCCAGGATGTGTCCCTCCAGGTCTCCGCCGGTCGCACGCTGGGCATCGTGGGGGAGTCGGGTTCAGGAAAAACCACCCTTGCGCGGATTGTGATGGGAATTGACAAGCCGGATTCCGGTGACGTGGAGCTGATGGGTAAACCCTGGTCATCGGTGTCTGAGCGTCTGCGAAGACCACATCGCGGGGCAATCCAACTCGTTGAGCAAAACCCTTACGACGCACTGGACCCACGGTGGAGCGTCAAGAAAGTCATTGGCGAGGCGATACGCCTCGATGACACTCTCACCGACACACACCAGCGTTCTGCTCGCATGAGAGAACTTCTGGAGCAGGTGGGTTTATCTGAGGAGCTTTTGTCCCGTAAACCCCACCAGCTGTCGGGGGGTCAGCGTCAGCGGGTGGCCATCGCTCGTGCGCTCGCCAGGCGACCCAGTGTGCTGGTGTGCGATGAGCCGGTCTCAGCATTGGATGCCTCTGTCCAGGCACAAGTTCTGCGCGTGCTGGCTTCGCTACAAGAGCGCCTAGCCCTCAGTCTCATTGTGATTTCTCACGACCTGGGCGTCATCGCCCAGATGAGTGACGAAGTGGTGGTCCTGCACAAAGGTCAGGTGGTGGAATCGGGAAATTCCGCGAGCGTCATCACTGACCCGCAGCACCCCTTCACCAGGGAACTTCTCGCGGCCGCACCCGCGCTGATGGCTTAAGATAAAGAGGTGTTGATCCGGCAATCACCGGGGAGCTACCGGAAGAAACCCCACGAAGTGGGGGAGTAGAACTGGTCGGGTGGGCCCGTTAACGCCCAGCAACGAGTGGCCTGTTTCGATGGGCAAGTGGGGTGGTACCGCGCGGCATGCGCCCCCACACAAAATCACCGCAAGAATCGTTGTTGGGAGCCCCATGAAGTATCCACGTCACAGAGATCACGCCGGAGTGAACCCTTCGCCGCGTTTTCCCGACATCGAACACGACGTGTTGGCCTATTGGGCAAATCACGACACCTTCCAACGCTCCATTGACCAGCGAGAAGGCTGCGAAGAGTGGGTGTTTTATGACGGCCCCCCTTTTGCCAACGGTCTACCCCACTACGGTCACCTCCTCACCGGTTACGCCAAAGACCTCTTTCCCCGGTATTTCACGATGCGTGGCTACCAAGTGCACCGCCGCTTTGGTTGGGACACCCACGGGTTACCCGCCGAATTAGAAGCAGAACGCCAATTAGGGATTACTGACAAATCCCAAATTGAAGAAATGGGTATTGCCCAGTTCAACCAAGCCGCCAAAGAGTCTGTCCTTCGCTACACCGACCAGTGGCAGGAATATGTCACCCGTCAAGCCCGATGGGTCGACTTTGACAACGACTACAAAACCCTCGACATCACCTTCATGGAAAGTGTGGTGTGGGCGTTTAAAACCCTCTACGACAAAGGCCTTGCCTACGAGGGCTACCGGGTCCTGCCCTACTGCTGGCGTGACCAAACACCACTGTCCAACCACGAACTGCGGATGGACGACGACGTCTACCAACCCCGCCAAGACCAGTCGGTCACGGTGTCTTTCCCGCTTTACGGGGATGAAGCCGACTCTTTGGGGCTTTCTGGGGTGCGGGTGTTGGCGTGGACCACAACCCCGTGGACACTTCCCACCAATGCTGCGCTCGCGGTAGGACCAGACGTCGACTACGTCGTGGTGCCCGCAGGGCCAGACGGTGCTGCCGATGGTGAAGGCGGTGAGCGCCGCCACGAGGCGCGTTATCTTCTCGCCCGGGACACTCTCAACGCATACGCCAAAGACTTGGGCTACGACTCAGCAGAGTCGGCTCACGAGGCAATCGGCGAGACGTTTACGGGGAACCAACTGGGCGGTCTGCGCTATGAGCGACTGTTTGACTACTACGCCGATGTGGAGACCTGGGGTACCCAAAACGCGTGGCAGATTCTGGTTGCCGACTATGTCGCCACCGGTGAAGGTACGGGCATTGTGCACCAAGCACCCGCCTATGGTGAAGACGACCAAATCACCTGCGAAAAAGCAGGAATCCCGCTGATTTTGTCTCTCGATGATGCGGGAGTGTTCCTGCCTCAGGTGAGTGACGTGGCGGGCGTATCCGTGTTTGAGGCGAATAAACCCCTCACCCAGTTGGTGCGCCAAGCCGGAAAGCTCGTCCAACAGCGAAGCTACGACCACTCTTACCCGCACTGTTGGCGCTGTCGCACCCCCCTGATTTACCGGGCGGTGTCGAGTTGGTTTGTGCGAGTCACCCAGTTTCGGGACCGGATGATTGAACTCAACGAAGACATCAACTGGGTTCCCGCGAATGTCAAACACGGCCAGTTCGGAAAATGGCTGGAAAATGCCCGGGATTGGTCGATTAGTCGAAACCGGTATTGGGGTTCCCCCATTCCGGTGTGGAAATCAGACAACCCCGATTTCCCCCGCGTCGATGTCTACGGTTCACTCGACGAACTCGAAGCCGACTTTGGGGTGCGTCCTGTTGACCTGCACCGGCCCGCCATCGATGAACTCGTGCGACCAAATCCCGATGACCCCAGCGGTCAGTCGATGATGCGGCGTATCCCCGATGTCTTAGATGTCTGGTTCGATTCCGGTTCGATGCCCTTCGCCCAAGTGCACTACCCCTTCGATAACCAGCAGTGGTTTGATTCCCACAATCCCGCCGATTTCATCGTCGAATACATCGGTCAAACCCGTGGCTGGTTTTACACCATGCACGTGTTGGCTACCGCATTATTCGACCGCCCCGCGTTTTCTCAAGTCGTGAGCCACGGAATCGTCCTCGGATCCGACGGCAACAAAATGTCTAAGTCGCTTCGCAACTACCCAGACGTGTCCGAAGTGTTCGAGCGTGACGGCGCTGACGCCATGCGGTGGTTTTTGATGTCCAGTTCGGTCATTAGAGGGGGAAACCTCATCGTCACCGAAGAGGGTATTCGAGAAGGAGTGCGGCAGTTCCTGTTACCGCTGTGGAGCACGTATTACTTCTTCAGCCTGTATGCCGGTGACTCGGAGGCGACCTGGCGAACCGATTCATCACACACCCTCGATCGCTACATCCTCGCGAAACTTCACGACACTGCCCAGGTCGTCACCGAACACCTCGACCACCTGGACAGCCCGTTAGCGGCAGCAGCACTGCGTGACTTCGCTGATGTGCTCACCAACTGGTACGTGCGGCGCAGTCGGGAGCGCTTCTGGGACGGAAGTGATCAAGCGGCCATAGACACCCTTTACACCGTGTTGGAAGTGCTCTCACGACTGGCAGCACCGCTCGCGCCGCTGATTACCGAAGAAGTCTGGCGTGGGCTCACCGGTGGCGAAAGCGTGCACTTAACCGACTGGCCAGACGCTTCTCTGATTCCCTCAGACCCGACACTGGTAGACGAAATGGATCAGGTGCGAGGCATCGCTAGCGCGGGCTTGGCCCTTCGAAAAGCCCACCAACTGCGGGTGCGACTTCCCCTACAGAAAATCACGGTCGTTGTCGATAACCCAGCCAGCGTTGAACATTACACAGAGGTCTTGGCCGACGAGCTCAACGTGAAAGAGGTCGACCTGGTGGCCCGCAGTGAGGACACCCTGGAAAACTTTGGTGTGACCAGGCGCGTCGTGGTGAATGCTCGAGCATTGGGCCCCCGTCTGGGCAAAGAAGTCCAAAGTGTCATTAAGGCCACCAAAGCGGGGGATTACACCTTCACCGAAGAGGGCCTTGAGGTCGCCGGGCACACCCTCAAGGAGGGCGAATACGACCTCGTTCTCGACGTGGCCGAAGGCCACCACGCGGTCGAATTCGTCGGAACCTTCGGATTTGTTCTCCTGGATACCCACGTGAGCGAACCCCTTCGACAAGAAGGGTTGGCCCGCGACGTGATCCGCGTAGTCCAACAGGCGAGAAAAGATGCCGGGTTGGATGTCTCCGACAGAATTCACCTCGCCCTCGGCGGTGACCAGGCCACTCTCAGTGCACTCCAGGCCCACGGTGATTTGATTGCGACGGAGACCCTGGCCACGCAGATGAGTGTGGGGGAGCTCCCGGAAGGCGCCCCGTCCAGCGAGCATCCTGTGGGGGACGATTCCACGGTGCGAGTGAGTGTTGCCAGAGCCCACAGCGAAAGGCCACAGTAGTGACGGAAAGTTTTCGTGGCGAAGCCGACGACGTCATTGCGGCGCTCTACCAACGAATCGGTGAGCGTGCTCCACAACCTAGGCTCTGGCCGACCAGGCGAGCGGTGGAACTCTTAGGAGACCCCCAACACATGTTTGGTGTGGTGCACGTCACCGGATCGAACGGGAAAACCTCCACCGCACGAATGATTGAATCCATTTTGCGCGCCCATGGTTTGCGCACCGGGTTGATGACCAGTCCCCACCTGCAGCGACTCAACGAACGCATTATGGTCGACGGCCAGAGTGTCTCCGATGAGGCCTTGGTGGAAAACTACCGCGATATTGAGCCCTATTTGGCCATTGTTGACGCTGAATGCGCCGCACGAGGTGAACCCGCCATGACGTTTTTCGAAGCGCTCACCGTGCTCACCTTCTCCTGCTTTGCCGACGCACCCGTCGACGTGGCGGTGCTGGAAGTCGGCATGGGGGGCGAGTGGGACTCCACCAACGTGGCCAACGCCGATGTCGCAGTCATTACTCCCATTTCGTTAGAGCACGTCGAGTTCCTTGGGCCCACAATTCAAGACATCGCCAAAACAAAAGCCGGAATCATCAAACCCGCCAGTCACGTCGTCACGTCACCTCAAGAAGCAGAAGTGATCGACATCATTGCTTCGGCATGCGAGCGTGATGAAGCTCCGCTCAACGTCCTGGGTCGAGATTTTTTCGTTGTCGATAGTGTGCCGGCTGTCGGCGGACAGGTCGTGGATATTCGAGTGAGTAAAGGCGAATACCGCGGTGTCGCCCTACCCCTATTGGGCTACCACCAAGCCGAAAACGCTGCGCTCGCCGTGGCGGCAGCTGAACAGTTCCTCGGTGGCGGGGAGCACTCACTGGCGAAGGAAGTCGTGGAAGAGGGGCTGGGGGACTCTAAGAGCCCTGGGCGGCTCGAAGTGGTGGCGACCAACCCCAGTGTGATTATCGATGCGGCCCACAATCCGGCTAGTGCCGAATCGCTCACGCGGGCACTGATGCAGTCGTTTCAGTTCGACACCCTTGTGGTGGTCCTCGGGGTACTAAGCGATAAGGATGCCGAGGGCATCGTGGAAGCACTCGACCCGATCGCTGACGTGTTCGTGGTGACCCAATCCGAATCAGACCGCGCGGTCTCTGCCGAAGACTTAGCGGAGACTGTTCGCGCTGTGGCCGGACCGGATCGCACCTCGTGGCGAGAAAATGTCTCACAGGCTCTTGAGTTGGCTCGCGAACAGGCTGGCCCGACCGGCGGAGTGGTCGTCACCGGATCAATCACCCTCATTGGTGAGGTGAAGACCTGGGCCGGGGTGTTGGCCGAGGGCGACTCATGAGCAGGGGTGCTCCGAGCGCAACCGTGTCGCTGATGCGCATCGCACTGGGTATCGACATGGCCGTGTTGTTTTTTGGGCTACTCGCCATTCGCGGGTTAGCGGTGTTTGATGAGTGGCTTGTCTGGACCGTGGGCGGTATTGCCCTGGTGTGGTTGGTTGCCGCGCTCGGCACAATCACCACCCCGGTGGGTAGGTGGCTTGGGCACCTTTTTCACGTTGCCCTTCTGGGTGCGTTCACCATTGACGTGGCAATCGGGTTGTCAGTGCTTGTGCCCATCGGGTTTTGGCTATTCGCGATGATTCGAGGCCCCCAACTGGATGCTTTGGCCGCGGAGGCCGGGGACCAAGACTCCTAGACTGTCGCACAACACGCAGATCAACGAAAGGCGCAGTGAATGTCGCAACTTGAGCAAACCCTGGTACTGATTAAGCCCGATGGCGTCGCGAGGAATCTCACCGGAGAAATCCTGCGCCGGATCGAAGCCAAGGGTTACCAGCTTGTCGACGTGCAACTGGTTCACGCCCAGCGAGACCTATTGGCAGCCCATTACGCCGAACACGAGGGCAAACCTTTTTACGAGCCACTCATCCAGTTCATGGAATCAGGCCCCATCGTGGCACTGCGAATTTCAGGCCACCGCGTCATTGAAGGTTTCCGGGTGTTGGCGGGAACCACGGACCCGACCACGGCAGCTCCCGGAACAATTCGTGGGGATTTGGGCCGCGACTGGGGCCTCAACGTTCAACAAAACCTTGTCCACGGCAGCGACTCTGTGGAAACAGCGGAGCGCGAACTGGCCCTTTGGTTTTCCCACAGCTAGGGAGCAGCGAACACTAAGACCTTCTGTGTGGGCTCACACAAACAACAGCGGGAACTGCACGAAGATTGACAGCCCGATCGTCGCAAACGTCGCCACGATCGGAACCCAACTAAACGGTGCAATCACAGCACCCGCTCGGCGAAGCCATGGGGCGTCGCCGAAGAGCCCCTCGCGTGCCGCCCAGGGGACAAACACCCAGAACAAAATGGTGTGGAGCACCCATACCACCATGCAGTAAAGACACAAGAAGCCGATGACGAACACGGCCTGCTGAAAAAGCCACATCAAAAACACCCAGGCTCCGAGCATCCCGAGCCCGGCAATCCGCCAGAACCACTTCTGAAAGCCCGCTCCCTGGAGAAGGGCCACCCCGATGGTGGCAATAACCGCCCATCCGGCAATTCCCATCAGCTGGTTGGGCGCGTCAAAGAACACCCTCGCCTGCCACGACTCCATGACGTTGCCGCAGGAGAAAAAGGGATTGATATCGCAGCTTGGCGTTTTGCCTTCAGCGGCGAGTAAGTAGCCGTCGCGTGCCAGCACAAATGACGCGGCGAGAGACACCAGTCCAGTCAGGAGAAGGAACCATCCCATGGGCCGACTGCGTTTTGCGGGTAGGAGCATGAGAAGAGTATTCCACCACGCTCTGTGAGTCCGCACGCGGGCACAACGTCATTGTCATGTGGCACACGCTAGTTTTGGCGCCCGGTGGTGTCTGCCGGGGACTGTGAGCTGGGGTGTGCGATACTGAGGGCAGGGTAAACGAGATTACGGCCGCGCCCATGGTCTCACCCGAAAAGCTTTTCGAGGTCGGAATACGAATACCAGGCCTCACACCACAAGAAGATTTTCTCCGGCATGCCGGAGACACACGAATTTCGGCCCACGCCTCGCGCGGGCGGCCCGGGTCGTACAAGGAGCCACCAGCGATGGTGAACAAATCAACAGAAAATTCCGAGGAAGAAAAATCCTCCGCTACTAAGACACCCAAAAAGACGACCAACGCGTCGGCCACAAAACGCTCTGCGTCAACTGACGTCGGCGAGAAAACGCCAGCGGAGTCGAAGAAAAAAGCCCCCACAAGAAGCTCAAAGGCTTCAGCCGTGAAGGGTGAAAAATCCAGCGATCAAGCCGCAAAGACTGACGGTCCGCAAAGTACTTCGGATAAGACGTCGTCTCAGAAAAACCCACGAACTGGTGCGGGCAGGTCCAAGGCAACTGCAGAAAGCAAGAAGGCGCCCTTAACGCCGTCGTCACCCACACAACTGGTGTTCGCCGGGCCAGATCCTGCCCTCTTCCAAAAGTTTCAGGAAACCGCAGAGCCTGCCGAACGTAATGTGCGAAAGCGCCAACGCTCAGCCAGGCCCCAGGTAGAAGCTGAACCGTCGACACCCCAGAAGACGCGGACGTCGCGCACTAAGGACGACTCTCCCAGTCAGCCGCAAAAGGTTCGCGGATCCACGCGTTTGGAAGCCAAACGCCAAAGACGCCGAGAGGGCCGCGACCAAGGCCGTCGCCGCGCGGTGGTGACCGAGTCAGAATTCCTTGCTCGGCGTGAAAGCGTCGAGCGTGTGATGGTTGTACGGGAAAAAGACAGCCGCACACAGATTGCCGTGTTGGAAGATGGCGTTGCCGTCGAGCATTACGTCGCCAAAAACGATGAGGCCAGCCTGATCGGCAACGTCTATCTCGGCCGGGTTCAAAACGTGCTTCCCAGTATGGAAGCGGCTTTCGTGGATATTGGTCGTGGCCGAAACGCTGTGCTGTATTCCGGCGAAGTGGATTGGGATGCCGCCACCGAAGAAGGTGGCGAGCGACCAAAAAAGATTGAAGCGGCGCTCAAAACCGGCGACAGTGTTCTCGTCCAAGTCACCAAAGACCCGATCGGACATAAAGGCGCCAGGCTCACCAGTCAGGTGAGCCTGCCCGGGCGCTACCTCGTCTATGTCCCCTCCGGAGGAATGAACGGGATTTCCAGGAAGCTTCCCGATACGGAGCGTTCACGACTGAAAGCGATTCTCAAAACCGTGGTGCCCGAAACAGCGGGTGTCATTGTCCGGACCGCGGCCGAAGGGGCCACTGAGGAACAGCTCACCTCTGACGTGCAGAGGCTTCAGCTGCAGTGGGAATCCCTGCAAAAAGAAGTGGGGCAGAAGAAAGCCCCCGCGCTTCTTCACAGTGAGCCCGACCTTCTCGTCAAAATCATTCGCGACGTCTTCAACGAGGACTTTCACAAACTGGTCATCGCGGGTGACGAGCAGCACCGAGTGATCACCGAATATCTGGGTCAAGTAGCGCCCGACCTGATGGAGCGTATCGAGGTCTACCAGGGTGAAGGTGACCCCTTCGATGAGTACCGGGTGAACGAAAGTATTCACAAAGCTCTTGAGCGCAAAGTCTGGTTGCCCAGTGGTGGGTCGCTGGTCATTGACCGCACCGAGGCGATGACCGTTGTTGACGTCAACACCGGGAAATTTGTGGGCTCCGGCGGCAACCTCGAAGAAACGGTGACCAAAAACAATGTCGAGGCGGCGGAAGAAATTGTCCGCCAGCTGCGCTTGCGTGACATTGGTGGAATTATCGTCATCGACTTCATCGACATGGTTCTGGAATCCAACCGGGATTTGGTCTTGCGGCGACTCGTCGAGTGCCTCTCGCGTGACCGAACGAAACATCAAGTCGCTGAGGTGACAAGCCTCGGGCTTGTCCAAATGACCAGAAAGCGCCTTGGTCTGGGCCTGTTAGAAACCTTCAGCGAAACCTGTGAGCACTGTCAAGGCCGCGGCGTGGTCGTTCAGTCAGAGCCCGTAGGGAAATCGAAGCAGTCCGGCTCCAGTGATTCCGGGAATAAGCGTCGGAAATCATCGACAAGCAATCGCCCCGCCACAATTGAACCCCACCAAATCACAGACGATGCTCGCGCGGCAATCGCCCAAATCGCGGCCGGAACGGTGGGCGGGGGATCTTCTGAGGAGCCCTCTGATTCTGTTCCCACTCCAGAACAAGCACCACCCAAGTCGTCCGTGGACGCTGCCGCATTGCAGCAGGATGACGTGTTGGGCCTTTCGGGACTCGCGGAAGCACAGAAAAAGCGACCCAGTCGTCGCGCGAAAAAGTCGACAGAAGCACTCGATGCAGTCTTGAGCGCACTGCCGGAACCGCCGGCTGCTGGCCAGTCTCGACGCCGGCGTCGGGCAAGCTCAGGCGGCGTGGTCTCACCGGGAGATGACGTGAGTCGTGACGGTGGTGGCAGCTAGTCGCCTTCGAGTAGTGGGCGGGGTCGGTCTGGGCCTCGCCGGGCTCGCCGTGTTGTTGCTGTTGCGGCTCGCAACAGCAGACCAGCCGGTCGAATCCGTTCCGGCTCCGGTGATGGATGGCCTCACCCTTGCACTCAGCGTCCTCATTGAGTCGCTGCCGTTTATCGTGTTGGGCATCACCCTGTCGGTCATTGTGCAGCTGTGGATTCCCCAAAAGTGGCTGTTTCGGATCCTGCCCGCCAACCGTTTTGGGCGGCGCTTTGTCATCTCGCTACTGGGCATGTTTTTGCCTGTCTGCGAATGCGGAAATGTGCCCTTAGCCCGCGGCTTAGTCGCCCGCGGCTACAGCGTGTCTGACTCGATGACTTTCTTGCTCGCGGCACCCATCATCAACCCGGTCACAATCATCACGACGCACCAGGCGTTTGGTTTCGATGACGGGATTTTGGTGGCACGCATTCTTGGCGCAATCGTGATCGCCAACGTCCTCGGTTGGGTCTTTTCGCTTCACCCAAACCCGGAAACCCTGCTCACCACTCGTTTTGCGGCCCAGTGCGCTGTCGGCCCCAGTGTGGCGTCTGCGAGTCGTATGCAACGCAGTACGGACATGTTTTTGCGCGAAGCCACAGTCTTGATGCCGGCCTTGATTGTGGGGTCGTTAGTGGCCGGAGCCATTCAGGTCATTGTTCAGCGCGACACACTGGTGGCGCTCGGCCAAGATCCTCTGCTGTCGGTCTTGGCAATGATGCTTTTGGCTTTCGTCATTTCGATTTGTGCCAACGTGGATTCCTTTTTCATCTTGCCTTTTGCCGACACATTTTTGCCCGGTTCGATACTGGCCTTTCTCTTACTGGGCCCCATCGTGGACATCAAAATGCTGGCGCTACTGAAGACCACGTACCGCAACAGCACACTGGTGCGATTGACACTGCTGACCGTTCTCATCACTGCAGCGGTCGGAACGGCGGTGAACCTTGTGGCGTAAATTCACGACCTGGCGAGGCCCCATTTTTATCGCCGTCATTTCCGCAATGGTGTTGTGGCTGTACTTCAGTGGCCAGCTATCGCTTTACATTCACCCGAGATATCACCTGTTCACGGCCGTGATGTCGATGATTGCCGTGATTGCGGTGCTCTGGGGGGTGGGTTACGCCTCCCAACCCACTGCAGGTGAGGTCGAACACGATCACGATCATGACGACGAGCTTCCTGCGGGCCGCTGGAGTATGGCCGCACTGGTGAGCTCCAGTGTGTTGGGGGTGGCCACTATTGCCGCACTGGTCTTGTTACCCCCGGCAACATTGGGGTCGGTCACCGTCGAGAATCGGGCCATTAACCAGAGTGGTCTCGGTGATACTGCCGCCTCATTGGAAGCTGCCCGTCAGGGTGATGATGCCTCTTTCGCCGCATTCACGGTGCGGGAGTGGGCAGGAATCTTGCGCCAAACAAGCGATCCTGCGTTTTTTCGGGGGAAACCTGTTGATGTCATTGGTTTCGTGGCGGAGGATCCAGAAAACGGTGACGTGTTTTACCTCACCCGTTTTGTGGTGAGTTGTTGTTCCGTTGACGCGCAACCTGTCGGCATTCCCATCAGCCTGCCGGATTGGGAGAGTCAATGGGCCGCTGAGACCTGGGTGAGGGTGACTGGCGAGTTTGTGGTCAACCCCAACTTGGAGGAAAGCCATCCGCTGGTCGTTCGACCTCAAAGTATTGAACCGACGGAGCAGCCACGTGAGCCTTATCTCTTCTGAGGGACACGACACCAGGGGTGCTCAGCGGGCCATGGCCCGCTATCACCGTTCGGTGTGGTGGGTCTCCGTGTTGGCCCTCGTGGCCACAATCGTTGCACTCACTGTCTACGCGGCCCAGGGTCCGCGGTTACGCGTCGCCAGTGTGGATGTTGTTCGAGCCGTCCAGTTCCCCGGTGCGGTACTGCGTTTGGAATCAGATCGCCCGCTGGGCGCCATTGATCCCTCAGATGTCACCGTGTGGCCGGAGACCGGGGTGGCAGTCGATGTCTCAGGCCCGATTGTCAGTGTGGTGTTTACCCAAGCGCTTCGCTACGGAACCGATTACCGGGTCAGTATTGACGGTGTGGCCGGCGAAACCCGCGGTGTCACGGGCAGTTGGGATTTCGAGTTTTCGACGCCGGCGGCCAGTCTTCACTATCTCGATCGTGGTGATGGTCAAACCCCTGATCGGGTGATGCGGGTGGGCACCGAAGGTGAACCACCGGAAGAGGTCTACTCGGCACCACAGATTGACTCTTTCGTGACGATCGGTTCCGCATTGATTACGGCCTCTTCAGGCGATAGTGGCACCACTCGCCTCGACATTGTTGAACCGGTGGGCGATGACCTCCAACGGCTGGTGTTGCCGGAAAACACCCGAATTGACCAACTCCTCGCACCGGCAACGGGCACAAGATTCCTGTTCACCCTGTCATCGGTGGATGACTCTGGGCGCTATGACAGGACCCTGTTTATCGCTGATGCGGCCGGGGGTTCCCGACCCGAAATGCTCACCGGTTTAGACGGTGAACCCCTTCGTGTCACCAAGGCCACCGTCACCCCCGGATCGTCGCAGGTGGTGGCGTGGGTGGATGAGGTGAAAGTCGTGCGTATTGACCTCGATTCGGGGCTTGTGTTGCCCATTGCCGAAGAAGCTCAAGAGTTTTGGGGTGTCTCCTCGGACGCATCCGACGCGGTCCTGGTCGATCTAGGGGGCACAGTAGCGATTGACATTGAGTCGCTGGAAGAGCAGCGGATTGTCCCGGGACGAGTCGGGACCCGTGACGTGTTCGAAGGTCAAACCCACCTCATGGTGGACGGCCGACGGGTGCAAACGGTGGTGATCGGTAACCAAACGGATACCGAGTTCACCAGTTTGGTGGTCCTTGATGACGGCGAAGGATCATCGGTGCCGATTTATCGCACCCCCGACGATTTGGGCAGTATTGGGCGTTTTGTCGTCTCGCCGGGTGATCAGTATGTGGCCATTGAGTTCACCCCCAACCGGGCTGAAGCGACGCCTGACGGGCGTCTGCTTGAGCCGCGAGATCAGAGCGTGACGACAGTGGTTGTCGACATCGACAGTGGGCAAGTGGTGCGAAGCGTCGAAGGTTTTTGGCCAATCTGGTAGCCGTGTTGCCCTAGGCCCCGAGTCTCGGGTACTCTAGGGGTTTGGCTCGGACGGCACTGTCTGATGTGGTGTTGAGGGCCTATTCGCTCAAGCAAGGTGGGATAACTCGTGGTCTATGCAGTAGTGCGCGCCGGTGGGCGCCAAGAAAAAGTTGAGGTCGGATCGGTCATCACCGTCGACCGCATTTCCGCCGATGCGAAAAATTCGGTGTCGCTTGAGCCATTGCTGCTCGTCGACGGCGAAAAGGTCACTCACGACCCGAAAGCACTGGCCAAGGTGAGCGTCACCGCCGAGGTCCTCAACGACCTCCGCGGCCCCAAGATCACGATTCACAAGTTCAAGAACAAGACCGGTTACCACAAGCGTCAGGGCTTCCGTGCGGAGCTCACACGCTTGAAGGTGACTGACATTTCGGCCAAGTAGGGCCCCGGGGAAGGATTAGCTATGGCACACAAAAAGGGAGCATCATCGACTCGCAACGGTCGTGATTCCAACCCCCAGTACCTCGGCGTGAAGCGTTTTGGTGGACAGGTGGTGAAAGCTGGTGAGATTATTGTTCGCCAGCGCGGAACTCACTTTCACCCCGGTTCCAACGTGGGTCGCGGTAACGATGACACGCTTTTCGCCCTGTCGGCGGGCGTCGTCGAGTTTGGCCACAAGGGTGGCCGTCGCGTCGTTCACATCGTCGCCTAGTCAGGTGCACAATCGCCGCATAGCCGGCGTTCTTGCTCCTTTGCGGATTAGAGGCGCGCTCTCATGGTGAGCGAATTTATTGACCGCGTGGTCTTGCACTTGAGTGCAGGCCGCGGCGGTCGCGGTTGTGTGTCGGTGCGCCGGGAGAAATTCAAACCTCTGGGTGGACCAGACGGCGGTAAGGGTGGCCACGGCGGCGACATCATCGTGTTTGCTGATCCGCAGGTCACCACTCTGCTCGACTACCACCGCAGGCCCCACCGCTCCAGCGAGTCGGGTGGTCCTGGGATGGGCGATTCTCGCCAAGGGGCCAGTGCAGATGATGTCTATTTGCCTGTCCCCCTGGGCACAGTGATCTCCACGGCAGACGGTGAAGTCATTGCCGACCTGCAAGAGCCCGGCGAACAGTGCGTTGTCGCCGAAGGGGGCCGAGGTGGGTTAGGAAACCTCGCCTTGGCGAGCCCGGCGAGGAAAGCTCCCGGTTTTGCGCTGTTGGGAACTGAGGGCACCCAACGTGATGTGGTGCTGGAGTTGAAAACCCTCGCTGATGTGGCCCTTGTGGGCTATCCCAGCGCCGGGAAATCGAGTCTCATTGCCGCGATGTCCCAAGCCAGGCCCAAAATTGCCGACTATCCCTTCACCACGCTGCAGCCGAATCTGGGGGTGGTGGAATCTGGTGAGACCCGTTACACGATCGCCGATGTTCCAGGACTTATCGAGGGCGCCAGTGAAGGTAAGGGCCTGGGGTTGGAATTTTTGCGGCACATTGAACGCTGCCACGTCGTGGTGCACGTCATCGACATGGCAACAATGGAGCCAGGCCGCGACCCCATTAGCGACTTTGAGTCCATTTCGGCAGAACTAGCCGCCTACCAGGTTCCGGGTGAACAGGTTCCACTCGCGGATCGCCCAGCGATGATCGTGCTGAACAAAATCGATGTTCCGGATGCCAAAGAAATGGTCCAATGGGTGGCTCCCGAGTTCGAGTCTCGTGGTTACCGCGTGTTCCCTGTCAGCGCGACCAGTCGTGAGGGTTTGCGCGAATGGGGCTTTGCGATGGCTGAAATGGTCGCCCAATCCCGCGCGGCAACCCAAGAACTTGCCATCGAGCGGCCGCGCACCGTGCGTCGACCCCACGCCGTCGACGAGCGTCCCTTTGAGATTGTTCGTGAGGGTCGGTCTGATGGCATGCTCTATCGAATTGTCGGGGAAAAGCCCGAACGCTTCGTACAACAAACCGACTTTGATAATGATGAGGCGGTCGGTTACCTCTCTGACCGGCTGAACGCCCTGCGTATCGATGAAGCGCTCTACGAGGCGGGGGCCACACCCGGTGACGCTGTGGCTATTGGACCCCACAGCGCCATGGTGTTCGATTGGGAACCCACGATTTCGGCCGCCGGCTACACCGCAACCGCACCCCGGGGGACAGATGAGCGCCTCCTAGGGGCCAGACGTCGGACCACGGCTGAGCGTCGAGAAGAATATTACGAACGAATGGATGAAAAATCGGCAGCGAGAGAGGAGCTTGCCAGGGAGCGTGAGGCGGGAATGTGGAGCGATGATTCGACACAAGAGTGATATTCCACAAGCCAAGCGTCTCGTTGTGAAGGTGGGCTCGTCGTCAATTACGGGCGATCAGGCCGACCAGCTCGACGGTCTCGTCACCGCCCTCGCGGCGGCCAAAGCTCTAGGGCAAGAAATTGTGTTGGTCTCATCCGGTGCGATTGCCACCGGGATGCCACAGCTTGAGCTAGGTGATCGACCCTTGGATTTGGCTACCCAACAAGCGGCCGCCGCAGTGGGTCAAAACCTGCTGATGCGTCGCTACCAGGACATTTTTGATCGTTTTGGCGTGACCAGCGGACAAGTCCTCCTCACCGTCGGTGATGTGGAAAACGAACCGCATCGCTCTAACGCCCGACGCACCATTGAACGAATGCTGGGCTTGGGCGTGATTCCGATTGTCAATGAAAATGACACGGTTGCCACCCAAGAAATCCGGTTTGGCGATAACGATCGACTGGCCGCACAGGTCGCTGAACTGGTGGGTGCTGATGCCCTTGTGCTCTTAAGCGATGTCGAAGCGATTTACACGGCGCCCCCTTCACAACCTGGCGCCGAGCCTGTCGAGCTCATCCAGCCCGATGACGACCTTTCCTGGCTGGTGTTAGAAAGCGCCGTCGTCAACACGGTGGGAACAGGTGGGGCGGTGACGAAAGTCAGCGCCGCTCGTCTGGCCACTGCTTCAGGAATACCCACACTGGTGACGGGAACGTGGCTGGTGGCGGGGGCTCTAGCCGGGCAAGGCCCAGGCACCTGGTTTGCGGCGAGCGTAAACTGAAGGCCTAGCGAGTTGCGGGGGAGCGATGACCGAACATCTTGAGGCCAATCCGGCGTTTGTCAGGTTGCTAGAAAACACCCGTGAGGCCTCTCACACGCTTCGCACCCAGTCCTCTGCGGTGAAAGACGACGTGCTCACCCGGCTTGCTGGGCTTCTGAGGGAACGCTCTGACGACATTGTCGAAGCCAATTCACTCGACTATGAGCGCGGCGAAGCCGGTGGCATCGCCACCGGCCTTCTTGATCGTCTGCGATTAACCCCAGAGCGGGTTGAGGGTCTTGCCCGTGCGGTAGAAGACATCCGGGGCCTGTCGGATCCCATCGGCCAGGTCGTTCGAGGCCACCAACTTCCCAACGGTCTGCGCGTGCAGCAGGTTCGGGTGCCCTTTGGCGTTGTGGGCGCCATCTACGAAGCCCGACCTAACGTGACCGTCGATATCGCGGCGCTGTGTATTAAAAGCGGAAACGCTGCTGTGCTGCGTGGGGGCAGCCTCGCCGAATCATCCAACCGAGTACTCGTCGACATTATTGGGCAAGCCCTGGCAGACGCCGGGCTGCCCCGATCGGCAGTGAGCACCATTGATGAGTTTGGTCGTGAGGGTGCCACCTGGCTGATGCGTGCCAGAGGCCTGATCGATGTGTTGATCCCACGCGGATCGGCGTCATTGATCCAGTCAGTGGTCACCGAATCCCAGGTGCCGGTGATCGAAACCGGTGAAGGTAACGTCCATATTTTTGTGGACCAGTCAGCTGATCACACGCAGGCCATTGACATCGTAGTGAACGCAAAAGTGCAGCGGCCCAGTGTGTGTAACGCGGTCGAAACGGTACTCATTCACCGCGATGAGGCGCAGAGTCTGATCCCGTCGTTAGTAGAGGCCTTGAAGGCCCAGGGGGTCACCGTTCACGGTTGCGAGCTCACCCAGAGTCTCGCCGCGGTGGAGCCTGCCAGCACCGAAGATTGGGCCACGGAATATCTCTCGCTGGACCTCGCCATGAAAGTAGTGGACGACGTCGACGACGCCATCGCCCACATCCAGACCTACTCAACCGGCCACACCGAATCGATACTCACCGAAAGTGTGACGAGGGCCGAGCAGTTTCTTCGTGAAGTGGACTCCGCAGTGGTGATGGTGAACACGTCGACGAGGTTCACTGACGGTGGTGAGTTTGGTTTTGGTGCCGAAGTGGGTATTTCTACTCAGAAACTTCATGCCAGGGGCCCGATGGGTCTGCCAGAGCTCACGAGCACGAAGTGGATTGTGCGGGGATTGGGCCACACGCGCCGTTAGAGGTCAGTCTCGTAGGAGTCTCACACGGTAAGTTAGTAGGACGAGTTATTGGAGGGTGTACTGATGGAGCAAGCCGCGGGCGCTGTTGTCCTTGCCGCAGAGGTGGTTAACGAACTTCCCGTGCCAGCGATTGTGTACGGGCTCGGATTCCTCGTCGCTTTCATCGCGCTCGCCTTTGTGACCTACAGCTACCGAAATGTCGCCAATCGGCACCGGTCCAAGGGTGGTTCGCACCAGGGCGGCCAGCACTAGGACCCCATGGCCACCCCTCGACCACCCCGCATCGGGATTATGGGTGGCACGTTCGACCCCATTCACCACGGCCACCTGGTAGCCGCCAGTGAGGTCCAAATGAGTTTGGACCTCGACGAAGTAGTTTTTGTGCCCACGGGTCGGCCCGCCGATAAGTCTGGTGTGTCGCCCAGCGAGCATCGTTACCTGATGGCGGTCATCGCCACCGCGTCAAACCCCCGATTTGAGGTTAGCCGCGTCGATATTGATCGGCCGGGGCCCACCTTCACTATCGACACCCTTCGCGATATGCGGGAAAAATATCCGGATGCACAATTGTTCTTCATTACCGGTGCGGACGCAATTACCCAGGTGCTCAGTTGGCGCGATGCTCCCGTTTTGTGGGATTTGGCCCACTTTGTTGCCGTCACGAGGCCGGAGCACGAATTGAGTGTCGCGGGAATTCCTGGGGGAGTAGTCAGTGTCTTGGAAGTGCCCGCTTTGGCGATTTCGTCAACCGATTGTCGTAAAAGGGTTGCTGAGGGTAGGCCGCCCTGGTATCTCGTGCCCGACGGTGTGGTTCAATACATCGGCAAGCATGGCCTATATCGGAGCGACGCATGACACCCACTGAAGGCAACCCGCTGCCTTCCAGGCGCGCCTTGCGACAACAAGAGGGCTGGATTACCGGGGCCATCGATCTTCCAGACACCTCGAAAGAAGCACCCGGTAATGCCGAATTTCATCCGGCAGATACGGGCAGTCAGGAAGCCTCGCCTCCCGCACAAACCCCCACCGCACCCAAGGAACCGCTTGGGCCCTCAGGCACGACTCCAGTTACCCCTGCGGTGTCTACCGTCCCCGCGCCGCCCCTGACAAGACGAGAGCGTCGCGAACAGGAGCGTCTCCAAGGAACAGCCGCTAGCCCGCTCACACCAGATCCCACCCCAGAACAGCCCATACAAGACCCCACCCCCGGTTCCCTGGGCAACACTGACACACCGGCCAGCGTTGCCAGCGATCAGGAACGGCCCGTGGGAGGGTCGCCCCTTCCCGCGGGGCCTGTGATCAGTCCTGAACCCAGCCCACCAGTTTCTGCCCCAATAGTGTCTACCCCGATAGTTTCTGCCCCGAATACTCTGCAACCCCAGGGTGGACCGGCTCAAGAGCCCCCATCCGGCCACCGAATGCTCACCCGACGAGAGCGTCGCGAAATGGAGCAGCGCGGCGAGCCCGTGCCGGAAACCGGAGTGATCCCGGTGGTCCCGAATCCGGATCCTTTATCCACAGTGAGTCCGCTCCCTGCGATAGACGACACCCTAGATCCTCGTCCCGCGTCCGAGCAGCGCGTTGTGGGCGACGTCGTCCAGGCGCAGGCTCAAGAGGTGGGGGCTCCTCACAGCACCGTGTTGCCTCCCGTCTTTGGCCCCACCGTGACGCAAGACGACACGCACACCGCTTCTGCAAGAACCGTCGGCGTGGGTGTGGATGCAACCCACGCCCTGATTCTCCCCG
>CBFHPU010000008.1:0-48127 GCA_965657845.1 Pontimonas sp.
GTCCGCGTTCACCTGAACGACCCCCGCGACCCCACCCCGTATTGGCTGATTTCCACACGACGCCCGAAGCAACTCGCCGGGCTTTTAACCACCCAAAACTAAAGGGCTGTAGCCCGCCAATGAATCCCTGAAGGGCATGTCACAGTGCCCTGGCGCAGAGCCATGTCACAGGGCCATAACGCAGTGCACCTCGCGGACACAGAACGACTCCCAGCGCCAGAACACCTCGCGGTGAGTGAATGACTGCGCGTCTCGCCTCGAGGTGAGGGCGTTCAACCCTGAATCGTCAGAAGCGTCTTAGGAGGAACACTCGCGGCACACGGGACCAAGCTTGGTGTCGTGGTCACGCTGTGAGCGATGCTTCACCAAGAAGCACTCGACGCAGGTGAATTCGTCTTCTTGGGGTGGGAGCACCACCACGTCGAGCTCAATGTTGGCGAGGTCTTGACCCGCAAGTTCCACACTGCCCGGGTTGTCCGCGTCATCGGCGTCAACCGAACCGCTCAGCGAATCAGGTACACGCTCTTGGAGGGCCTGAATAGATTCAGTTTCCTCTTCTCCCTTGCGCGGTGCGTCGTAGTCCGTGGCCATCTCGCGTGACTCCCTCACCTTTCCTGTCTAGACAATGCGAAGCACCAGTGTGCTCGCTAACCCCTAGAGTTTCCCTGGATATTGAACAATTACGCTCAGCAACACGCAAGCGACAAGGATTATTCCCGTTTTCGCCACGCTGAGCAAAAATCATCCATGGTTCATGCAGCCGTGACATCCTAGTGACAACGCCACCTGGAGGTTGGATGCGCACTCTACAAGTCATCGGAGTAGAAGAAGACGGACTGATCGTGGTGTCCGATTCGGGTGAGCGTTTCCTCATCCCCCTCGATGAAGCACTTCACAACGCCATTCGCAAACCGCCAATGTCCCACCCTGCGCGGGCCAGCAAAGTCTCCCCGAGAGAAATCCAAGCCCACATTCGAAGGGGTTTGAGCTCCCAACAGGTCGCCGATTTAACCGGTGAATCCCTCGACTACGTGACCCTGTTTGAGGGACCCGTGCTTGCTGAGCGCGAATACATTGTCCAGCAAGCTCAAGCCATTCAGATCGAACACCCCTCGGGCGATCGCGACCGACACGTCAGTTTTGGTGAGTCGGTGCGGCATCGTCTCGCAGAGTTGGGTGCACACGACGCGAGCTGGTCAGCCTGGAAGGAAGAAACGGGTTGGCGGGTTGAAGTGCGCTTCACCGAAAACACCGTCGAGCATCAGGCGATGTGGTCATTTGAACCCCGCAAACAACTGCTCATGCCCCTAAACGATGACGCCACCACGCTGTCTCAACCCGAACCCATTCAGGGACCATTGATTCCACGCCTTCGACCGGTCGTCGCTACCGACGACAGCCCCGCCGGGGAACGCTTCGATTCCGAGATTTTTGACAACATGCCACTTTCTGACACTGCACCCCTGTTGGAGCCCGTGGCCTACGGAAAAACCTCAGCACTGTCAGACCAGCCATCACCGCACGACTCCGACGACGCTGATGCACCCGCGAGCAATGACACGGCAGACCTCCTGGAAGCACTTCGGCGTCGACGCGGTGAGCGAGAACCGGCTCCCGAGGGTGACGACCTTTCTCGCAGCAACCACCCGTCGACCGGAAGTATTCGTCTCGTTCCTGACGAAGACGCCGAGCCAGAAGTACCAGAAACCGAAAAAACCGCGTCGATTCATTTTTTTCCCGGCACCGGAGAAGTGCCCCGAGAAGAGTCAGCACACGACGATTCGGTGTCGACCGACAGTTCTGACGACACCTCAGAGAGTGAATCGCCCCAAAAACCTCCCGCTAGACGGGGACGACCCAACATGCCCAGCTGGGATGACATCGTCTTTGGTACCAAACCGGGTGACGACCCGGCCTAACGCCGCTGACTGGGCAAAGTAATCGCGGGCACGCGCGTTTCGGCCGCACTCCACGAACCGTGTTGGCCGACCATCTGGAGTGACTGCGCGCTCATGGTCGCCTCGTCATAGAGGGCACTAGTGCCTTCGGCAAAAAGAACAAGGTCACCGATGCGGCCCGCGTGTGCCGGGGCGACTGGACCGAAAATGTGTTGTGACATCACCTCGTCGTGGGTGAGAACACTCGCACGTGAACCCAGTTCACCCTGAAGTTCCCTCCCCAGCACCGCCGCTTCTGCGGGGTCGTGAAGATACAGGTGAACACATCGAGGCTCCCCCGCCCACGCGGCGATACCGGAGCGCACAGCATGCTCCTCCGGCAAAATCCACTGATCGGCCCCTCTCACGTCAACCATTCCGTGGTCGGCTAACACCACAACCTGTTCATCAGGGGCGACCATGGTCCACAGTGTGGCGATAAACGAATCGATTTCTTCAAGAGAATCCCGCCACCCGACGCTGTCCACTCCGCGCTGATGACCGACCCGATCCAACCCAGGCCAGTAAAGGTAGGCGAAGCCTTGGTCGTACTGGTCCCAGAAAGATCGATAGGCCTGCAAGTGCCCGTCCAGTGTGTGCGAGGCCACAAACTCGGCCCCCCGCAAAATCGACTCACTAAAGTCGGTCCCCACAAAACGTTCCTCACCCACGGCCAATGAGACGACACCGCGCTCACCGAGGCGTTCGAAATGGGTGGGGGTCGGCTGCCAATTGCTCGAGGTCACACCCGCCGGGTAGGGCTTCAGGTGGTTCACCAACGCCTTGGATTCTGGGTCACGCACGCAGTAGCCGAGCAATCCGTGCTCACCAGAGCGCCGACCCGTCGTGATACTGGCAAGCGCTGCCGCCGTCGTGGAGGGTAAACCGGAAGAAATCACCTCGCCGTGTTCCACCAAAGCTCTGTGAAGCACCCGGGCATGCCCGGAATGCTGCTCGATGAGCTGTGCCCCCAGACCATCAATCACGACAACAGTGACTTTGGATGCCTGTCCTGACTGGTCCACCCGGTTGTCGGCGAGTCCTCCGACGAGTTCTCCAGAGACATCGGCCAGGCTCCGCGTTGGCTCTCGATGCCCCGGTAACATAGGCGCCATCTTATGACTCCTCCCTCCTCTCCCCCGGCACCCACCGGCAGGGACCATGAACCCGATGACCGGATTGTTGATATTGACCTCTCTGACGAGATGTCGGACTCGTTTTTGGAATACGCCTATTCGGTGATTTATCAGCGGGCCCTTCCGGATGCCCGCGACGGCCTGAAACCTGTGCAGAGGCGCATCCTCTACCAAATGGCTCAAATGGGTCTGCTTCCCGAACGCGGGCACGTCAAATCTGCTCGAGTGGTCGGCGAAGTGATGGGAAAGCTCCACCCCCACGGTGATAGTGCCATCTATGACGCACTTGTCCGCTTAGCTCAGCCCTTCACCATGCGGGTGCCGTTTGTGGACGGTCACGGAAACTTCGGATCCCCCGACGACGGTCCGGCAGCGGCGCGGTACACCGAAGCTCGGCTGCGCGAAGAAGCCGTTCAAATGGTGGGCGAAATTGATGAAGATGTTGTGGATTTTGTTCCCAACTACGACAACCAGCTCACCCAACCATCCGTACTACCCGCCGCCATCCCCGCACTCTTAGTCAATGGTGCGAGCGGCATCGCCGTGGGAATGGCGACAAATATGGCTCCGCACAACCTGGGCGAGGTGATTAACGCAGCCCGCCACCTCATCGACCACCCTCAGGCCACCACCGAAGAGCTGATGGGGTTTGTGCCAGGACCTGACCTGCCGGGTGGTGGGATCATTGTCGGCACCGAAGGAATTGCGGAGGCCTATCAGGTCGGACGCGGGAGCTTCAAAACGAGGGCCCGGGTGTCCATCGAGCAGGTGGGCCCGAGAAGCCAAGGGCTGGTGGTCACCGAACTGCCCTACCTCGTGGGGCCCGAACGGGTGATTGAAAAAATCAAAGACGGTGTGATTAACAAAAAAATCCAGGGCATCAGCGACGTCAACGATCTCACCGACCGGCAACACGGTTTACGTTTGGTCATCACCGTGAAATCGGGTTTTGACCCACAGCTTGTCCTCCAGGCTCTCTACCGGCTCACTCCTCTCGAGGAGAGTTTTTCGATCAATAACGTCGCGCTTGTCGAGGGGCAACCTCGCACGATGGGCTTGCGTGAGCTCCTCCAGGTGTACATCGACCACAGAATTTCGGTCACTACCCGGCGCAGCACGTTTCGTTTAGGCAAGAAACGCGACCGACTACACCTCGTCGAGGGTCTCCTGATCGCCATTGTTGACATTGACGAAGTGATTCAGGTCATCCGATCGTCAGATGATTCCGCTGCCGCAAAAGCCACCCTGCAAAGTGTGTTCGATCTCACCGAAATCCAAGCCGAATACATTCTTGAGTTGCGTCTTCGCCGGTTAACCAAATTTTCGCGAATCGAATTGGAAACTGAACGAGACGAACTTGTCGCCGACATTGAGGCTCTTGAGGCACTACTGGCCGACCCTCAAGCGATTCGGGACCTGGTGGGCCACGAACTGGCCGAAACAGCACGCCGCTTTGATTCCCCGCGACGCACCGAGATCAGGTCCGCGGAAGACGAACCGGTCCCCACTCCCAAAGCCACTCGCACCCCGACTTCTCTGGAGCGCCAAGATGCGCCCTGTGTGCTGATTCTCACGGCAACCGGGTTGGCTGCGCGAGTCGATGGACAAGAGTTCACCACTCCACGGGCTCGAATGAGCCACGACGCCCTGCTGGCGCAGTGGCGCACCTCGACACGAAGTCCCGTCGGTGTGGTCCTCTCAGACGGCCAAATCATCACCGTTGAGCCCGGCGAATTCCCTGCCCTCAGCGCGGAGAAAATCACACCGAAAGACGGTGTGGATCTCGCGGGGTTCGTCGGTGCGGACAAGGGTGTTCGGGTGCTGGGCGCTTTCCCGTTGGGTGACAAAGCCCCGGTAATCGCCCTAGGCACACGCCAGGGCATAGTGAAACGGGTTGAACTGGCTGGACTCCCCCAGAAAACCTCGCAACACCTCATTTCCCTGAAACCCGACGATCAGGTCGTGGGGGTGGGTATGGCCGCCGATGAGGATTGGTTGTGTTTTATCACCGATGATGCACAACTGCTTCGTTTCCCGGCCCACGCGGTCCGCCCTCAGGGGCCAAGTGCTGGCGGCATGACAGGGATCAGCCTGTCAGAGGACCACGAGGTGATTTCTTTCCACACGGCCTACAGCGAAGATGCTCAGGTGGTGACGATTTCGTCAAGCTCTTCGGCTCTGAGCGGTGTCGGGCCGGGGCGAGCAAAAGTCACTGCCCTACAGGCCTTCCCACCGAAGGGGCGGGCCACCAAAGGGGTGCGCGCGCACGCGTTTTTGAAGGGCGAAGACATCCTCACCAGTGCGGCCATTGCGATGAAACCCTTAGCTCTGAGCGCTGGTGGACGTGCCGTGGAATTACCGGAACCCACAGACAAACGCGACGGTTCTGGTGCGGTTCTTCCCGCCACGGTGGGTCATATTGGCAACGCTCCCGGGTTGGATTAGCGCCTGGCTACACGTCAATCGATGCCGGGTCTAGCCGCGGCCGATCGGCGATGAACTGTCGACGGGGCGCCACTTCGTTACCCATCAACAGTTCGAACATGGCGGCAGCAGCCTCTGCATCGACGACCCGAACCCGACGCAACATTCGCCCAGAGGGCATCATGGTGGTTTCGGCGAGCTGGTCAGCATCCATCTCGCCCAGGCCCTTGTAGCGCTGGATGGGCTGTTCGTAGCCAATACCTCTGGCTTCCAGATCGGCCAGCACGCTGGTCAACTCTGCTTCCGAGTAGGTGTAGAGCACTTCATTGGGGGTGCTGCCTCGATGTTTTACGACAACGCGGTGCAACGGCGGAACAGCGGCAAACACTCTCCCCGCCTCAACAAGGGGTCTCATATACCGGAAGAACAGGGTCAGGAGCAGGGTTCTAATGTGAGCACCGTCGACATCGGCGTCACTCATCACAATAATTTTCCCGTAACGGACCTGGTCGAGGTCAAACGTTCGACCAGAACCTGCACCAATCACCTGAATGATCGCCGCACACTCTTGGTTGTTCAACATGTCTTGCAGGCTGGCTTTTTGGGTGTTGAGAATCTTTCCGCGAATGGGAAGAAGCGCCTGGGTATCGGAATCTCGAGCGAGCTTCGCCGTGCCGAGGGCCGAATCGCCCTCCACAATGAACAATTCGGTGTTGTCGACTGACTTGCTTCGACAATCGACCAGTTTTGTGGGCAGGGTCGAGTTCTCTAGTGCACTCTTTCTACGCTGAGTCTCTTTGAGGGTCCTTGCCGAAATGCGGGTTTTCATTTCGGCGACAACTTTTTCCAGTAACAGTGCGGACTGTGCTTTGTCGTCTCGCTTACCGGACTGCAGACGCTCCCGCAGTTTGTCGCTCACGACCTGCTGCACAATCCCTTTCGCCGCAGGGGTGCCGAGCACTTCTTTGGTTTGACCCTCGAATTGAGGTTCAGGCACCCGCACCGCAACAACCGCGGTGAGTCCCGCGAGGACGTCATCTTTTTCTAACTTGTCAGAGCCGACCTTCAAACGTCGCGCGTTTTTTTCCACTTCCTGACGGATGACCTTCATCACCCCTTGCTCAAAACCTTGAAGGTGTGAGCCACCCTTGGGGGTTTGGATGATGTTGACAAAGCTTTTGATCACGGTGTCATAGCCGGGGCCCCATCTCACGACGACGTCCACAGCGAGTTCACGCTCCAACTCGGTCTGCTCCAGGTGGCCATTGTCTTGTAGGACGGGAACAGTTTCAGTGAAGGTCCCGGTGCCTTGAAACCGCCACGGACCCACCCGTGCCTCATCGGGTGCGAGGTAGTCGGCAAATTCAACGGTGCCCCCATCGAAATGGAACGACTCTTTCCGGGGCGGTTGCTGCCTGGTGTCAGTAATGTCGAGCGCCAACCCGGGCACCAGGAACGCTGTCTGCCGGGCGCGGTCGACCAAATCATCGACCGAAACAGACAAGTCAGTGCCAAACACACCGGGATCGGGCCAAAACCGCACTCGAGTACCAGTGACGTTTTTGCCCACTTTGCCCCGCACTTTGAGAGCACTATCGCTCACAAAAGGCTCAAAAACCGATTGCGGGTCAGGCTCGGCCGAATCCTTAAATACTCCAGGCTCTCCCCGGCGAAAAGACATTGCCCAGGTTTTTCCATCTCGGTCAACTTCTACGTCGACCCGCGCGGACAGGGCGTTCACCACAGACGCACCCACACCGTGCAATCCACCGCTGGACTGATACGACGAACCGCCAAACTTGCCTCCAGCGTGGAGTTTGGTGAACACCAACTCCACGCCACTCAAACCAGATTTGGGTTCAATGTCGACGGGAATACCACGACCAGTGTCAGACACTTCGATGCTGTGATCGGGGTGAACAACGACCTCAATACTGTTTCCGTGGCCACCGATTGCCTCGTCAACGGCATTGTCGATAATTTCCCACACACAATGCATCAAGCCCCGTGAATCAGTGGAGCCAATGTACATACCGGGCCGCTTGCGAACGGCTTCCAGTCCTTCAAGAACAGAGAGATGCCGGGCTGAATAGTCCTTGGCCACGAATACCCCTTTTTCTGATGTGTCGTGTGTTTCTGATTCGTCGTGTGTGCTGAATCTGCAGCCCTCCGAGCATACGCACCGGTGCGAGCCAGGACAGGTAGCCCCAGTCGGTGTGTGGAAACTTCCTAAGCACCATCAGAAGCAAAACTACGCGCAGGGCGAAACAGTGCCCTCCTTGCAGCTAAAGCCCGCTTCGTCGTGATGGAATAGTGTTCTCCACAACGGAAGGACGAAAGATGACTCAGAGCGCGGCAACCATCGAGAGCATCTCCGATACCACTTCGGAGGGCACTGCCCCCCTGGGTTTCGGTGACCACTGTGATAGCTGTGGCGCACAGGCTTACGTCCGGGTCACTCTCCCCTCCGGCGTCCTCCTCTTTTGTGCTCACCACGCGGACAAGCACCGCGCGAGTCTGAGCGACAGCGCACTCGTCTGGCACGACGAGACCCATCGCCTCCGCGATGAATCGGCCAGCTGACCTCCCTCCCCTGCGCTGGGCCATCACGCGCACGACACCGCTGCGAGATTCCCTCAGCGCGCTTCTGGGCCTCAAGGGTCCGGAGCATCACCTTGATTTGCGAGCCAATGCTTTTGGTTTAGGGGCACAACACGTTGCGCAGGTCGCGGCCAATTTAGGGTTTCGCTGTGCCACCTTCGACGCCGGTGAGCGTCACGCCAACCTGGAGGGTAATGCCAGCCCGCCAGAGTCGCTGTGGCTCTCCCTCGCCCATCAGCACAAGGCCCAGGTGCTCCAAGCTCGAGTGGTCAATTCGAAGTCAGTGCCAGCCGGGGCCGAAGTGTCCTACGGCGGCTACTACACAACCCCCACTCCCACTCACCTTGCATTAGTGGCGATTGGTTTTGCCGACGGTGTTCCCCGCCTGAACCCCGTGGGCGGCATGGTCGAAGCGCGAGCGCAGCGTTTCCCTGTTGCGGGTCGGATTGCGATGGACCAGCTCATCATCGATACCGGGGACGAAGCGTTGCCTCCAGGTGACGTGGTGACCGTATGGGGTGGCGTTGTCAGCGCCACCGAGTGGTCCGAGTGGGCGAAGCGTCCACTGGACGTCATGGGTTCCGGAATAGGACCACGGGTGCACCACGTGGTGGATGGGCCACTATCGTGACGGGACCACGTATCGAACTACACCGTGCTGCTCTTGCTCACAACGTCGCGAAGATTCGCGAGCTTCTGGGTCCGGATGTGTCACTCATGTTTGCGGTGAAGTCCAATGCTTACGGGCACGGGATGGACCTGATTGCTCCCGAAGTGATAGCCCAAGGGGCCGATGAGTTAGCGGTACTCGACATCCACACCGGTATTGCAGTGCGCGACGTGGTGCCAAAAGCTCCTCTTTTGGCGTGGTTACTCGAACCCTCAGATAACTATGTGGCGGCCTCGACCCACCGGCTCGAATTGGGGATTTCGACCATAGAACAGCTCACTATGGTGGCCAAGAGCGCCCCCAAGACCCCCCTTGTGGTCCACCTCAAAGTCGACACTGGTCTCCACCGAAACGGCGCTACCGCCAATCAGTGGCCAGAATTCTTCACTGTTGCGGCCGAAATGGAACGCGCAGGGGTTATCACGGTCAGAGCTCTCTGGTCCCACCTCGCCGACACGTCAATTGAGTCCAGCCTGTCGGCACTTAGCCGACTCCAGGACGCCGCCACAGCAGCACGTGACGCGGGGCTTCAGCCGGAGATCCTGCACCTCGCCGCCTCGCACGGCGCCCTCGAAGTACCAGAAACACGTTTGGACATGGTGCGCTTTGGAATCCTCGGCTACGGGGTGAGTCCCTTTGATAACCAATCCGCTGAAGATCTGGGCTTCCGTCCTGTGCTCACCCTGTTAGCACCGATTACTCGAATCACCGAAGACACGATCTTCCTGGGCATGGGGTACCAACAGGGATTACTCCCCCCGGTGACACCAGGGGCCACAATCCACGTCGGACACACTGCTTTGGAACTGGTCGCAGTAGAAGCTGACCACACCGTGTTGCGGGGTTCATTTTCCCTAGACGGCCTTCATGAAGGGATGATGGTGCCCCTCATGGGAGCAAACGCCCCCGGCGCTTCAGTGGAAGCCTGGGCTGGCTGGACCCAGACCATTGGTGACGAAGTACTCGTGCGCTTACACCCGGACATCCCACGGTATTTCTCTGACACACCGAGTGATTCGTGAGTGCCACACACTCTTAAGCAGCGTGGCGTCGGCTGAGCCGACACCCCCTCAAAGTGTGGGCTCTACGTCGTGTGCAACCGGTCGACGATGCCCTGCCTGGCTTTTTCTGCCCTGAAGTCGGCGAGCTGATGTGTGGGCTTGTGCTCTGGCAAGGGCGTGTCATTTCGCTTTGCCCAGGCGTGGAGAATGTCATCCGCGATAGCGGGGTTCAGGGCCAGCAGTGGCCCTGAGAGAGTACTCACCCAAAGGTTGTCCTGGCTCACACCGTCACCAAGAACACCGTCTTGCGTGAGGGATGTGTAACCCGACCATTGGGTTCTCACCGACACATCCAGGCTGATCAGGCTCGTCACGCCGGCGCCCTCACGCACGGTGTGGTCGTTCACATACCCCGCGACTGGTCTCCCCTTAGCATCTTTTCCACTGACTTCCGCGGAAAACCTGGCGCCACCGTGGCGGGCGGAGATCGGAGTGAAACCGAGACCCTGGTAGACCTCGCCCTTGGCGGTTGTGACCGACTGGCCCAGAAGGTCTCCGCCGAGGCCAATCCCACACCACAACGAACCCTGTTCCCTGAAGCTCTGCAGTCCTTCTGCCCAACCACTGAGGGCTGTAGCAGCTGCCTCGACGACGGAGGAGGTCCCTGAGCCCAGCAGCACAATGTCGGCAGAACCGGGAAGGTCTTCTCCCGCGCGGACGTCGTGTAGCTGGGTCGCTACACCCCACCAATTCAGCCGTGCGTGGAGCACCTCGGCGTTCCCTAAAGAACCGTTAAGCCCCAGGAGTTCCGGCAAGATTCTCACAATTCGCACCGGCGCGCTCATCCGCTGGTCTCCAAATCGCGAAGACCAGCAATGCGCCGCATTGCCATCATCTGTTCGTAGTTCACGATTGCGGTCACCGGGGCGCCCTTCGGGCCCAGACCAGCCAAGTAGTCCATCGCTTCTTTGGTGTCCTCAACAATTTCGCCGAGCTCGATGCCGCGATAAGTCAGAAACGTGGCCCACTGCCACGCCTTGGAACCGGACAGGACGTCGACCTTGGTAATGGGGCCGAGGTCAAGATCGTAAATCCAGGAAGGGTCCGGGGTGCCTTCATCAACGGCCACCCACACAGTGGCGGGGGGTTCCACCACCGTCTGAAGATTGACCTGCATGCTCGGCAGGTTCTTTTGCATCAGCAACTCAAAATCGCGTCCGGAGTAGCTGACGGTCTCTGCTCGACCCCACACCGGGGGAAGCTGGGTAAACGCCGCTTCTGCCTGCTGCCATGACCATTTGTCGTGCAACAGTTCGATGGACAGGGCAAGGGCTAGGGTTGCATCAATGCCCCAATGCAGGCCTGGAGCAGGCAGTGAGAATGTGTGAGCCACCCCCTGCTGGTCGAGCACAGTGGCCGTGTCTTTATCTCGATCGGATAGCACCAGCCGCGGGCTCACGCTCGGAGTGATGCGTCCGCGGTAATCACCGAGGGTTGCTTGGGAGATCCCCTCAGGATGCTTATTACGCAGGTCCTCGGTGAGGGAAATAGTGTGAAGGGCCACACCCTCACGCAGGCCCTCTTCGAGGGCGAGCAAAGCGGGTTCAGCGTCGTTCACCAGGAGCGCTTTCGTGGTTCTTTTGGCTACGGTGAGCATCATTTCCCAGACCCGCTCGGGTTCACCAAAACGGTTGAGCTGGTCCAGCTGAAGGTTCGTGACCAAAAAATATGCGGGTGCAAGCCGGGCCGAAATCATCGGCCCGTAGGCTTCGTCGACTTCGAGAATGGCAATATCGGCATCAATTTTCCCGTTCACGCGGGCATCGGCGAGGACAGCTGAAGCGAGACCTTGGGGCAGATTACTTCCCGCCGGATTAGTGAAAACCCGAAGTCCGTGAGCCCGGCACACTGCCACAGCCATTGCCGTTGTGGTCGATTTTCCGTTGGACCCGGTGATGAACACCACACCACCGGGGATTCGACCCACGGTGTGCTCAAGAAACTGCGGGTCGATTCTTTGGGCGACTAAACCGGGAAACGCGGAGCCGCCACCGCGGGCCCTGGCAAGAATGCGCACCAAGCGACCGACCAGGATGGCAAGGCGCAGTAACACCGACAGGCCTTACTCGAGGTAGTCGCGCAGGGCCTGAGAGCGCGAAGGGTGGCGCAGTTTTGCCATCGTCTTGGATTCGATTTGGCGGATTCTCTCTCGGGTCACACCGAAGGTGTCGCCAATCTGGTCCAAGGTCTTCGGCATTCCATCGCCCAAGCCAAACCTCATCCGAATAACGCCCGCTTCGCGCTCCGAGAGTGAATCTAGAAGCGACTCCAGCTGGCGCTGCAACATGGTGAACCCGACAGCATCCGCAGGGACAACAGCTTCGGTGTCTTCGATGAGGTCACCAAACTCGCTGTCGCCGTCCTCGCCGAGAGGAGTGTGCAGCGAAATAGGCTCACGGCCGTACTTTTGCACCTCAACGACTTTTTCCGGAGTCATATCCAACTCACGGGCAAGCTCTTCGGGGGTGGGTTCGCGACCCAGGTCCTGAAGCATTTGGCGCTGAACTCGCGCAAGCTTATTGATGACCTCGACCATGTGAACGGGGATACGAATGGTGCGGGCCTGGTCAGCCATTGCTCGAGTGATGGCCTGTCGGATCCACCATGTGGCGTACGTCGAGAACTTAAAGCCCTTGGTGTAGTCAAACTTCTCTACGGCACGAATCAGACCAAGGTTTCCCTCTTGGATGAGATCCAGGAACTGCATTCCACGTCCGGTGTAACGCTTTGCGAGCGACACCACGAGGCGCAAGTTAGCACCCAACAGGTGGTTTTTCGCCCTCTGGCCATCTTTGGCGATCTCGTGAAGCTCTCGGGCAAGTTTTGTGGTCTTCTCCCGTTGAGTCAGTTCGGAGAGTTTTTCTTCGGCGAAAAGTCCGGCCTCAATCCTCCAGGCCAATTGCACTTCCTGCTCAGCATTCAGCAGGGCAACTTTTCCGATTTGCTTCAGGTAATCCTTGACAGGGTCTGCCGTCGCACCCGTAATTGTGGTGGAGACAATGGGGACATCTTCTTCATCACTGCTCTTGATGACGATTGCCCCGGAGGGAAGCGCCTCACCGGC
This sequence comes from Pontimonas sp., assembly GCA_965657845.1. Lineage (GTDB taxonomy): Bacteria > Actinomycetota > Actinomycetes > Actinomycetales > Microbacteriaceae > Pontimonas. The sequence continues at coordinate 12,894 of CBFHPU010000008.1, forward strand.
GCCGGCAACCCCTTGAAGGATTGAGGCACCCAGGGCTTCGACCTGGCGGTCATCGATGACCTCATCGTCACTGTCCGTATCGGAGTCAGTTGCTCCGTTGTCCCCCGCTGCGGCGGAAGCCGTCGGGGCAAGTGTTTCCTTGCTTTCCTCATCGGAGGCGGATTCTTCTGCGGCAGCGGAAGCAGGCTTTTTCTTTGCGGTCGCCTTGGCTGGCGCTTTAGCAGTAGAAGCTTTTTTCGCGGCAGTCTCCGAAGCCGCAGGTTTTTTCGCCGCTGGTTTCTTTGCCGCAGGCTTCTTCGCGTCAGTCGCCGACGCAGCGGGCTTCTTCGCTGCTGGCTTCTTGGCCGCCGTCTCGGAAGCCGCTGGTTTCTTTGCGGCGGGCTTCTTCGCCGCCGGTGTGGAACCTGACTCTTTCTTCACGGGAGCTTTCTTCGCAGGAGCCTTCTTCGCCGTAGCTGACTTCGCTGGCTCTTTTGTGGCGGCAGGTTTTTTCTCGGCAGCGGCCTTAGTCGGAGTTGCCTTGGCCGTAGTGGCTTTCGCGGCACTGGCCTTCGCTGCCGGTTTCTCTGCGGGAGCTTTCTTCGCGGGAGTTTTCTTCGCGGGCGCCTTCTGAGTTGCGGATGCTGCCGCACCAGACTTTGTCGATTTGGCTGTGGAATCCTGAGAGCGGGTGTTCACGGAAGAAATGTGATCCTTTTGCGTATCGGGGGTGGGGACTGTGTTCTGGGCGTCGTCGCCACCTCGGCCTACCAGCCGGCGGAGAGCACCCCGAAGACCTCTTGGAGCTTTATTAGTGTCTTGCGAGTCGCGTGACGAAGCCACAGCGCACCTACTTCACATTTGCGGGCAGTAGGAAGACCCTTGTCAAGTCTGCGCGAGCAGACCTGCAGGGCCTAAGCCTCCATTATGGCACTAAATACCCTGGGCTTCGCCCAGCCACCTAGCTCTCCGTGTGTGGAGTGTCACCGGAGTCGATTGAGCGGTGGGCCAAAAAATCTTGAAGCTCTTGCGCGATGGTCTCGGCGCTTGGCACTTCACCGGCTTCGTCCATCAGCGGGGACGCCAACGGGTTGTCTTCCATGTAGGAGTCGTGACGCTTTTCCAACACCCCCACCAGGCGTTTCAACTCGTCGTTTCCTTCGACCTGATCAGCAATACCGGCAAGAAAGGTCCGTCCTTGTTCACGCAGTGAATCGGTGGGGAAAATCCTGCCCGTCGCCGCGGTGATGCTCTCCAGTGCAGAAATCGCCGCCAACGGGTATTCGGTGTCCGCCAAATAGTGCGGCACGAGGACGACAAACCCTGAGACGGGGTGGCCCTTGGCCTGCAGGCTGTATTCCACCAAATGCATCATGGTTCCCGGAACCCCGGTTGTCGGCCGCCACACTGAGAGGCGATCGGTGAGGTCTTCGCGGTTGCCACTGACAGTCACACCGAGTGACCGTGTGTGGGGAACCGGCATGGGAATTGCGTGCACCCAGGTGGTGGAGGCCACCTGGTAGTGCTCAATCAACTCAATGATTTCGCGATTGACCTGCTCCCACCGCATGTCGGGCTCGTAACCGGAAAGCAATAAGAAGGGTTCCCCCAACTCGTCGCTGACGAGCGAGAGGCTCAGACGCTGGGGTTCGTATTCGGTGAGGTGGGTTTCTTCGAATTGAAAAACGGGACGCCTGGCTCGGTAGTCCAAGATTTCGTCGTTAGAAAAACGCCCAATCTCGACGCTTTCCAACGTGTCCTCCATGTAGGTGTTGACTTGGCTGACCGCAGAGCCCGCGTCCGCGAACCCGGTCAGCGCAACAACCAATGGCAAACCCTCCGGCACCTCAGGTGCGAGGTCGGAATGACGAAAAATGGTGGTATCCACGACCCCCATCGTAGGGCTCGACACCCCGAGCAATCCGAGCGTTCGCTCACGGCCCACCTCAGGCAAAGATTGGCCGCATCCGGTCAGGATGGTGTCGGTGTTCACTGAGCACCCGTCAGGGTGGACAGAAATGCTCATCGCTACCATGGAGGGGTGAATATTCCCCGCGTCGTTTCCCACACTCAGCCCGCTGACCACGTTGACTGTGACGCCCTCATCGTGGGCATTGCCCCCGGCCCCGACAAGACCCCCACGATTGCGGGCGCTGTGCTGGGCGAATCTGACACCGCGTGGTTGCAGGCGGCCGCAGTCGCGTTAGGCAAAAAAGGGTCCCTTGACGAGGTCACGGTTGTTCCCGCTCCGCCCGGCTGTCAGGCCACAACGGTCATCCTTGCCGGGTTGGGCTCGAAAGAATTGACGCCATCTTCGCTGCGCCACGCTGCTGGGAGCGCCACCCGCGCTGCGGGACCCGTTTCGCACATCGCAGTGGCACTGCCGGTGGTTGATGCGGCCTCCGCCCAAGCCGTGGTCGAGGGCTCACTGCTTGGCGGTTACCGGGTGAATGCGAAAAAGAAACCCACGGATGACCCTGACTGGTCAACGTTGACGGTGGTGGGCACCGACGAACAGGACGCTCTCCAGGCTGGGGCGGTTATCGCAGAGTCCGTCTATCTGGTTCGGGATTTAGTCAACACGCCGCCCAACGAACTGTACCCAGAATCCTTCACAGACCACGTCACTTCGGCTCTCAAAGGCCTCCCCATCGAAATTGACGTTTTGGACGAACACCAACTCGCGGAGGGAGGATTTGGTGGAATTTTGGGTGTCGGCCAGGGCTCCACACGCCCACCCCGCCTCGTCGCGCTGCGCTACCGGCCCGAAGGGGCCACCGCCCACATTGCCTTAGTCGGCAAAGGCATCACTTTCGACTCGGGCGGGTTGTCGCTGAAGCCCGCGGCATCCATGGTCGGCATGAAATATGACATGACAGGCGCTGCCACCGTCTCAGGAGTAATGCGTGCAGTGGCGTCATTGCACGCACCCGTTGCGGTGACAGCCTGGCTGTGCTTGGCGGAGAATATGCCGTCTGGTTCCGCGCAGCGTCCCGGTGATGTGATCACTATTCATGGCGGAAAAACGGTGGAAGTGCTGAACACCGACGCCGAGGGCAGACTGGTCTTGGCCGATGGTCTCCACGCCGCCAGCGAAGAATTTCCCGACCTCATCGTGGATGTTGCCACCCTCACCGGGGCGGCACGCATTGCGTTAGGTGAGCGCTACGCAGGTCTGATGGGTGACCAGTTGGCGACCGCCCTGGTAGAAAAGGCCGCCGAGTCGGCCGGCGAACTGGTGTGGACCATGCCACTGCCGGAAGAACTGCGAAAAGGCCTCAACTCTGATGTCGCCGATATCGCCAACGTGGCGACCGGGAGCTCACTGGGAGGAATGCTTGTCGCCGGTTTGTTCCTCAAAGAGTTTGTCGGACCCAGGCAAGGCCAGCCTGCTGACGAGGACAGTGCCGCCCAGATACCGTGGGCGCACCTCGATATCGCGGGGCCTGCCTCGAACACCAGCGGTGCCTACGGGTACACCCCGAAAGGGCCCACCGGTGCGACAACAAGGGCCCTCGTGAACTTGGTGATGGGCCTGGACTCTGACGCCGTAGCCACTCTTGTGCAGTAGTAGGCTGGAAACCCGGCGGGGTCATATCTGCCCTGGCCGCACACCGCACTACGCGAGGGAGTCCAACCGGTGACCGACCACACTTTTGACCTTGTCATTCTCGGAGCGGGAAGTGGTGGGTACGCTGCCGCTCTTCGCGCAAGCCAACTCGGCATGTCTGTCGGATTGATCGAAAAAGACAAGGTGGGTGGCACCTGCCTGCACGTGGGCTGTATTCCCACAAAGGCCCTGTTGCACGCGGCTGAAGTGGCTGACTCAGCACGCCACTCGGAAATGTTCGGGGTGAAAGCCTCCCTGGAGGGCATCGACCTTCCCGCGGTAAACGCCTACCGTGACGGCATTGTCTCGAGTAAACACAAGGGTCTTCAGGGACTGATCAAAGCACGCGGGATCACCACCATTGAGGGTGAAGGCACACTCGTCTCCCCCACCACAGTGCAGGTCGGCTCAGACACGGTCACTGGTAAGAATGTGGTACTCGCCACAGGCAGCTACCCCCGCACGCTTCCTGGCCTGGACATTGGCGGTCGGGTCATCACCTCAGAGCAGGCCCTTCAGCTTGATTATGTCCCCCAGTCGGTGATTGTCCTCGGTGGCGGGGTCATCGGTGTCGAGTTCGCCAGCGTGTGGCGCTCCTTCGGTAGTGAAGTGACCATTATTGAGGGGCTGAACCACCTGGTTCCCGCCGAAGACGAGTCCGTGTCGAAACAGTTTGAGCGCGCCTATCGCAAACGCGGAATCAACTTCTCTCTGGGTGTGCGCTTCCAAAGCGTCACCCAAAATGACCAGGGTGTGACGGTGACCCTGGAGGACGGTCAAACCTTTGAGGCCGAGCTTCTCCTCGTCGCTGTCGGCCGTGGGCCCAAAACCGACGGTATGGGCTTTGACACGGTCGGAGTGAACATGGACCGCGGCTTTGTCCTGACCGACGAGCGCCTTCGCACCAACGTCCCCGGTGTGTATGCCGTGGGCGACATCGTTCCAGGAATTCAGCTGGCTCACCGCGGTTTCCAACACGGCATTTTCGTTGCGGAAGAACTCGCGGGTCTCAACCCCCAGGTGATTAACGACGACCACATTCCCAAAGTCACCTACTCGGAACCCGAAGTGGCTTCTGTCGGGCTCTCGGAGGCGAAAGCTGTCGAAGCCTACGGCGCAGAAGGTATCGCCATCTACGACTACAACTTGGCCGGAAACGGTAAGAGCCACATCCTCGAAACCGCCGGTTCGATCAAAGTCATCCGCCAAGTCGATGGCCCCATCCTCGGGGTTCACATGATTGGTGCCCGCGTGGGCGAACTGATCGGTGAAGCCCAGGTCGCCGTCAACTGGGATGCCTACCCAGAAGACGTCGCACCGCTGCTTCACGCCCACCCCACCCAAAACGAAGCCCTCGGCGAAGCCTTCTTGGCGATTGCCGGAAAACCCTTGCACGCCCTCTAACCACACCCGGTTAACCACACAGGAGTTGATTACCCATGAGTGATGTCACTCTCCCCGCCCTCGGCGAATCCGTCACCGAGGGAACTGTCACCCGCTGGCTAAAAGCCGTCGGAGACAGTATCGAAGTAGATGAACCATTAGTGGAGATTTCGACCGACAAGGTCGACACCGAGATCCCCTCCCCCGTGGCGGGCATCGTCCAAGAAATCCTGGTTCAAGAAGACGAAACCGTGGAAGTGGGCGCCGTCCTCGCACGTGTTGGCGATCAGGGCGCTGCCCCTGCCGCAGAGCCCGCGGCCCCCGCTGCTGAACCCGCCACACCCGCACCTGCTGCAGAACCAGCTGCCCCACCGGCCGCACCTGCTCCGGTAGCCGAGCAACCCGCGGCCCCCGCTGCGCCCGCGCCACCAGCTCCCGCTCCCGCTGCACCGGCCGCAACGCCACCGGCTCCGCCGGCGGCACCTGCAGCACCCGCCCCCGCTGTGGCGGCGGCCCCCCAGTCTGCGGATGCCGCAGCGCCGGTAGCAACCCCGGAAAAACCTGCCCTCAGCGGCGAAGATGCTTCCTACGTCACGCCCATTGTGAGGAAACTCGCCCAGCAACACGGTGTGGACCTCAGCACGATCAGCGGTACCGGCGTGGGCGGGCGCATCAGAAAAGAAGACGTCTTGCAGGCTGCCTCCGCAGTGGCAACACCGGCAGCTGCGGCCTCCCCCGCACCTGTCGCCGCCACACCCGCCGCTGCCCCTGCCAGTGAGCACAGCGTGGAAGCCTCAGCGTTGCGTGGCACCTCTCAACCAATGAGCCGTCTGCGCAAGGTCATTGCAGAACGAGCCGTCGCGTCAATGCAGCAGACCGCGCAGTTGACCAGCGTGGTCGAAGCTGACGTCACTGAGGTCGGCGCGCTTCGCGCTCGCGTGCAGGATGCCTTCGTTCAACAGACTGGCGGGAAGCTCAGCTTCCTGCCCTTCTTTGTGAAGGCCGCAGCCGAAGCCCTTCAAGCGTTCCCGATCATCAACGCCACCGTCGAGGGTGACACCATCGTGTACCCCGCGACGGAAAACATTTCCATTGCTGTCGATACGGAGCGCGGTCTCCTGACTCCGGTTCTTCGCGATGCGGCGTCAAAAACGTTGGCCCAAATTTCTCACGAAATCGCCGACCTGGCGGCCCGGACCAGAGACAATTCGCTGAGCCCTGACGAACTCTCGGGCGGCACGTTCACCGTGACGAACACGGGTTCCCGCGGTGCACTTTTTGACACCCCCGTGGTGTTCCTGCCCCAGGTAGCGATTTTGGGAACCGGCATCGTTCAGAAGAAGCCCGTGGTGGTTTCTCACAACGGCAGTGACTCGATTGCTGTGCGCCAAATGGTGTACCTGTCGCTGTCCTACGACCACCGCATTGTTGATGGCGCGGACGCTGCGCGTTTCCTCGGCCAGGTGAAAACGCGCCTTGAAGCTGCCGATTTTGACGCCGTAATGGGCATTTAGGGAGTATCTGAACAATGGCGGAGGAAACGCAAAAAGAACCCGGGCGGATGACCCAGCTGTGGCGGGTTTTCCAAATGACCCGCAAAGCGGACAAGTGGATTGTTCCTCTGCTGATTGCGGTGTTCCTGGGACCCGTGGCACTGGGAATCCTTCTGCCGCTGACGGTGCTCCCCGGCGGGATCTTGACTCTCGTGTTGTGGATTCTCTCGGGAATACTCACCGGCGTGCTGTTGGTCCTGGTGGTGTTGGGAAACCGCGCCGAAACTACTGCCTACAAACAGATCGAGGGCCAAACGGGAGCTGTGGGAGCGGTCCTGCAAAACGGCCTGCGCAAAGCGTGGCAAACCAGCGAATACCCTGTGGCCATCAACCCGAGGACCCGCGACGCCGTCTACCGTGCTGTGGGGAAATGTGGCGTGGTCCTCATCGCCGAAGGCTCCAAAACGCGCTCCAAGAAATTACTCGACGATGAGCGTCGTCACGTCGCCCGCGCGGTCCCCCAAATCACTATCCACCACCTCTATGTCGGACCAGACGAGGGTGGGACACCGCTTCGTCAACTGCGCAAAGAGCTGAACCGCTTCAAGAAGACGCTGAGCAAAGCCGAAGTGTTAGCTGTTGCGAACCGCTTGGAAGCGCTGAAGAAACCCGGCAGTATTCCCATCCCTAAAGGCATGGATCCTGCGAAAGCACGGGCGCCAAAGCCCCGCTAAGCAACGCCTTGGCGTGTCTGCAAAGCGACACGCCCCAGCATGTGTGTGGGGGTGTCTCTAGCGGGTAACGAGGATGGTGCCCACTAATCGGTCGTGAGCGCCCCGTCGATCGTCATCGTTCATCAGAGCCGGAATCACGAGGGCGATCAGTAGAGGTCGCACCACGGGCGCCAGAATACCGAGCCGTCCTCCCGCGATGGGGGCTATGCGAATCTTCATCAGCAGATGCCCGGGAGAGCCGGCCGCCAGCAGGCCCCCAATGATGTGGAGTAAGACAAAGACTCCCAAAATACTGAGGTTATTGAAGCCAAAAAATAACGCTGAAAGCCCCAGGGCCAACACCCAATCGATGAAGATTCCGCCGATGCGCCTATTCCATCCCGGGGTACTTCTTGGACCCTCTTCTGGCAGACCAAAACGCTTTCCAGGCCAGTAGTTCTTGGATTGTTCCACCACAGCAGTCTAGGAGCAGCGGGTTTCGTAACATGGCCGAAACATTGGGGATATCCCGGCGTGATGGCCAATGCTTACTCTGAGAGAGCTACGGTGCGTAGCGATTATTTCGTCCACCACAGGAGTGTGTATGTTCCGCGACTCGTCTGAGGCTCTCGCCTTCATTAAAGACACTGACGTAAAGTTCCTCGATATTCGATTCACCGACCTGCCTGGCGTGCAGCAGCACTTCAACCTGCCAGCCCGCGCCGTCGACGAAGAGTTCTTCACCGTCGGCCAGCTCTTCGACGGATCGTCGATTCGCGGATTCCAATCGATTCACGAATCCGACTTGCAGCTCATCCCCGATGTGACCACCGCGTACGTGGATCCTTTCCGGAACGAGCGCACCCTGGTGATGGTCTTCGATATTTACAACCCGCGCAACGGGGAAATTTACCCGCGTGACCCGCGCCAGGTCGCGAAAAAAGCGGAAAAGTACCTCGCCTCGACGGGAATCGCGGACACCGCGTTTTTCGCCCCCGAAGCAGAGTTCTTCATCTTCGATGACGTGCGCTACGAAGTGAACCAGCACACAAGCTTCTACTCGGTCGATTCCGAAGAGGGCGCCTGGAACACCGGTCGCGAAGAAGCCGGCGGAAACCTCGCCAACAAAACCCCCTATAAGGGTGGTTACTTCCCCGTGTCCCCCGTTGACAAGATGGCGGACATTCGTGACGACATCGTGTTGAAACTTGAAGAAGTGGGCCTAGAAGTTGAGCGCAGCCACCACGAGGTGGGCTCCGCGGGTCAGTGTGAAATCAACTACAAGTTCAACACGATGGTGCACTCTGCCGACGAAATCTTGAAGTTTAAGTACATCGTGAAGAACACGGCGGACAACTGGGGCAAGACGGCCACCTTTATGCCCAAACCCCTCTTTGCCGACAACGGTTCGGGTATGCACACCCACCAGTCACTGTGGAATGACGGCAAGCCACTGTTCTTCGATGAGGCAGGTTATGGCGGACTGAGTGACATTGCCCGCTGGTACATCGGCGGACTGTTGAAGCACGCCCCCGCAGTCCTGGCCTTCACCAACCCTTCGATCAACTCCTACCGACGACTGGTGAAAGGCTTTGAAGCCCCGGTCAACCTGGTCTACTCGGCAGGAAACCGGTCCGCAGCAATCCGTATCCCCATCACTGGCTCGAACCCGAAAGCCAAGCGCATCGAATTCCGCGCACCCGACTCGTCCGGTAACCCCTACCTCGGCTTTGCCGCTCAGATGATGGCAGGTCTGGATGGAATCTTGAACAAGATCGAGCCCCACGAGCCGGTCGACAAGGACCTCTACGAGTTGCCCCCTGAGGAGGCAAAATCCATTCCTCAGCTACCGGGTTCACTAGAAGGCGCCCTGGCGGCACTGGAAGCAGACCACGAATTCCTACTGGCCGGTGGCGTATTCACGAAAGATCTGATTGACACTTGGATTAGCTTCAAGAGGGAGAACGAACTCCTGCCTTACGCGCAGCGTCCGCACCCCTTCGAATACGAGCTCTACTACAGCGTCTAAGCGTTCACAACGCAAGGAGGGGGTCAACAGTTGTTGGCCCCCTCCTTGCGTTGTAGGAGTTTTTGGGTCATGCCCGAAAGCCACACCTGGCGCCCAGAACGGTCAACGTCGTGTGCGCACCACCGAGGTGCCTGTTGCTTCACGGCCGGCTCCCACAAGTTGCTAGTCGCCAGGAAAAAAGTGCCTCTCGAACACTGCTCTGGCCAGTCGGGTCGTGCGCAAATAAAACTCTTCCAGAGTGCTGGCGCTGTGGGGCGGATATCCCATCAGCCTGGCGGCCTGTTCCAAGGCTCGGCGATCAGCCGGCAACACATCGGAGGGACGCCCCGACAGGGTGAGCGCATTTCGAAGGTTCGAACAGAGCTTCCACGCCCCCTCCAGCAAATCTGCGTCCTCATCCGGCAGGTAACCTTCGCTGGCTAACGCACCGAGCGCACCGAGGGTGTCTGCCCGCTGCAGCTGCGGGGTTGTGCCACCGTGTTGAAGTTGAAGTAACTGGACCAGCCATTCGACATCGCTTAGCGACCCAGGCCCCAATTTCACGTGACGCTTGGGGTCAGCCCCTTGAGGCAGTCGCTCTGCCTCTACCCGTGCTTTGATGCGCCGGATTTCTCGGGCAGCATCGTCCGGAAATTCTGTGGGGTAGCGCACCGAATCGGCAAGCGCCATGAACTCTTTCCTGAGCGGTGCATCACCCACTACGTCTCTCGCCCGAAGGAGCGCTTGTGCTTCCCAACCCAAGGCCCAGCGTTCGTAGTAGGCACGATACGCCTCGAGGGATCGCACCAGCGGTCCATTTTTCCCTTCCGGGCGCAACCCCGCATCCAGCTCAAAAGGAAAAAGCGGGTCTGTCGTGAGTTCACCGATGGCGCGCGCTAAAGCGGTGCCGCGTGCCACCGTCTCATCACCCGCCCCATCGTCAGTCACCACGTAGAGCACGTCAGCATCGGAGGCAAAACCCAGCTCACGACCACCAAAGCGCCCCATCGCGATGAGGGCAAACTGGATGCCGGGATAGTCGGGAGCGGCAATTCTCCAGGCACCTTCCAGAAACTTTTCAGTCAAATCGCTGAGCGCGACAGCGAGCTCGCTGGTGTCGATCACGCCCACGATGGAGCCCATGGACAGGCGCAACAACTCTCGCCGGCGTAATTGCCTGAGAGCATTGTGGGCGCTTTTTTGCTGACCCCGGTAACGCCTGGCAATCGCGACAATTTCTTCTTCTAACTGCTCCGCCGGGCGCGGTTGCAGGCCGTCACCATCGTCTAACCAACCGGCACCTTCAGGCACTCGCTCCAACAGGGCACCCACGAACCCACTTGTTCCCAACACCCTGGTGAGTCGGTTGGCCGCCCCCGAAGAATCCCGCAACATCCGCAAAAACCACGGGCTCTCTCCCAGGTCATCGCTCAACCGTCGAAACGCCAATAACCCCCTGTCAGGGTCGGTGCCGTCAGCCAACCAACGAAGCACCACCGGCAACAGGTTTCGTTGAATTTGAGCGCGCCGGGAGACCCCTTGTGTAAGAGCCGTAATGTGGGCCATTGCCCCTTGAGGGTCAATGAAGCCGGTTGCCTTCAGTCGATCTGCTGCCTGGTCACTGGTGAGCTCCACACCACCCTCGGCGGCGAGACCCGCAACAGCTTGCAGTAGCGGACGATAAAACAGGCGCTCATGCAAGGTGCGCACTTGGCGCTGCACCGCGCGCCAGGCTTCGACCAAAGCGCTGGCACTATCCGCAAGATGGGTGGAGCGAGCCAAAATTCTTAGGGCCTCATCCTCACGGGGCATCAAGTGCGTTCGTGTGAGGTGTCGAAGCTGCAGGCGGTGTTCCAGGGTGCGCAGGAATCGGTAGGCGCGGTCGAATTCTTCTGCTTCTTCCCGACCCACATAACCTTTTGTTGCCAGGGCACGCAAAGCACCCAACGTGTCGGCCACACGCACGTCAGAGTCGCTTCCCCCGTGGACCAATTGCAGCAATTGGATAGTGAATTCGACATCCCGCAGACCACCGGGGCCGAGCTTGAGTTGCACATCCACTTCGTCTTGTGGGATGTGGTTCGTGACCCTCTCGCGCATGCGCTGGACCTGCTCCACGAAGCCTTCGCGGGCAGAGGCCTGCCAAATCATGGGCTCCAAAGCTTCTCGGTATGCCAGGCCCAGCGTCAACGAACCCGCCATCGGCCGGGCTTTAATGAGCGCCTGAAACTCCCAATCTTTGGCCCACCGCTGGTAGTAGGCCACATGGGAATCTAACGTGCGCACTAGGGCGCCATCTTTGCCTTCAGGCCGCAGGTTTGCGTCGACCTCCCACAAACCAGGCTCAAGCCCAAACTCCATAATGATGCGCTGTGTTGCCTGGGCAAGCCGTGTTGCATCAGCCACCACAGAGTCACTTTGCGTGTCCGCAGGGGCCTCGGTGACGTAGATGACATCGACGTCACTCAAGTAGTTCAGTTCCCTCGCACCCGCTTTACCCATTCCGATGATGGCCAGTGGCACGTCGGCTTCCCACAGTCCGAGTTCTCTTCGGGCAATGGATAGGGCCACCTCGAGTGCTGCGTCGGCCAAATCAGCTAGGGCTCGAGCCACCTGATCGACAATCGAAATCGGTTGAGGATGCGACACGTCGTACAGCGCGAGTTTCGCAAGTTCCGCCCGGTAACCGACCCGCAACTGGGTGGCGGCACGCTCCCCCACCTGCTCTCCTACCGCCGTGCTGAGCCGCCGCACAAGTTCGTCTCTGGAGGCGGGGGGAGCTGATGCGGCAACGATCGGGGCAATCTGGTCCGGGTGTCGTCTGAAAAAATCCGCCAAACCCGACGAGGCTCCCAAGAGGGAAATCAGGTGGGTGACCCTCTGGGCGTCAGTACCAAGCGAGGACAACACCTTAGGGGCGCCCTCTACAAGACGCTCCCACGCCTGCAGCGCATGATCGGGGTCACCTGCGTGAGAAAAAAGTGTCGCGTCGAGTTGTAATGATTCGAGCCTGGCTTTTGCTGCGCTTAATTCGCTGAAACCATTTCTGGCTAATTCGCTTAACCCCAGTGCGCCACGAGCCACCAGTTATCTCCTCGCGACTAGAGCAGCCCCAAATTGGCTTCGATTTCGTAGGGGGTGACCTGAGCGCGGTATTGCTCCCACTCGAGGCGCTTGTTTTTCAGCACATGCTGGAACACCTGTTCGCCGAGTGTTTCTGCCACCAGTTCACTGTCTTCCATCAAATTCAGCGCGTGATCCAGGCTGGACGGCAGGGGTTTGTATCCCAAAGCTTTTCGCTCTTGGGAGCTCAGCTCCCAGACAGTGTCTTCAGCCTCGGCGGGTAGTTCGTAGCCCTCCTCAATGCCTTTGAGGCCGGCGGCGAGCAACACGGCGTACGCCAAATACGGGTTGGCCGCGGAATCCATGGCCCGGTATTCGATTCGAGCTGCCTGGCCTTTACCGGGCTTATACAGCGGTACGCGAACCAACGCGGAGCGGTTGTTGTGACCCCAGGTGCGGTAACTGGGGGCTTCGTGGCCACCCCACAAGCGCTTGTAGGAGTTCACAAACTGGTTGGTGATGGCCGTGATTTCGGGGGCGTGGGTGAGCAGACCGGCGACAAACTGGCGTCCCACCGTGGAGAGTTGGTACGTCTGCGACTGGTCGAAAAATGCGTTGGTGTCGCCTTCGAACAGTGACATGTGAGTGTGCATGCCGGAACCGGGGTGGGCGGCGAAAGGTTTAGGCATAAACGTCGCGTACACGCCCTGCTCGATAGCCACTTCTTTCACCACGGTGCGGAAGGTCATCAGGTTGTCCGCAGTGGAGAGCGCATCGGCGTAGCGCAGGTCAATTTCGTTTTGCCCGGGACCACCCTCGTGGTGGGAAAACTCGACCGAGATGCCCAAATCTTCCAACATGCGCACCGCGCGACGCCGGAAATCGTGAGCTGTGCCCCCGGGGACATTGTCGAAGTAGCCTGCTTTGTCCACTGGGATCGGGCCCTCTGGCCCATACTCGCCCGATTTCAGCAGATAAAACTCAATTTCCGGGTGGGTGTAAAAGGTGAAACCCCGGTCGGCCGCGCGCTGCAGGGTGCGCTTCAGGACATAGCGGGGATCAGACATTGCCGGTTCCCCGTCGGGGGTGTGAATGTCGCAAAACATTCTCGCGGTCGGGTCAATTTCGCCCCGCCACGGCAAGATTTGGAAGGTGGTCGGGTCGGGGTGGGCCAGCACGTCGGCTTCGTAGGCACGGGTGTATCCCTGGATGGACGAGCCATCAATGCCCAGCCCTTCTGCGAAGGCGCCCTCAATTTCTGCGGGGGCAACAGCCACCATTTTGAGTGTCCCGACGACGTCGGTAAACCACAACCGAATGAACTTCACTCCACGTTCTTCGATTGTGCGAAGCACAAACTCTCTTTGCTTGTCCATGGCCCTCACCTACTGCGAAAACGGGGGAAAACTGGCTGACTATTAGGCTACTGGGTATGCCGACTATCCAGGTGGCCATCGCCCAAACTAACCCCATTGTGGGCGACCTCGGTGGCAACCGAGAACGTCTCGTGGACATGGCCCAAACCGCCTGGGATCAGGGCGCTCAAGTATTCCTCAGCGGTGAATTGGCGTTGAGTGGCTACCCCATTGAAGATCTGGCATTGCGGGATGATTTTCTCCACCGCGCACGGGAAGCCGTCGACCAGATGGCCACCCAACTACACGAGCGCGGGCTTGGCGACATGGTGGTTCTCGTCGGTCACCCCGATGGGCCGTTTGCGCCCCCCACCGATCAGTATTCGCCGGCGCATCCGCAGCAGGCAAAAAACTGTGTCAGTGTGCTCCACGGCGGTCAGGTGGTGGCACGTTATGCCAAACACCACCTGCCGAACTATTCCGTGTTTGACGAATTTCGCACGTTTCTGCCGGGGAGTGAAAACCTCATCCTTCGCCTGGGTGGTGTCGACTTTGGCGTCATCATTTGTGAAGACCTGTGGCGTGATCACGGCCCCATCCACACGCTCAGCAGCTACCCGCTAGGTGGGCTGTTAGTTCCCAACGCGTCACCCTTTGAGCGCGATAAAGACGATGTTCGCCTTCCGCTGGTCACAAGGCGCGCACAGCAAATGGGCGTCGCGGTGTACTACGCAAACCTTGTGGGTGGCCAAGATGACTTGGTGTTCGATGGTGACTCAGTCGTTGTCGACCGCGAGGGCACCCTGCACGCTCGCTCGCCACTGTTTGTGGAACACCTGCAGCTGGTGGGGCTGGAACTTCCAGAGGCCAGTGATCATCCGCTGCCAGAACACACACGTTTAGTGGAATTGCCACTTGCCCCCTTGCGCCCCACGGGTGTGGCCCCCGAGGTGGCACCGGAGCGCGACGACCTGGATGTGATTTGGAATGCGCTCGTCACCGGGACACGTGATTATGTGGAAAAAAATGGTTTCCCCAGTGTGATGTTGGGCCTTTCTGGCGGTATCGACTCCGCCGTGTGTGCGGTGATTGCCGCTGACGCCCTCGGGCCAGAGCGCGTCCACGCCGTATCGCTCCCCAGCCGCCACTCCAGTGAGCATTCGCGCGATGATGCCCGGTTATTAGCGGAGGCAACAGGCATTGGCTACCGGGTGGAACCTATCGCCGACTTAGTTCAGCCTTTTGACGCCCAATTGGGCCTCAGTGGCCTTGCGGCAGAGAATGTTCAGGCGCGGGTGCGCGGTGTCGTGTTGATGTCACTATCAAACCAAGAAGGTCATTTGGTGTTGACCACGGGCAATAAATCCGAACTAGCAGTCGGCTATTCGACCATCTATGGCGACTCAGTCGGCGGTTACGCACCCATCAAAGATGTCCCCAAAACGATTGTGTGGGAATTGGCCCGTTGGCGTAACGCGCAAGCGACCACACTCGGGGACACCCCACCCATCCCGGTCTCCTCTATTGAAAAAGCGCCGAGTGCGGAGCTGCGACCCGACCAAACCGACCAGGACAGCCTGCCTGACTACGACACTCTCGATCAGATCCTCCACCTACTCATTGTGGAAGGTCTTGACCACCCCCAAATTGTGAAACGCGGGTTTGACACCGACACGGTGGCTGAAGTGGTCGTCTTGGTTGACCGAGCAGAGTGGAAGCGTCGACAGGGAGCCATTGGGCCCAGAATTTCCAGTGTTGCTTTTGGCCGCGATCGTCGCCTGCCCGTCACCGCTCGAAACCATAGCGTCAGACCCCAGTAACGCACAGGATGACACACCTCAACGGCGACATCACTGTTGTGGCGTGCCGGGGTCTCTGTCTCTGTCTCCGTCTGTGTCTCTGTCTCTGTGCCTGTTGCGCAGGCGCAACAGGGCGGGGCTAGTCTGGGGGTATGAGCGAGGCCACTAAGCGGGTGCGTGTGCGCCACTTTGCCCAGGCAAAGCAGGCGGGAACCAAAATTGTGGGGCTGACAAGCTACGACTACCTCACCGCAGGCTTATTTGATCAAGCAGAAGTCGACTTTTTGTTAGTGGGTGATTCTGCGGGAAATGTGGTGTTTGGTTACGACACCACTGTGCCGACCACAACCGACGAGCTCATCCCGCTGGCCCGCGGTGTTGTACGCGCGGCGAAGCGCGCACTGGTTGTTGCCGACCTGCCTTTTGGTTCTTACGAATCAGGTCCTGATGATGCGCTTCACACGGCTGTGCGGTTCATGAAAGAAAGCGAAGTCCACGCCGTCAAGCTAGAAGGCGGAGTGCGCTCGGCTGCGCAGATTGAACGCCTGGTGCAGTCCGGAATTCCGGTCATGGGGCACATCGGTTACACCCCTCAAAGCGAACACGGTTTAGGTGGACACGTCGTCCAAGGCCGCGGTGACGCCAGGGAGAGTTTCCTTGCCGATGCGAAAGCGGTCGAAGCGGCTGGCGCATTCGCAGTCGTCATTGAAATGGTGCCCGAGGCCCTCGCCGCGGAGGTGAGCCAAATGCTCACGATCCCCACAATCGGCATTGGAGCAGGCCGCCACACTGACGGGCAAATCTTGGTGTGGACAGACCTGCTGGGGGTCGCCACCGGTCGACTCCCCCGCTTTGTTCGCCAATACGCTTCTCTTGGCCAGGAGATGATTGAGTCGGTGTCGACTTGGCGTGACGACGTGCGCTCTGGCGCCTTCCCCGACGAATCCCACGTCTTCGAGGACTAGTCGGCGTCCTCTTCTTCTTCCCAGTCTTTGGCGCGCTGACGGGCAATCTCTGGTGCCATGAGGGCCTGTGCTTCCGATTCGTAAGGACCATCACGGTCACCACCAAGCGACTGTCGGCCAAATTCGACTTGACCTGTTTTGTGGTTGTACCACCAGGAGCCATCCGGAGCATTTCCCTCGTCAGTCATGACACCAGTGTGCCACTGCGAGAGCCCGTCGGGACCTAAAGCGCAACATCTGGCTCAGGTCCCATTACCTAGACTTGGGGGGTGCCAAAAAATCTGGAAGGTGTACTAGTCCCCGGTGTGATTTCGCCCTGGAGGGATGTACCCAACACCATCACTCGGCCCGAATACGTGGGGCGCAAAGAACCCCGCGAGGGTCTACACGGTGACTGGTATTCGCCAGAAGACATCGACACAATTCGTGAAGCGGGTCGTATCGCCGCAGGAGCAATAGAGGCCGTACACGAGGCCATCGCTCCGGGTGTCACCACCGACTTTCTTGACCGCATCGCCCACGAATACTTGCTCGATCACGGCGCGTACCCCTCGACTCTTGGCTACCGCGGATTTCCCAAATCGTGTTGCACGTCAGTCAATGAGGTGATCTGCCACGGCATTCCTGACGACACGGTCCTGGAAGAAGGCGACATCATCAACATCGATATCACCGCCTACCGAAATGGGATGCACGGGGATACGAATAAAACCTTCGGAGTGGGCGAAATATCTGAGGATGCGCGACTGCTGATTGAACGCACCGAAGAAGCACTCAACCGCGCTATCAGGGCCGTAAAGCCGGGGCGCCCCATCAACGTGTTAGGTCGAGCAATCGAGTCCTACGCGAAACGGTTCGGTTACGGGGTGGTCCGAGATTTCACCGGACACGGTGTGGGAGCAGAGTTTCACTCGGGCCTGATCATCCCCCACTATGACCCGGCGCCCGGCTATGACACCCCCATGGAGGTGGGAATGGTGTTCACCATTGAACCGATGCTCACGGTGGGAGAGATTTCGTGGGACATGTGGTCAGACGGTTGGACCATTGTGACCAAAGATAAAAAACTCTCCGCACAGTGTGAGCACACCCTTGCGGTGACAGAAACGGGAGCGGAGGTGTTGACGCTTCCATGAGCACTCAACACGCTGTCGGGATTGATGTCGGTGGAACAGGCATCAAGGGCGCCCTGGTGGACACCCAGGCCGGCGAACTGGTCAGTGAACGAATCAAATACCCGACCCCAGAAGGGGGCACACCGGGAGATATTTTCGAAGTCATTGCGCAGATTGTGGACGATTGTGGCGCAGACGCCGCGGGTTTGCCGCTGGGCGTATGTGTCCCCTCCGTCGTCAAACACGGCCGCACACTGACCGCGGCAAATATCTCGGCAGAGTGGGTCGGATTGGAAGCCGAAGCAGCGCTCGAGGATCGCCTCGGTCGAGACATCGTGTTCCTCAACGACGCGGATGCGGCCGGTGTTGCAGAAGCCCACTATGGCGAAGCAGTCGGCCAGGCCGGGCTGACCATCCTCACCACCCTCGGCACGGGCATTGGCAGTGCGCTGATTCAAGACGGCGTGCTTATTCCCAACACCGAATTGGGTCATCTCGAATTAGACGGGGAAGTCGCTGAGCGCCGCAGTTCCGCTGTGGCCAGGCAGCGCCTCGGCCAAAGCTTTGAACAGTGGGCTGCAGGGTTAGAGCGCTACTACCTGCACCTGAACCGACTGTTTAGCCCCGACCTCTTCCTGTTGGGAGGCGGTGTGTCCAAAGAAGCCGACCAGTTCCTGCACCTGATTTCGCTTCCGGTACCGATTCGCACCGCGGCGCTTCGCAACAACGCCGGAATTCTGGGGGCAGCGTTCCTCGCGCACAGCACCAGGAACTCTCGTTAGGAAAAGAGGCCGGCCGATACGCCGGGTTCTGTCCCGGAAAACCGGGGGCGACCATCTCTCTCGGGTTACTGTTGCCAGCAACCTCTAGCGACCTACCCGGTGTCTAGACGAGCAGCCGTATCGACACCTGTTTGGTCTTGCTCCGGGTGAGGTTTACCAAGCAGATGCGGTCACCCGCACCTCTGGTGGTCTCTTACACCACCGTTTCACCCTTACCTTCCTTGCGGAAGGCGGTTTACTTTCTGTGGCACTATCTCGCGGATTACTCCGGGTGGGCGTTACCCACCACCCCGCTCTGTGGAGCCCGGACGTTCCTCGGCACCCGTGAGGGTGACGCGGTCGCCTAGCCGACCTCTCTTCCTACGCCCAGAGTAGCGCGGCAGGCCACACAGGACTAGACGGGCTGCTCGACGCCTCGAACGACCAAGTAATCTCGGCCTTCATCCAAGGCTTTATTCGCTGCGGCATCCGCCAGGGAATTGTCTTCTCGGGGAACCCATTCGAAGTGCACCTTTAAAGGGCCAATCACCTCGAAGGCTTCCTTCACTAAGATTTTCATATCGGGGTGTTTCACTTTCCAACGCCCGGACATTTGCTCGACAACGAGTTTCGAATCCAGACGCACCCTCACCGGCTCGTGGGTGTTCCAGGTCCTCAAGAGCCGAATCGCTTCGATCATGCCCCGATATTCGGCCACATTGTTTGATGCGACACCACACAGCACACCCAACTGGGCCATGACCTGACCGGTATCTGAGTCCAACACCACAGCACCACCTGCTGCAGCGCCGGGGTTGCCTCTAGACGCCCCATCGGCGTGGACAACAATTTCGCTCACGAAAGGCCTGACTCGTGGGTGCGCACCAAAATGGCATTGCTGTCTGGGCAGAGCACCACGTCATCTTCGGCCGCTTTTCTCACCGTCTGTAGATCAGATTCGGTGAGCTTCACCCCACTCGCACTGGACATCCCGGCACGCAGGAGCGATGCGCCATAACCGTAGCGCTCCCGCTGTCGCTCATAGAGGGCGAGAAGATCCTCGGGAAGGGTGCGAATGAGGGCGTCTCGTGAGGCGCGCAGAGTGGCCAGCTCCTCATCACTGCTCGCCAAGGCGGCCTGGAGCGAACGGTTGACCTCGTCCATTTGTGTTTCCACATCTTGGGCGTGGGTTTGGGCCGCCGAAAACTGTTTTTCCGCCTCCTCCACACGCTCCATGACTTCCAGCTCTACTTCTTCCAGCACGCCCAGTCGTTGCCGTAACACCTCTAATTCGTGTTGAAGGCCTTGGACGTCTTTCACCGAAGAGCTTTCCTCCACCCGCTTCGCATCCCGCGCAATGCGGGTGTGGACTAGCTCCACATCGCTTTCGGCTCTGGAGAGCTCCGCACGTAGCTCTTCCAATTCGGCGAGAGTTTTCCTCGTCTCAGCTCGAGCAAGAGCCAAAGACGACTCGAGCTCAGTAAGTTTTTCCCGCTCGGGCAGGTTCGCCCGTTGTGTGTTGCCGCGACTAATGGACACGTCAATGTCGTGAAGTTCTAACAGTTTTGCCTGATCGGCGGGTTGGGCTTTCACACACTCTCCCTGACTGGTGGTGGGCCCAGTCTAAACACCGGAGCTGGTGTCACTGGCTTGGCACTGCGTGAGGATCGGCGCTTCAGTAAGAACGGGCAACCCGCATCATTAGCCCGGGTGGACGACAAAGTCCCACGGATCGGTCACGATGTCACTGACTCGAATATCAACATCAGGCAACTGCTGCTGGAGTGTGCGTCGAACACCGTCGAGGAAAAACCACTCCGACGCAAAATGGGACACGTCAATCAGACAAGGACCCCGGCCCAGCTGACGGGCCTGCTGTGCATCACTGGCGGGGTGGTGGCGCAAATCACCGGTGATGTAGACGTCGGAGGCGAGCACTTCTGGGTGGTCAAGAAGTGAATCACCGGCACCCGTGCAGAGGGCCACACGGGAGACCATCTGATCGGGGTCACCTGACACTTTCACGCCACCGGCAGTCTGTGGGACCACACGACCCAACTGGGTCGCTAAGTCATAGAGCCGCACCGGGCTGGATAGTGTTCCCACCCGACCGATTCCCGCATCCGATGTCACAGACGGAGCAATGGGGGTCATCTCGTGGAGCCCCAATGCGCCACCCAGACTCTCCGAGGTACCCCCATCGACAGCGTCCGCGTTCGTGTGTGCGGAAAACACCGCAATTCCGGCCCGGATAAGCGTGGCTACCAGGTGACCTTTCACTTCGTCTTCCACTAACGAGTTGACGGGGCGAAACAGGAGCGGGTGGTGAGACACGATGACGTCGACGCCTTCGGCGACCGCTTCGTTCACGGTGTCCAGGGTGATGTCCACGACCAGCATGAGTTTCTGAACTTTTGCACGGGGGCTACCCAGAACCAGCCCCACCGCATCCCACTCTGCTGCGAGTTCTCGAGGCCAAAGCGTGTCGAGAACGTCGACACATTCTTGAACGCTTAGTTCACCGCTGCTCACGCTCACGCCTTTGCCGAGCGGCGCTCACTCGTGTGCACGCCTCCTCGAATACCTGCCAGCGCGGCCACCACAAAGCCAACCAAGAGCGCGACGAAGGGTCCCAGCTGCCAGGAGGAAAGGTCGCCTAAGCCCCACTGTTGGAATGGCCCCAACAGATAGCCCACACCCTGTAGCCAAGGCGTGTCGAGGGTAAGAAGCCCAAGACCCAGTGCAATCGCGCCGATGAAACCAAGAACCGGCGCGATTCTGAAGCCGGGGAAGTTGCCACTACTTCCTGCCAGCACTCTCGGATCCACGTACACCCGGCGGGTTACCACCTCACCGGCAAAGATTCCGACCCAGGCCGCCGAGAGGACACCGGCAACCAATGCCACATCGATCAACCAGTTGGTGAGAGTGGGGGCAAAAACAATGAGCGCAATGACGCCCAAGGCACTAAGTCCACCCGCAAGGGTTGCCGCGGCGTAACGCGGAATCCGGATACCCAGACTGAGCACCGCGTAACCAGACGAGTGCACGCTGAGCGCAGCGATTGCCACCAACGGAAGCGCCCCCAGAATCAGTGCCGGGATCGGATACCAACCGGGGGCATCGCCCAGCACGGTGTCAAAAAAGTCAGTAAAGAGTAGTGAGCGGTTCTCGTCGCCCGACCCACCGAGTAGGGCCCCCCATGCGATGAGACCCACTACGGGAATCACTGCAGCGACGGCGGCCACGGACGGCCCTGCGGGGCCCGACCTGTTTCGCTGGAACCGGGCAATATCACCACCGAAGTGCGACCAGAACACCACCAGCACGCTCATCACGACGGCAGTACCCGCCACCGTGGTCGACAGTGCGCCATCAGTGCGTCGAAGGGCTTCCCCGGAGAGTTGATCCAGGGTGGCCACGAACAACCCGATAGCTCCTAGGAGTCCCATTCCGGCAGCCGACCACAGTGCAATCGTGACCCACCCGCGCCCGGCAATGGCAAGACCCGCAGCGACCAGCGCAAAAACGGCCCCCAAGATCACCTGCATCAACGCCGGTTCGCCGTTCCAATAATTGGATTCCACCAACACACCGGTCGCCATCCACGACGCACCCCAGAGAACAACGGCGGCGACGAAAATTCGGATGAGCACCATGAACACGGCGGGAACAATATTGCCCACCATGCCAAAAGCAGCCCGCGACGACACGAGCGTGGGAAGCCCCGACTGCGCACCTTTCAGGGTGCCAAGGACCAATGGAATCGCGGCCAACAAAGCACCTACAACACCGGCCGTTACGGCTTGCCCGAGACTCAGTCCGGTATCAATCAGCCACACACCCAGCAGAACCACCGGCAGCGGGGTTCCCAGCGCCCACCACACCCACAACAACTGTGTTGCCTTGTCGGTGCGAACGTTATCGGCGGTGGGCTCCGCGCCAACGTGGTCAAATCCGAAACGATTGGACTTCTGAGGGCCTAACCCTTCCAAAGGAATCTCGGTCACAGGTTTTGTCGCAAGAGCCTGTTGCACAGAAACCGGCTGTTGCTCTGTGGCACTCGCTGTGGCTCCCACACCATTGGACTGGTGAGTTTCTGGCTGACGCTGAAGGTCAGCCTCAAACGACTGGGAGTCAGGTCCACCAGGAGCGGGCTCACCTTCTCCCGTGTTGTCTACAAGGTCCTCCAGAAGCCCAGCCTCCGAGTCCTGTTGGGCGGGTTCTGGCTGGTCGAGTACCCCAGCCAACGGCCACGCGTCCGTGGGCGGGGTCACCGCATCAGGGTCGACCAAGATCTGTTCGAACGAGCCGTGCACACCGGGGGATTGCTGCTGGTCTTCGTGCTCTTCTGGCTGGAGCGCCGGTTGTGAGCCTTCGCCCACCGGCTCTTCCGGGGCCAGTACGCCGCCCCACCTCGGAAGAATGATGGGTTCTGACTCAACGGTCTCCGACTGCGCCTGCGTATCTGGCTGAGGCTCGACGAGTTCGGGGGCTGCCTCCGGTACTGGGCCAGGCGCGTCATCGGCTTCTGAGACAGAGGCCACGGGTTCAGCCTGGGGCGGCGTGGGCACTTCGGGCGGGGTGTTGGTCGCTGCCGGGGGTGGGCTTTGAGGGGTCAGGCTTTCTACTGGCACACCCTCGAATTGTGCCCTACCTCGCAACACAATGTTTTCGGCTTCCTCTTCGGGGAAGCTTTGGCGAATAAGCGCTTCCCACCCTTCGAACTCGCTATCTTCTCTCTTTCGAAGATCCATTTGTTCCTGCAGGGCATTGATGAGGGCTCCGGTCTCCGTGCCCTCCTGCCCCATGTTTGCCATGATTTCTTGGTCCGAAAGGGAACGTCGCTCCGGCGGAGCGAGCACCGATTCGTCCCACCCCGATGAAGCCTCCGGTGTACTCGACTGGGGAGGCACTGAAGCGGTTTGTTCGGGTTGAACCGGCTGTACAGGAGGAGCAGGTGGTTGCACAAACTCCGCGGGAGCTGGAGGCTGCGGGGGGGAGGGCGCATCCGACGGCGGTGTCGACTGCGGTGTTGACGACGGTGCAGGCGATGGTGTGTACGGTAACGAGTCGGACATCGCGTCTGGCGCAGGGGCCTGACCGGGAGCAGGAGTTTCGCGCTGTGAACTCCGAGTGGACGGTGGCGTGTCAGCCACCGGCTGAGGTGGCTCGGGTGGCACTGCAACGGCGCCCTCGCCGAGAGTGACGGGTACCTCTGCATCTTCTGCAGGCGGCGTAAATGTCGAGCGCCGCTTCACACCGTCGTCGGAGCGCTTGTCGTCAGGGTATTCCGCCTCGATCATGCCCCCAACAATACGTGCCTAATGCCGCTTACGCATCGTACGTGCCCTGCCGGCGAGCACAACAGCAATGGTGATTGCGATGAGGCCCGCGATTCCCAGCGGGCCAAACCGTTCACCCACCACCCCCACAGCCAGAAGCGTGGCCACAGCAGGTTCCACCAAAGCGATGACTAAGACCACACTCGAGCTCAGGTGGGTCAGTCCTCGGCCGTAAAGGAGGTAGCTGATCACCATGGGGCCCGCTACTAAGTATCCGAGGCCCGCGACGCTGCTGGTTTCCACCTGCAAACTGGATAACTGGGTCACCATCACCAC
This sequence comes from Pontimonas sp., assembly GCA_965657845.1. Classification (GTDB taxonomy): domain Bacteria; phylum Actinomycetota; class Actinomycetes; order Actinomycetales; family Microbacteriaceae; genus Pontimonas. The sequence continues at coordinate 36,759 of CBFHPU010000008.1, forward strand.
CAGTAAGGGCACAGCTCCCGCCCCAAAGACCGCACCGGTGGCACTCAGCGACGACGCACCGGTGCGAATAATGCGTGAAAGGCAATAGGAAAACGTGCCGTAGGCAACCCCGGCGAGCAGGGCTAAGCCAAGCCCCACAGGCCACAGCGTGGGATCGGCAGTGGTGAGTTCCCGCTCCCCACTGGCCAAAGCGATGACACCCGCCACACCGACCAAGAGAGCCCACCACCAGGCAGGACCGGGTGGGTCTCGCTCAAGTCGCCATTCGAGTACCGCTCCCACCAGAGGCCCCGTAGCAAGCGCAACAATATTGCCGACAGCAACACCGGCGAGGCTCATCCCGGTATAAAACGCGAGCGGGTACACCGTGACCGCCGCCGCACCCACGAGCAACATAGGACGAAGCGACTGGTTGGCCCACAGGGCAAGGGCCCGACGCCCGCCAAGTACTGCCAGGACTACTCCCCCCACCCCCATGGTGATCGCACCGACAGTGACCGCCGGGACGGCGTCAGAAATGAGGTAGGCCACTGTTCCAGTGGTTCCCCACAGGCTGGCGCCCAGGGCCACCATGATGGTCGCTCGAGTGTGACTCATCTGCCTGTCCTCCACACCTTGGGGCTACTACGCTGGTGGTCATAGTCCGGCGAGCTCAAGGAGATTACGGTGAACTCTGGCGAAAAATTTGTTGCCTGGCAACGCGCGCGTCTTCACTTGATTGTGTCCCAAATTGCCCCGACAGTGTTGCTCATTTCCACGGTGGCCCTTCTGCAGTGGGGCCTTGCGGACACCGGCTTAGCGGTGCGCATTGCAGCCTTGGGCATCTTGTTGGCTTCTGGCATTTTGGGTGCCTTGGTGCAGTTCCAGTCCGCCACGGAAGCCCAACACATCGCCCAAGACCTTGCCGGGGGTGAATACAGTCGGATGGTTGTGGGGTCCTCCCATTGGCTGTGGGTTCCCAAATTTCTCACTCCGGCCGTTTTCGTGGTGATCTACCTGGCCTTGGTAGTAGCGCTGCTGTTTTAGCGTTCGAGGGGTGCGGCCGGCGCCATTAGCCCTCTGTGCCAGTTAACCCGCTGTGCTTGTTAGTCGGATACGCCCAGCTCGATGGTTCCCAGCTGTGCAAATCGGGCGACAACGCGATCCCCGGGACTAATGGGGAGGGCACGCTCCACCAGATTGCCGGTGAAAATAATGAACCCGGCGGGGGTCGCTAAGGACTGTGCGAGTCGTTGTCGAACCACGTCAACGACAACGTGGAGCGGGTTGCCCAATACACGTGAGCCTTCCCCGAACAGTGTCGGAAAGTCCCCCACGTCAAAGGCCACCGTCTCAGTCGCCGGGTCGAACTGGTCGGGCCGAAGACCGTGTTCGCGCCAGGCGGCACCTCTGGCTGAACTGTTGTCGGCGAGCGCATCGGCCAAAATAAAGTGCGCGGTTTCGTAGCGGGGGTCGACAATTTCGATTCCGGCGTGGAGGCCACCGATTGCGTTGATGATGTCTTCATCGCTCATGTCTGGGTCATCCACGGTGGAGTCGAAGACGGCCACCATTTCTGGTTCGACTTTGGGCTGAACGCTGGTCCCACAGTGAATGGTGTCGGTCACGATCATGGTGTCGGTGAGGTAGCCCACACTGGAGTAGTCAACTCCCGCTTCAGCCCTCTGGGCGTGCGTGGTCAGGCCTAGTTTGACTCCAATGACTTGCTCGCCGCGGGCTTGGCGAAGCGCCAACTGGGCACGTTGAATATCAGCCCCCTGGTCAACGGTGAGTGGCTGGTGGTCAATCACCGGGCGCGGGTGGTGTCGTGCCTGATCGGCAGCGTCCAAGAGCGACTGGGCGAGGTGGTCGACTGCGTGGGCGCTCGTCATTGTGTGCACTCTCTTCTTCAGGTTCGCTCACCACTGGCGGCACAAGCAACGGCCGCTTGTCGGGCTTTCTCGTTGCCACACCACGTTACTGCCCGGTGGATAATCCAGCGCGCAAGAAGGTCACCACCGCTGTGCGGTGGCCGTGTGAACGGAGGGCGCATGACAGTGGCGTGCGGGAAAAAGTGGGCCCGGAGGGACTCGAACCCCCGGCATCCACGGTGTAAACGTGGCGCTCTAACCAACTGAGCTACAGGCCCTAATGTGCGAGTCCAATCGTATACCGAGAGTTGTGCGGGCTGCGCGATGAAGGCGTGTGGGTTTCCCCTTCGGGTCTAGACTGGGGGTGTTCCTGAGCTGATGAAGTATCCCTTCGGAGGTTCGGGGGCTTTTTTTGGAGGACTCTCCCAACACAGGAAAGAGGTCACCCATGGCGGTCAACGACCAGGACCCTTACTCGTTTACTCCGATGGATTCCGATCCCCAAGAGACATCTGAATGGAACCAGTCGCTTGACGGTGTGGTCTCTGAATCGGGCCACCAACGCGGTCGAGAGATTATGCTCTCGCTCCTCAAACGCTCCAAAGAGCTGCATTTGGGTGTCCCGATGGTTCCCACCACCGACTACCTCAACACCATTGCCCCCGAGAACGAGACACCGTTTCCCGGGGATGAAGAAATCGAACGGCGCTATCGCAGTTGGATTCGCTGGAATGCGGCCATCATGGTCCACCGCGCTCAGCGGCCAGAAATTTCCGTGGGTGGACACATTTCCACCTACGCATCATCCGCCTCGCTGTATGAAGTCGGTCACAACTATTTCTTCCGTGGCCCAGACCATGAGGGCGGCGGCGACCAGGTGTTCTACCAGGGTCACGCCTCCCCCGGCATGTATGCCCGGTCCTTTTTAGAAGGACGACTCGACCAACACCAGCTCGAGGGTTTCCGTCAAGAAAAGTCCCACCCGTCAGGTGGCTTAAGTTCGTACCCACACCCGCGGTTGATGCCCGAATTCTGGCAGTTCCCCACCGTGTCCATGGGAATCGGTCCGATTCACGCGATCTACCAAGCCCAAATGAACCGCTACTTGACCGATCGAGGCATCAAAGATGCCTCCGATTCGCACGTCTGGGCGTTCTTGGGTGACGGCGAGATGGACGAAATCGAATCCCGTGGCGCCCTGCACGTTGCCGCGAACGACGATCTTGACAACCTGACGTTTGTCATCAACTGCAACCTGCAGCGACTCGATGGGCCGGTGCGTGGTAACGGCAAAATCATTCAAGAGCTGGAGAGTTTCTTCCGCGGTGCCGGCTGGAACGTCATCAAAGTGATTTGGGGACGCGAATGGGATCAACTCCTGCAAGCCGACCACGATGGCGCTCTTCGCAACCTGATGAACGTCACCCCCGACGGTGACTTCCAAACCTATAAGGCCGAAAACGGCGCCTATGTTCGGGAAAACTTCTTTGGTCGCGATCCACGCACCGCCGAGATGGTCGCGCATATGAGCGACGATGACATTTGGGCGCTTCGCCGTGGTGGTCACGACTACCGCAAGGTGTATGCCGCATTTGAAGCGGCCAAGAACCACAAGGGTCAACCCACGGTGATTCTCGCCAAAACGGTGAAGGGTTACGGTTTGGGCCCCAGCTTCGAAGGCCGCAATGCGACCCACCAGATGAAGAAGCTCACGCTAGAGAACTTAAAAACCTTCCGCGATGACATGCGTATTCCGATTTCGGACGAGGAGCTGGAGAAAGACCCCTACCAGCCCCCGTTTTACCACCCGGGTGAATCGGACGAAGCGATCCAGTATTTGCAGGAGCGCCGTCGTGAACTGGGTGGCTATATCCCCCAACGCCGCTCTCGCTACACCCAGGTCGCCCTTCCGGAAAAGTCGACTTACGACATCGGTAAGACCGGCTCTGGAAAACAGCAGGTCGCTTCCACTATGGCGTTTGCCAGGCTGTTTAAAGACCTGCTGAAGGACAAAAACTTCGGAGCACGGTTCGTGCCGATCATTCCCGATGAGGCACGCACGTTCGGAATGGACGCCTACTTCCCCACGGCAAAGATCTATAACCCACACGGTCAAAACTATGTGTCGGTAGATCGCGAACTTCTGTTGGCGTATAAGGAAAGCCCGCAGGGTCAAATTTTGATGCCGGGCATCAACGAAGCCGGGGCCGTTGCCTCCTTTGTTGCGGCCGGTACCAGCTACGCCACCCACGGTGAACCGCTCGTCCCGGTGTACGTGTTCTACTCCATGTTCGGGTTCCAACGAACAGGTGATCAGTTCTGGGCTGCAGGCGATCAGATGGCCAGAGGGTTCATCATTGGTGCGACCGCGGGGCGAACAACCCTCACCGGTGAGGGCCTACAACACGGTGATGGCCATTCGCACATGATTTCGGCGACAAACCCTGCCGTTATCTCCTACGATCCGGCCTACGGTTACGAAATTGCCCACATCGTGGAGGCCGGACTGGACCGCATGTATGGCGGAAACCACCCTGATCCCAACGTCATGTACTACCTCACGGTATATAACGAGCCCATTTCTCAACCGGCCGAACCGGAAGGGCTCGATGTCGAGGGCGTTGTTCGAGGAATCTACCTGCTTCAACCCGCCGCGGAAGAACACAGCTCGAAAGCGCAAATTCTTGCCTCCGGCGTGGGTGTCCCCTGGGCCCTAGAAGCACAGGAGCTGCTCGCGAAAGATTGGGCTGTCTCTGCTGACGTGTGGTCGGTGACCTCCTGGACTGAGCTTCGCCGGGATGGGCTTCGCTCGCAAGAACACAATTTCTTGCACCCGGAGGAACCACCCCAGGTTGCCTACGTCACCCACAAGCTCCAGTCAGCTGAGGGCCCCTTCCTCGGTGTGAGCGACTACATGCACCAGGTGCCCGACCAAATCCGGGCCTTCATCCCGGGCGATTACGCCACTTTGGGGGCTGACGGTTACGGCTTCAGTGACACGAGGCCTGCTGCCAGACGGTTCTTCCACATTGATGGGCCGTCCATTGTCGTTCGCGTTCTCCAACAACTGGCAGACCAAGGAAAAGTGGATCGGGCGTTGATTGCCCAAGCAATCGTGAAATACCAGCTCCACGACGTGACGGCAGGAACCAGCGGAAGCGCGGGTGGAGACGCTTAACAGCTTTCTCGGGGGCGACGAATCGTCTCCACTGAGGTTTTCACAGGAGTAGCGTGAACTATCCCAGCGGTGAGTGCGAAGGGGTGAGCGATGGCCGAAATGACCAAGGAGCAGACGCTCCATTGGCTGCGCAACAGCTCTGGTGAGCTGGCCACGACCACCCTGGCGCGTTTAGAGGACACCCTTGCCTGGTATCGAGAGATGCCGCCGTCAAGACGATCCTCCGTGGGGATGGTTGCCCAAGCCGGCATCACCTCATTTATCCGGTGGTACGAAAACCCGGACTCGTCACCGTGGATTGCCTCAGACGTGTTCAACGCGGCCCCACGCGAACTCTTGCGCTCGGTAAGCCTGCAGGAAACCCTGCAGCTGATCAAAGTGACCGTTGAAGTCGTTGAAGAATATTTACGCGACGGTTCCAAGCAACTTCAAGAAGCCATCCTGCTCTATTCGCGAGAAATTGCCTTCGCCGCAGCCGATGTGTATGCGAGGGCTGCCGAGGCTCGCGGTTTGTGGGATCAACGACTAGAAGCCCTCGTGGTCGATTCAATACTCTCCGGCGAGTTCGACCACGAAATGCCCAGTCGAATCGCCGCGTTGGGTTGGAGTGGGACCGGTGATGTCGCCGTCGCGGTCGGCACCAGCCCACGGCCAGTGGATGTGGACCCGATTCGCCGTGTGGCCAGGCACATGAACGCTGACGTACTCATTGGGGTCCAGGGAAGCCGCCTGGTGGTCGTGATCGGTCACCGCTCACCCGAGGAGGGCGACAGCCCAGCCGACGCCATCGCGTTTGCCGAGATTATCCAGGCGATGGATGAGTGGTTTGGTGAGGGCCCTCTCGTCTTAGGCCCCACAGTTTCCAGCGTTCTTGATGCTGCAACCAGCGCACGAGCGGCGCTTTCCGGGTTCGCGGTTGCCGGTTCGCTGCGACAACCCAGTCGCCCGTTGCTCGCTGACGATGCGTTACCTGAAAGGGCGCTCGCGGGAGATGCCATCGCGCGAGCCACCCTGATTGCGGATATTTATGAACCCCTGCGCGAGCATCCCCTAGATCTGTTGAGCACAGTGTGGACATACTTTGAAACCGGCTACTCGCTGGAGGCCACCGCGAAAGAACTTTTCGTGCACCCCAACACGGTGCGCTATCGCTTGAAAAAAGTGGCTGACATGTTGTCTTTTGACCCGGTGGAGGCGAGAGATTCGCTGATTATCCACCTGGCGATCATCCTCGGGCACATTGCGGAACGTTCCGGTTCACAGGCGTTAAAGAAACCCACCCTGAACGCGGGTAGTAGGTAACCCACGAAGAATTAGGGTTTTCTTTCCCTCTGACCTCCTACGGCCCACAGTGGCCGCCCCTGGACACTAGGGGGATGCGTGTTGTCGTTGCACCCGGACAGGGCTCTCAGAAACCAGGTTTCCTCGCTCCGTGGTTAGAAGATCCAGAAACCCACAACATCGTGGCCGACTGGTCGGCCGCGATTGGCGTCGACTTGATCACTCACGGGACTCACAGCGATGCGGAAACAATTCGAGACACCCAAATTGCCCAACCCCTCATTGTCGCCGCGGGTCTGATTTCGGGCCGAGCCCTTCAATCCACCGTCACTGACGAGCTGCATTACGCCGGGCATTCGGTCGGTGAGTTCACTGCGGCAGCGCTTGCCGGGATTCTCACCGACGTGGAAGCACTCCAACTAGTTGCCCGTCGCGGTGCGGCGATGGCCAAAGCGGCGGCACTCACACCAACGGGTATGTCGGCTGTGGTGGGAACCGATCTGGAGTCACTAGAGGGTGTCCTAGCCGAGCGAGGGCTCATTGCCGCGAACGTGAATAGTTCCACTCAGGTGGTAGTCGCCGGTGAACTCGCTGCCCTGGAGGACTTGCGAGGTAACCCGCCGGAGGGCACCCGAGTGATCCCCCTCGAGGTGGCGGGAGCCTTCCACACCAGCTTTATGCAACCCGCGCAGGCTGACCTTGAGTCGGCTGCCACAGGTGTGTCGCCTCAAGACCCGACTTCGGTGATCTACACAAACCAAGACGGCTCGGTGGTCACCTCGGGTGCGAGATACCTGGAACTCTTGGTGTCTCAGATGACTTCACCGGTCCGCTGGGACCGGTGCATGGAAGCCTTCGTGGAAGCCGGTGCCACAGAGGTGATTGAACTTGCCCCGGCAGGTGCACTGGTGGGACTGGCGAAGCGCTCCATGCCGGGGGTATCCACCCGGAAGCTAGACTTGCCCGAGCACTTAGAGGCTTTTTCCGCTGAAGAAAAGGGTTAATGTGGCAACTCTCAATCAAACCACCGGGGCAGCCCATTCGAGGATTTACTCTTTGGGCGCGGCCAGAGGCGACCTAATAGTCCCCAATGACGACCTCATCGGACCGATTGATTCCTCGGATGAGTGGATTCGTCAACGTACCGGAATTATCGAGCGACGCCGCGCAAGCAAAACCGTCGAAGCGATTGACTTAGCTGAACAGGCTTCCCTCGAAGCCATCGCCAAAGCGGGTATCAAGGCCTCGGAGATTGGTGCAGTCATCGTCGCGACCATTTCCAACACCGTGCAAACCCCATCATTGGCCGCGCTTCTTGCCGATCGCATCGGTGCCAACCCAGCTCCGGCCTACGATGTCTCGGCAGCCTGCGCGGGATACACCTACGGAATTGCCCAAGCTGACGCCCTCATTCGCGGGGGAATTGCACGTTATGTGCTGGTTGTCGGCGCAGAAAAGCTGAGTGACTTCGCGAAACCTACGGATCGCAGTATCTCCTTCCTCCTGGGTGATGGGGCTGGTGCAGCAATCGTGGGACCTGCCGATGAACCCGGTATTGGGCCGACCCTGTGGGGTTCAGACGGTTCACGCTGGGATTCGGTCGGGATGGACAGGCCCCTGAAAGAGGCCTTCGATGATCCCGATGGTGAGTTTCCGACCCTTCGGCAAGACGGTCAAGGGGTGTTTCGTTGGGCGGTCTGGGATATGGCAAAAGTTGCGCGTGAAGCATTGGAAGTATCTGGCATTACCGCAGAAGATTTGACCGCGTTTGTCCCCCACCAAGCCAATATGCGGATCATTGATGAGTTCGCGAAACAATTGGGGCTCCCCGACTCGGTGTTGGTCGCACGAGACATTGCGCACACCGGGAACACGTCAGCGGCCTCAATTCCGTTGGCAATGCACCAGCTGTTGGTTGACCACCCGGAAGCCTCCGGGGGCTACGCACTGCAAATAGGTTTTGGTGCCGGCCTGGTCTATGGCGCACAAGTTGTGCGTTTGCCCTAACAGCCTGGGCTCACGCGCACCGTAGAATAAAACACTGTTCATCGACTACGAGATATTGAGAGGTTCCCCATGGCCCACACCACCGAAGAGATTATGTCCGGCCTCGCCGAGCTCATTACCGACGAAACCGGAATTGCCGCCGACCAGGTCGAAATGGATAAGTCCTTCACCGACGACCTCGACATCGACTCGATTTCAATGATGACGATCGTGGTGAACGCTGAGGAAAAGTTCGACGTGAAGATCCCCGACGACGAGGTCAAGAACCTTTTGACTGTGAAAGATGCCGTCGACTTCATCGAAAAAAACCAGTAATCTTCGCGGGATCTCCCGCAAGTCACACTGACCACGGAGGGATACGTCATGGTCGAAGTGGTCGTCACCGGTATTGGTGCCACCTCTCCCCTGGGGGGAACGGCACGGGATTCATGGACTGCCCTGCTGGCAGGGCAGTCTGGTGTGCGCACCCTCGAGCACGACTGGATCGCTGAGCGAGAGATTCCCGTGACGTTTGCCGCGGAAGTGGCGGTCAAAGCGGAGGACGTGTTAGAGCGTCGAGAGATTAAGAGGCTCGACCCCTCCGCACAGTTGGCACTGATTTCCGCCCGAGAAGCGTGGGCGGATAGTGGCTTGGAAGGAATCGCTCCGGAGCGAATCCTGGTCGACTACGCCACAGGAATCGGTGGCCTGTGGACGCTGTTGGATGCATGGGACACACTTCGAGAGAAAGGTCCCCGGCGCGTCTTACCGATGACCATTCCCATGCTGATGCCGAACGCGGCTGCAGCCGCGGTCAGTATGGAACTGGAGGCTCGCGCTGGCGCACGAACCGTAGTGTCCGCGTGTGCATCGGGAACCGAATCCATCGCCAACGCCTATGAACACCTCCAACTGGGTCTTGCCGATGTCGTCGTAGCGGGTGGAACCGAGTCTGTGGTTCACCCACTACCCATCGCCGCTTTTGCGGCAATGCAGGCACTGTCGAAAAGAAATGATGACCCCGCGCGGGCGTCACGCCCGTATGACGTGGACCGTGACGGTTTTGTGTTGGGTGAGGGTGCTGCAACGCTCATCCTTGAGACTCGCGAACACGCGGAAGCCCGCGGTGCGCGCATTTATGCCGAACTCGCTGGCGGTGCGGTGACCTCAGATAGCTACCACATCACAGCACCCGACCCTGAGGGTGGCGGGGCATCCAGGGCCGTCTTGCAAGCCTTAGAACAAGCCGGTGCGCGGCCCGAGGATGTGGGCCACATTAACGCTCACGCGACGTCGACCCCTGTGGGCGATATCGCGGAATACCACGCGCTCTACTCCGTCTTTGGTGAGTACGTGAAGCAAATCCCTATCTCGGCCACCAAGGCTGCCACCGGACACCTTCTGGGCGGTACTGGTGCACTCGAAGCCGTATTTACCGTGCTGGCATTGCACGAGCGCACTGCCCCTCCCACCATCAACCTGGATAACCAGGACCCAGAGATTCCACTCGATGTCGTCACAAGCCCCCGGACGCTTCCCGATGGGCCCTTACTGGCGTTATCCAACTCCTTTGGGTTCGGTGGGCACAATGCGGTTGTTGCTTTCCGCAGCAACTAGCTTGGCTTTTGCCCAGGACTGACTGGGAATTGGCGCACAAACTGACCAACTGGTCAGGATGGCGTGTTTCTTCACTTTAAGCTCGAGGTCGTGTCCAATCACGATCACATCCTGCAGGTCGCCCTGGAGCGCTTCGCCCACCAGGGGATCGCCCAGACCACGATTCAGGATGTGGCCGACCACGCCGGGTCATCCAAAGCCAACGTGCTGTATCACTTTCAGAATAAAAACCACCTCGTCGACGTGGCACTCACACCAGCACTCGAAGCTCTTTCCGCCCTGCTGGAGCGCTCCAACGAATCCACAACCCACCACGCAGGCTCCAGGCGGGTGTTTATTGACAACTTCGTCGATTTCCTGATCACCCACCGCTTAGCCACCCACATCATCGTCGCCCACCCCTACCTCGCCGAGGAGAGCAAATCGCTGGGCCGCGCGCATGAGCTGATGGCCCACATGGCTGAGATGGTGAGTGCGATGACCGACGGCGAAGAAGACCGACTGCGTTTTGGCATTGCCGTCTCAGGGGCCACCTACGCCTTAGTATCCAGCGGCATCTTGGGGGTGCCGGGGCTCGATGACGAGGATGCCAGAGCGGGATTGCGCGAAGTACTCGGCCAAATGTTGCGTCTTGAACAGCCGGAGGCCAGCCGCTAATGGCCACTTTCCTTTATCGCCTGGGTAAGGCGAGCTACCGTCACGCGGGCCGAGTTCTCCTCGGCTGGCTTGTTGCACTGATCGCGATTGGCGGCATCGGCTTTGGTTTCGCCGGAGCCACCGATGAGGAATTTCGCATTCCTGGCAGCGAATCTCAGGAAGCCTTTGACCGTCTCGAAGCGGTTTTTCCCACCTTTGCCGGAGCGTCCGCACAAGCAGTCATCGTCGCGCCAGAAGGTGAGCGGCTCACGACACCGTCGAACCGCCTCGGCATCATCGAGCTCGCGACAGCCATCAAAGATCTTGACGGCATCGAAGAGGCCGTCCACCCCTTTGAGGAATTTGCCGAGCAGGCCCTCTCGGAGGATGCCACCACCGCATACATCCAGATTCAGTTCGAGGCGTCCGGCCCCGAGGTGACCGATGAACTCTTGGCGGAGCTTCAAGCCACCAGATCAATCGTGGAGCCCCAAGGGCTCCGGGTTGAATTCGGGGGCACCGTATTCCAAGATCAACAGGTTGGCCTCACCATCGCCGAAGTGTTCGGCGTGGCCTTTGCGGGACTAGTCCTCATCGTGACCTTCCGATCTTTTCGACCCGCCTGGATGCCGCTCGCCAGCGCCATTATCGGGGTGGGCATTGTGCTGGGGGTGTTGTTCTTCGCCGCCCGGGAGCTCACGATTTCCAGCTCTGGGCCACTACTTGCCGTGATGCTGGGTCTTGCAGTGGGTATCGACTACTCACTATTTATCCTCTCTCGACACCGAACCCAGTTGGCCGCCGGGGAAGATGCGGAAGAA
>CBFHPU010000009.1:0-42793 GCA_965657845.1 Pontimonas sp.
CATGGTGTGGCGAAGGGCGGGAGTGTGTGAAAAGAGGCGCTCCACATCGGGGAGGAAGCCCAAGTCCAACATTTTGTCGGCCTCATCCAAGACCATCACTTCGACGTCTTTGATGGAAAGTTTGCGCTGTGAAATGAGGTCCAATAGTCGACCAGGGGTTCCCACAATGACTTGAGCCCCGGCGTCGATTTGTTCGATTTGTCCCTCGTAGGCTTTACCGCCATAGATTGCGGCGACTTGGGTCTGGCGCTTCGATGAGGCGACCTCTAAGTCTTCGGCGACTTGGATGGCCAGTTCACGGGTGGGAACCACGACGAGGGCTTTCACTCCCGGTGCGGGGTCCACTCCAAGCTTTTGTAACAGGGGCAACCCAAAACCGAGGGTTTTACCGGTTCCGGTTCGTGCCTGACCGATGATGTCTTGGCCAGAAAGCGCAACGGGAATGGTTTGTTCTTGAATGGGGAAAGGGGTCTCGATTCCCTCCTGACGGAGGGCCTCGACCATGTCCGGCTCAATGCCGAGGTCGGAAAAACTCACTAGTTAACAGATTCACTTTCATTATTTGATGTGACCCCCAGTCTACCGCGCAAACGGTGTTGCCGGGCAGGTCAATCCTGTGGCGACTATCCTGGCCAGATGAGATGGCGGTTGTGGGAGCGAAAAAAACCTTCCCCGCAGTGGAAAGTGCGATCCAGAGCCAATCGCCAGAGTGCCAGCCGTCTCGATCTCACCGCGTTGGTCCCCACCGCAGCGGACCTTCTCGCTCACGCCAGTGCCAGTGCCCTACTGATTGCTGGTGAGTACGGCCGGGTGGCGAGGGAGGCGTGGTCGGCGAAAGACCGCGATGAGTTAGTGCGGGCGGAAGCCCAGGTTCTCTCCCGATACGAAACCCTTCGCGGACTGTTGGCCGACTACACCCCCGACCCCATTGAGGCCATGGCTGAGCCCCTCGAGCGCCAAGGCGAGGCTCTCCGCACAATGACGGCAGATGCTTGGTACGAGAGGGTCGGGACCTGCTACGTCGTGGGCGGATTCCTCAGTGACTTTTATCGCCTAGTCGCTGGTGGTCTCCCGGCAGGGATTGGCCAGAAAATTATCCAGGCTGTCGATGGCACCGATCCAGAAGAACTTGCTGCGGGAGTGCTCACCCGCATTATCGCTGTCGATGAGGCGCACGCCTGGCGGTTAAGCCTGTGGTCGAGGAGGGTGGTGGGAGACACCATGCTCATTGCGCGAAGCGCACTGCGCGGAGGCTCTGACGCGACCCACTCCGCGGAGCTCTACGAGCCAGTATTTACCGATGTGCTCACCGAGCACACCAGAAGGCTTGAGAGTGTGGGTTTGACGGCTTAGCGAGGGTAACCCTCTCGCCTCACCCCCCACCGCTACAGCCGGGCGGGCTCGTCAGGGATGGGAGCTTTGGGGTCGGTGAGCTCGGCGAGAAGGGCCTCATCGGCCGCATCACGCTGCTTGGGGAGCCATATCGCCACAGCAATGTGTGCCGCGGTGGAACCCACGAGAGAAATCACCCAAGTCCACACTGAGCGTGGTTCTAGGCCCAGCCACATCGCCACCACGAAGAGCAGGGTGGCCAGTCCGACCTGGAGGGCGGGTAAGGCAATCATGCCGTGGCGGTCGCGACCGGGGACCATGTATCTGATTGCTGCGCCAATCAGCGCAGCAAGAGTGAAGACGAGGACGAGTTCCATGGGGTGCCGGCTTACGGCGCAAAGCCGACTTTACGGGCGGACTCTGTCACCATTTCGATGTAGGCGAGGGTGGAGACTGGGACCAGGTACACGTGCCCCTTTTGGTCTTCCAGCCTGACCAGGCCATCATCGCCTTTGGCAATCTGCGCAGCGATGTCTTTTTCCACATCTGCGGCTTTTTTGTCCGTCTCGAAACTGAGCTCACGGGTTGAATGGGTGATACCGATGCGAATTTCCACCCTCGTATCGTACGACAGTCAGTGCTGGGCTTTAGCCTAAAAGGCATGAGTGCACATTTGGGGTTACCCGGCGAGCTGGTCGAAGCCGGTTTGGGTAAACCCCAAATAGTCCTCGGTGCACCAGGCTCGGGTAAGACCAGTCTGATTCGAGCGCGCGTGGCACACGCTGTGGCCGGGGGCGTGAACCCCGATGCGATTCGGATTCTCACCCCCACCAGGGAGCAGGCGACCCGCCTGCGAGACGAATTGGGTGTGATGCTGGGGGTTCCCACCAGGGGTGCCATGGTGATGAGTGTTCAAGCGTTTTGTTTCTCGCTACTGAGAAGCGATCAAGAAGCGAGGGGAGTGGAACCCTCCAAGCTTCGCTCCGGAGCCGATGTCGATCAAGACATCCGCTCGGTGCTCGATGAGCAGCGAGACAGCGGTGTCGGCCCCCAGTGGCCAGAACACCTACACCCGGCGGTTCGCTCCACCGAAGCGTTTCGGACAGAACTGCGCGAACTCATCGCCAGGCTCACCGAATGGGGTTTGGGCTCCCGCGATCTCAGGCGTTGGTCCACCGTCCACCCGGCGTGGCCCGCAGTGGCCGATTTCCTTGACGACTACGAACGGGTGATTGCTCGCTCCCGTCCCGATGAATACGACGCTGCGGAGCTCTTACGCGTTGCCACATCGTTAATTGAGGCTTCTAGGACCCCACCCGAGGGTTTGCGGATGGTGTTGTGTGATGATTTTCAGGATCTGTCCCCCGCCGCAGGTTCCTTGGTGCAGGCCCTCCACAGCGCGGGTGTGCACGTGGGGATATATGCCGATCCTGATCTCGCGGGTCAAACCTTTCGAGGAGCGGACCCGGAAGGTCCTATGCGCGTTGCCGACCTCCTCTCGGTGACACCTCACATCCTGCCGGTGGTCTACCGTCACGGCCAGGTCTTGCGCGATGCGGTGAGCAGCATCACGTCACGGATTGGGACGGCGCGGGCTGGTGCCCAACGAAAAGCTCAGTCCGTGGATTTGGGTCAGGAACCCGATGGCGATCACCCCTTCCTGGCGGTGCGCTCGCCCAGTGCCGGGCGTGAAGCCCACGACATTGCCCGGGTGTTGCTTTCCCGACACCGCGACCACGGGGTCGCCTTCTCCGAAATGGCCATTGCCACACGTCGGGCATCGCACATTCCTTTTCTCGCTCACGCTCTTCAGCAGGCGGGTATTGCCACCGAACAGGACTATCGAGTCGGTTTAGGCGAACACCCCGCCAGTAAAGATCTGGTCGGCTGGGTACTCGCTGCCCGCACCCCAGGGTGGCTCACCCCTGAGCGCGCCACTGTGTTACTTGAAGGCCTTTATGGGGGGTTTGATTCTCGCCGACTTCGCCGGTTGGGGTCGTTTCTTCGAGTGATTGACCAGGCGGAAGGTCAGCCCCGTCGGGGTATTGAGTCGATTATCGACGTGCTCGAATCGGGGGACTACCCGCCGGAGCTTCCCGCGTCTTTTCATCGGCCGCTGAGTCGAATTCTTGAAGTGTTGGCCGCGATTCGCGCATTACCCGAGGGATCCTCCGCCGCGCTTGTGCTCTCCACGGCGTGGCAGGCGTGGGCGGTCGAGGACTCGTGGGTGGCTCGCTCCAGCGATGCCAGCCAACCGTCACTGTTTCACCGCGAAGCACTCCACCAAGTCTCGGCACTGTTGGCCACGGCGGAGCGTTTTGTGGAGCGACACCATGGGGTCAGCCCGGAGGCTTTTTTCCTGCGGGTGTTAGATAACGACATCACCGAAGACGTGGTGGTGCAACGCTCCGAACGCACCGGGGTCTTGATTTCCACTCCCGCCGGATTGGCGGGAGTGGAATGCGACACGGTGGTGCTCCAGGGACTAAACGACCATGTGTGGCCGAATACCCGAATTCGCTGGTCGCTGTTAGGTGCTCCGTTGGTGGCCCGCGCGGTGAGGGGCCAACTCGATGAGGCCATTGATGATCAGCGGGTGGTCATTGATGACGAATTGCGGATGGCTGCCCTGGCGCTTTCGCGGGCGAGGCAGATGGCGCTGGTGAGCGCCATTGAATCCGAAGACACGGGCCCGAGTGCACTTTTTCGCTTACTGGCCGAACGAGCACACGAAGTACCCTCCGATCCGGGCCCGTTGGGCTCAAGTCGTGAACTGGTGGGACATTACCGCTCACAGCTCGAGCCATCAGTGACAGAAGCTGAAGGGCAGTCTGCTGCGTCTGCTCTTTCGCTCCTTGCCGCCCGGGAAGTCCAAGGGGCGCACCCCAGCCAGTGGTGGGGGCTTGGTCCGATCACGAGTGATAAACCGCTGTACCAAGACACCGAAATCCCGCTTTCTCCGTCACGAATTGGCGCAGTGGAGCAGTCCCCGTTGGATTGGTTTCTCGATCGTGTCGCCCCCGACGAGTACACGGCTGCCGTGGGAATTGGTTCACTCGTGCACTATGCACTGGAGCACGAGCCCTGGGGGGATGAAGACACTCTGTTGAGCCTTGTGGAGGGTCGTTGGTCGGAGCTCGATTTTGATTCCGGGTGGGTGAGTAAAAGCGAAGCGTCGAAGGCCCGTGGCTTAGTGCACGCCTTAGCTGCCTACCTGCGCGAGCGACAAGCCGCTGGTGCGGAAGTAGTGGGAATTGAGCAAGGCTTCCAACTGCGAGTGGACAACATTGTGGTGAACGGTTTGGTTGACCGCATTGAGCGTTCGGCCGATGGTGGCCTGGTGGTCGTCGACCTCAAAACGGGTAAAGCGATTACCAATGCGGAAGAAATTGCTTCCCATCCGCAACTCCAGGCTTACCAATTGGCTCTAGCTGACCCGGCTACCCGAGAAGCGTGGGAGGTGGAGGGCCCAAGCGAAGGCGCATGGCTTCTTTATGTCAGCGGCGGAGTCCGCGGCAAACCCTTCCGGGTGGCCGCCCAAGAGCCCTTGGGCGAGGAGGGCATCCAGCAGAGTCTGGAGCGAATTCGCTCTGCCGGTGCCCAGATGGCGCAGGCGCGGTTTATGGGGCCACGGTTTTTCCCTGTCGCGGGTCGCAGTGTGTCTAGGCACCGCTGGCAGCGGGTCGGGAGTGTGTGTGGTGACTAAACCCCTTAAATACTCCGCCGAACAGTTGTGTGAAGCGCTTCGGATTCACCCACCCACCGAAGAACAGCGGGCCATTATTGAAGCCCCCTTGGAGGGTGTGTACCGGGTGGTGGCCGGAGCCGGGTCAGGCAAAACCGAAACCATGGCCTTGCGGGTGGTGTGGTTGGTGGCCAATGGTGTGGTGTCCCCCCAGGATATTTTGGGCCTCACCTTTACCAGGAAAGCCGCATCGGAACTGGGTGGTCGCATTGCGTCCAGGATTCGACAGCTTCCCCACAGCGGTGAAGACGACAACATTGACGTGTTCGCGATGCCGCAGGTGTCCACCTACAACGCCTTCGCGTCGAGACTTTTCCAGGACTACGCCGTGTATCTGGGGATTGATGGTGACCAAGAAGTAGCGGGAGCGGCCGCAGCGTGGTCGCTAGCGAGGAAAGTCGTCGCGGGTTCCACCCATTCAGAGCTTCCTGAACTTCACATGTCGCTCGATCAGTTGACTACCCTGACGTGGCAGTTGTCCCAGTCAATGTCGGAAAATGCGGTTGACGCTTCCGCTTTAGCCGAATACGCCCGGTCATTTCAGAGCATTCGAGACCTCCCTCCTGGTGGTCGTGGCGGTTATCCGGGCGTTGATCGCACCGCCGACAACATTGCCCTCCTGCCGGTACTGATTGACCTGGTGGACGAATTTCGCCAAGCCAAAGCAGCCAGAGGCATAGTCGAATACTCCGATCAGGTCCGTTTAGGCCTCGAGGTCGCTCGCTCGTCCCCCGAAGTGGTTGAAGGGCTCCGGGCCCGACACGCTGTGGTGTTACTCGATGAATATCAAGACACCAGTGTGTTGCAAACCACCCTGCTGTCCACACTCTTTGCTGACCACCCGGTGATGAGCGTGGGTGACCCACTCCAAGCGATTTACGGCTGGAGGGGAGCAAGTGCGGCCAACTTGGATGATTTCCCTCGCGAATTTGCCCGTCAATGGCCCTGCCACACTTTTGGCCTGCAAACGAGTTGGCGAAACCCATCCAAGGTGCTGACGGCAGCAAATGCACTGTGTACGCCGCTTCGACGCGCGGATGAGAGTGTCGTCGGTGAGCTGTCTCCTGCCCCCAACGCCCCGGCAGGAACCGTCGACGTCGCCTACCCCGACACGCTGGATGACGAAGCAGAAGCAGTCGCGGAGTGGTTTGCCGCCCGCCTGGTGTCTGACCCGCACCCCGGCAACAGCGCCGCCGGACACACTGATCACGAGCCCCCCAGTGCGGCACTGCTACTGCGTGAGCGCAAACACCAACACCTTTACGCCAGAGCCCTAGAGCGCAAGGGAATCCCCGTTCACATTTTGGGAATTGGGGGACTACTGGGTGACCCTCTGGTTGCCGACCTCGTCGTCGGACTAGCCATCGTTCATCGACCCTTCGCCAACGGCGAGTTGGTGCGCCTGCTCACGTCCGGGCGTTTCCGACTGGGAGCGAGTGACCTTTTCGCTCTTGCCGAAAGAGCACGGTGGTTGGGGCTTCGCGATAGTGGTGGCGGTCGACTAGACGAGTCACTGGATCAGGCGTTGCGCGACCAAGCCTTGGGGCGACCCAGCGCATCACTGTTGGATGCGCTGGAGTATTTGGCCCAGAAACCCCCCGAGCACAGCCACTGGGAAGCCTTCTCCGAAGCGGCACAAAGTCAACTTCGAGACGCGGCTTCGTTGATTGCCAGCCAGCGACGACTCAGTCACGAAAGTATTGCCGACCAAGTAGTCCACTGGGAGCGGGCAACCGGTGCCGACATCGAATGGCTCGCTCACCCCAACCGCGAAAGCTACCGAAATTCCCGCGAGGCCTTCTTTGCGGCTATCTCGCAGTACCAAGCCTTTGCCGATGAGGCGGGCGCGCGCGGTTTTCTCGACTGGCTAGAGCAAGCCGAGTGGCGAGATAGTTTGCAACCACAATCGGCACCACCGGAGCCAGGGTGCGTGCAAATTCTCACCATCCACGGCGCGAAAGGCCTCGAATGGGACCTGGTGGCCGTCGGCCAGTTGGTCGAAGGTGAGCTGCCCGGAAAACCCAATGAGGGCTTTAAAGGGTGGCTTCGCTCTGGCGTACTGCCCTACCCCTTTCGAGGCGACAGTGAATTTTTGCCCCACCTTGACTGGGCCGGCGCAGAAACCAGAAAGGACCTGCTCGATCGAATCGAGGCGTTCAGTGACGATATTCGCGCCCATCATGAACGCGAAGAACGCCGCCTCGCGTATGTGGCAATGACCAGGGCGCGAGCAGAACTGTTATTGACGGGGAGCTTCTACTCAACAAAAGCCTCTGCGCAGGTGCCGTCACCTTTTCTTCTGGAACTCGAACAGGCAGAGTGCATTGACCCTCTGCCGAGCTCGCCCATAATCGACAATCCCCATGAGGGGGATGAAGACGACCTCATCACCTGGCCGCTCGACCCACTGGGTGAACGCCGTGACGTCGTGGAGCGGGCAGCGACAGCAGTACTCACAGCCTCCGATCAGGGGCTGGAGCAGGCGGATCCTGCTCTGGTGGAACACATCGATGCCGTGTTGGAGGCGGAGCGCACCCGCCTCGCCCCAGTAGAGGGGTCATGGCCAGTGCGTATTCCGGCTTCACAGTTTGACCGATGGGTGTTCGAACCCGAGGCCATGCTGCGCTCCAGGATTCAACCCCGTCCGCCCACGACAGGCCTCGCCCAACAGCGAGGCAATGACTTCCATGCCTGGGTAGAATCGTATTTTCACTCTGCGCGGGGTAATCGTGTGATGGCCGATGTTGACGTTGATCAGGACACCGCGGTTCCCGTCGATGTCGACGTTCACACTTGGCAGGAGGGTTTTGAGCGAAGCGAGTTTGCTCCTCTCACCCCGGTGGCACTGGAGCGAGAAATTCACCTTCCGCTGGCGGGCCACCTTGTGATTTGCAAGATTGATGCGGTCTTTGAGCGTTCGGGGCGTATCCAGATTGTTGATTGGAAAACGGGTCGAACACCGACTGACCCGGTAGACATTGAACGCAAATCACTCCAGTTGGCCCTCTACCGTCTCGCCTGGGCCGAATGGGCGGGTGTTGATATCGACACTGTGGATGCGGTCTTCTGGTTTTCCCACAGTGAGCAGGTCATCGCCCCCGACACCCTCCCCGGTCGCTCGGAGCTCGAACAACTCATCGAGAAGGCCAAATCGAACCCCGCGAGTGGCTAAAAGGGTGCCCGTGGTTGGGCTTCCTAGTTAGTCCAACCAGGTGTGCAGGCTTTGCCTCAGCCACTGCGGGTCGAGGGTGTAGTTACTGCGAAAGAGCCCACCCGATTCGTCTGAGGTGTAAAAAATGTGCCAATACTCGGCGTGATTGAGTGTTGCCAGGTCCGGCAGAATCGTCATCGAACGGATCCGAGTGTCCTGCCAACACAGCGCGCTGGTTCCTGGCTGACAAAAAAGGAGACCGGCGAAACCGGCCCCGGAAGGACCCATGATGTATTTCGCTTCGCGAAAAACCTGCACCTGTTCAGCCAACGTCAGCTTCTCCGGGTAGCAGGCTTCAAAGCCAAACTCTTTGGCAACCTCTAGCGCTTCTTCTTGGTTGTAAGAGCGGCGCTTGGTGTCACGCGCGAGAAAAAGCTTCCGATGCGGGGTGACTTTCTTCGGTGCGTAGGCCTCCAGGTAGACATCGCGGTAGCTTTCCATGCCTTCGCGGTGAAGCAAGTGAAGTCGGGGATCCATATCGCTTGGACCCTGCTGTTTTGGAAGGTTACTGAGCTCCAACGGGTCAATCCACACCAGCGAATCGGCTTCCAGTAAAGCCCATTCGGGCATCACAATCATGTCGCGGTGGCCCTTAAACAGCTCCAAAGCATCCAACATGGTCGGGTATCGAAAAATCTGTTCCGGAACAATTACTGGATAGTCCCGGAGGTGCTCCGGAAGCCGATTGGCCATATGTAGTTGGGGGAGACCGTCGATCAGCCAGTGGTACCAGTTAGTGAAATCCCGGCCCCCCAAAAAAATCGCCCGATCAACGTGCATCCGGTGGCCGCGGTGGGTATCGGCAAGGACCTTGTCGCCGGACGACCACAGCACCCGGTTTTTTCGGTAACTCAGTCGCCACGGCCCGGGGGTGCGCCGAGGCTGGATCATGAACTGGTCGCCGTGTAGGAGGAAACCAAAAAAACGATTATTGGTCACACTGGCCTGTGACCAGAGCGACCAGGTGACCGCCGGAAACGTCTCCGGCTCGGCCACAACGAGATCCTCACCGAGAGTCTGAGAGCGCGACACCACAGCGGGGGAAGCGGGGAAAAACTCTCCGGATTCTTGCCAACCGTGACCGGGTGACTCGGTGAGCTGTAGGGCTTTACACCGCGGCAGAAAAAGCCACTTCAGCACCGGAGTGCGAAGCGCACTGTAAAGGAGTCGATACCACCCCGAAATCAGCCTGCCCACAGCGACCGAGACTACTCGTTAGAGTCCCGCGGAGGTGCAAGAGGGTGGGGCGTCTGGGTGAGGGGTTCGGTCAACGCCGAGTCCATATCGCTTCCCACCCGGTCGTGGAGTTCATTAATCTGCGCTGTGGCTTTACGAGTGATGTCCTCATCACCGTGATCCATACCGTGTAAGAGCCAACGGGCAATGTCGAGCTCTGCCCAAAATCGTGCCCGTTGGAAAATGCGCCGGTCTGCACCCGGCCTGGCACCCCGGTAGGCGTTTTCTAGACCTGCCTGGATGGTTTTTGCGGTCGGAGCTGTCACCCACGCGACATCCCGTGCAGGGTCACCGACCTGCAATGCGCGCCAACCGGTGATTGCCGTCACACTGTCGCCTTCGACCAAAAAAGAATCCAGTCGCAGTCCACCGTGGATGATGGTCGGTTCAAACTGCCACAGCTCCGGATCTTCATAGGCTGCTTCCCAGCGCCTCAGCAACGACTGAGGTAACAGGGTGGTCTGCGCGGCACGATCAACAATGCCCACCGCGGTGCGCTGTGCCTCATTCGCGCTGTGAATGGGGCGGCCCTGGTCGTAGAGAGCGCTGGCCGGAATACTGTGAACTGTCGCCATCGCTTCGGCAAGAGATGCGGTGAGCGCCGGGGTGACCTGCGCGGCACTGGTGCGAAAACCTGGCAACCATTCGGCGACGGTCAGGGTTTTCCCCCGAACATTAATTTCACCGTGAATGCGGGGGAGCCCAAAGCCCACTCTGGAGCGCAAACCATCACCAATAGCCCGCAGCGCTTCAATGCGCTCGCGGGTATTGAGCTCTTCACTGTCGCTGCGTGGCAGTTCGACCAACCACGCGCGGGAGTCCGTGTCGGTGGCGAAGGCGGCGTCTTTTTCCCCGTCAGACATGTCGGTCGTGCTCACCAATGTGAGCCCCGGCACCGCCGCTGAGGCCTGCGCCGCTAGCATAAGAGACAGGTGGCTCATGCCCTCCAGGGTAAGCGCGGGGGCGGGTCGGATACCGTTGCCACACCGCGTATGAGGGCGGATGCTGTGGTGGTTGCCCGGCCGAACACCACATCAGCTACCACGTCGCAGGACTTTTTGGAGGGTTATGTCGCTCACATCACGACTGGCCCTATCCCGGGCGAAATTGGATCGGGATGCCGCCTCGCGTGCAATCCCCGGTCTTATCGATCGACTCTGGTCTGACCCCGACACCAAAGTGGTGTCTTCGTGGCGAGGAGAAGTGTTGGTCGAGCGCGCCGAAGGATTACGCCTGGACTATCGAAGCCCGGCATCCCTGCCGAGGCCAGCCACCGTGATTTATTTGGGGAAAAGTGTGGAGGGCGATGAGGAGCTCCCCGTGGGCACTGCTGTTCTTGCCGCCCTTTACCAAGACGATGAAGCCTTGGGGCTTGAACCAGACACCAGCCTGTGGGTGAGCGGTCGAACAAGCGGACACGCACTCGGGGACCGAGATGCCGGGGTGTTGGTCCAAGCGCTCGCCCTAGCGAACTGGCATTCAGCCCACCAGTTTTCTCCCGCGAGCGGTGAGCCACTTCTTTCCGATAGCGCCGGGTGGGTCCTGGTGGACCAACACAGTGGAAAAAGTGTGTTTCCTCGCACGGATGCAGCCATCATCGTGTTGATCACCGACCGGGATGATCGCATCGTTCTGGGCAGTAATGCCCTGTGGGAAACACAGCGCTATTCGCTGCTGGCGGGTTTTGTGGAACCAGGAGAATCGCTTGAAGCCGCCGTCGCGAGGGAAGTGTTTGAAGAGTCAGGGTTGAGTGTGAAAAACCCGCAGTATGTGGGCAGTCAACCGTGGCCCTTTCCTGCCTCCCTCATGGTGGGTTTCACCGCTGAGCTGGACCATGACGCTACCGGCCCGCTCCAGCCAGATGGCACAGAAATTATTGACCTGCGCTGGTTTAGCCGGCAAGAACTTTTTGACTCGCTCGACCAGGTGGTCCTCCCCGGCCCCACCTCCATTGCCAGGGCAATGATCGAACACTGGTACGGCGAGAAACTTCCGGAGAGCCACTGGTGAGTGACGCTCTCCTTGATTCCCTCAATGAACGCCAGCGGTTAGTCGCGACGACCTTCGATGCGCCCGTGTGTGTGATGGCTGGTGCCGGGACCGGGAAAACACGAGCAATCACCCACCGCATTGCCTACGGTATTCACACCGGTCACTATCAAGCCGACCAGGTTCTGGCCCTCACCTTCACCCAAAAAGCCGCCCAAGAAATGGCGACCAGGGTGCGAGCACTCGGGGTCAACCGGGTGTCTAGTCGCACCTTCCACTCGGCAGCACTTCGACAGTTGCAACACTTTTGGCCCAAACTCACCGACGGCTTCCTGCCCGAAGTAGTGGCGAGTAAAGCGAGTGTGATCGCCCACGTGTTGGAGACACTGCACATTGAGGTCGACCAGGCGGTTCTGCGCGACCTGGCCAGCGAAATTGAGTGGCGGAAAGTGAAGGCGTTCACTTTTGAGGACTATTTCCAGCAGGTCGATCAGGGGGTGCGCACGTTGCCCCCGGGGGTGAACGCCCAGTCAATGCTCGCGGTGATGGAAACCTACGAAAAGGTCAAAGACGAGCGGCGTCGGATGGATTTTGAGGATGTCCTCTTAGCCACTGTCGGCATGTTGGAAAGTGAACCGGCAATTGCTGAGCGGGTTCGCGCCACCTACCGCCATTTTGTGGTCGACGAATACCAGGATGTCTCACCCATTCAGCAGAGACTGGTCGACCTGTGGTTGGGCGGCAGTGGGGATGTCTGTGTCGTGGGGGATGCCAGCCAAACGATTTACACCTTTGCCGGAGCGACAAGTGATTACTTGGTCCGTTTTGGTGAGGCCTACCCGGATGCCCGCGTCATCCGACTGGAAGACAACTACCGCTCTAGTCAGGACATCATTAACGCCGCCAACATCAGCATCCACGGCCAACCCGGTGCGGTGGAACTGACGGCAAAACAGCCCACAACATCACCCCTGATCTACGCCGCGCACGCCACCGACCAGGACGAAGCGACCTGGATTGCCCAACGTGTGGGGCAATTCTTGGCAGAAGGCTACTCACCGTCCGATATCGCAGTGCTGCACCGGTTTAGCGCACAAGCCCTTCTCACCGATGGCGCCCTCCGGGCGGCCGGCATTTCGGTTCGAAGCCAAGGTGGCACACGTTTTTTCGACCAACCTCACGTGAAACGAGCGGTCATGGAAATACGGGGTGCTGCCGTTGCGCACACCCCCGGATTGCTCCACCAAGTAGTCGCCGACATTCTTTTCGGGTTAGGTCTCACCAGTGATGAACCAGAACACGGTGGTGCGACCCGTTCGGCGTGGGAAGACCTGCTGGCACTTCGGGACTTGGCCGAAAACTTCGGTGAGGGTCGCACCTTGCAAGAATTTTCCGAAGAGCTGGTGCGAAGAGCCCAAGCCCACGACGAACCCACTATGCAGTCGGTCACCCTGGCGACCGTACACGCAGCGAAAGGTCAAGAATGGCCGGTGGTGTGCGTGGTGGGACTCTCCGAAGGGCAATTTCCCATCTCTTACGCCGACACCCCCGAAGCCATCGCCGAAGAGCAACGACTGTTCTATGTCGCCATTACCCGCGCGAGAGAACACCTTGTGCTGAGCTGGGCAAAAAGAAACCGAAGCCACGGTGGCGCGGAACGGAACATGAGTCGCTTCCTCAAACCTTTAGGAATTCACCCCGAAGGCCGGTGAGCCCGTCGGCTCCTGTTACAACCCCCGGCACGTGCAGGACGGGTGGAAGTCGACGGTTCGGACACTGAGAGCACCACTCTGTGGCCGCCAATCCAGAGTCACCCCCGGGGCGCTCACACCCAGCGAATGCGGAAGAGGCCCCAACAGTCCATGGAGTAGGCACACCAGGGTTGCGCTCACCCCGGCGCTCGCCGGGGTCGATTGCAGCGCGGGTGTGCCCCACAGTTGCGACTGCACAGTCAACCAGTGGGGATTATCGACTCGTCGCAGGTGGTCCACACACGATAGGCAAGGGCTGTGTCCTGGCTGGATGCGTGGCCCCACCTGAACGGTGAGGTCTGAAAAAATCACCGGCGTGTGGGGTATGTCGGTCTGGCTCAGCACGCTGACCCAGTCGGGGTGTGCCACGTAGTCAGAGACAAGAATGACCCCACCGGGCACCGCATCTGGAAGGTCGTGAACATCGTCGCAGCACACCACCTGGACACCCATTGCGCTCAACACACCAGCCATGACGGGCACTGCACTGGATGTGCCCACCAGGTACACGCTTCGTTGGAGAGGCTCCGGGTCCGGCTCGTATGCCGGGGCCAGCTGGGTGAGTAGATCGTTGACGGCTTCTTCACTAACTCCCGTTTGGCGTCGCAGTAAACGAAGCCCGCCTTCGCTGACACCGCTGTAGAGGGCGTGAAGAATCGGGGCCGCACGGTCATCGATTCCGTTAACGACAGTGTGTGGGACATCGAGGCCCACCTGAAGGTCGTTGGGCGTGCGCCACAACAGGGGTCTCTTCGTGTGCAGTCGGTATACCCGTTGGCTCATGCCTGAAGGGTGCCTCAGAGTAATCAGCTGGAGCGGAAACTATCCCCAGGCGCTAGCCACCCACCGATAGGGCGCTGGCTATGTGGTGGAAGGGCCGCTGGGGTCCTCGGAAGACTTGGGGTCTGGCTCATCGCTAGCGGCGTCGTCGCCGGGAGCGTCGTCACCTGGACCCCGTTCACCAGGTTCTTGTTCGCTTGGGGTCTGGTCAGTAGGGGGCTGGTCACTTGGGGGCTGGTCGCTGAAGAGTTCATCGAGAAAGCGATCCACATCGGTATCGGTTTCGGGGACCACCCCGAGGGTGTTTAAGTAGTTGTCTGGAGCATCGAGGTCATCCTCGGTGGGTAGTCGATCGGGGTGACCCCAGAGTTCATCGCGGGCTTCTTGACCGTAGCGCTCGAGCAGTGAATCCCACATGGTGGAGGCTTCCCGCAGGCGTCGGGGGCGAAGCTCCAGCCCGACAAGCGTTTTGAAGGCATGCTCGGCCGGTCCACCTGTTGCTCGCCGACGACGAATTGCTTCGGCAATTTTGTCGGCGTTCGGCAGTCGTGAGGATGCGCTGCGGGTGACGTGGTCCACCCACCCTTCAATGAGGGCAAGCATGGTTTCTAACCGCACCAACGCGCGTTCTTGCGCTTCAGTGCGTTCTGGCAGAAGTGCACCGCTTGAGAGAATTTTCGAAATCTCTTCCGGGTTGCTCGGGTTGATGGATTCGGCAAAGTCCATCAGTTTGTCGCCATCGATGTGGATGCCTCGAGCGAAGTCACCGACCAGACTCATCACGTGTAAGCGCAACCAGCGTGCGTGGCGAAACAGCCGCTGGTGGGCTAGCTCGCGGATGGCCACATAAAGGTCCACTTCGTCGGGTGTGACACCGAGGCCTTCGGCGAATTCGTCGACGTTTTGGGGCACCAACCCGGCCCGCACATCGTGCTCGTCGGTGGCTTGCATCAGGGGAATACCGATATCTCCTGCGGAGAGCACCTCGCGGGCAAGACCACCCACGACTTGGGCCAGTTGGAGCCGGAAAAGACTCGTGGTCATCGTGGTGAGCACGGGGGAACCCCCGAGGACGCCTTTGACCTCTTCGGGTGCTTGTTCCTCAATGAGTTGTGCGATTGCTCGCGCGAGAGCATCAGATACCGGTTCTGCCATTTCTTGCCACACAGGAAGTGTCGCCCGCGACCAGTCCTGCCGCGTCATTAGCAACGGCCGACCACCAGGCTCCGCCATGTCGGTGACGTCGTTTAACCACAGTGCGGCGGTGCCCAATAAACCGGCGAGGGTTTCCGCTCGGGCGGGGTCAATACTTTTTGCCCCCTCAGCGGCCACCTTGACGGCGTGGTTTCGCGCCGTGTGCTCTGAGTTGCTCATCGCCCCTGTCAGGCCGCTAGCGAACTGTTCGACCATTGCTTGGAGCTGGCTGGCATCCCCGGTGAAACCGGCCGCCCTCGCGAACTCTTCCGGGTCGAAACCTTGATCGCCGTCGAACATCCGTCGCACGGCATCTCGAATCCACTCATTGGGGTCCGGCACTGAGTTGTCGCGGTCGTCCTCTCCTGACATGTCTCTACGGTACCGGGGAGCCTCGAGCATGGGCTGAACTGTTCGCCCCCAGCTTGTGTTCCCCGTTGCCGCCGTGAGGTAACGACGGTGGGGCCCACGTCCGGTCACTACACTGGCCAAGCGCTGTGTAAGGGAGAGGCTGTTGAGTATTTTTTCCGAGAAGGACCCTCGGCCGGCCTTGCGTGAAGGCTCCAGGAGGGCGGGCTGGGCTCTACTCGCCGCGACCCTGTTCATCGCTCTCGTGCTCACACTTTTGCCAGCCCCCTACGTCATTGACCGCCCTGGCCCCACTTACGACACCCTCGGGGTGGTGAGCGTCGAGGACGAAGAGGTGCCCCTCATTCGTGTCATCGACCAGCCCGAATACCCCGAACGGGCCGAACTTCGGGTCACGACAGTCACCCGGGTGGGAAACCCAGAGGCGTTGCCCTCGTGGGTGGAAGTGGTTCAGGCGTGGTTCGCCCCAGAGCGCAGCGTTACTCCCGTCGATGAAGCCTTCCCGCCAGGTGTGTCGATTGAGCAAAACCGCGAGGCGGCGCGCATTGACATGGAAAATTCGCAGCAGGAAGCCATTGCTGCCGCGTTGGGGTATCTCGAGATTGACTTTGACAGCTTCCTCGAAGTGGCCTCCACGTTGGAAGGGGGCCCCAGCGAAGGCGTATTGCAAGAGGGCGACCTGATTGTTCGCGCTGCCGGCCAAGATGTCGGTGATGTCACTGCTCTTCGGGACCTCATTGCGGACAATGGCGTGCAAACACCAATCAGTCTCGATGTGGTGCGCTCTGGTGAGACGAAGTCGGTTGACGTAATTCCGCGCATGTCGGAAGGTCCCACTCCCATCCCGGTGATTGGTGTGTTGGTAGCGGGCCGCTACGACTTTCCGCTGCAAGTAGAAATCGAGTTGGGCAGTGTGGGCGGACCGAGTGCCGGCCTACTCTTTGCCTTAGGCCTGGTCGAGAAGCTCACTCAAGATCAGATTGCCGGCAGTTTGCAGGTCGCCGGCTCCGGAACAATCACTGCCAGTGGTGAAGTCGGTCCAGTCGGCGGTATCCGTCACAAAGTCTTTGGCGCTGCCGACGCAGGGGCTGAATGGTTCCTCGTGCCCCGGGCAAACTGTGTTGATGTTGCCGGGCTCTCTCCGGAGGGCATCACTGTCATCCCTGTTGACACTCTCGCCGATGCGGTGGTGGCTCTCGAATTGGCGATGGCTGACCAAGAGGTGCCCCGCTGCGAATAGCCCTTTCGGCGGGTGGGTGCTGTGGCGTTAGCCCAGGGAAGTCTCAGCACGACAGCCACCAGTCTTTGTAGACTGTGCTCGGCCGTTTATCCCAAGGAGTCTTTGCGTGTCTGAAACAACTGGCGCCACCCAAAATCGTTCACGTTTGAGCCTGGGGGTGACAATTGGTGTCCTCGCGGCGCTGGTGGTGGCCTTCTTCATTTTTGCCTCGCTGTACACCGAGGTGTTGTGGTTTGACCAGCTGGGCTTTGTTGATGTCTTGCTCACACAGTGGTTTGCCACGGCAGCAATGTTCCTCATCGGATTTCTGGCGATGGCCATCCCGGTTGGTGTGGCCATCGATCTGGCGTACCGCTTTCGTCCGGTCTACGCGCGGTTGTCCAACGAGCTGGATCGTTACCGTCAACTGATTGACCCGCTGCGTCGCCTGGCGATGCTCGGTGTTCCTGCGGTGTTGGGAATTTTTGCCGGTTTGGCAGCCGCGAGCAGTTGGCCGCAATTCCTCCTGTGGATGAATCGGACACCCTTTGGTGTGCAGGATCCAGAATTTGGCCAAGACATCGGGTTCTTTGTCTTCGAGCTTCCCGTCTACCTGTCGGTTATTGGCTTTGCCAGTGCGGTGTTGATCACCGCCATCATCGCGTCGGCGGCGACCGGTTTCCTCTACGGGGCCATCTCCTTGGATGGTCGTGAGCTTCGCATTTCTCGGATTATGCGCATCCAGTTGGCCGTTCTCGGTGTGCTGTATTTCGCCATTCAAACTCTCGGAATTTGGCTCCAACAGTACGAAACGCTGGTGTCGCCAAGTGGCGGGTTCCTGCCCTTTGGTGCCGGTTTCGCAGAAGCTAACGCCACCATTCCTTCCCGCGCAATCCTCGCCGGTATTGCGCTGTTGGTTGCCATCTTGTTCCTCGTCACGGCCATTGTGGGGCGTTGGCGCCCCGCCATCGTCGGAACGGGTTTGTTTGTCATCTCCAGTTTGGTGATCGCCCAGGCATACCCCTTTGTCATCCAGCGCTTCCAGGTTGACCCCAGCGCCCGGACCCTGGAGGCGCCCTTTATTGAGCGCAACATTGAAGCCACCCGCGACGCCTACGGCGTGAGTGACATCGTAGAAATCCCTTACGAGGCCACCACTGAGGCCAGCGCGGGTGCCCTGCGCGAAGACGCTGAGACGGCGGCAAATATTCGGATTATCGACCCCGCATTGGTGACGGACTCCTTCGCGCAGCTCGAGCAGTTCCGCCAGTACTACCAATTCCCCGACTTCTTGGATGTGGGGCGCTACGACGTGGACGGTGAAACCACCGACACCGTGCTCGCGGTGCGCGAATTGAACCTCGGTGGACTGAGCTCACAGTCTTGGTACAACAACACCATCGTGTACACCCACGGTTACGGTTTGGTCGCCGCCTACGGAAACCAAAGAACCTCCGATGGTCAACCCAAGTTCATCGAATCCGGTATCCCGGTTTCTGAAAATCTCGGCGAGTATGAACCGCGGATCTATTTCGGCGAGAACTCGCCCGAATACTCCATTGTCGGTGCCCCTGAAGGTGCCCCCGAACTGGAGTTGGACTTCCCCTCCGGTGGTGAAGGTCAAGAAAACAACCAGACCTACACGTACACGGCAGATGGCGGCCCGTCGGTGGGAACCACATTTGGTCGCCTGCTCTACGCGTTGAAGTTCCAGTCAGAGCAGATTCTGCTTTCTGACGCCATCAACTCAGAGTCGCAGATTCTGTACGACCGTGACCCGATGGATCGCGTGCAGAAGGTGGCCCCCTACCTGACCCTCGATAACGACCCGTATCCGGCTGTCGTTGATGGTCGCGTGGTCTGGATTGTGGACGGTTTTACCACCACTGCCGACTACCCGTACTCGACTCCGCTGCAGATTTCTGAAGCGATTGCCGACACTTACCGTCCGGCACCGCAGCTCGCGTTCGACACGGTGAACTACGTCAGAAACTCTGTCAAAGCAACCGTCGATGCGTATTCGGGTGACGTCACGCTGTATGCGTGGGACACCGAGGACCCCATCCTTCAAGCCTGGTCGGATGTGTTCCCCAACACGCTGCGCGACCAGGGTGAGATGACGGAATCACTGTTGGAGCACGTGCGTTACCCGTCCGATCTGTTCAAAATCCAACGCAACATCCTCGGGGCTTACCACGTGACCGATTCGGGCACGTTCTACTCCTCAGAAGACGAGTGGGTCACCCCGAACGACCCCATCTCGAACCCTGCTGCACCCTCCTTGCAGCCGCCTTACTACCTCACAATGCAGGTACCGGGCAGTGAAGAACCGTCGTTCTCGCTGTATTCGACCTACATCCCTCGGGCGACGGGCGAATCAACCCGGAACGTCATCTTCGGTTACTTGGCGGCGAACGCTGACCCGGGCGACGACTACGGCAAGCTCACGTTGCTTCGACTGCCCAAGCAAACGACTATTCCTGGCCCCGGTCAGGTTCAAGCCCAGTTCGACTCGGACGCTGAAGTGGGTCAGCAACTAAACCTCCTGCGTCAAGGTCAAACCGAGGTCATCTCCGGAAACCTCCTGACACTGCCTGTTGGTGGAGGTCTGCTCTACGTCCAGCCGGTCTATGTCCAGTCAACTGGTGAAACGTCTTACCCGCTTCTGAGGAAAATCCTCGTGTCGTTCGGTGACCGAATTGCCTTCGAGGACACTCTGGATGAAGCTCTCGATTCACTCTTCCAGGGTGACTCCGGTGCTGAAGCGGGCGACGTGGAAGCTGTCGACGGCGGTGCTGATGCTGGCGCTGAAGAGGGCCAAGAGCCGGCCCCGGCACCCGAACCGACAGAGCCCGAAACGGGCGTCGATGAGGGCACCGAAGACGCCACCGAAGAGGAGACTCCAGGGACCGTCATCGAGGAGACCTTGCAGGATGCACTTGAAGACGCCAGACAAGCCCTCGAAGATCGGGATGCGGCCTACCGCGCCAACGACCTGATCGCGGCGGCGGAAGCTGACCAAAGGCTGACCGAAGCGCTCGAGCGTGCGCTGCTGCTCAGCCCGTAAAAGCGGTTAACGTCTGCGACACCCCGTGGTAAAGTAGTGGTTACGCCGCGGGGTGGAGCAGTTCGGTAGCTCGCTGGGCTCATAACCCAGAGGTCGTAGGTTCAAATCCTGCCCCCGCAACCATTTATTCGAAAGCTCCTCTGCGCGTCCCCCGGACTGCCGAGGAGCTTTCGCTTTTCCGGCATCTGGCAGAGCGGGAATCTCTCCCCGCCAACGGTGGGCATAGAGAAACAGTGAAGCCCTGGTGGCGATGAATCGCGACCAGGGCCCCAGCATGCTCGTGGGTGTTATTCGGCGGTGAAATCCGCCAACGCACGATCGCCTAGACCCATGGTGGTGGTGGTCCACTCAATGCCGGCGCGGTGGAGGAGACTGTCGACTTCCCGCTGGCGCGACTTGGTCGCCAGAGTCACCACGCGACCTGTTCCACCGGCACGACCGGTGCGACCGGAACGGTGAACATAGGTTTTGTGTTCTTCGGCGGGATCAGCGTGAATCACCAAGGCGATGTCGTCAACGTGGATACCGCGTGCGGCAACATCGGTGGCGACGAGTACTTGGGCCCGACCGGAGCCGAGTTTCCCCAGGTTTCGCTGGCGCTGACCTTGACTGAGGTCACCGTGTAGTGCCACCGCGGGGATACCCAAACCGTCCAAGTGTTCGGCGAGGTTCTTAGCATCGGCCCTGGTGCGAGTAAAGACCAGGGTCTTTTTATCTCCGGCGCTCAGGCGCTGAACAATTTCACGCTTATCGCGCTGGTCAATGACAAACACGTGGTGATCAATCGAGGCAGATGCCTCGTCTGAGGTTTGCAGTTCAAAGATGGCTGGTGCCACCAAGAACTTCTCCACCAGTTGGGCGACCGCACGGTCCAAAGTGGCTGAGAAGAATAGCTTCTGGCCACCACCTTGCGTTTGAGTGAGCAGACGATCAACGGGTTCGGCAAACCCGAGTTCGCTCATGTGGTCGGCTTCGTCAATCACGGTCACCCACACCTCATCGAGGGTCAAGTGGCCCTGGGTGATGAGGTCCTCGAGGCGACCCGGGGTGCCAATGACGATGTCAACGCCTCGCTGCAACGCTTGAACCTGGCGGCCCTGGGGCACACCACCCACAATCTGGGTGGTGAACAGGCCGGCAGCTCTCGCCAACGGTTGCACGGTCCGATCAATCTGCAAAGCCAGTTCACGGGTGGGCGCAAGAATCAGTGCGCTCGGTGCACGCCCTGAACCTCTCCTTTTGACTGTTTTTCCACCCGGGGCTAAACGCTCAACGAGTGCTGCACCAAAGGCAATGGTTTTTCCCGAGCCGGTGTGACCCCTGGCGAGAATATCCCGCCCGGTCAGCGCTTCAGGAATGGTGGCGGTCTGGATCGGGAACGGACTCGATGCGCCCATGCCGGAAAGCACTTCGGTCAGCGCCTTATTGATTCCTAACTCACCAAATGTGTCAGCGCTGTGTGTTTCCGCACTAACACTGACGCCCTGGTAGCGCTCTTGAACGACATCTTCTCTGTGGTGGCGGGAGCTTGATTTGCCTCGCCCTTGGCTGCGACTGGGCGCACCGCGGCGTGCTCCGGAGTAACCACCGGAACGGCCACCAGAGCGACCACCGTATGAGCGCTCTCCGCCAGAACGGGCCCCTCTTCCGCCCTCTTCACGGAAGGACTCGCCCCGTGGAGAACGGTTGTCTCGACGGGAGTCGTCACTGCGGCGCGGCTCTTCACTGCGTGCTGAGTAGTCGTCGCGCGCTGGACGATTGTCCCGTGCGGGACGGTTGTCTCGTTGGTCATTACGCGGGTTGCGACGGCCTTCGCCACGCTCGTCATCACGTGGGCGTTGGTCGCGATTACCTCGGTAATCACGTTCTGGGCGTTGCTCACGATCTGCGCGTTGCTCGCGCCCTGGTCGCTGGTCACGGTCTTTCCGCTCAAAACGGGCCTGACCATTGGAGTTTTGACCACTCGAGCGGCGCGGAGCATCAGAGCGGTTGTTGTGTTGGGCTCGGTCCTCACGAGCGGGACGCTCGGATTGACCTCCGCGGTCGCGACGTGGTTCGTCGCCGCCTTCACTGCGCGCGCTGCGCTGGGAGTTATAACGGGGGTTGGAGGCAGTCTTGCCTCTCGTTGCGCCGTGACGCGCAGGGCGCGATCGGGGAGTGCGGGCAGGGGTCGACATAGCAATAGTCACTTTCTTGGGGGTAAAGGCGCGGGTTTCGCACACGGGCCCGCACGTTGCGGGTCACACCGGACTGTGGGAAACAAATGCATACGCTGGGTGGAACCCCAAGGCCGACCCTTTTACTCTAGGGCATCTCCGGGGCTTTCGCCCGACGAAGACTCTCCCGATGGCGATTTAGAGCGCCAGACTCGTTCCCAGAAGCTCACCGATAGTCCACGTGATGGCGAGTGCTGCGGCTCCTCCAAGCGTCACGCGGAGGATTGCTGGTAGTGGTTTGGCGCCCCCCAGTTTCGCTCCGATTCCGCCGGTAAGGGCCAGGGCAATCAGTGATCCGACCACGGTCGCACCAATTCTGTAGTCCGCGGCAACAATCGTGACGGCGAGAAGGGGAAGAGCGGCTCCTAAGACGAAGGCGATGAAGGACGACAGTGCGGCATGCCACGGGTTTGTGGTCGTCTGCCCGTCAATGTTCATCTCTACTTGAAGGTGCGCGGTAATCGCGTCGTGTTCAGTGAGTTCTTTCGCCACCGTTTTTGCGGTGGCTTCCGTGAGGCCACGCTCCTGGTAAGCCTGTTGGAGAAGGAGGAGTTCTTTTTCGGGTTCAGTCGCCAGCAGGTGCGCTTCACGTTCAATGACAGCCCTTTCGCTGTCGCGCTGACTACTGACCGAAACGTATTCACCCACGGCCATTGAAATGGCCCCGGCGACAACGCCGGAGACTCCGGCAATGAGAATCGCCGCAATGTTATTGGTTGCCGCAGCAACTCCGACGACCAGTGCCGCAATCGACACGATGCCGTCATTTGCTCCGAGGACACCGGCGCGAAGCCAGTTCAGTCGGGACGCAAAATTTTGAGCGTTAGAAGTATCGTCGGTCATTTCTAAGAGTGTAGAACACCCTTTCACCCTCTGTGTTTACGCAAAAGGGTGGTCTGGGTTGACCACGGTAGGGACGGTGTGAGGCCGGTGGTGACGGTGTCCTCGAACGTTTCTCGAACCGCCACAAGAGCAGCCCGGTAGCGGCGCCGATTCGTGTTGTCAAAGACCACCATTCCCTCTGGGGCAAGACGCTCGACAGCTTTTTCGAGACACGCGCTCCGCGCACGACCGTCGATGACAATCAGGTCGAATTGTCCGTCGACGTGGTCAATGGCGTCGACATAGTCGCGGTAATCCAAATCCTTATGCCCCCACATTTGTGAGCCGACGCTGGGGTTTGTGTTGGGCTGAGCGGGGGTGTGAATGATCGTCGTAGTCCGACCAACGAGTGGTTTCATCAGGGCGAGCCACTGGGCGTCGTACTCAACGGATATCACCGACCCAGCACGCTTTTCTAACCAGATTGTGGAAGCCCCGGAGCCCCATTCGAACACCCGTGCATCGGTGCGCTCTCCAAGGAAATGATCCACGAGGGAGATGGAGTCCAATGTCCACCAGGGGAGGTCGAGTCGGACAAAATCTTCCACGTCGTAGAGGGAAAAAAGTGAGCGAACCCACAGGCCTATGCGACTGGACTGCGCCCACTGATCGAGCCAACGCAGTACTCCGAGGCGTTGCAGTGCTGTCCTCGTGGTGCGCACCAGGCTGGCCCAACCTCGCAACAGTAGGTGGGTGAGAGCCATGATGACCTTCCAGTGGGCGGGACATTCTGCCGGGTGATTTCTCGGCATTTATCAGGCTACTGAGGCCAGTCGGGGCCTGATGCTTCCTGCGTTGTCGTGGGGGTGAGCGTTGGGTGAACAGTTATTGAAGCCGTAATTTTCTCCGACAGTGTGGGGGCGATATCGCACGAACGTGCGGGGTCGGATTCCCCCGTCAGCTTCTACTCTTGACTAGTTCACCATTTCGCATTTTGGAGACGACGATGTCGACCTTTGTTTTGGCCATTGATCAGGGAACGACCAGCACCCGGGCGATCATTTTCGACCACGATGGGTTGCCGGTTGCCACCGGTCAGATGGAACACCAACAGATTTTTCCCCACGCGGGTTGGGTCGAGCACGACCCCATGGAAATTTGGGCCAACACCCGTGAAGTGATTGGTCAAGCGCTGGGTAAAGCCAATATCACGCGCCACGATATTGCCGCCGTGGGCATTACTAATCAGCGGGAAACCGCCATTGTGTGGGACCGGCGAACAGGCCAACCCGTGTACAACGCGATTGTCTGGCAGGACACGAGGACGCAGGGGCTCATCGATGAGCTTGCCTCGAACGGTGGTCCGGGCAGGTTTAGGGACAAGACAGGGCTGCCGTTGGCGACCTATTTTTCTGCCAGCAAGATTGCGTGGATTCTTGACAATGTTGAGGGCGCCAGGCAGTTAGCCGAGGCCGGCCACCTGATGTGTGGTACACCGGACACGTGGGTGTTGTGGAATCTGACTGGCGGAGTTGATGGCGGTGTTCACGTCACCGATGTGACCAATGCGTCGAGAACGCTGCTGTGTGATATTTCCACCGTCTCGTGGGATCAGGAACTACTCGACGCGTTTTCTGTGCCCCGCTCAATGCTCCCCCAAATCAAGAGTTCCGCCGAAGTGTACGGTCACGTCCACAGCTCGGGGTTGCTGCGCGAAGTGCCTGTCGCGGGCATTTTGGGGGACCAACAGGCGGCTACGTTCGGGCAAGCCGCCTTTAGCCCGGGTGAATCAAAAAATACCTATGGCACCGGGAACTTTCTCTTGGTCAACACCGGCACCGATCAGGTGTCCTCCTCTCACGGTCTACTGACCACCGTTGCCTACCAACTGGGCAACGAGCCCGTGACCTACGCCCTGGAGGGATCCATTGCGGTCACCGGTTCACTCATCCAATGGTTGCGCGACAACATCGGCATGATTCAGAGTGCCGATGAAGTCGAAGGGTTGGCTGCCAGCGTTCCCGATAACGGGGGCGCACATTTTGTCCCCGCGTTTAGTGGCCTTTTCGCCCCCTATTGGCGCTCAGACGCTAGGGGAGTGTTGGTTGGCCTGACCCGCTTCATCACGAAAGCCCACATCGCCCGGGCCGCACTGGAGGCGACCGCTTTTCAAACCCGCGAGGTGTTGGACGCCATTAACGAAGACTTTGGTGGGGGCTTGAGCGAGTTGAAAGTCGACGGTGGGATGACTCAAAACAGTCTGTTGATGCAGTTCCAGGCAGACATTTTGGGAATACCGGTACTTCGACCACAGGTTGCCGAAACGACGGCATTAGGTGCCGCGTATGCGGCGGGTCTCGCGGTCGGGTTTTGGCACAACCTGGAGGAATTGCGCGACAAATGGCACGAGCAGGCCCGTTTCGAGCCACAGATGGGCGCAGACGAGCGGGAAGAGCGACTGCGGGTGTGGAAGAAAGCCGTGCACAGGAGTTTTGACTGGGTCGAATGATCCAGACACAGCCCACTGCCCTGAATGCGCCCCTCCGCTTCAGCGGGTAGTTGCCGAAATGCCGCTCGTGATGGAACACCCAAGCGATGTGTTGGGGTGGATCAGTCTGGTTCCCGAGACAGGCTAAGCCCTGGATGATTACGAGATGGACCGCTGCGAGACCTCTAAAGGTATAGACGACACTTGGCGGTCACGCTCTGTGGCTGACCAACCCCGAACATCCCCAATGATGTGGGCGAGCTCAGCAAGACTACGTGGGGAAATGCGACCCGTGAAACCGAGTGTGGTGCGACGGTAGACAAGATCCGCCAAGGTGTGGACCTGTTCTCTGTGGACCACTGCTCGAACTTCTTCGACGGAGTAGTCCGGCGTGTGCTCCAGGGCGCTATCAACACTGTGGTCCATCAGCTGAAGAAGTTCTGCCGCCACTGTGCCGTATCGGGTGAGCAGTTGGTCGGCTCGAGTGGCGTCGAAATCGCCGCGGTGGGTGTCAATCCACGCTTTTCGCTCCCTGTCGGTTTCGGGGAAGCCTGTTCCACCGCCGATGGCCAGGTCACTGGTGCCCACAGTGCGGGGGCGACCCAGCTCGGCGAGGACGTCGTCGGTGATGTGTTCGCCGATGGCGCGGAAAGTGGTCCACTTTCCGCCGACCAGGCTCAACATGGTGGTGTCGGCGTCCAGTTCGTCGCGAACAATCCGGTAGTCGCGGGAGATGACACCGGGGTTGACATCACCCGCTGCCGGCAGTGGGCGAACTCCCGAGTAGCGGTAGACAATGTGGGAGCGATCCAGGGTGATGTCGGGAAAGACGTATCCGACGAGGTCGAAAAAGTAGTCCACTTCTTCTTCCGTGCATTCGACATCGTTGGGGTCATCGACGGGGATATCCGTCGTGCCGAGCAGGACGCGGTCCAACAGCGGGTACATCAGCACAATCCGGCCGTCTTTATTTTCGAAAAAGATTTCCCGCCCGTTACACGCGGCGTGTAGCTCGGGGTTGTCCAGTACGACGTGTGAGCCCTTGGTGCCACCCATGTAGTGCGAGTCAACACCTAGGGCGCGGTTTGTGAGGTCAGTCCAGGGGCCTGAGGTGTTGACCACCACCTTGGCGCTCATATTTAAGGTGTCACCGCTTAGTTCGTCGGTGAGGGTGGTGTGGCCGTCTTCGTGAGCACTCGCGGTGACGTAGTTGACGGCGCGGGCGTGGGGTCCGGCTGCCAGTGCGTCTTGGAGGAGGTCGATGGCGAGGCGCTCAGGGTTTTCGATGGCGGCGTCGTAGTAGTGCGCGGAGTATTTGACCCGCTTGTTGATGCCGGGGATGGTGGCGAGTGTTTTTTCTCGCCCGAAGAACTGGTGGCGGGGCATCCGGCCCTGATTGCGCCCAAACGTGTCATACAAGATGAGGCCGATTTTGATCAGTGCGGCGCCGCGTTCTTTGGGTTTGCCGGCGCGGTGGGTGAGGATTTTGAAGGGGGCGGAGAGGATTCCGGAAAACAGCGAAAAAATGGGGATCGTTGTTTTGAGGGGTTTGACGAAGTGTGGGGCATTGGCCAGCAGGCGGTTTCGCTCCAGCAGTGATTCACGCACGAGACGGATTTCGCCGTTTTCGAGGTAGCGAATACCTCCGTGGATCATGTGTGAGGAGGCGGCTGATGCTCCCGAGCAGTAGTCGGCTTTGTCGACGAGGACGACTTTGACGCCTTGGAGGGCAAGCTCCCGAAACACGGCGAGGCCGTTGATCCCGCCGCCGATGACGAGGACATCGGTGCTGGGGTCATCTGACCAGTCAGCCAGTCTGCTGTGTGCCGTTTCCGGCAGTGAACGAATAGCCACGAACACCCTTCCCGCACCATTGCGCGATGTCTTTGTATTCGCAGAAGCATGTAGCAAGAATGAACTTCCTCTCAAACCATTTGCACGAACGTGCAAGAATGTCGGCCATGGCCCCCCAAACCCAGGACACCCTGCGAACCAGGGACGCACTCAAAGCCGCCCAGCTTTACTACCTCCAAGACCTCACCATGGAAGCCATCGGCAGTGAGTTGCGGGTGAGCCGCTCGACCGTTTCCCGCCTGCTGGCAATGGCCAGATCACAGGGAATTGTTGACATCCGGGTGCACTCACCCGAAGACGCCCCACGGCGAATCGAAGGCCAAATTAAAGAGCAGTACGGCGTCAACGCCTACCTCGTGCCAGTGCCTGATCGCACCTCACACGTCGACCGGCTCGAACGCGTTGCCCTCAGCGCCGCACGAATGCTCGGACAATTTTTCTCCCCCAATATGACCCTCGGGATTGCTTGGGGGTCCACCCTGAGTGCGATTAGTCGACACCTCATCAAGAAAACCGTCAACAATGCTGAAGTCGTTCAGCTCAACGGTGCCGGCAACGACCACACCACCGGAGTCACCTACGCCAGCGAAATCCTGCAGCGCTTTGGTGAGGCCTACCAAGCCCGGGTGCAGCACTTCCCGGTACCCACCTTTTTCGATAACGCCAAAACCAAAGAACTGATGTGGCAAGAGCGCAGCACCGAAAGAGTGTTGGCACTCCAACGTCGGATGGACCTCGCACTCTTTGGCCTCGGATCGATGACCGCCGACGTGCCCAGCCAGGTCTACACCGGGGGATACCTCAACGGTCGAGAAATTCAGCAATTGCGGGATGAGGGAATCGTCGGCGACGTCGCCACCGTGTTTTATCGCGCAGACGGAACCTGGACAGACATTGAAGTCAACGCTCGCTCCAGCGGGCCAGGGTTACACGTCATCTCCCAGGCACCCCGACGACTCTGCGTAGTCAGTGGTCAACGCAAACTAGAAGCCCTCCGCGGAGCCCTCGCCGCAGGAGTCATGACCGACCTGATTATTGATGACGGCACCGCACGCGAATTAGTCGGCTTCACCGGTTAATAACCACCTCAGGCTTCGCCGCTCTCTGCGCCCCTCATCGGGCACCGGGCCACACACCCGCAATGGGCTGGGGATAACTTGCCCCCACCATCCGACTCGGGCCCTACTCTGCCCGACATGTCAGTGCGAGAACGAGTAATCCGCCGCCAGCGCCACCACCACCAGGGCTATCACCACACGCGTGCTCACTGGTTCAGCACCTTCTGGGTAGGTCTGTGTGCCCTCAGCCTGGTCTCCTGTGTGGGCGCTCAAGGGCCGGTTGCCGACGCGGGAGACACCACAGAGTTATTTGACCCAATCCCTGCCGGTGTTGAGAGCCTTCAAGGGGGCAACCCCGATGACCCTGACGGGGGCCTGAGCGGTGATGAACAGCCCACTACCCGAGAGGAAACCCCTACTCGTCAGGGCTCGACACCGGCGATCGAGACGCCGTCTCGGTCTGAGGTCGCACCCCAGGCGGCTGCGACAGTTAGTGACTATCTGGCACTCACCGATGAGGTGGGTGAGACAGGTGGCGTCGCCGTCGATGCTATGGCCGAGGTTGTCACCCCCGACTGGTTAGCAGTGGAGGAGCGCGGTTTTGCCGACTACCGGGAACGCCGCATCAAAACCCTGGGACGGACAGACTTTTTTGCCCTCAGTGTCCAATCGGTCCGCTGGAGCCCCCACAACATGTGGGAAGTGGCGGTCTTCGCCTGCATTGACTCACGCAGAGTGTGGGTAGTGCCCGCAGATTCCCCTGACACCCCGGAAGGACTCGTTGCATGGTTGGCCTCCACCTCCACCGGTGACGAGGGGCAGCCCACACTCTTGGAACCAGTTGCTACGGGTGACACCACCGATTCGCCAACAGAGGCAGATCTTGCCCTGTGGCAAGAATTTATCGACGAGGCCAAGCCCGATGCGGGTCCCCTCGAGCCGGTGTTGTTGTGGTTAGTCGGGTCAGAGCTCGACCAGTTGAAAGTTGATGCAACGCAAACCTGGAGGGGGTACCACCCGTGTGGCACAGACAATCCTGTGGGGTAGGCCCGGTGTTTCGCCTTTTGCTGTTGAGTGCCGTGATGGTGAGCGCTGTGGTGGCGGCAGGGTCTGTGGCCTATGCGCAGTGTTCTCAAGCGGAGCGCACTGCCGGTTCCTGCACTGACACCACCACGCAGTGGACTACTGACAATGATGGCGACCAGGTCACCATCATCCGAGAGGAGAGCAACGCCGGATCTGAAGGCGACCAGAGCGGAAGTGGAACTCCCGGCACCAGTGCTGGTTCCAGTGGCCAGTCGGGACCCACCAGCCCGCCGCCCATCAGGCAAGAGGCGGAACTTGGTTCCACAGAGTGTGAAATCAAAGTGCAGGGACTCTGCCGCGGTGCTGCCCCCAGCAAAAACCCTCCGGTCGAACAGGTCACCAACACCCCACCTACCCCTCCGCGGTATGCCTCAGAGTTGGAAAGCTTTCGACCCGATCGGCCCTCGATTGTGTTTGAGCCCAACGGTTGGAGTGTGCCCACCTTGCCCACCAACATGATTGCCGGTGCCTCCCGGCACACGGTGCGCGGCGAGCTACTGGGTTGGCCGGTGGAGGTTCGCTTCCAACCGGTTACCTACCACTGGAGCTTTGGGGATGGTGCGTCTCGGACGGTGAGTGTTCGAGGAGACTCGTGGTCCAGTCGAAATGCTCCGCAGTTTGCCGCTACTCCCACCTCGCATCGTTATCTGCGACCCGGAAACTACCGGGTGGACCTTGTGGTGGATTATCGGGTCGAATTCCGTTTCGAAGGCGACGAATTTGACGACATTGACGGTTACGTGAGCGCCCCAGCGTCGTCTCGAAATATGGAGGTGTTGAGCGTCTCACCCCTGCTGGTCAAATGAGATCACTAGACTTTTCGGATAACCTCCCCAGCGATTACCCGCGTGACACCAACGCTTTACTAAGGCTTTGCCAAGCTTTGGCCCGCACACTGTGGGGAGTCGAAGGGATGGTTGTTGATGTCAGAGCGCAATGGGGATATCGAAAACCCCAATAAACCGGAATCGTCCGGATCCGACCAACCCACACCAGGTGCGCCAACAGACAGTGCCGATAGCTCCGGGTCGCCGGAGTCAACACCACTGAGCGCTGGCACTCCCGACGAGGCTTCCACCGATCTGAGCCGGACTGATGCGGCCGGTACCCCACCAGAAGCCGAGGCTCCTGGTTCAACGGAATCGGGGCACTCCGACGCCAACCCCGCTTCGGAAAACGCGGAGAGTGGCGCGGCGAGTGGCGCGGCGAGTGGCGCGGAGAGTGGAAGCGAGCAGTCCAGTCGATCCGGCTACACCGGGTCACCCTTCCACCAGAGCAGGTATCAGGGTATTCGCGATGCGGTGCTCGCCAGTGAGCGGCAACAAAAGCGTCAACGCCAGGGCGCTCGCCTTCGTCGACTGGGTGCAGTCATGACCCTGGTGGTCGGTTCTGTATTAGGTGGCGTTGCCGGGGCTTCTTTTGCCGTGTGGCAGTTGACCTCTGAGGGCCTTGTCACAGCGGGAGTAACCAGCCCACAAACGGTGACGGTCAATCAAGTCGATGACGCGACCCTCATCTCAGCGGTCGCTGCCCAAGCAATGCCGTCAGTGGTGACCCTTGAGGTGGCGGGAATGGGCGCCGCCGGGAGTGGATCGGGTGTGATTATCAGCTCAGAGGGCCACATCATCACCAACGCGCACGTCGTCAGTGTGGGCGGTGCCGAAAGCAATCCCCGCATTCGGGTCTCCACTACTGATGGTCGACTGTGGTCTGGCGAAGTGGTGGGAATTGACCCGCTGTCCGATATCGCTGTCATCAAAATTGACACCGGAGCGGGTCTCACTCCTATCCCCCTCGGGGACTCTGACCAACTGAACGTCGGCGACGAAACGGTTGCGATTGGAGCACCTTTGGGGCTTTCTAACACGGTGACCAACGGAATCGTGTCTGCGCTAAACCGGTCGATTACGGTGGGCTCTTCAGAGACACCCGAAGACGGCCCCAACCTTTTTGACTTCGATTTGCCCTTCGGACAGTCGGGCAATGTGGGCACCGTGTCACTACCGGTCATCCAAACCGACGCATCCATCAACCCCGGCAACTCCGGGGGCGCACTGCTCAACACGAAGGGTGAACTAATCGGCATCAATGTGGCGATTGCCTCCAACCAAGTCGGTTCGCAGGGTGCCGGAAGTATCGGCCTCGGTTTTTCCATCCCCTCCAACTACGCGATGCGTGTGGCAAACGAGCTGATTGCGACGGGTGACGCCAGCCACGGTCTTCTCGGTGCAACAGTGACCGACGCGGCGTTCGATGAGAACGCCTCGGTGTCTGGTGCCGCAATCGACAGTGTGAGTCCTGGCGGCGCCGCCGATCAGGCCGGCCTTCGAGCGGGGGACATTGTGACTCGGTTTAATGGCCTACCCATTACCAACCGAATCGACTTGACCGCACAGGTGCGCACTGTGCCGGGCGGAACCGAGACCACTCTCACCTACGTGCGCGGCAGCCAGTCTTATACGGTGCGGGTCACGCTCGACGAACTGCCGTAACCCCAGTCGAGAGCAGGGATGGCAGAGCAATCTGCCGAGGTTCTTCGATCGGAAAAAAGACCCCGTAGATGAAGAAACCGCAGAGAGTTTTTTACTTCTTCATGCTTTCGTAGATTTTTTTACACTCAGGGCAGACCGGGAATTTCTCTGGATCCCGCCCCGGGGTCCAGACTTTTCCACACAGTGCCCGAACAGGCGACCCGCTGAGAGCTGAGTCCATAATGCGGTTCTTCTTGACGTAGTGCGAAAAGCGTTCGTGATCGCCGTCTTCTAGCTGCTCTTCGTTGAGGAGTTTTTCCAACTCGCGGTCGAGCACATCAACGCCACCAGCGGTGGTTTCTTCGGGATCAGCCATGCGCCCAGTCTAAAACGGGTTGCCACAAAACTCATCCCCGCACTTGGACATTGCAGCGGGGTCGTGAGCGTTTGTGGACCCCAGTTAATGGATGACGGTCTCGATGGCCGGTTCGCCGTCTGCCAACCGAAAAGCGTGTGGTGGAAGCTCTGCGATGGCCCTCAGATGGTGCTCGCGTGCGGCGCTCAGTGAGGTGTCGTGCTCGAGCCTCTCACCGTGACTCATGTAGTCGACAAGTAACTCTCGTGATTCGGTGATGTCCGGGTGCACTTTCTCGCCGGTCATCACCTGTTCGTACTGGGCGATACCGTCTTTGATCACACGAACAGACTTTTTTTGGCCGCCAGGGTTGGCTTTACCGACACTGGTTTTACTGACCGAGACCTGTTGCCCTGAATCGTCTTGTCGGGATACCAGTTTGTAGACAAGCCCGGCAGCAGGATGACCAGAGCCGGTCACGACGGAAGTGCCCACCCCGTAGGCATCCACCGGGGAGGCTTGGAGAGCCGCAATCGTGTATTCGTCCAAATCGTTGGTCACCACAATCCGTGTGGAGGTGGCTCCTAACCGATCCAGTTGTTCACGGACCTGGCGCACCACCACCGGTAGATCACCCGAATCGATGCGGACAGCACCCAGGTTGGGCCCCGCAACACTAATTGCTCGCTCGACCGCGCGCTCCACATCAAAGGTGTCGACCAGCAAGGTGGTGTCACTACCCAAAGTGGCAATTTGCGCTCGAAATGCTTCTTCTTCTGAATCGTGAAGCAAAGTAAAAGCGTGTGCGGC
This sequence comes from Pontimonas sp., assembly GCA_965657845.1. GTDB lineage: Bacteria > Actinomycetota > Actinomycetes > Actinomycetales > Microbacteriaceae > Pontimonas. The sequence continues at coordinate 33,054 of CBFHPU010000009.1, forward strand.
GGTGCCGAGGGTCGGAATACCAAAACGTCGGCCTGCTTCTAAGTTGCTGGTGTGTGAAAAGCCCACCAGGTAGGCCGCCCGCGCGGCTGCCCACGCGGCGTGTTCACTGGTGCGCCTCGAGCCCATTTCGATCAGTGGCCGGCCTCCCGCTGACTGCACCATGCGGCTGGCGGCACTGGCAATCGCGGTGTCGTGGTTCAGCACGCTGAGTACGAGGGTTTCCACCAAGCAGGCTTCCTCGAACGTCCCTTCCACCTGCAGGATGGGGGAGTGGGGGAAATAGATTTCGCCCTCACGGTAGCCGCGGATGGTGCCCGAGAATCGGTAGCGAGCGAGCCAGTTGAGGGTGTCTTCTCCGACAACAGAGTTGTCGGAAAGGAACGCGAGCTCTTCGTCACCGAAGTGAAATTTCTCGATTTCGTCAATGAGCCGTTGGGTACCGGCAACAACGCCGTAGCGGCGGCCGGAGGGTAGTCGGCGGGCGAACACTTCGAATACGGAGCGCCTTGAGGCGCGCCCGCTGTGGCGGGCGGCGTCGACCATTGTTAATTCGTAGTGGTCGGTCAGTAGCGCGCTGGACATGTGCTCAGCTTACAAACCACAGCGTGTGCCCGGCGGGCCACCATTTTCGCTCCCTACACTGCCGCTATGTCCGCCACCCCACGTTTTCTCACCCCCGACCAGCTGGGCCCACATTTTGACGATGGTGGGCCGATTATCGTCGTGGACAACCGCGGAGTGTTGGCCAGGCGCACCATGCATCGGCAAAAAGCCCATCTGATTCTCTCTGCGCTGTATCACCGGATTGCCCAGTGGGGCGACCGGGTGGAGGTCCACCAAGCCAGCTCCTACCGTGAGGTGCTCCGGGGCAGAGATATCGAAGTGATTAACCCGACCTCACACGGGTTGCGCCACATGGTGACAGAACTCTCACAGGAGGCCTCGGTGTCGGTCTTGCCCTCCAGAGGGTTTGTCACGAGCGAAGAGGATTTTTCCACGTGGGTGTCGGGTAAAAAACCTAGCCAGTTGTTGATGGAAACGTTTTATCGCGATGTGCGACACCGTGAGGGCTACCTGATGGTGCCAGATGCGAGTACTGGTGGGTATCTCCCCGAAGGCGGCGCCTACAACTTTGATGCCGACAATCGCCAATCACCCCCCAAAGGTCAGACAACGCTCGGGTTACCCGAGCCGAAGTGGCCCGTAGAAGACGAGATTGATGCGTGGGTGCGCGCTGAGCTGGACCAGATGGAAGCCTCCGGTCAGGCCAGTTTCCTCGGCCACGATGGCCCGCGAGTATTCGCCGCCACCCGCGAAGAAGCCCTTGAGGCTCTGAACGATTTTCTAGACCACCGACTGGAACACTTTGGCCCCTTCGAAGACGCTGCGATGCCCGACGACTGGTCGATGGCGCACTCTTTGCTGAGTGTCCCCATGAATTTGGGGCTACTCGATCCCCGCGAAGTGATTGATGCAGCGCTCGAGCGCTATCACCAGGGTGGTGTGCCGTTGAATAGCGTGGAGGGCTTCATCCGGCAGGTCGCTGGCTGGCGCGACTGGGTGTGGCATTTGTACTGGCATTTAGGGCCCGACTACGTCGAGACCTCAAACTACCTCGCACACCACACGCCCCTGCCCGAAGAGTTCGCCCAGTTGAAGCCGGAGTTGGTTCGCTCCCACTGCATCAAAACGGTGTTGCAAGAAGTGCAAGCGCGTGGCTGGAGCCATCACATCAACCGATTAATGGTGTTGGGTAATCACGCCCTCCAACGCGGTATCGATCCGGCTGCGCTGAACCAGTGGTTCGTGGATGCGTTTGTGGACGGGACACCCTGGGTCATGCCGGCCAACGTGGTGGGTATGAGCCAGCACGCTGATGGGGGTGTGGTGGCGACCAAGCCATACACCTCCGGTGGTGCCTACATCAAAAAAATGACCCAATATTGCCAGGGGTGCCCATTCCGTCCCGATGTTCGAGTAGGTGAGAACGCGTGTCCTTTTACAGCGGGATATTGGGCGTTTCTCAACCGACACCGTGAGGTTCTTCGTCGAAACCATCGGATGTCGAAACCGTTGGCGGGCCTCGGCCGGCTGTCGGACCTCGAGCCTTTACTGGAGCAGGAGGCTACCCGGCAGGCGTGGTAGCGCTCTCACCTGAGCGGCTCTGGCCTAAGATTGTCACTGCTCCGAGCGTGAGGTCGGGGAGTCAATCAGGGGAGGGTGAGCTGGTCTATGGCGTTTGACCCCACCGCCTACACCACCTTTTCCTACCGGGAATACCGTTTTTCTGCTACCCGCTTTGAGGCCACTTTTCACTACCGGCTCTCGGGTGGGACAGTGACACCCCTTGACTTCACCGAAACAGTCCAATTCACTCCAGGCATTGCCGATCGTGTCGATACGGCACGACTGGAATCACTGTTGGCACTCCTCGGTGCCGTGTTGGGTCTCAGCTACTACAAACTGGCAGCACCCGGTGAGTACGTCATTGAACAACCGGGGCTTACCCGGGAAGCCGAAGAGTATTTGGCGCTGCTGATCTCGGAGGGGATGGCTGAGTTTGCCTACCGAAACGGTTTTTCTGGCCCCCTCCAGCCGGCCATCATCAACAAAGCCGCTGGTGTGGCATCGGGGTGGCCTGAGGCGAGTTGGCGGGAACACACCGGTGACCCCATTGTCCCCATTGGTGGGGGCAAAGATTCGGTGGTCAGTGTGGAGCTGTTGCACCATCACCGCCTGCACCCCATCCAGTTTGCGGTAAACGCTAACCCCACAATTCACCGTGTTGCACGAGCAAGCGGTCACCCGCTGGTGACCGCGAAGCGCACGATCGATTCGCGTCTACTGGAGCTCAACACCGAAGGTGGCCTGAACGGCCATGTCCCTGTCACCGCGATGAATTCGCTGATTGCGCTGTGTCAGTCGCGCATTCTCGATGGGGGACCCGTGGTGATGTCTAATGAATCCTCGGCGTCTGATTCGACGCTGGAAGTGGATGGGTGGTCGATTAACCACCAGTGGTCAAAGTCGTGGGAGGCCGAAAAGGCACTCCAAGACGTGTTGGGACCCCAAGCCGGGTTACGCCCGGAGCACTACTTTTCTCTCCTTCGACCCTTTAGCGAATTGCGTATCGCCGGAGCGTATGCGAACTATTCGCAGTACCACCGGGTGGCCACCAGCTGTAATCGTGCGTACCGACTGGATGCGGGCGATGTGAGCTGGTGCGGTGAATGCGATAAATGCCGGTTTGTCTACCTGGTGCTCTCGGCGTATCTCTCCCCGCAGGCACTGCGGGGGATTTTCGGTCGAGATTTGCTAGATGAACCCGAACAGATCCCCGGCTACGAAGAACTCCTGGGTCTCGCCCGACACAAACCCTTTGAATGTGTGGGAACCGAAGCCGAATCACTGGTGGCACTGAGCGTGGCCGCGAGGCGACAAGACTGGTCACAACACCGCGTGGTCGCCCACTTCGACCAAGTAATTCCCGGACTTTCCGACGTGCACGATGACCTTGAACACCAGGTCTGGGCTGCCTCAGAAAACAGCGCGACATTACCCGCCGACTACCGTGAGGCCCAGGGTGCGCTTCGCTGAGCGTGGACTGGCACCGTCAGATCTTGCTGGAGCCACGGTCGCCATTGTGGGGATTGGCCGAGAGGGCCAGGCCGTCGCTCGAATGCTGGAGCGGGATGTTCCCACTGCGACACTGCTCGCACTCGACCAGATTGATGGTGAGCACGCCAACGTATGGTGTGAGGCCTTTGATATCCCCCTCCACATAGCAACCGGTGAGCAGGACGCAGCGTCCGGCGTTGTAGCGAGCGGCATCGACATCGCCGTAGTCTCCCCCGGAATTCCTCCCCGTAACCCGCTGCTTCGTGCACTCCAGGCAGCCGATGTCACGATCACTTCTGGAACCGACCTGTTTTTTTCACTGAACCATGAGCGAATCATTGGGGTGACCGGCAGTAAAGGAAAATCGACTACCAGTGCCGTTGTTCACCACCTGTTGCGTGCCCACGGTGTGGATGCGGTCTTGGGAGGAAATGTCGGTGTGCCGTTGTGGGACCTGCCGGAGGCGACGTGGGTTGTCGCCGAAGTATCCAGCTATCAGGCAACCGGCCTGCACTTTTCACCCCACACAGCAGTACTGACCGCACTGTTTGAAGAACATATTGACTGGCACGGCAGCTTTGAGGCCTACGCCACCGACAAATTAAACCTGGTGGGGCACGGCCCCACCCACGTGGTGGTCAACACCACACAACACACTCTGATGACCGAGTTAGCGGCGCGGTATTCGAATCTGCCTCTCATTACGGTGGGGGAGGGTGAACCCTGGCACCTTGAACGAATAGACGGTCGTGCCTTTATCGCCCACCATGACCAGCAGTTGATCGCCCTCGATGCACTTCCCGTTGTGGGCGAACATAACGCCTGGAATGTGTTGTTGGCGCTCGCTGCGGTGGAGACGGTGATCACTCTGGATCCCAGTGTCACTGCGGAAGCACTGGCGTCCTTTCATCCCCTACCCCACCGCATGCAACCCGTATCCGACCCGTCTGGCGTGCGGTTTATCAACGATTCGTTGGCGACCAACCCGCCAGCACTGGCTGCCGCACTGCGCTCGCTTCGAAGCGAACGAGTAATCGCGTTGGTGGGTGGCCGCGACCGTGGTGTGGATGATGAGTCGTTGCGACAAGAACTCGTCGAGCATCCCCCTGCGGCACTGATCGGGTTACCAGACTCTGGTCCCGACCTGTTACAGAAGGTTCGGGGTTGGCTCACCGACGCCGGAGTTGACCAGGGTCGCTGGCCGCAGTTAGAAGTCGTGGAGGACATGGATGATGCGGTGGCCATGGCACGCACCATCGCCGGGCCCGGAGATGTGGTGACACTGTCGCCCGGGGCTCCAAGTTTTGGCCGATACCGTGACTACCAAGAGCGAGCAGAAGATTTCATCCGTGCAGTGGAACACACTGCACCACAGGGCACTAACGAGAGGACACCACCCCATGGCGCTTAAACGGTCCAACGGACGAGACAACCGCACCCTGCGCGAAGTCACCATTGAACGCGGTTGGTCCGCAAACGCTGAAGGAAGCGCGTTGGTGAGCTTTGGCAACACCCGGGTGTTGTGCACAGCGTCGTTTCAACCGGGCGTTCCGCGCTGGTTGAAAGGCCAAGGCACCGGCTGGGTCACCGCCGAATACGGGATGCTGCCTCGGTCCACCAATTCGCGAATGGACCGTGAAGCGGTGAAAGGCAAAGTGGGTGGTCGCACCCACGAAATTTCTCGGCTCATCGGCCGCTCCCTCAGAGCCGTCGTGTCCTACCCGGAACTGGGTGAAAACACCATCGTGATCGACACCGACGTCTTGCAGGCCGATGGGGGAACCAGGACCGCGGCAATCACCGGAGCTTATGTCGCGCTCGCCGATGCGATTGCCTGGGCCAAACAGCACGGACACGTCCCCGAAGGCGCAAAAGTACTGATCGACGAGGTCGCGGCAATCAGTGTGGGCATTGTTGCGGGTGAACCGGCGCTCGATTTGGACTACAACGAAGATTCCACCGCGGAGACCGACATGAATGTGGTGGCGACAGGTCGAGGACTGCTGGTGGAGGTACAGGGCACGGCCGAGGGGCAACCGTTTTCGAAAGACGAATTGGGCGACCTTGTCGACCTAGCCTTGGAAGGTATCTCGACCCTGGTCGACCTTCAACGATCAACATTGGCGTCCTAATGCAGCTGGTTTTCGCCAGCCACAACGCCCACAAACGCGGTGAAGTCCAGGCCATCATGGCCGACGTGTGGCCGTCGGTAGACATTGTGGGGCCCAACGGTGATGCCCCAGAGGAGGACGGCGATACTTTTTCCGAAAACGCGTTGATTAAAGCCCGTGCGGGTTTTAATGACAGCGGGCTACCCACGATTGCCGATGACTCGGGTATTTGTGTTGACGCTCTTGACGGTGCTCCCGGTATCCATTCCGCTCGGTACAGCCCCAGTGGTGAGGACACCGACAACGTGTCGCTGTTATTGGAAAACCTCAAGGGGGTGACGGACCGCCGGGCCTATTTTGTCTGTGTGGCCGCCCTGGTTGATGGTGACGGAGAAGTGACGATCGAACGTCGCTGGTATGGAACCATCGCCGATGCCCCCCACGGTGGGGGTGGTTTTGGTTACGACCCGGTCTTTATCCCCGATGGCCAAGAACACACCGCGGCCGAGATGACCGCGGAGGATAAAAACCGTGTCAGCCACCGGGGTCAAGCCTTTCAGGCTCTGGCCAGTGCCCTGGCTGAGCGCTATCAGGGCGTGTAAGCACCCTCTATGGGGTCTCGGTAGCAGCTGCCCTAAGCGCAGCGATACCGGCCTTAAGTTTCTTCTTTGCCAGGTTCTTCCCGGCCCGCCTGAATCACCGCGTTGCTAAGCTCGGGAGTGATGGACAGCCCCGTACTTCTCGCCTTCCTGGTGACCCTCGGTGCAGGGTTATCCACCGGAATTGGCGCGGCGTTGGGGCTTTTTGCCAAGACCACCAACGATCGGTTCCTCGCGCTCGCGTTGGGGTTTTCTGCCGGCGTGATGCTCTACGTGTCGTTTGTCGAAATTATCCCCAAAGCGACGGATTTGCTCGCCACAGACGACGGTGGCAGTGGGTTGGCTCAAGCCTCGGTCGCGTTTCTTACCGGAACATTGTTGATGGCAGTGCTCTACCGGTTCTTACCCGATTTGCCCCTGCCCAACGATGAAAAGCGCCGACTGGCCAAAGCTGATGTGGAAAGCCAATTCCCGGTCGAACCAGCCAGGCACCTCTTTCGCGCCGGCCTCTTGGTCGCCCTCGCGGTGACCATACACAATTTCCCGGAAGGAATCGCCACCTTCTTCCTCACGTTGGAAGACCCCGCTGTGGGGCTTTCCGTGGGTGTGGCCATCGCCATTCACAACATTCCAGAAGGAATCGCGGTCGCGATACCGATGTATTTTGCGTTGCGCAATAGGTTGTGGGCGTTTGGCTTAGGTGTCCTCAGCGGTCTCGCGGAGCCTCTGGGTGCGGTGTTGGGTTACCTGGTCCTACAGCCGTTCATTTCTGATGCACTGCTCGGGACCTTGTTCGCCGCAGTCGCAGGCATCATGGTCTACATCGCTCTGGATAGTTTGCTTCCGGCGGCCAGGGAGTTTGGCCGTGGACAGCTCGCCATTTATGGCGTGATTGCGGGTATGGCCGTGATGGCCCTCTCATTGGTCCTCTTCGAGGTGTAGCCGACTGGTCACCCCGTAGTAGCGACCCACTACGTCTCACTTTGTGCGGAAGGGGGGACTTGAACCCCCACGCCCGAAGGCACAGGAACCTAAATCCTGCGTGTCTGCCAATTTCACCACTCCCGCAGCGCTCACAGTCTATCCCGCCTGAACGCTCGCTCGGCGGTAGTGCTGCCCCAATCGCGGGAGTGAAAAGCCCTTAGGTCAGGTTTCCGAGTAACTGTGACAACACCCACTGGGGACAACTTCTGCGCACGGTGTTCAGCATTGACACGGTGGTGGACATGACGTCCTCCGATTCCCTTACCGGTTCGCCGGTGGCAACCCCCAGCGCGCAGTCTCACCTCACCGAACACATTAGGCGCCGAGCAGTGCACGCCGTTGATACCCCCTTGGCGAGCATTGTCGACGAGGAAGTTGCCCGTCACGCTGAAGCCAGCCTCGGGGGTGATGTGTGGGGTGCCGCCACAGAGAGCGAGCTTCGCACCCACCTGCACGCACACCTCGAAGGGTTTGGCCCACTCCAGGAAGCCCTTGACGACCCGGAGGTCGAGGAAATCTGGATTAACGCACCCGATCGGGTCTTCATCGCCCGATCGGGAGTCAGCGAAGCTCTGCCATTGGTGTTAAGTGACGAAGAGGTGCGGGGACTAGTTGAGAGGATGCTTCGCCCGACTGGGCGACGAGTCGATATTTCACAACCCTTTGTGGACGCATCCCTACCCGACGGGTCGCGCGTGCACGTGGTGATACCGGATATCACCCGTCAACATTGGTCGGTCAACATCAGGAAATTTAGTAAAAGCATTCGAGACCTGGCGGATCTAGTTGAGCGCAGGGTGCTCTCGCTCCCCGCAGCCCACTATCTGAGGGCTGCCATTCGTGAGGGGAAAACCGTGTTGGTCTCCGGTGCAACTCAAGCCGGCAAAACCACCCTGTTACACACCCTGTTGCGGGCAGCACCGCCCAGTGATCGGGTGGTCAGTGTCGAAGAAACCTTTGAACTGGATTTGGGTATTCCCGACCACGTCGGGTTGCAGTGTCGGGGACCCAGTCTCGAAGGCACCGGTGAGGTCACCCTGCGTCGTTTAGTAAAAGAAGCGCTTCGGATGCGACCCGATCGCATTGTGGTGGGTGAAGTCCGCCAAGCGGAAGCACTGGATTTGTTGATTGCACTCAATTCGGGCCTTCCGGGTGCCTGCACGATCCACGCCAAAAGCGCTCGCCACGCATTAGAAAAGCTCTGCACTCTGCCACTGCTTGCCGGTGGGAATATTGACCGTGGTTTTGTCCTGCCCACCGTGGCAGGGGTCATCGACGTGGTGGTTCACGCCGAACTGCGCTCGGATGGCACCCGCCGGGTGCGAGAAATTATTGAACCGCGCGGTGTCACTGATGGTGGTATTCACGCTGAGACTGTGTTTGATTGGCGAAGCGGTGAGCTTGCCCGGGTGCCCCCTGGTGCCCACACGCCATCTGCGGGCGAGTTGACTCGCTCGTCGAGTCTCGAGGGTGACTCGCCCTGATGGCCTGGTGGGAAGCGTTGGCTGTGGTGTCGGGGCTGGGCCTCGCTGCCGGAATACTGGTGTTGTTTTCCGGGTTTGTGACCTCTACTGATCCTCGGCTGGATTCTTCACAGGCGGCCCGTGTGACGGCTGAGCCCGGGGCTGGAAAAGCCACCGGCGTGGGGGGAGTCAGGGCAGGCGTGATGACCCGGACGGTCGCTCAGGTGCAGCAACTACTGGATCAAGCAGGCTGGGGTTCTCTTCGTGCCCCGGTGGTGATGGCTCTGTGGGTGCTGGTCGCGGTGCTTCTCGCGGCACTGGTCGGGGTGTTCATTCCGATTCCCGTCCTGATGCCCCTCGCGATGGTGGGTTTTGGTCTTGCAGGCCGTGCAGCACTGCACGGCCGAATTGAAGCTCGCCAACGACGGTTAAGGGCAGCATGGCCGGGCCTGGTTGACCATATTCGACAGGTCATTCGCTCCGGTGGTGGTGTGGCAGAAGCCGTGGCGGGTTTAGAACACCACTCTCCGGGTGAGCTGCGTGGGTTTTTTGCCGCTTTTGGCCGCGAAGTGGAAGCGGGCACCCGGGTGGATAGCGCCCTGGCGCAACTAAAGGACGCAGTTGCTGATCCGGTGGCGGATCGGATTATTGAAGCGCTGCGTATGGCTCACGAAGTGGGTGGCCGGGAACTGCCCAGTGTGCTCCACTCATTACAAGCCAGTGTGCGTGCTGACATCGCTGTGAGAGAGGATGCCCTCGCCAAACAGTCATGGATTCGGGCCGCATCACGCCTCGGCGTGGCAGCCCCATGGTTGGTCTTGGTGGTTCTCTCCGGCCGGACAGAGACCGTACAGGCTTACGATTCCCCGGCGGGGGTTGCGGTCATTGTGGGTGGTGCACTGCTCAGTGGCCTGGCCTATCGGATGATGAGCCGCCTGGGTCGACTCCCGGTGGACCAGCGCTGG
>CBFHPU010000010.1:0-7691 GCA_965657845.1 Pontimonas sp.
CCATACAAGACCCCACCCCCGTTTCCCTGGGCAACACTGACACACCGGCCAGCGTTGCCAGCGATCAGGAACCTCTCCTTGGAGGGTCGACCCTTTCGACGGGGCCTGTGATCAGTCCTGAACCCAACCCACCAGTGACAGCCCCTCCGGTGTCCCGTCCGACAGTTTCTGCCCCAATAGCTTCTACCCCGAATACTCTGCAACCCCAGGGTGGGCCGGCTCAAAAGCCCCCATCCGGCCACCGAATGCTCACCCGACGAGAGCGTCGCGAAATGGAGCAGCGGGGCGAGCCCGTGCCGGACACCGGAGTGATCCCGGTGGTCCCCAATCCGGATCCTCTGTCCACAGTGAGTCCGCTCCCGGCGACAGACGACACCCCAGATCCTCGTCCCGCGCCCGAGCAGCGCGTTGCCGGTGAAGCCCACGAGCTACAGGCTGAAGTGGGTGTGCCCTCCCACCCCACCGTGTTGCCTCCTGTCTTTGGCCCCACCAGCACTCAAGACGACACGCACACCGCTTCTGCGAGAACCGTCGGCGTGGGTGTGGATGCAACCCACGCCCTGATCCTTCCGGTCGCACCGACAATGGATGTGACTGGGCCGATTGGTGACACTGGCGAAGTGTTGATGACGGGAAATATGCCGCTACCGCGCCACGTCTCAGAACAGGCCCTCACTGGGGCTTTGGAAATGGAAGAGGACCACAGTCCGTATGACCAAGCAGATGGCAGTAGTTTTACGACCCCCATCCGAGCAAGTGACGCAGTCTCTTCGCGCACGAGCCAAGTGGATCAGCCGATGATTCAGAGGCCTCGTTGGGGTGTCGCCTCCATTGTGTTGGGTTCCTCAGCGGCCATCTTGGGTGTCAGCGCACTGGGTCTGCTCGCCTTGGCATTGTTAACCGACATTGTTGATTTGCCGTTCTAGTGCCAAAGACACAGGAATCTGCCCTCCAGCTGGCCGCCACTGCGGCGTGGTCAAAGGGCGCGGTGGAACCCGTCGCACTCGATGTGTCGGGTCGACTGGCGCTCAGTGACTTTTTTCTCATCCTCAGTGGACGCAGTGAGAGAAACACTCGCGCCATTGCCGACGGGATCGAAGAGGAGCTGTTGAGTGCAGGGATCAAGCTGCTACGGCGCGAGGGTAAAGCCGATGGCCGCTGGATTTTGCTGGATTTTGGGGAACTGATTGTGCACATTTTCCACGAAGAAGAGCGCGGCTTCTACGCGTTAGAGCGGCTGTGGAAGGATTCGCCGGTTGTGCCACTTGATCTTCCCGACGAGCCGTCAGCCACCAGCGAATAAGTGGGCGCACGCGCCGAGCGGGTGTAGTAATCTAAGAACTTCGGGGCCTGTGGCGCAGCTGGTAGCGCACCTGCATGGCATGCAGGGGGTCAGGGGTTCGAGTCCCCTCAGGTCCACGTTTTTTCCCGATGTGCTCAGCGCCACCTCATCTGGGGACTTCTAGGCTGTGGAGTATGACTGACTCTGTTGACCCGCTGGCGCGGCATACCGATTACGGGGAGATCGCACTCGAGGAAGGGTCTCTTCTTCCTGATCCCATCGCCCAGTTTCGCGTGTGGTTGCAAGAAGCTGACGAGCAGGGGATTTATGAACCAAACGCGATGGTGGTCTCCACGATCGACCCGGACGGTTCGCCCACCATTCGTACAGTGTTGTTGCGGGGTGTGAGCGACGAAGGATTCGCCTTTTACACCGACTACACCTCACAAAAGGGTGTGGCCCTGGAGCAGAATCCTGCGGTCGCCGCCGTATTTCCCTGGTATTCCCTGCACCGGCAGGTGAAGATTCGCGGGGTTGCCGAGAAGGTGTCAGTAGAGGATTCGGATGCTTATTTTTCCTCTCGTCCGCGAGACTCCCGAGTGGGGGCGTGGGCGAGTGACCAATCGAAGCCGATTGCCTCCAGGGCTGCACTAGAGGACAAAGTCCAGCAGATGGAAGAAAAGTTTGCTGGGGTGGAGGAGGTGCCGCGGCCTGAAAAATGGGGTGGGTTTCTCATTCGCCCCCGATCGATTGAATTTTGGGCAGGCAGGCGTTCTCGTTTGCACGACCGGGTGCGCTTTGTCCGCGGTGACCACGGGTGGAAGCCTGAAAGGTTGCAACCCTGAGCTCCGCCGCGGTCGTGCCTTGCTGAGGTATGCGGCTCGCGGTAACAGCAAGTAGTGACCTGGTGCGGGAATACTTCGTCAAGGGGCAATGTTGAGAACAGTACGGTGATAGCGAAAAGAGGCGTGAGATGAGTGAACACATTGAGCTAGGTATTGACACTTTCGGTGATGTGACCGAAGGGCCCAATGGGGAGAAGACTCCCTATGCCCAAGTCATCAGAGACGTCGTTGAAGAAGCAGTCCTCGCTGATGAGTTGGGTATCGACGCGATTACCCTGGGTGAGCATCACCGTGACGATTTCGCCATCTCGTCACCCGAAACGGTTCTGGCGGGTATCGCCACGAAGACTTCCCGAATTCGTTTGTCGTCCGGCGTCACAGTTCTTAGTTCCGACGACCCCATCCGCGTGTTCCAGCGCTTTGCGACCCTGGATGCCCTGTCCGAGGGCCGCGCCGAAATTATTGTCGGTCGCGGGTCTTTCACCGAATCGTTTCCCCTCTTTGGCTACCAGCTTCACGACTATGAGGTGCTGTTTGAGGAAAAACTGAACCTTTTGTCGGAGCTTCTCAAAGAAACCCCAGTGAACTGGGAAGGAACCACCAGGCCCCCCCTGGCGAACCAGGATGTCTTCCCCAAGTCGCACACGGGGGCAATTCGCACCTGGGTGGGTGTGGGCGGAAGTCCAGAATCCGTGGTTCGTACTGCGCGTTACGGGTTCCCCCTCATGCTCGCCATCATTGGTGGCCCCCACGATCGCTTTGCGCCCTACGCCGATTTGTACCGCAGGGCGATGGACCAGATGGGCCACGCCCCACAACCCATTGGTGTGCACTCGCCCGGACACATTGCCGCGACTGATGAGCAAGCGATTGAGGAAATGTGGCCCAATTATGAGCAGATGTTTGGTCGCATCGGCCGCGAACGCGGTTGGGGTCCGATGACCAAAGAGCACTACCTCAACGAAGTCCACCACGGTGGGTTGGTTGTGGGATCACCGGAGACCGTGGCGCGCAAGATTGCCGGAGCGGTGACTGCGCTGGGTGCGACCCGCTTTGATCTGAAGTATTCGACAGGGCCGATGGCTCACGCCACTCTGATGAACTCCATCGAGTTGTATGGCACGAAGGTGATTCCGATGGTCCGCGAAATGGTGGCGGAAGCCGTTCCCGCCTAACCACTAGACAGTAATGCTCTAACGCTTGAGGGCCCCGCGACACTGTCGCGGGGCCCTCACGCATGTGGCCGGTTGAGGCCCTGGGGTTAGCTGCTACGGCGTGACGACCTCAATGCCGGAGGCTTCTGATGCGTCGGCGACACTTCCCCCGTTGGTCATATCGCTAAAGCCCATCTGGTTCATTTGGGCGATGGCTTGACCAGAGCGGTTACCGGAGCGGCAGTAGATGAAGTATTCGCCATCTTTGTCCAGTTCCATCACCTGGGCGGCGAAGTCAGCCGACTGAACGTCGATGTTGATTGCGCCCTCGAGGTGTCCGGAGGCGAATTCACCGGGGGTACGCACATCAATGATCACGGCGTCTTGGGACAGTTCGACGGGCTCAGCGCTCGAGCAGGCCGCCAGGCCCGCGGTGACGCCGAGTAGTACGGCAATGGTGGCAAAGAATCTCTTCACGGGTAACCCTTTCTGAAACGAATCGTCCCCCCACTATAGCAATACCCCTAGGGGTATTGCTATGAATCGTCGTCATCCGTTTTCATCTGGGCTTTCACGCCATCCACAATGGAGTGCGCCGCCATCTGAAAAGGCCGCACCACGGTGACGTGGGGATAGCCTTCGAAGGTTTCCGCCGTTCTCGCGTCCAAAGCGGTGAGACAGATTGAGCCGCCGAACTCCAGGCGTTGGAGCGCTTCCAGCACCACCATGTTCGTGGTCCGATCGGGCGCTGCGCACACCACCGTGTGAGTTTCGTGTAACGGCAGCGCTTTGATGAAATCGGGGTCGCTAGCGTCCCCATAGAGCGTGTCCACCCCGTAGGCTCCGATTGTTTTTAAGGCACGCGGATCCAGGTCCACCACGAGGAGGTCGCTGCCTTCGTCGCGAAGGCCTCGCACGATGTCCGAACCGAGCCTGCCCGCACCAATCACAATGGCGTCATACGGGTGGGACGCATTTTGCTCCACACCCGAACCCTGGAAGCGTCGCTCGATCACACGGGTTAACGGTGAGAGCATCGCGATGAGTCGCTCCTGGTAGGTAATGAAATACGTCGAAATGGTGATTGTGAAAATGGCGACCAGGGTGATCAGGCTCAGCAGGTCGTCGTTGACTTGGCCCAGGCTGTAGCCCAAGGCCACAAGAATCAAAGAGAACTCACTGATCTGGGCGATCGTCAGGCCCGTTCGCAGTGCGACCGTCGCCCGATACCCCTGAGCCAACATGACACCGAGCACAATAAGGGGCTTCCCGATCAAAATGAACACGGTGACGATCAGGGCAGGGAACAGTTGGGAAACTGCGCCATCGAGCGTGAGCGACGAACCCAATTCAATAAAGAAGAACAAAATCATGATGTCGCGCAGGCTAATCATGCGGGCCCCGAGGCTTTCGCGGTACGGAGTGGACGCTAGGGCAACACCCGCGACAAAAGCGCCAATTTCCATGCTTAAGCCAAGCCACGAACTGGCCGCAGCCAACATCACCGCCCAAGACACACCAAATACCAAGGTCAACTCTTGGTTTCTTGCCATCCACTCCAATAGGCGTGGCAACACGAAGCGAGACACGACCGCTACGGCTGCCAGAAAAAGAAGGCCACCGCCCAACGTCCAAGCGATCTCCGACGCGAGCGCCTGTTCGCCAGGCTGTCCCACCGTGACAATGGCGAGCATGGCAATGACCACCAAGATGTCTTGGACGATCAGGATGCCGACCGCAATGCGGCCGTGAAGTTGGTCGAGTTCACGCCGATCACCAAGCAGTTTCACCACGATGATCGTGGAGGAGAAAGTTAAGGCCACTGCGATGTAGACAGCGGAAGAGGAATCCCACCCGAGGCCCAGCGCGAGCAGATAACCCAAACCGGCAGTGAGGAGTACCTGGCCAGCGCCGGTAATGAGTGCCACCGGACCGATTGCTCTAATCAAGTGAATGTCGAGCTTAAGCCCCACTAAAAAGAGCAGGATTGCAATCCCGAGCTTTGCCAGAAGCTTGATTTCATCCTCTGCGGAGACCAAACCTAACACCGCCGGCCCGCCCAGGACCCCCACGACGATATAGGCGACGATCACGGGTTGGCGAAGGAGCTTTGCCAAGAGGCCACCCACAAGTGCTAAACCGAGAACCGCTCCAATTTGCAAGAAGGTGTCGTCGACCATGTCGCCACGCTACCAGCGGGGGTCCCCAACCCCCGGGGAGTAGAGCGTTAACGTGTTCTGGTGCTCCTTTCTTCCCCTGCCTTAAAAGCCACCAGCCCGAAGAGATTCGTTGGATTTATCGTGGTCGTTTCTTTTGCTCTCTCGGCCTGCGCCGGAGCCCTCACGAAATCTCCAGAACAAAATCTTGGTGAGAGTGCCGGTGTTGCGACAGGTCAAGAAGAATCCACTGATTCGTTCAGCTTTCCCGATATCGACGGAGTGGCGATTGAGGAACTTGATCCGGTCGACAGTGGGGATTTGGCCGGTGAGGTGGTCTCCGGGTGGACGCTGGAGGAGAAGGTCGCTTCACTCTTTATCGTTCACGTGCCTGGCACAACTGAAGCACCCCACCAACGCGTCCTCGACACTCACCCGATCGGCGGTTTTCTCCTACTGGGTGACAATATTTCCGGTGATATCGAGCAGGCTCGACCCTTTATTAGTTCACTGAGGACCATGGCGGATAGTGACCTGCTGATCGCCATTGACCAAGAAGGCGGAGCCGTCCAACGGCTCCGGCCAGACGATTTTCCGAGCGCCAGCGAACTGTCCGCAGAACCAGCAAGCCTCACCACGGAGACGACGCGAGAGCGCAACCTCCTCGTGTTTGATGTCGGGGCGAATGTCAACCTGGGCGTAGTAGCCGACGTGAGTCCCGGCGAGGACGCCTACATTCACTCTCGTGCGTTGGGAAGCGAACCGGAAGAGGTCAGTGAGCGAGTGAAGGCGGCGCTCCAAGGTTCTATCGACGGGGTTGCCGTGGCGGTGAAACACTTTCCGGGTCATGGCCTGACCGTTGATGACACTCACAAAACCCTCGGTGTTGCAGAAGAAGATTTTGATCAGTGGAGTGAGCGGCATGCGCCACCCTTTAGGGCGGCTGTTGACGAACAAGTGCCACTGCTGATGTTGGGGCACCTGGTGATGGAAGAAGTGGATGATCGGCCGGCTTCCCTTTCGGAGCCGTGGATTTCACTGTTGCGACAACAGTGGGGCTATCGCGGAGTGATCATCACCGATGATTTGTCCATGTTGGAAACATCCGGTGATTCGCGGTTTGAGGACCCTGCACTCAACGCTGTTGAGGCTTTCGCCTCCGGTGTGGACATGGTGGTTGATAGTGGTGGGCTGAGTGCGGAGCAAGCGCTTACCCGACTGACGGGAATGATTGACGCAGTGGTCGCTGCCGTCGAGCGAGAAGAGATTTCCGAGGGTCATATCGACCAGGCCGCGCTCAAAGTGTTGAGGTTGCGCGAATCACTCGGGGGAGTGAGCAGGCCACTCGAGGACACCGAGCCGGGCGAGCTCGACGGCTAGTCCGGCGCCATTTGATGCAGACACCCACGGTGTGATCTCCGGGTCCACTGTCCGGTTGGTGTGTGAACGTCCTCCGGCGAGGAGCGCCTCTGGCGCAAGAAGTTCCCTGATCGCAATGGCTCTTACCTGCTCGGGGTGATTCATGGCGAAATTCGAGTAGAGCTCTTCGTCGTGTTGGCCGTCATCGCCAATGAGAATCCAGCGGACGTGGGGAAAATCCTTTGCGAGTCGCTCCAAATTCTCTTTCTTGTGGTCGCGACCGCTGCGAAAAATCCGGTCTGTGGTGGGACCCCAATCCGTGAGTAAAAGAGATCCCATCGGGTAGAGGTGGCGCTTCAGAAACCGACTGATGGTGGGTTGAACATTCCAGGCCCCAGTCGAGAGATAAATTACCGGGCAACCCGGGTATTGACGCACGGTGCGCTCCAACAGGACTGCCATGCCGGGCACTGGACGCCTGGCGTGTTCATCTCTCACGAAGGAGTTCCAGGCGGCAAGAAAAGGGCGGGGGAGTGCCGTGACCATGACGGTGTCATCCACATCGCAAATCACCCCAATGTCTTGGTCGTCGGCGATGATGAACACTCGGGCGCGAACGGGTAGGCCATCGCCTACTCGCATCCATACGTCATGCCAGCCGGGGGAGAGCGAAATATCCAGGGTGTGATCGATTACACCACCGCGATCGGCCTGGACGGTCAGGGTGTGTCCGTCGGCTGTGAGGGTGACTTCGGCAAACGGCACCGGCGCGGAAGTGAAGGAGCGCCAGCCACGAATCTTCTTGGGCCCACGGGCGTCGGGTTCCGGCTTGGCCGCGAGTACCACTCGTGCGAGTACACGTATCCAGGACGTGCTGCCGTAACCGCGAAAGGGG
>CBFHPU010000010.1:7788-36724 GCA_965657845.1 Pontimonas sp.
ACGCCCTCGATGCGCTTCTCGTGCGAGCTTTTTTGCGGGTAGAGCGCGGAGACAAAGCAATCCTCGCTGAGGCAAGGCGAATTTTCCACCTCATTGTCGCTGACGCGGTGCGCTAAACAGACATCACAAGTTCCTGAGAGACTCCGAGAAAAGGGGCACTCTCCCGCCACGTTTACTGACGTTGCTGGTTGACTGGGCAACCAAGTCCTCGGTCCTCACAACACGCGGAGAGTTTCGCCAATGATTGAGTATCGACGCGTGCACAAAACATTTCCCGGGGGAAATGTTGCCGTCAAGGATTTCTCACTGACTATCCCCAGTGGATCACTCACCGTGTTGGTGGGCTCCAGTGGTTGTGGGAAGACGACGCTGCTTCGCATGGTCAACCGCATGGTCGAACCCGATTCCGGTAGCGTCCTCATCGACGACGAGGATGTGCGCCAGCGCGACCCGGTCACTCTGCGCCGCTCCGTGGGCTACGTCATGCAAAGCGGTGGTCTCCTTCCCCACAAGAGCGTGATTGACAACATTCAAACGGTGTCTCGTCTGGTGGGCACACCCAAACCGCAATCCCGCGAGCGCGCGGAAGAACTCATGGAGTTGGTGGGGCTCGACCCTTCACTAGCCAAGCGATACCCCCAACAGCTCTCCGGCGGCCAGCAGCAGCGGGTGGGCGTTGCACGAGCTCTCGCGGTCGACCCCAACATTTTGTTGATGGACGAACCCTTTGGTGCCGTCGACCCCGTGGTGCGAAGAGATCTACAACGCGAACTTCTCGACCTCCAAGCCAGGCTGTCGAAAACCGTGGTGTTTGTGACCCACGACATTGATGAAGCGTTTCTTGTTGCCGACCAGATGGTGATCCTTCGAGAGGGCGCCGAAGTCGCCCAACAAGGAACCCCGGAAGAAATCCTCAGTAACCCCGCAGACGACTTTGTGGCGTCCTTCATTGGGCACACAACCGCCGCGCGTCGACTGGAGCGCAGTGACACCCACCCTGATGTCGTGGTCGACACCGAGGGGCGCATTCAAGGGCGCCTTGATCGTTAGGGACGCACAGTGAACTGGGTGTGGGACAACACTGACGCGATTGTGCGTCTCACAGTCGAGCACATTTGGCTCTCCGCCATCCCCATCGTCTTAGGAGGCCTGCTGTCGTTGCCCATCGGCTGGCTGGCCCATCGATTTACTCGCCTGCGCGGGCTGATTCTCTCGGTGGTGGGAATTTTGTACACAATCCCTTCTCTTGCGCTGTTTGTGCTGATCCCACCCCTTTTCGGGTTGCCCTTTCTCTCACCCCTCAACGTGATCATTGCGTTGGTTGTCTACGCAGTGGCGATTATGTCGAGAAACGCAGCCGATGCGTTTTCGAGTATTGACCCGGCAGCGCTACGTGCTGCGACAGCTGTCGGATACGGGCCCTGGCAGCGTTTTTTCCAGGTTGAACTTCCCCTCGCCGGGCCCGTACTGGTCGCGGGACTTCGCGTTGTGGCGGTCAGCACTGTGTCGTTGGTCACGGTGGGAGTGCTGGTGGGCGTTCAAAGCCTCGGCTATTTCTTTACTGACGGTTTTCAGAGGCGAATTGAAGCGGAAATTCTCACCGGAATTGTGATGACTGTGTTCGTGGCTGCCCTGTTTGATGCCGCACTCGTCCTGGCCGGGCGCTTAGGCATGCCCTGGGCACGGCTCGCCATGGCCCGAGCAGGCCAGGCGGTGAGCTGATGGACATCTTCTACCAAGCCATCGTGTGGCTGGGCGACCCCGAAAACTGGGTCGGTTCGGGGTCGATACCCAATCGCACCCTCGAACACCTCTCCTACACCGCGGTTGCGGTGGCGATTGCCGCGGTGATTGCCGTTCCGCTGGGTTACTACATCGGTCACACCGGTCGGGGACGGGTACTCGCTGTCGGCGCTGCGGGGGCTGCCCGTGCGCTACCCACTTTCGGTCTGATGCTCTACCTGGTGCTGGTCTTTGGGGTGTCCGAGCGAGCTACCGCCGCGACCGTCTCACTGGTTCTGCTGGCCATCCCACCTCTCCTCGCCGGTGCGTATGCGGGTGTTGACCAAATTAATCGGGCCACCATCGACGCGGCAAAAGCCCAAGGGATGACCGACTGGCAGATTCTCACACGAGTCGAAATACCGCTGTCGCTCCCGCTGCTGATCGGCGGACTACGCGGAGCAACACTTCAAGTGGTGGCCACCGTCACACTCATCGCGTATGTGGGCCTCGGTGGGCTCGGCTACGAAATTATCCAAGGCATTCCCCTTCGACGCCTCGATCAAATGGTGGGAGCAGCGTTGCTCATCATCGTCTTAGCGCTCGTCATCGACGGGCTCCTTGCACTCCTCACCCGACTCGCCACCCCCCACGGGGTGACCACAGGTCGAGGTGTTGACGTCCGGGCACGCCAGAAAACGCGCTGACCGGTCAGGCAGGCTTCGGTCTGCCACCCTTGTGACACAGTGAAAAACAGGAAGAGAGATACAGAACACAATGACACTACGACGTAAAACACTCCTGATGGGTGGACTGGTGGCAACCGCCGGTCTCCTGGTGGGCTGTGCCGCTGGCGCCCCGGAAGAGGAACCGGTAGACACTGGTGCCGAAACTGAGTCCCAGGACGAAAGCATGGCCGACGACACGATGGACCAAATGGAACTGGGCACCATCGTGGTGGGGTCACAGGCCTATTACTCCAACGAAATTGTGGCCGAGGTGTACTCGCAAGCGTTGGAAGCTGCCGGATACACCGTAGAGCGCAACTATCAAATCGGTCAGCGCGAGGCGTACCTCCCCGCGCTTGAAGCGGGCGAAGTACAGCTGTTCCCGGAGTACACCGGCAACCTGCTGCAGTACTACGCGTCTGACGCTACGGCAACCCAAGCCGACGAGGTGTACACCGCGTTGCAGGGAGCCCTACCCCCAGGCCTGGTGGCGCTGTCGATGTCTCCGGCAACCGACCAGGATTCCTACAACGTGACCGCCGAATTCGCTGAAGCGAACGGTCTAGTGGAAATCGGTGACCTGGCGGGAATTAGCCCACTCGTCCTCGGTGGTGCGCCTGAGCTTGAAGAGCGCCCCTACGGTCCCAGCGGCCTGCTGGAAACCTACGGCGTTGAGGTCGAGTTCAGTGCCACCGGTGAAGTGACACTCGAGGCGTTGCTCTCGGGCGAAGTTCAGGTCGCCAACATCTACACCGGAAACCCGGCCATCGCACGCGACAACCTGGTGACCTTGGCCGACCCAGAGGGGTTATTCCTCTCGTCAAACGTGGTTCCCATCGCGGCGAGGGATGTGGCTGAGGGCATTGCGCCAGTGATCAACCCGATCAGTGAAGCAATGACCGCTGGTGATTTAGTGGCCATGAACCTGCAGGCAACCGCAGATGAGATGTCCTCAGCAGACATCGCTTCGGAGTGGTTAGCTGCCAACGGCTTCTAAGCTCTAGAGAGACTGTGGGGACCTGGGAAACCAGGTCCCCACAGTCATTTCCGCAACCCTCTGAAGGGTTCTCGTCGGAAAAATCCCGGCCCTGGCTTTGGTGATGACGTAGCGTTCGCCTGCGAAAAGCCCGTCTGTGACTCAGTTCCGGGACTCTACGGAACTCTCGGGCGTCTCCGCAGTATCTTCCCTGGTGGACCGGTCAGTGAAGCGCATCAGGAAATGTTTCACGACCCAGAGAAGAGCCGAGAACACCGCAAAAATTCCGATGAAGACCCAGCCTGCCCAATCGAACTGGTCTTTTAATTCCCGGTAGGTTCCCGCAGCCCCTGCTCCAACCGACACATAAATAAAGGCCCACAGGGTGCAGGCTGGCGCTGTCCACGCCATGAAACGCCGGTAACGCATTGTCGACATCCCGGCAACCATGGGTACGACGGAGTGAAACACGGGAAGGAAGCGGGAAATAAAAACCGCAATCCCGCCTCGACGGTCGACAAAGCGGTCCGCTTTGGCGAGGCGTTCGGGTCCCAGCCTGTGCCCCAGCTTTCCCTCACGCAGTTTGGGCCCGAAGTAGCGCCCAATGGCGAAACCAATCGACTCGCCCATCAGAGCGCCCACGATGATCACCACGGCGAGTGACAGGTATTCCAAAACGCCTTCGACTCCAGTCGAGGCCACCAGAACAACGGTGTCCCCGGGCACAATGAGGCCGACGAGGACACTGGTTTCCAACATGATTGCCACGCCAGCAAGAACTGTCCGAAGCACCGGATCCATGTCCTGGATAAAGCTCAGGAAGCTATCGATGGCTTCATTCATTGGCCATGATTCTACTGTTGTCAGTAATGAACAAAACCTTGGCCTTTTTGCGATTCAAATCTGTATGGCAGGTAATTATCAGCTTTTTTGCAGGAAGGTAAACTAGGGCCATCGGTTGATTTCGAGAAAGAGATTCGAATGTTGATGGAGTGGCTTGATCCCCTCGTGTTGGCCCGGTGGCAGTTTGGTTTAACCACCCTGTACCACTTCCTGTTTGTGCCCCTCACTATTGGGATGGCGCTACTGGTGGCAATCATGCAGTCTGCGTGGTTTGCCACCGGCAAACTCAAATGGCTGCACCTCACACGCCTATTCGGACGGATCTTCCTGATCAACTTTGCGATGGGTGTAGTCACCGGAATCGTTCAGGAATTCCAATTCGGAATGAACTGGTCGGACTATTCCAAGTTTGTCGGTGACGTCTTCGGGGCCCCACTCGCTATGGAAGGGCTCCTGGCATTCTTCCTCGAGGCAACGTTTATTGGCCTGTGGATTTTTGGTTGGGACAAACTCTCGCCGCGACTGCACCTGCTGAGTATCTGGATGACTTGGTTCTCGACCATCCTCTCGGCGTATTTCATCCTGGCCGCGAACGCGTTCATGCAAAACCCGGTGGGATTTCGCATTAATGAGGAAGCGGGGCGAGCGGAACTTGCCGACATTGGGGCAGTGCTCACCAACCCCGTGGTCTTAGCCTCGTTCCCGCACACACTGTTCGCCTCGGTGATGTTTGCGGCAGTAGTTGTTGTGGCGGTAGCCGCATGGCACCTCTCCAGAGGCCAGCACTACGAAGAAATGCGCACCGCGTTGAAATTTGGTGGCTGGACCAACATTGTCGCCTTCGCGGGAGTCGCAGCCAGTGGTGACGCATTGAGCCTGATCATGGTTCAAACACAGCCAATGAAAATGGCTGCCGCGGAAGCCCTCTACGAAACCACATCGGCTGCGAGCTTTTCGATCTTCTCGCTGGGAACGCCGGACGGCACGGAAGAAACTTTCTCGATACGTATTCCCTACCTGCTGTCCATACTTTCCACCCACGACCCCATGGGCACCGTGGAAGGAATTAATGACCTGCAGGCACAGTACGAGTTGGCGTACGGTCCAGGCGACTACCTGCCCATTATCTGGCTGGCCTACTGGAGCTTCCGCTGGATGATTGGCCTTGGCGCCCTTGCTGCGTTGATTTCGGCGGTGGGACTGTGGATGACCCGTAAGGGTCGCGAACCCAAGCCGTGGGCATGGAAAGTCGCGATCTGGGCTGCTCCACTGCCGTTGCTCTCGAGTCTCGTGGGATGGTTGTTCACCGAAATGGCTCGCCAGCCGTGGATTGTGTTCGGTTTGATGCTCACCGAAGACGGAGTGTCACCGACGGTCACAGGCCTTGAGGTACTGATCTCTTTGGTGGCATTCACTCTGGTCTACGGCATCCTCGCCGTCGTCGAATTCAAACTGATTGTGAAAGCGGCGCAAGAGGGTCCACACAGTTGGGACCACACAGTGGACCCCAAAGATATCGACTCCGCAAAACTGGCAACGGTTTATTAGGAATAAAGAAGGCACATCATGGATCTCGCATATGTCTGGTTTCTCATCGTCGGATTCCTCTTCGTGGGCTACTTTGTCCTCGACGGGTTCGACTTCGGGGTCGGAATGTCGCTGCCATTCATTGGCAAAGACAACACCGACCGCCGAGTACTCATCAACACCATTGGGCCGGTCTGGGACTTAAACGAAACCTGGCTAATCGTTGCCGGGGCGGCCTTGTTCGCCGCATTCCCCATTTGGTACGGAACCCTCTTCAGTGGTTTCTACCTCGCACTACTGGTCATTTTGTTGGCGCTGATTGTCAGGGGAGTCTCCTTCGAATATCGCCATCAAGGTAAAGGCGAACAGTGGACGAACTGGTTCGACTGGATGATCGTTGTGGGCTCTGCCCTCCCCGCACTGCTCTGGGGTGTCGCTTTTGCCAACATCATCCAGGGAGTACCCATCGACGAGACCGGCAACTACGCCGGAACCTTCTTCACCCTGCTCAATCCTTACGGACTGCTGGGTGGACTGACCACGTTGATGCTGTTTTTCACCCACGGCGTCATCTTCGTCACACTCAAAACAGACGGGGAGCTGAAGGCGCGAGCAAAAGCCTTGGTCACCCGATCCACGGCGATTACTGTCGCCGTCGCCGCCAGCTTCCTCCTGTGGACCGCGTGGCAACACCGCGACATCGATCACCTCCCGGTATTGCTGGGTCTTTCGGCAGCCGCGGCGGTGTTCCTCATTGCGGCGTGGGTGTTGAACATGGTGGGACGCGAAGGCTGGGCCTTCACCACAATGGCACTCACGATTGTTTTCGCGGTCGGAGCGATTCTCGCCGCGTTGTATCCCAATGTGATGCCCTCGAGCATCGACCCGGCCTACTCGCTCACAATCGAAAACGCGTCAAGTACGGAATACACTCTCACCGTAATGACCTGGATTGCACTGTTCTCATTGCCCTTGGTGCTGGCCTATCAAGGTTGGACCTATTGGGTGTTTAGAAAACGTGTCACCCGGGATTCCATTCCTGTGGGAGCGAGTCACTGAAGCCATTCGATAAACGTCTACTTCACTACGCGAGGGCGGCCACCCCACTGGTGGTCGCCCTCGCTGTGGTCGCCCTCATCCACACACTCTCCATTGCGGCTTTTTCCCTGAGCATTGCGCTCGTCATTGCCGGCGTGATCGATGGCGCGCCCTGGTCGGACATTCGTGTGTCGGTCATCTTTTTCCTGATCGCCGTGTTGGTCCGCGCAGCCACCCTCGTGGCATTAGACGCCATCTCTGACCGTGGTGGGTCGCTCGTGAAATCACAACTTCGTGCCCGAGCGTTGGGGGCCCTGCGTGAACTCGGCCCCTCCTACATGGAGCGCCGAGCCAGTAGTGACATCACCAACCTTTTGGCACGAGGCATTGATGCACTTGATATGTATTTCGGGCGCTACCTGCCGCAACTGATCCTGACCGCCATCCAGACACCCGTGCTCCTGATCATCCTCTGGACAACCGATTTGCCGACCGGAATCGCGATCACCCTTGCCCTACCGGTGATTCCCATTTTCATGGTGCTCATTGGGTGGGCCACTCAAGCAGTCCAAAAGCGTCAATGGGAAGGTTTGCAGCTACTCTCACGCGGCTTTATGGACCTCTTGGAGGGCCTGTCGACCCTGAAGATATTCGGTCGCCAATGGCGCCAAGTGGCCAAAATACGCGACATGACGAGTCGCTTTCGACAGCGAACGATGGCGGTATTGAGGGTGAGTTTTCTCTCGTCCTTTGTGCTCGAATTGGCGGCCAGTTTCTCGGTCGCCATCGTGGCTGTTTCGGTAGGAATCCGGTTGGTCGATGGCGGAATCCCGCTCTGGCTGGGACTGTTCGTTCTCATCCTCGTGCCGGAAGTGTATTTGCCCCTGCGGGCAGTGGGAGCCCAGTTTCATAACGCCGCTGAAGGCGTCGCGGCCGCCGAAGACCTTTTTGAGATTTTCGAAGCGACCCCGGAATCACTCCCGCCTCGGGAATTGGCGACCCCGCCGGCGAGGACCGCGCCCGCCCTGGACTTGGGGAATGCTGAACAACCACCTGGTGGCACACGCCGGCCCATCAAGACCTTGGAGTTGGTTGATTTTCAGGCCACCCGCGGAGGGCGGGCTGTCCATGAACCTCTCACCGTTACCATGCAGGCCGGTCAGGTGACCCTCCTTGAGGGGCCAAGTGGTGCCGGGAAAACCAGCATCGTTCAGGCACTGCTTGGCTTCGCACCCGCACACGGACAGGTGATGCGTAATGGCACTGTGGTCGAACTCCCCACGCTGCGCGAGGACATTGCCTGGGCGCCCCAGCAGCCGTCTTTGCTTGCAGGGAGTGTCGCCAGCAATATCACCCTCGGCTCATCCGCTCCCCACCAGGCCTTACTCAGTGACGTTCTTGAACGGGTGGGGCTCCAGCGAATCGAGCCGGAGATGAGCCTGGGTGTAAATGGCTCCGGCCTTTCAGGAGGTCAAGCACAGCGCGTCGCGCTGGCGCGGGCCCTCTATCGGCAGGCTGAGCGTTCGGCGTCGTTGGTGTTACTCGACGAGGTCACCAGCGCTGTGGATTCCGACACTGAAGAGGTCGTGTGGGAGGCCATCGCCGGATTGGCGAAGGCGGGAGTGTTGTGCCTGGTCGTCAGCCATCGCCTTCGTGCCGGCCAGCACGCGGACCACACAGTATCGATTGTGCCGACAGGGTTGACTGAGGTGAATCGCTGATGTCTCGGACTGTCGCATCAAGGGCTCTCCCACGGCGTGTGGCCATTGTTCAAGCCGTCGCCCTAGGGAGCCTCGCCCAAGGAGCACAGGTCGCGCTCTTGGCGACATCGGCCTGGTTGATCACCCGGGCCGCTGAGCAGCCACCCATTTTGTATCTCACGCTAGCCATCGTCGCCGTGCGGGCTTTTGCGCTCTCGCGCGCGGTCTTTCGCTACCTAGAGCGACTTCACGCCCACCACCACGCGTTTGTCGCACTGGAAGAACTGCGGGTGTGGTTGTATCGCCGGTTGGTCCCTCTCGCACCGGCCGGTCTGTGGCGTCGGGGGCGCGGTGATGTCCTCACCACGTTGGGGGCCGATGTCGACACACTCCAGGATTACCCTTTGCGGGTCATCCAACCCGTCGCGTCAGCGGTCACCGTGGTGGTGCTCAGCGTGGGTGCCCTCGCTGTGGTGGATTACCGAGCCAGCGCACTGTTGGCTGCGATGTTGATTCTTGCCGGAGTACTGTCCATCTGGTGGCAACGACTGGTGTCGGCCACGGCAGACCGCGATGTTGCACCCGCTCGTGCCGAGTTGGCCGACTGGTTAATGGATACGATCCAGCGTCGTGCCGTGCTCGTCGCTTTTGATGCGGATGAGCACTACTACCGCCGGGCCCGTGAACTCGATGACACCCTTCGAAGGGTTGAACGGAGAGCTGCCTGGGGGCAGAGTCTCATCGGTGGAGCTTTTATTGTGTTTGCCGGCTTGGCCGTGGTCGGTGTCGTCCTCGTTGTGTCACCACGGGTGGCAGAGGGGGGACTTTCCGGGCCGCTGTTTGCTCTTCTGGTGTTAACCCCGCTGGCGCTCTTCGAAGTGTTTCAGGCGGTGCCACAGGCGGTGTCTGCGTGGCGGCGTGTATCTAGCTCGGCCGAGCGCATTGCCCAGCTGGCCCCCGAAGAACATCCTGCGGGTATCCCTGTGGAAAGCGAAGATGATGTCGAGGAGGGACCAAATCTGGCGGTCGAGAGCCTCCGATGGGACAATTTCGCCGCTCATTGGCCCACGCAAACCAGCTCACCGTTTGCCCCCGTCACCCTGCAGGCCACAGCGGGGGAGCGGGTACTCATCGAAGGCCCAAGCGGGGTCGGTAAATCCACCCTCGCCAGTGCACTGGTCGGATTTATCGACTACACCGGGCACTGCAAGATTGACGGTGTCGAACTGTCGTCGATGTCTTTGGCCGAGCGTCGACGCCACATCGTGCTCATTGAACAGCGGCCGCACCTGTTTGATACGTCAATTCGACACAACCTGTCCTTTGCTGCTGTGGACGCTGACGACGAGGAGCTTTGGGACGTTCTGGAGCGTGTGGGCTTGCTCGAATGGGCGAAAAACAGGGGCGGTCTTGACAGTCCGGTCGGCGAATCAGGCGCCCTAGTCTCGGGCGGTCAAGCCCAACGGATCGCGTTGGCCAGAGCGTTCTTGGCCAAAGCCCCGATTATTGTCCTTGATGAGCCCACCGCCAACGTCGACAGGGCGATGGCTGATGCACTGATGGATGACCTTTTGACGAGTGTGGGCCACGGGCCCCAGCGCATCGCCGTGATCATCTCGCACGTACCTGTCCGAGATGAGCTGATCAGCCGGCGATACCCGCTTCGCGATTCCACGGCAGAGCTCGATTGAGCCATTCATTCTGGTAGTCGTCTCGCAGACCGGAGGGTGCCAACAGGCTCGGTCCGCTACGCCACGAGACCGCGTGTCGGATTCCGTGGAGGGCTGAGACAATCCACACTTCTAAATCCTCCAGGTCGTCGGGGCGAAAACGCTTCGCGAGGACAGTGACACCGCGAGATTGGGCGATGTCGGCCACGATCGATTCGGTGACGCTCGGTATTCTTGGTTCTTCGGGACCCATCGAATAGAGGGTTCTTTTGTCTGGCGACCAGGCCATGACTGTGCTGTAGGCGCCTTCGCAGACGTAACCATTTCGCACAATAATCGCCTCATCGGCGCCACGCTCTGACGCCTCCTCGCGCAGGGAGAGCAACGCCTCAAGGTCTGGCCCTTTTGTGTGGGGGTGTTTTCTGGGATCGAGCCGCGCGGTAGCCAACACTGCACGATCGGTCACTGCGGGTCGTGGACGCAACTGGTAGCGAAAAACCCACTGCGACCCGGTGTCGATGAGATCGATTCGAGGAAACCACGAACCCGTCTGAGGTAAGTGTTGGAGCACAGCCTGGGCAAATTGTCGCGATGATTCGTGCAGACGGCTGTGGGGTTCAACTCCTGTGAAGAACCGTTCAAGGTGGCGGGGTAGTGCGACGACCCTGCCGTTTTCTACACGCCACGAGTCGGCCACCACAACCGATTCGGCGACAACTGACTCTGTGGGAACAAGCTCGGCGCCTGACCAAAGGAAAGTGTGGTGCCGAGACATAGGCTAAAGGCTATGGCCATTCGGGCATTTCGGCGACAATTATCCGCGCGTGCAACACCGGAGCAAATCTTCCAGGAGTTGTGTGTCGACGACGACTGTGCGGTGTGGATCGATGTGTCCGGAGGCGCGCACTCTGCACACAGTGTGCTGGCCCGGGGGGAACTCCAGGAGCTCTCTGGAGAAGACGCCTTGGATCAGTTGCGCGAGCTGTGGGGGAGCGTCGCGCTAGAGCCCACAGAGAACACCACCGATGACCCCACAGATGTCAGCGTACCGCTGGGACTTGTTGTGGTGGTGCCCTACGACCACGCTGCTGTCACCATCCAACTTCCTGACCATTGGCAGGCCCCCGCGTCGTGGAGTGAACCCCTGAGGGCCGTGATCGTGCGCCAGAGCATCAGTGTGAACTGGGCGAGCGGGCTCGTCACGGCGTGGATGCTAGGAGAAGATCCGGAAGAGTGTGAACACTATTTTCAGCACGTAGAGGCAGCGCTGTCCGATGTGTCGACCCTCTCCGATGTGTCGAATCTCTCCTCTGTGGCGTCGGTGTCTGATGCGGTTTCTGATGCGGTGGATGGTGCTCTCCCCGCTCACACTGACCCGTCCGTGACACAGGTTTCTGTGCGTGATCGGTGGAGGGATACTCCCAGTGAGTACCGGAAGATGATTGGCAAAGCCCTCGACGCAATTCGCGACGGAGAGGCCTACCAGCTGTGTGTCACTACGCAGGTTGAGGTGGACTCACCCCTCGCCGATTGGGAGTTGCACCATATCCTGCGACAGATTTCACCGGCACCCCATCAGGCGCTTTTGCGCCTCGGAGCGTTCTCGATGGTGTCAGCGTCGCCAGAAACGTTCTTGCGCCTCGATCGTGACGGTGTGTTGACCACGCGACCGATTAAGGGCACAAGACCTCGGGGGCAAAACGAAGAAGAAGACCAGCGTTTCATCACCGACCTTGTAGAAAGTGAAAAAGAACAGGCTGAGAACCTGATGATTGTTGACCTGATGAGAAATGATTTCTTACGGGTCTGCGCAGTAGATAGTGTCCGTGTCACAGAACTATTTGAAGTGGAAACTTTCGCCACCGTGCACCAGTTGGTATCGACGGTGACCGGCACACTGGCCGAAGGTCACGACGGAATCGACGCCCTGAAGGCGTGCTTTCCCGCCGGGTCAATGACTGGGGCACCCAAGTCGCGCGCCGTCAGTCTGCTGAGCGAGTGGGAAAGCGGGCCGCGGGGAGTGTATTCGGGAACCTGGGGGTGGCTTCGAGGTGATTTCACCATGGAGCTGGCCATGACAATTCGCACCGTGGTCCTCGCAGACGGTGTGGCGCGGATTGGCGCGGGTGGCGGGATTACCTGGTCGTCACAAGTCGATGAAGAAGTCGCTGAAGTGGGACATAAAGCAAAAAGGCTCCTAGAGGCGCTCGGTGTGCCCACCATTGCGTATTCTTAAAGCAATGACTGAGCCCACATCCCCCGAACCGGCCGACGCTTTCGATTTTCGTCAACTCGAACACAAATGGTCGGCAATTTGGGAGCAACTGCAACCCTTCACCGTCGATGACCCCAACGACCAGAGGCCACGCAAGTACATCCTCGACATGTTTCCCTACCCTTCAGGGGATCTACACATGGGTCACGCCGAGGTGTATGCCCTAGGCGACATCGTCGCCCGGTATTGGCGGCTGCGAGGCTTCCAAGTCCTGCACCCGATTGGTTGGGACTCGTTTGGTCTTCCTGCGGAAAATGCGGCCATTCAACGCGGGGTAGACCCCAGAGAGTGGACCTATCAGAACATTGCCCAACAGCGGCAGTCGATGAAACGCTACGCAACATCGTTTGACTGGTCTCGAGTGTTCCACACCTCTGATGAGGAGTATTACCGCTGGAACCAGTGGTTGTTTTTGCGCATGTACGAAAAAGGTTTGGCCTACCGCAAAGATTCGTGGGTCAACTGGGACCCGGTCGACCAGACCGTGCTCGCCAACGAGCAAGTCCTCGCCGATGGCACCTCCGACCGCAGCGGTGCTGTGGTGGTCAAGAAGAAACTCACCCAGTGGTATTTCAAAATCACCGACTACGCCGATCGGCTGTTGGATGATTTGAATCAGCTCGAGGGTCGTTGGCCCCAAAAAGTGCTCACCATGCAGCGCAACTGGATTGGCAGAAGCTTCGGTGCCGAAGTGGACTTCGTGATTGAGGGACACCCAGAAGCCATCACCGTGTTCACGACCCGCCCGGACACGTTGTTTGGTGCAACGTTTATGGTGGTCGCCCCCGAATCTGATTTGGCTTCCGAACTGGTGGCAGGAGCCTCACCCGAGGTGCAAGAGCGGTTTGGCACCTACTTAGAAAAGGTTCAACAGTCTTCCGAGATTGAACGACAAGATCACACCCGAGAAAAGACAGGTGTTTTTCTTGAGCGTTGGGCGATCAACCCCGTCAATGGTGAGCGCATCCCGGTGTGGGCCGGCGACTACGTGTTAGCCGACTACGGCACCGGCATCATCATGGCCGTTCCCGCCCACGATCAACGCGACCTCGATTTTGCCATCGCCCACGACTTGCCGGTGCGCGTGGTTGTCGATGTCACTGCCCCCGTGACCGGGGCCATCCCGGTAGTCACCCAAGAGATGTTGGACTCAGGGGAAGTGCCCGAACTTGACCCCGTCGCGACCGGTGTCGCGCTCGCGGGCAGCGGTCGCATGATCAACTCAGGCCCTCTCAACGGCCTCAGCAAAGACAACGCCATTAACCGAATGATCGAATTGTTGGAAGAAGCCGGAACGGGTCGAGCGACGAAGACGTATCGGCTTCGGGACTGGCTCATTTCGAGACAGCGTTATTGGGGCACCCCCATCCCCATCGTCTACGACGAAGAGGGCAATGAGATTGCGTTGCCCGACGATCAGCTTCCGGTGACCCTGCCACCCAGCGAGGGTCTTGATTTGCGCCCGAAAGGCTCCAGCCCGTTGGGTGCGATTGACCACTGGGTGAACACGGAACTCGATGGCAAGCCCGTTCGCCGCGACGCTGACACGATGGACACTTTTGTGGATAGCTCGTGGTACTTCCTGCGTTTTTTGAGCGCCCACGATGACACTCAAGCGTTTGACCCAGCGGAAGTCGACAAATGGGCTCCCGTTGATCAATACGTGGGTGGTGTGGAACACGCCATTTTGCACCTGCTTTACGCACGATTCATCACCAAAGTTCTCTTCGACCTTGGGTACCTCACCTTCACCGAACCGTTTACTTCCCTGTTAAACCAGGGAATGGTCATCTTGGACGGTGCCAAGATGAGCAAATCCAAGGGCAACGTCGTCTACTTCTCGGAAGAGCTCGACAACTACGGTGTCGACGCCGTTCGCCT
Organism: Pontimonas sp.; assembly: GCA_965657845.1. Lineage (GTDB taxonomy): Bacteria > Actinomycetota > Actinomycetes > Actinomycetales > Microbacteriaceae > Pontimonas. The sequence continues at coordinate 22,149 of CBFHPU010000010.1, forward strand.
CTCGATGGCTTTTGCCGGCCCCCCAGAAGACGACATCGACTGGCGAGACGTCTCCCCGGTCGGGTCGCAAAAGTTCTTGGCGCGAGCATGGCGTCTCGCCAGAGACGTCCAGAGTGAACCAGGTATTGCCTTTGGTAATGGGGATGCCACTCTTCGTCGCGCCACCCACCATTTGCTAAACGACCTGCCTGGGCTCATTGAATCGTTCAAGTTCAACGTTGCGGTGGCCCGGTTGATGGAACTGGTCAATGTGGCACGCAAAACCATTGACCAAGGGCCCGGGGGAAGTGACCCTGCCGTGCGAGAAGCTGCCGAGACGGTCGCCATCGCGCTGTCAATGTTCGCGCCGTACACCGCGGAAGAAATGTGGGAAATCTTAGGATTCCCACCCAGTGTTGCTCACGCCACCTGGCCCAGCCCGGATCACACCCTTCTGGTGGAAGAGTCCGTGGTGGCCATTGTCCAAATCAACGGCAAAGTCCGCGCACGACTGGACGTGTCGCCGTCGATTGGCACCGACGAACTGCGAGAGCGCGCCCTGGCCGACGACACCATTAGTTCACTGATTGAGGGTCAAGAAATCAAGAACCTCATTGTTCGACCGCCGAAAATTGTGAGCATCCAACTAGCCGACTAGCGCCAGTAGTCCACACCCGACGGGCCCAAAAGTCCACACCACGGCTTTGACCTAAGGCCTGGTTGGTGTTGCCAGCTGCGGTGACACTGCTGGCCATGGCAACGTGGAGTGGCACACGCGAATTCTTCCAAGGCCCCGGTGGCCGTTGGGAATTTCCGAACATCGATGACCAAACCCCGGTTGGGTTGGCATCGCCCTCGGAATCCCCCTCAGGGTCGACGCCCACTCTCGAACAAGAGCCCGCAAGAATACCCTCTCGCTATCGAATGGTCGTGGCGGGAGTTATCGGCATCATCATCGTGGCCTGTGCCATTGCGGCTATTGGGGTGCTTCGCCAGCAATCGAGCGTGCCCCTGCCGCAAAGCGCCCCGGAACCTGTCCAAGAGCAGACCCCATCTGCGCCGTCGACACTGCTGGTGCACGTCACTGGTGCGGTCAATGCCCCTGGCGTGATAGAGCTGGAGGAGGGCTCGAGAGTATTCGACGCAGTCGATGCTGCTGGAGGGGTCACAGGGGAAGCCGACGCCGACCGGGTCAATCTTGCCCGGCCCCTGATGGATGGTGAACACATCGTCATCCCCCGCGTGGGCGAAGTCCCCGCAGAAGGCACTTCCGCATCGACTGGCGAACCCATTTCTTTGTCTAGATCCCCGGCCGAAGTGTTGGTGGACCTGCCCGGGGTGGGACCGGCGTTGGCCCAAAGAATTGTGGCCTGGCGAGAAGAAAATGGCGGATTTCAACACATCGATGACGTGTTAGCTGTCTCAGGAATTGGTCCCGCCACCCTGGAAGGGTTTCGGGACCAGGTCGTGCCCTAGTGGCCCCCAGCACTCTTCAGCGCCGGGACTACCGGCTGCCCGCAATCGCTCTCCTCACGTGGGTGCAGATTCTTGTCACGATCGCCTCGCCGCTTATCGGGGGCGTTTTGTCATTGGGAGGCCTGGCGGTGCTCCTGGTCGGATGGTCCCGGTTTAGCTCCCGTGTGGGGTATCGACATGTCGTGGTGTTTTGGTTGATTGCTCTTGTGGGAGTGGGGGCCACACTCGCCCACGATTCCCTTCGGAACCCTGCGGGGCTCCGCGCAATCGATGGCGCAGGAGACCATCAGCTGTTAGTCGTTAACGAGAACACCCTCACCCCGGGCGATCGGTTTGTGGCCATTCGGATTCTCCACGCCGACGGGCAGTCGACGCCAAAGGTTCGGGCGACACTTTTTGTTGACCCGTCACCTGAGCGGATACCGCCCGGAACCCGGCTGCAGGTGACGGGCAGTGTCGTGTCCACTTCCGCCCTAGACGCGAAAGCCTGGCGGGTGTTTGCCTCTCAGGTGTCGGTGTTTCAGGAGAGTTCGTGGTGGCAAGCAGGCGCTGATCGCATGCGAGAAGCCTTCTTGGAGCGCTCTCTCGCCCAAGGCGGTGATGGCGGGGCGCTCTTACCGGGATTGGCCCTGGGCGACACGACCGGGGTGTCAGAGTCGCTTGAAGCCGATATGCGAAGGGTGTCGCTCGCCCACCTGGTTGCCGTCTCCGGGGCGAATTGTGCGTTGGTGGTGGGCATCGCGGTGGCCGTCACTGCCCTTCTGGGCGGTGGTGTGCGCATGAGGCTTGTCGTCGGGGTCGTCACTTTGGCGGGTTTCGTGATTTTGGTCACACCGGAGCCCAGTGTCATCAGGGCTGCGGTGATGGCCACGATTGCCCTGGGGGCTATCGCCTGGGGGCGTCCGGGCGCTGGAATTGCTGTGCTTTCCCTCACAGTGTGGGTGTTGTTGTTGGCCGATCCTTGGCGGGCTGTGGAATTTGCGTTCGTGTTATCCGTGGCGGCAACAGCCGGCATTGTGTTGGGTTTGCGGCCGATGGCGGGAGCTCTCACCAGGGTGATGCCGGTGTGGTTGGCCTGGTGGGTGGCATTACCTCTGGTGGCACAGCTTGCCGTCCAGCCCATCATTGTTCTTCTTCGGCCCACACTGCCGCTCTATGCAATCCCCGCCAATGTGCTGGCCGCACCGTTTGTTCCGGCAGTCACCGTGTCGGGGCTTGTGGGAAGTGTGTCGGAGCCGTGGTGGCCGTGGCTATCACAACAGGCCGCCGCAATCGGCTGGTGGCCCTCTACGGCAATCGCAGCAATTGCACGGGCCACCGCCCGGGCACCCGTGACGGAGCTGCCTTGGTTTCCCGGACTGGCGGGGGTGCTGGCCGCTGCCGTGCTCTCCAGCGTGGTCTGGTGGGCAATCTGGCGCGGAAGGATGGTGTTTGCTGGTGTTGGCGCGATTATTGTCATCACCGCCACAGTGGTGACATCCAGCGCACCCCAAATTGTTGCCCGGTTGGCCAGACCAGCACAGTGGCAGGTCGCTCAATGTGATGTCGGTCAAGGTGACGCCCTTGCCGTGCGCACGTCACAGGGCGTGCTTTTTATCGATACCGGTGATGACGAACAGCTTCTTCACCAGTGCCTCATGGTGTTGGGGATTAACCGGGTGGAATGGCTACTGCTCACCCATTTTGATCGCGACCATGTGGGCCAATCCGCGGTGTTCCACGGGCGGGTCGAGACGGTACTGACGGGGCCCACCGACAACAGCGAAGATGTCTCGAGGCTGGCGGACTTATCGCGCGCCGGCGCCACTATTCGCCCCGTTCGCGCAGGTGAGAGTCTGGATTTGGGCGACTACACCCTCAACATCCTGTGGCCGGGCAGTCAAACACTCTCCGAGCCAGGAAATGATTCGAGCCTGGTGGTGTGGCTCGAGCCACACCACACAACCGGGGTGGCGATGCTGGCACTGGGCGACCTGGGAGAAAAAGCCCAATCCATCCTCCGGTCACGACTGCCCGAGAGTCCCATTGACGTGGTGAAGGTCAGCCATCACGGCTCAGCCGATCAATCAGCTGCCCTCTACCAAGAAGTGGGCGCATCGATCGGATTGATTGGTGTGGGAGCGGATAACAGCTACGGCCACCCTGCCCCCGCGGTCACCAGCCTCCTGGAGTCCCTGGGGGCCCATGTCCTCCGAAGCGACCAGCGCGGAACCCTTACCCTCCACCGAGGTGAGGCGGGTGTCATCGAGTTGTGGTCGGAGCGCGATGGTTAGGCTGGGCACTCAGGGGGAGTGATGGCAGCAAAAACACAAGAGGTGCCATGGTCTGGTATCCGGGAAGCGCCCGTCATTTTATTGACCGGTCCGGAAGCTTTCCTTGCCGATCGCGCCGTCCGGGCGCTCGCGGATCGCCTTCGCTCGGTAAGTCCTGAATTAGAAATTGTCGATATTGACGCATCGACTGCAGGCTCTGGTGAAGTGAGCCAAGGGGTCAGCCCGTCGCTGTTTGGTGAGCCACGGATGGTCCGAGTGTGGGGTTTTGAAAAGGCCACCGATGGTGTCTTGGCCGATGTTCTGGACTACCTAGACTCTCCGGATTCCGCAGTGACTTTCATCGTCCGCCATTCGTCAGGAAACCGCGGAAAAAAAGCCCTCGATGTGATCAAAGCACACGGCGGCGACTGGCTTGTCGTCACCGCACACGAGCTCAAATCGGACAGGGATCGGGCGCAATTCCTTCGACAAGAAGCGCAGAGTCTGAAAGTTCGACTGCAGCCCGACGCCGAGCAGCTCTTAATCGATTCCCTCGGTAGTGACTTAGCGGAACTCCACGCCGCGTTGAGTCAACTCGCGGGCGATTTGGGCGAAGAGGCGACGATTAGTCGAGACATCGTCAGTCGCTATTACGGCGGAAGGGTCGAAACGACCAGTTTTGAACTCGCCGAACTCGCCATTGGCGGCCGTCGCGGAGATGCCCTGATTGCGTTGCGCCAGGCCCTCCACGCGGGGGTGGAGCCGGTGCTGATTATTGCGGCACTGGCTCACAGCCTTCGGCAGATGGCTCGGGTTGGCGGCTCCAGAGGGTCGGTTGCTGATGTGGCCAAGGAATTGGGGGTGCAAAGCTGGCAGGTTCAGCGCGCACGCTCACAGCTTCAAGGGTGGGACGAAGTGGGGCTTGGTGTGGCGATCATGGAGGTTGCTCAAACCGATGCCGCCATCAAAGGCGTCGGCCTACAGCCTGATTACGCCCTGGAGCGTGTGGTGGACATCGTCGCCAGGCGGGGCCAGTAGTACCGGACCCCTCGACAAAGAGGCGTTCTTAGAGCCCAGCGAGGATCAAAAGTCCTCCAAAAGGATGCTCGGCGCTTGCCCTACCGAGGCGCACTACACGATGGCGGGGTCGTACGACCCGGAGATACCAGGTGTTAGGACAGCTGTGATGCCTGAGCGGCGATGGCCGACTTGCGGTTAGCGGCCTGGTTCTTGTGGATAACGCCCTTGCTGACAGCCTTATCCAGTTTGCGGGTCGCGACCTTGACGGCCTGAGCTGCTTGTTCTTTATCCCCAGCGTCAATGGCCTTGCGGGCGTGACGAACAGCCGTCTTCAGCTCGCTTTTGACCGCGCGGTTTCGCTCCTGAGCTTTCAGGTTGGTCTTGTTGCGCTTGATTTGCGACTTAATGTTCGCCACGTGCTACTTCTCTTTCGTCGAAAGGACTGGATACCACTGCATCGAGCAGGGAAAACCGTGAATAAGCGGCCATTACATCGAAACGTTCGGCCAGCGTCACACGATACCACCCGAATGGGTGAGTGACCAAGCCCAGAGCGTGGGAGAATCATCGGTAATGTCTCATTCTCCCGCGCCGCTTGTTCCCGCGGCGACCGAACCTGGTCGTCTGCGCAACTTTTGCATCATCGCTCACATCGACCACGGCAAGTCGACTTTGGCCGACCGCATGTTGCAACTGACCGGCATTGTCGACCAGCGCGCGATGCGCGAACAGTATCTCGATCGAATGGATATTGAACGCGAGCGAGGAATCACCATCAAGAGCCAAGCGGTCAGGATGCCCTGGGTGGTCGACGGCGAGATGTTTGCCCTCAACATGATCGACACCCCCGGCCACGTGGACTTTTCCTACGAAGTCTCGCGTTCTCTCGCAGCGTGTGAGGGGGCCATCCTGCTGGTCGACGCTGCGCAAGGAATCGAAGCGCAAACCCTGGCCAACCTTTATCTGGCGTTAGCAAACGACCTCGAAATCATTCCTGTGTTGAACAAGATTGATTTACCGGCGGCCGAACCTGAGCGCTACGCCCAAGAGCTCGCCCAGCTCATCGGCTGCGACCCGGGTGATGTGTTGCGCGTCAGCGGGAAAACGGGTGCTGGTGTCGCTGAGCTACTCGACCGCGTGGTGGAAAGGGTGCCTGGTCCCACCGGCGACGCCGACGCCCCGGCACGGGCACTGATTTTCGACTCCGTGTACGACGCCTACCGTGGCGTCGTGACCTACGTGCGCATGATCGACGGCCATTTGGCGCCCAAGGACCGCATTGTCATGCTTTCCACTAGGGCGCAACATGAGCTGTTAGAAATTGGTGTCAGTTCCCCCGAGCCAACCGCCTCAAAAGGCCTTGGCGTGGGAGAAGTGGGCTATCTGATTACCGGTGTAAAAGACGTTCGCCAATCGAAAGTGGGCGATACGGTGACGCTCGCCAAAAATGGCGCGGTTGACGCCCTGCCCGGCTACGTGGAGCCCAAACCGATGGTGTTTTCGGGGCTGTACCCGGTCGATGGGAGCGATTACCCCGATCTCCGGGAGGCGCTTGATCGCCTCAAACTCTCCGATGCCGCCTTGGTGTACGAACCAGAAACGTCTGTCGCGCTGGGGTTTGGTTTCCGCTGTGGATTTCTCGGTCTGTTGCATTTAGAGATCGTGCGGGAGCGTCTCGAGCGAGAGTTTGGAATCGAACTGATTGCGACCGCTCCTTCGGTGGTCTACGAAGTGCAATTGGAAACCGGTGAAGCACTTCAAGTGACTAACCCGTCCGAATTCCCGACCGGCAAAATTGCCACCGTGGAAGAACCCGTCGTAAACGCAGCGATTTTGGCCCCGAAAGACTATGTCGGGACCATCATGGAGCTGTGTCAGTCGAGGCGTGGGGCGTTGCAAGGGATGGAATACCTGGGTGAAGACCGCGTGGAAATTCGCTACGTCATGCCGTTGGCCGAAATTGTTTTTGACTTTTTTGACCAGTTGAAATCGAAAACGGCTGGCTACGCCTCATTGGATTACGAACCTTCAGGACTCCAGGAAGCCGACCTGGTGAAAGTCGATATTTTGCTCCAAGGTGATCGGGTGGATGCATTCAGTGCCATTGTTCACAAAGACAAGGCCTACGCCTACGGGGTCATGATGACGGGACGACTGCGGGATTTGATTCCCCGGCAACAGTATGAAGTCCCCATTCAAGCGGCCATTGGTGCCCGCGTTATTGCCCGCGAAACCATTCGCGCGATGAGGAAAGACGTCCTCGCCAAATGCTACGGCGGTGACATCACGAGAAAGCGCAAACTTTTGGAGAAACAAAAAGAGGGTAAGAAGCGTATGAAAATGGTGGGACGCGTTGAAGTTCCCCAAGATGCCTTCATTCAAGCCCTCTCGGGTGATACGGAAAAGAAAAAGGACTAACGGGTGGCTGGCGGTTCAACCACACGCGGGGGAGTGTTCACCACTCTCGCGTCGATTTATGTTGTGCTGACACTGGCGGCGCTCGGGCGATCCGGCTACCAAATTGCGACCAAGTTTTCTGATGCCCCCACGGCGTATGTGTTGAGTGCCTTCGCGGCCGTGGTGTACCTGCTGGCCACAGTGGCGCTCATTGCCTCCACCTCACACACGACCAGAACGTTGCGCGTGGGTCGTATCGTCGCTCTGGTCGCGCTCACTGTGGAAGCCCTAGGTGTTGTGGGTATTGGCACCCTGAGCCTGTTTCGCCCGGAGCTGTTTCCGGCCGACACTGTCTGGTCGAACTACGGTGCCGGATACCTCTACATCCCCCTCGTGTTGCCCTTCATCGGCCTGTGGTGGCTGCGCTCATCCAGGGAGGCCCGATGACTTCGCTACACCCTGCCGTGTCCTGGTCTCTCGAAGACCTCCCCGGCCCTGACACCCCGCGTGTGGTCACCATTGGAAAATTCGATGGTGTTCACATCGGACACCGTGAAGTAATCGCCGAGCTCGGGCGTATCGCACCCCACGCTGAAGCGACAGTGGTGACTTTCGACCGCCATCCCAAAGCCCTCCTCACTCCCGATGCTTCCCCCCTTCCCCTGGTGAGTACCCAGCAGAAAGTCGAATTCCTGGGTGGGGCTGGAGCGAGCCGTGTCGCCGTCATTCCCTTCACAAGAGAATTTGCCGACTTGAGCCCTGAAGATTTTGCGCGCACCGTGTTGGCAGAAGGTTTAGGCGCCACAGCAGTGTTGGTGGGTGGTGATTTTCGTTACGGGCATTTAGGTGCCGGAGACGTGGACACCCTCCGCGCAGAAGGTGAGCGGTTAGGCTTCGACGTTCACACGGTTGCTGATGTCGTCCATGACAAGGGTGAGCGCATCTCGTCGACCAGGATTCGACGTCTGCTCGACGACGGTGATGTCTCACGAGCCGCGCAGTTATTGGGTCGACACCATCAGTTGAGAAGCACTGTGGTGCAGGGCTATCAGCGAGGCCGTGAATTGGGTTATCCCACGGCCAATCTGGAAAACCCGCCAGAAGGTTTTGTTCCACGCGACGGCGTGTATGCAACCTGGGTGGATGTGGATGGTGTTCCTTACCAGGCGGCGACGTCCGTTGGGGTCAATCCCACCTTTGGGGACGTCTCGCAACGCATGGTGGAGTCTCACCTTTTCGGGTTTGAGGGTCTTCTCTATGGTTCCCGAGTGACGGTGCATTTCGTGGAATTCATCCGGGGGATGAACAAATTCCCAGACGCGGAAAGCTTGGCCGATCAAATGGCTGCCGACGCCGCGCAGATTAAAAACATCCTTTCTCGATGAGGACGCCTGGAACAACAGCACTCCACCCCCGCAGCATTACCTGGTGGGGCATTGCGGGTGTGCTGCTACTCGCTCTTGGCGCCAGAACGGGTGTCGCAGCCCTCTCGCCCATTGCCGCAGAAGTAGAACTCGATGTTCCCTTAAATGGTTTAGCGCTCGGGCTCCTAGGAACGATCCCACCGCTGGCCTATGCGGTTGCGGGGGTGTTCACCCCCCGCATCGCCAGGGCGTTGTCCTTGGAAGGGGTCGCGGTTCTGGTGTCCGCACTCACCGCACTGGCACACGTCTCCCGCGGATTTACTCCCCACTACTGGGGTCTCTTTGTGGCGACCATCGTGTTAATGCTCGGTGTGGGGTCGATTAATGTGATCCTTCCTGGCCTGGTCAAGCTCTATGCTCCAGGACGCATTGGCCAGATCACCTCTCTTTATTCGACAGCGATGGCCCTTTCTACTGCTGCACCGGCTGGAGTCGGCTTGTGGCTTGCAGAAGCTTTCGACTGGCGCTGGTCGCTTGCCAGTTGGGCTTTGGTGAGCATTGTGGCAATGGTGCCGTGGCTGGTGCTACTGCGTTTTGCGTGGCGCAGGCGTGCTGCGGAGGCCGCGGTGCTGAGCGAGCTGCCCGCACTGCCGTCTTTGGGCGCTCTGTGGAAATCTCCGACCGCGCGAGCAATTACGCTGATTTTTTCTGTCTCCGGGGTGACGGCCTATTCGGTCTTCGCGTTGCTTCCCCCAGTCCTCATCGAACAGGCGGGGGCAAGTGCCGCGGAGGCCGCGTTCGCGTTGACACTGTTTTCGCTCACCGGGATTCCCATGTCGCTCACCATTCCTTTGCTCGCGGTGAGAAAAGGGTGGCCCTCGCGGCTTGTCGTGTTTGCTGCCGGCTGTGGGGTGAGTGGATTTCTTGGCCTGGCTCTTGTGCCCGAGCTCGCGCCACTGTTGTGGACGGTGCTGGCTGCGCTCGGCACGCTGTCTTTTTCGATGGCTCTGGCTCTCATTGGGGCGAGGACCGCAACCCATCAGATGGCCACGAATCTCAGTGGTTTTGTGAACACGGTCGGGTATCTAGTGGCTGGGGTCGGTCCGGTGGTGACCGGGTTGCTTCACGAACTGACCGGCGAGTGGACCTGGAGTTTGTTTGTGTTGGCCGCACTGTCTCTTCTGGTGTTGCCCGCCTCAGCGGTCTTCGCGAGAGAAAACACGGTGGAGCTGGAGCTCTCTGGTTCGACGTCGAACTAGACGTACTACGCTCGAAGCGTCCCATAGAAGGCTCTGTGATGGGGCATCCAGCAAGGTCAGGAGTAGTCAGTGTCTGCGGTGAAACCCTCGAGTGCTCTGTCGCCCACCAGCAGAGCGCGAGCCGTCCTGGGTGGCGAACTGAGCGAAGTGGCCCTGCGTCGCTACTTGGCTGGGTTGCCCGCAGTTGATGCGGTGGGTGCCGCCCAAAGGGCCGCCCATTTTCAGACCAGGTCGATTAAGACCGAGAGCAAAATATGGGGACTTGACACCGCGATATCGATGGTGGACCTCACGACCCTAGAGGGCGCTGACACTCCCGATAAAGTGCGCACGCTGGCGCACAAAGCACTCTTTACCGATCCTCTCGATCCCACAGCACCCCGAGTGGCCGCCGTTTGTGTCTATGGCGACAGGGTCGCTGATGTGATTGATGCGTTGGGTAGTGCTCACCTGGGCACAGACCCCGAGGGTGTGGCGGTGGCTGCGGTAGCGACCGCTTTTCCCAGCGGTCGGGCCAGTATGCGGGTGAAAATTGCCGACACGGAAGATGCTGTTGCGGCGGGTGCCGACGAAATCGACATGGTGATCGACCGAGGTGCGTTCCTCTCCGGTCGTATCGGCGAAGTCTTTGACCAGATTGTCCAAGTCAAAGAAGCGACGAAAAGGCCAGATGGCTCTCACGCACACTTAAAAGTGATTCTGGAAACCGGTGAACTCCAGACACTCGATAACGTTCGACGCGCCAGCCAGCTGGCGATTTTGGCCGGCGCCGATTTCATCAAAACCTCGACCGGAAAAGTGTCGCCGGCGGCGACTCTCCCCGTGTCGGTGGTCATGCTGGAGGCGGTGCGGGACTGGCATTTAGCGACCGGAGAGTATGTGGGTTTCAAACCCGCCGGAGGTATTCGGAGTGCAAAAGATGCCCTCCGCTACCTGGTGGCGGTTGCCGAAACCGCCGGTGAGGCGTGGCTGACCCCGAACCTGTTTCGGTTTGGTGCATCGAGTCTGTTGAACGACTTGGTGATGCAACGACAAAAGATGACCACCGGCCATTACAGCGGCCCCAACTATGTGAGTGTGGACTAATGGGTTTTCTTGACTACTCACCTGCCCCCGAATCAACGGGCATCGTGTCTCTGGCCGATGAATATGGCCTGTTCATCAACGGCGAATTTCGCCCCGGTCGTGGGGGAGTATTTGACAGTATTTCTCCCGCCACGGAAGAAGTCCTCACCCGGTTTAGTGAAGCCAGTGAAGAAGACGTCGACTATGCAATCGGCCAGGCCCGAGTCGCCTACGACAAGGTGTGGTCCAAAATGCCGGGCCGGGAGCGTGCAAAGTACCTGTTTCGCATTGCCCGCATCGTCCAGGAGCGCTCCCGCGAACTGGCGATCGCCGAGACAATGGACAACGGCAAGCCGATCAAGGAAACCAGGGATGTCGACATTCCCCTGGTGGCTGCCTGGTTTTTTTATTACGCCGGTTGGGCCGACAAATTAGAAGAAGCCACAGGCTCACACCAGCCCCACGCGTGGGGGGTCGTTGGCCAGGTGATTCCGTGGAACTTTCCGCTGATGATGCTTGCCTGGAAGGTTGCTCCCGCACTCGCTGCCGGAAACACGGTCGTGTTGAAACCCGCCGAAACCACTTCGGTGACGGCCATGCTGTTTGCCGAAATCTGTCAACAAGCAGGTGTGCCCGCCGGTGTGGTCAACATTGTCACTGGAGCGGGAGCGACCGGACGCGCACTGGTGTCACACCCCGGCATCGACAAAGTGGCCTTCACCGGGTCGACCCCTGTCGGTCGGGAGATCGCTAAAACGTTGGCGGGGCGCCCCACAGCACTCACCCTCGAATTGGGGGGCAAAGGGGCAAACATTGTGTTTGATGATGCGGCAATGGATGAAGCCGTTGAAGGCATCATTTCGGGAATTTTCTTCAACCAAGGCCACGTCTGCTGCGCGGGCTCAAGACTGCTGGTGCAAGAAAATGTTCATGACGAGCTACTCGCACGCCTCACCAGCCGCATTCAAACGCTGCGGTTAGGCGACCCGCTCGATAAAAACACCGACATTGGGGCCATTAACTCCCGCGCCCAACTAGACACCATCAGCACGCTCACCCAAAGCGGAGTCGATGAGGGTGCAAGCATCTGGCAGTCAGACTGTTCGTTGCCCGAGCGGGGCTTCTGGTTCCCCCCGACTGTCTTCACCGACGTGTCGACCAGTCACCGGATCGCCCAAGATGAAATCTTCGGCCCCGTCCTGTCGGTTCTGACCTTCCGAACACCAGATGAAGCAGTCGCAAAAGCCAACAACACCCCATACGGGTTGAGCGCAGGCGTCTGGACCGAAAAGGCCAGTCGAATGCTCGCCCTAGTCGATCGGTTACGCGCCGGAGTGGTGTGGTCCAACACGTTTAACAAGTTTGATCCGACCAGCCCCTTTGGCGGATACCAAGAATCTGGCTACGGCCGTGAAGGCGGGCTGCCTGGGCTGCTCAGCTACCTTCGTCCTCACTCTGTTCCTGCGGGAGGGAAACGATGACCCGGCTCGACGTGAAAAAGACCTACAAGCTCTACATCGGGGGCGCTTTTCCTCGCAGTGAGTCGGGCTACACCTTCCAGGTCACGACCACCAAAGGTGAGCACCTCGCCAATGTGGCCCAAGCCAGTAGAAAAGACGCCAGAGACGCCGTATCAGCGGCCAGAAGCGCACAGTCAGGTTGGGCGGGTGCGACCAGCTACAACCGAGGCCAAGTGCTCTACCGCATTGCTGAAATGTTAGAGGGCAGGCGCGACGAGTTCATTGACGGCATCCGACACGGCGAAGGTGCCAACCAGCGCCAGGCCGCTCAACAGGTAGATCAGGCAATCGATTCGTGGGTTTGGTACGCAGGCTGGGCAGACAAATACGCCCAACTGGTGGGCTCAGCAAACCCCGTTGCCGGACCGTACTTCAACCTGTCGGTGCCAGAACCGACCGGAGTGGTGGCGGCTTTCGCGCCAGTTGAACAAAAAAATGCCAGCCTTCTCGGCCTGGTGCGCACCATTGCCCCCATCATTGTCTCCGGAAACACTGTGGTCGTCTGGGCTCACCCCAGCCAACCAATACCCGCGATGACGTTTGCCGAAGTGCTGCATACCAGTGACGTACCCGGCGGAGTGGTCAATATCTTGACCGGCCTGAGGGATTCGGCCGCGCCCTGGCTTGCCACTCACGCCGATGTGGGAGCAATGGACCTGATGGGTGCCACCGAGTTGGACTGGGCCTCACTGGAAGCAGAAGCCAGTGCGACACTAAAGCGTGTGCTCACACCCGCCAAGAGTGTCCCCGAGGAGAGTCTTGGGCGGATCACCGCGTTTACTGAGGTGAAAACCGTGTGGCACACCAAGGCGATGGGGTAAATGCTCCAAGGAATTGTCCTTGTCGATAAACCACAAGGCCCCACAAGTCACACCGTGGTGGCCATCGCAAGAAAACGACTCGGTCTGAAAAAAGTCGGCCATGCGGGAACCCTCGACCCGATGGCCACAGGCCTCTTGGTGCTCGGTGTGGGGCCGGGAACAAAGCTGTTGACCTACTGCGTCGGAATGGACAAAACCTACCAAGCCACAATCAGGTTGGGTCAGAACACCCACACCGATGACGCCGAAGGCGAGCCCATTGGTGAACCCGCCGGCACCGATGTGCTGGATGCGCTGGATGAGCAACGCATTCGCGACGCCCTGGCCAGTTTTGTGGGCGAAATTGACCAAGTCCCCTCCAGCGTGAGTGCGATCAAAGTTGACGGGCAGAGAGCGTATGACCGGGTACGCGCGGGTGAAGAGGTGGAGCTCGCCTCCCGTCGGGTCACCATCAGCGCACTCACTGTGGAATCAATCCGGCGTGATGGCGCCCTCTGGGATATCGATGTGGAAATTGATTGTTCCTCTGGTACCTACATTCGGGCCATTGCCCGCGATGTGGGACAGGCTCTTGCCGTCGGTGGCCACCTCACCGCTCTTCGTCGCACCCGGGTGGGGCCCTTCGACGTGGCAGACGCGATCGACCCCGACGACATCGAGCCCTCGGCCCTCATACGCCTGGGTGATGCGGCTCGCCAGATTGCTCCAGTGTGTGCGCTGAGCGCCGCTCAGAGTGTGGAAATGCGACACGGTAAAAAAATCTTCCTTGACCCACCAGAAGGCTCAGCACCCGGTGAACCTGTTGCCTGTGTGAGCCCAGAAGGCGAGCTTGTCGCGATGTGCCGGATTGAGGACAAGGTGGCACATATTCTGGTGGGGTTTCCGGCCGCGGAAGGTGAGTCATGATCGAGTGGTTTAGCTACAGCGTCATCGCTCTCGCTCTGGTGTCCACGTTGGTGTCTGTCGGATTTGCGATCGCCGGATCGCCCCCCAACGACTACACCCTGGGACTCACCGCACTACTGGGCTTATCGATACTGGCCCAGGTGGTCATCACGATCTGGCTACAGGTCGCAGGCAGTACCCCGACGGGGGACATTGTGGAGTACTGGGCATATCTCGCCACAGCGCTGGTGCTGGCACCCGCAGCAATCGCGTGGGGCCTGATTGAACGCTCCCGGTGGGCCACGATCGCGCTCGCAGTGGTGGGTTTTTCGCTTGCGGTCATGATGTACCGGATGCACGAAATCTGGTTTGTTCAGGTGATGTAGTTGGCGTCGTTGCCCGAGGGCGATATTCCTCCCACTGACGGGCTCTTGCCAGACCAAGCGCGAGAGGGAGCTGCCGCCAAAGATTTTGGGGTTTACATTCACGTGCCTTTTTGTACCGTGCGCTGTGGTTACTGCGATTTCAATACCTACAC
>CBFHPU010000011.1:0-36185 GCA_965657845.1 Pontimonas sp.
ACAAAATCGTCTATGCCTCGCAGGCTCGACAGGGTGAGGGTGAGTGCAAGCTCTGCGGTGGAAATGTCGTGGACGCCACGAGCGTTGCAGATGTCCAAGCCTTCCCTTCGATACGCAATGGCGTCGTCGTAACCGGCGTTTGGCATCTGCAGATACTGAAGCTTCGGCATCGAGTTCACCGGAGCGAGTCCTGCCTGACCTGTCATATAAGGCGGGACGTAAAACGTCACGTCTTTGATGGCGTCACTATCAAGCGGAGCAGTATCTGGCCCCAGCAGGGTGATGCCCTCTGGGACGTCCAGATCACTCCACTGGGTCCATACGACGTGGTTCATCTACTTACTCCTTTTACTTTTGCCTGTAGTGGCCATTACCTCAGTAGTCATTACCCCAGTAGTCATTAACTCTGAGAGTTCCTCATCGAGGTGTGAATCCACCACTGAGAGTGCTGTGGCGAGGTCACTGCCTTGGTCCAGCCCATCTGTCGTCCACGACAGTGCTTTTTGGACATAGTTCGTGGCCTCGAGAAATTCGTCCCGGTCGATCACACTGCCAGTGAGTGGCCCTGCCGGAAGGGGTTGGGTGAAAAACCTCTCTGGAAGCCGGTCACTATCCGATGCGGTGCCAAGCGAGGCGTTCGCGTCGCGCAGCATTGCTAGGCGAAGCATCCCCCAACGGTCAATGTCCTCGCGTGTGGCCTGGTCGGGAAGGTACTGATTGGCCAGAGCCACCACATCGTCAGTGCTTAGTTCCCTGGTCGGTGGCCCGGCATATTCACACACCCCTAAGGCGTCCATGCCACTCCAGAGCAACCACAGCGAGACGATGCTGGCATGGCGCCTGGAATCCAGGGTGCCCATGGGTAAACCGCCTGCGGGAATACCCCAATCGGCTCCCACTTCGCTTCGCTCAGGTCCGACACCGGCCGGATCAAAATCGATGTCGTGTTCCAACACGTCATAGCGTGGCCCTGTGGGGTTTAATGCATACCCGACGGCGAGGCCTTGGTTGGCGCGGGGGTCAAAAGGCGGAATGACCATACCTTTTACCCGCTCATCCAGACCACTGCCCAGGGGCTTTTCGTCCAGTGCGGCAGCCAAGCGGTCGGCCAGGGTACCCGTTGAGGCCCCTTCCGGGTGAGTGCTGTTGTGGCTTCGCAGTGCCTCTTCGGCCGCCAAATGCTCAACCCCCCAGTGGTGACAGAGGGAGTTGAATTCAACCAACTCTTTGGGGTCCGTGACGTTTGATTGGCTGGCTAGTGCCGCAATGCCCAATTGGTGGACACGGCCCCCATCAACAGGCTGAGCGTCATCAATCCGGAAGCTTTTCAAACACGACTGTGGGCAGCCAGGGCACGCATCGTGGCCGTCATCGACGGCGAAAGACATAAATGCTTGCGGGTCAAAATCGACCAGCCCGGCAACAGGCTGTCCACTAAACCCGTCACTGCTGGCGTAACCCAGGGCCCCTTTAGAGGGCCAGAGGCCAAAACCGGGATAGTCCCGCTCGCTTTGTGCGAGCGGGTTAGTGTCAATGGAATCGCGATACCTGGTGGTGATGTCTGACTCTAGGGGCGTCGCCGCCAGCTCGACACCGCCCTCTCGCAAGACAAGGGCTTTCAGGCCCAATTGGCCACAGACTGCCCCCAAACCACCCTGGCTGGTGGGAAAACCACAGTTGGTGACAATCGATGCCGCTGGATGTCCCGCCATCCCCCTAGAGCCTGTGGTGATCACCACATCACCAGGACTTTCTCGAAGAAGAGAATCGGTCCCGAACACTTCAGAGTCGACATATTCGCTCGCATCCAGAAACTCTCCGTCTAACAGGACAGGAGCAAGCGCATCGGCTTTACGGGAGTTGTCTTGTCGTTGCCGTGGTTGTTCGGCTGCTTGTACGGCTGGGCTCCCCGCACTGAGTTGAACGGTGACGGGGTCTGCGGAGTGGCCATAGATCACCACAGCATCGAGACCGAGCCGGCGCAGGCCTCGAGCAAGCATGCCTTCAACTTTTGCTTCGGTAAGGACGGGTGCGAGGGGGGAAATACCGGTCACTGTTGCCACTTGGCCACCGACAACGGGCGCACCGGCGATAGGGCCTCGCCCCATCACCAAGAAAGGGCTGTGGCCTTTTCTCATCGCCCAGCGTGCGAGCGCAGTGGGCAGGGGACCCTGATCTAAACCCCACTGCGGCGAGAAGGTGTGGACCTTCTTCGCCGCCACATCCACTACGGCCACACCTGCCATTAGAGCCCTAGGGGCCTAATGAGGCCTTTGTCCTCAAGGTCAGCCCACAACTGTTCGGGCACTTCGGTGTCGAAGGCTTTCACATTGGTGTCGAGCTCGGCTGCGGTGCGCACCCCGGTCACTACCGCTTTGGTCGCGGGGTGTCGAAGGGGGAATTGCAATCCGACGGCTTCGACGGGGACGCCGTAGGGGGCGATGGCGTCGTGGATGGCTCGGGTGCGCTCAAGAATCTCTTGTGAGGCGGGTGCGTAGTTGTAGGTGGCCCCTTCCACGGGGTTGACCAGCACACCCGAGTTGAACACTCCTGCACCGAGGACGGACACGTCTCGGCGGTGTGCTTCGGGGAGGAACTCGTCGAGGGCGATTTGGTCGAGGACGGTGAAGCGCCCGGCCACCAGTGCCACATCAATGTCGGTTTCTCGCACAAAGCGGGTGCCAATTTCGGCGAGGTTTGTTCCCACCCCGATGGACGACACGAGCCCTTCGCGGCGCATCTTGTCCAGTTCCGGGTAGGCCTCGTTGATGGCTTGGTCGAGGTAGTCATCGGGGTCGTGGATGTAGAGGATGTCGATTGAGTCGATTCCTAAACGCTCCAGGCTGGACTCGAATGAGCGCCTAATCCCCGAGGGTGAGTAGTCGAAGACGGGAATGAACGGGTCGAGGTCGACGTATTCGTTGGGTTCTGTGGATTGGCCAGGTTCGAGTACGCGACCCACTTTGGTGGAGAGGCGGAAAGAACTGCGGGGAACTTTGGCGAGTCCTTTGCCGATTCGCCGCTCTGAGGAGCCGTGACCGTAGAAGGGTGCGGTGTCGAAGTAGGTCACACCGATCTCGAGTGCGCGGGCAATCAATTCGTCGACGTCGTGGTCAGATACGGAGCTAAACAGTCCGCCAAGCGGTGCACAGCCCACTCCGAGTGCACTGACGGTTAATCCTGCTCGACCGAAGCTCACCTGGTCCTGATGCGTGGCCATAGTGCCCTCCCCCTCATTGCGGTTGCATATGGACTCTGCCGAAATCATATATGCTTTGGCGCAGGTTTTGATACCCCTCTACCCCCAGGAAGGCGGTCACTGGTGACCACAATCATTTCGGCAACGACCCACGATGTCCGTTTCCCCACTGGGAAGCACGGTCACGGCTCGGACGCAATGAACAAGGATCCGGACTATTCCGCCGCCTACCTGATCCTGGAAACCGACCAGGAAGGCCTCTCCGGCCACAGCCTGGTGTTCACCATTGGCCGCGGTAACGATCTGCAGTGTGAATCGATCGCCCAACTCGCCGAAGCCGTCATCGGCGAAAGCATTGACGGCCTGGTCGACCGAATCGGTGACATTGGTCGCGCTCTGGTGCGCGACTCGCAAATGCGTTGGTTGGGACCCGAAAAAGGTATCCCCCACATGGCCGCCGGTGGTGTCATCAATGCCCTCTGGGATTTGGTGTGCAAGGTCGAGCAAAAACCCCTCTGGCAGGTACTCGCTCACCTAAGCCCCGAACAGCTCACCAACCTGATCGATTTCCGCTACCTCACCGACGCCCTCACCCCCGAAGAAGCCCTTCGCATCTTCCAAGAAATGGAACCCCACCGGGCAGAAAACGAACGCATCCTGCTCGAAAAGGGCCTCCCGGCCTACACCACCACCCCCGGCTGGTTGGGCTACACCGACGAGACCATGGTGCGTCTCGCCCACGAGGCCATCGCCGATGGTTTTACCCTCATCAAAATGAAGGTTGGCGGCTCCCTCGATAACGACCGTCACCGCATGAAACTGATGCGCGAAACCGTGGGCCCCGACATCACTTTGGCCATTGACGCCAACCAGGTCTGGGATGTGCCAGACGCCATTGCGTGGATTAAAGGTCTCGAAGACGACAAAATCCACTGGGTGGAAGAGCCCACCAGCCCCGATGACATTTTGGGACACAAAGCCATCCAAGACGGCATTGCCCCCATCAAAGTCGCCACCGGTGAGCACGTCCACAACCGGATCATGGTCAAACAGCTCCTCCAATCGGGCGCCATTTCGTTCCTCCAAATCGACGCCACCCGCGTAGCCGGAGTGAACGAGAACATCGCCATGATCGCGATGGCGAAAAAGTTCGGTGTCCCCGTCTGCCCGCACGCCGGCGGTGTGGGACTGTGTGAAATGGTCCAACACTTAGCCATGTTCGATTCGGTTGCTGTCTCAGGCCACCACGACGGCCGCGTAGTCGAATTTGTGGACCACCTCCACGAACACTTCGTGATCCCCACCGTGATTGACAAGGGCCGCTACATTGCCCCCACCACTCCGGGAGCGGGAGCGGAAATGAAAGCCGAGTCCATCAGAGACTTCGACTACCAAAGCGGTAAGGAATGGCACGCATGAGTAAAGATTTCGCCGGCCTGAGCGCCATTGTCACAGGAGCGGGTTCAGGAATTGGGTTGGAAGTCGCCACCCGCCTGAGCGCCCAGGGTGCCACTGTGGTGGGCCTCGACCTCCATGAGGGTGGCCTTGCCGGCGTTGCCGAGTTCGTCGCCTGCGACATATCTGACGACGACAGTGTGTCGCAGGCGACGAGTGCTGTGAAAGACATTCTGGGCGCCGGCCTCGACGTGTTAATTAACAACGCCGGTGTGGGGTCAATCGGCACCGTCGTCGACGCCACCCCCGAGCAGTGGCAACATGTTTTTGGCGTGAACGTGTTTGGCACCGCACGCGTCGTTCGCGAGTTCTACCCGTTGCTTCGCGCGGGAGCCAACCCGGTGATCGTGAACACGTGCTCGGTGGCAGCCCCCGTCGGTATTCCCAAGCGCGCCATTTACAGCGCCTCCAAGGGTGCGCTGGAGTCTTTGACCAGGTCCATGGCCGCGGACTTCCTCGAAGAGGGAATCAGGGTTAACGGTGTGAACCCCGGAACGGCGGACACCCCCTGGGTGCAGCGCCTCCTGGACCAAGCAGCGGACCCCGTGACGGAACGCATCGCCCTCGAAGCACGCCAACCCATTGGACGCCTAGTCTCCCCCGAAGAAGTCGCCCACGCCATCCTGTATTTGGCACACCCGCACTCGCTTTCCACGACCGGCACAATCCTCTCGGTCGATGGTGGGCTGTCCACCCTCCGGGTACCCCCGCGCACCAAGTAATCTCTGTCTGAGCAACACTCAGCACAGGGCAACTGGGACGCTCCCGAGAGCGTCAGGCCACTCCCCCGAGTCTGACCACGTGGCGGGACCTGGCGCGACCAGGTGATGGTGGCCCCTGGTCACGCCACCTGTTCCGCTGGGATTAGACGACGGCTTCTTTCTTGCCGGCTTGAATGGCGTCCATCACTTTGGTGGACATCTCCGGGTAGTCCTTAGAGTTATCAAACTCACCTACGAACTGGTAGTCGCGCATGACCATGATGCGATCGGCCACTGAGACCATTTCGGGAAGGTCACTGGAGATGAGGATCACCGACATGCCCTCATCGGCAAGATCCATGATGAGGTCGTGGAAGGTGGCTTTTGTTCGCACGTCAATACCGACCGTCGGCTCATCGATGATGATGATTTCCGTTTTCGCCGCCAACCATTTCGCCAGGCTCACCTTTTGTTGGTTACCCCCGGAGAGGTTTCCCGCCAACTGTTTGACCGACGCGACACGAATACCCAACTTGTCGACGTATTCGTTGGACACATCAGATTCTTTGTCGTGTCGCACAACGCCGAGAAGTTGTTGAATTTTCCGCCAAATGGTCACGGCGACGTTGCGGTTGACCGAAAAGTCGAGGAAGAGTCCCTCTTCTTTGCGGTTTTCGGTCACATAACCCATGCGGTAACGGTGGAGGGCGTCACGGACGTCACGAATCTTGATGGCTTTACCGCGCAGCAGGATGTCTCCCGAAATGATGGGGTGTAGACCGAGGACACTGCGCATCAGTTCACTGCGCCCTGCACCGACCAAACCGTAGAGGCCCAGCACTTCACCCTGATACAAATCCAGTGACGCACCGGGGTGGCCAAGCGACGTCACGACGTTGTCCAGTTGGAAGACCGGTTCGCCCTTGACGACTTCGCGGAAGCGCTTATCGCGCTCAGCAAGTTGGCGACCGACCATGGCGGCCACAATTTCTTGCTGGTTGTAGTTCGACAGCGGTTCGGATTGGATGATGCCTTCACCGTCTCGAAGCACGGTCACCGTGTCACATACCGCGAAGACCTCTTCGAGCTTGTGGCTGACAAACAACACGGCAGTGCCCTGTTCTTTGAGCTTCTCGACTACTTCGAAAAGACGATTGGCTTCTGCTCCAGAAATGGACGCTGTCGGTTCATCCAGCAGCAGCACTTTGGTTTCGGTCACGATGGCTTTCGCAATTTCCACCAGTTGCATTTGTGCCACGGAGAGGTTCTGGGTGATCTCATCCGGGTCAATCAGCAAGCCCAGCGAATCGAGAGCCTTTTTGGCCAGTTCCGTGCGTTTCGCGTCGTTGATGATTCCGAAACGGTTGGGTTGTTCTTGGAGAACAATGTTTTCGGCCACCGTGAAGTAGGGAATCAGGTTTCTCTCCTGGTGGACCACACCGATTCCCGCCTTGGCGGCTTCCAGCGGGGAGTTAAAGGACACACTTTCGCCGTCGATGAGGATCTGGCCTTCATCGGCCTGATACACACCGGTGAGGATTTTGATCAATGTCGACTTTCCGGCGCCGTTTTCGCCCAACAGGGCTTGCACTTCACCGGCGCGAAGCGACATGGTCATGTTGCTGAGGGCGCGAACCCCAGGAAAGGACTTGGAGACAGACTCCACCCGCAATACGTCACTCATCGACAACCTCCACAAACTTTTGGCGCTTAATTTCGGCTCGACGGCGGCGCCATTCACTGAGCGCCACCGTTGAGAGGACAACGGTTCCAATTGACAGGTTGACCACACTGGGATCCAGTGAATACTGCGCCCTGGCAATGTCCACCAGGCGAATCACTGACGCCGCCATCACCGTGCCATAGATGGCGACCACACCACCACTCATCAACACCCCGGCGATAATCGGTGCGGCGAAGCTCGCCAACAACCAGTCACCACCGACCGAGCGGTTAATACCCCCCAGCGAAGTGATCGTCACAATGGCCGCCACACCCAACAGGGTTCCAGAGAGCGTGTGGGCCAAGAAGATGGACTTCTTGTTCGACACACCCGACAGGCGCGCTGCGAGGGGGTTTGCACCGGAGGCCAGCATTTTGCGCGCTGTGATGTTGGTCCGGTAGAACCAGGCCAAAATGAGCGCCGTGACCACGGCGATCATAAACACGGTGGGGATGTTGAAGAAGCTGATTTTTCCGAAGGCTTTCACCGCATCCGGGTAGGAGTCGATGGTGAAGCTCCGCACAAACGCGTACTGCACACCTTCCAAAATGGTCAGTGTTCCGAGCGTAATGATGAAGCCGTTGAGGCCGGTCGCCACCACCAGGGCACCGTTTAGTGCCCCCATCAGGGTGGCAGCCACAATGCCGGTGACCATGGCGAGCCAGATGGGGGCTTCCCACGAGACCATCATGTGGGCCATTAATGCGGCGGTAGCACCACCCATTGCCCCAACGGCGAGGTTCAGCTGACCGACAGCCAACACCACCATCTGGGCCAACCCGATCAGGATCGGGATGGCCAAGTAGGTGAGGAAGCTGCGAATGGACTGACCGGAGAAGAGCACGCCACCACTGGTCGATGCGAGGGCCAAAAAGCCCACAATAAACAGCAGGGTTAGTGAAAACTCTGTGGTCCGAAGACGCTTGATGAGAAACTTCATGCCACTTTTCTCCTTCTGAACAGACCAGTGATGGAGGTGCGAATCTTGTCGGCTGAGAGTGCCAGCAACAAAATCACGCCCAGAGCGATGTTCAATGTCTCCAGCCCGATTCCTTCAACCAGAAGTCCTTGGCGGATGATCAGCCACAGCAGCGTGCCGATCATGGTGCCAAAGACTCCCACCACACCACCGGTGAGCAGGGTGCCCGCGAGCAGCGGTCCGAGGAAGGAGGGCAACAGCAGTTCGTTTCCGATCGCTGCCGAGAATGAGCCGTTGACGTAGGCGAGGAAAATTCCGCCGAGACCAGACAGTGCACCAGAGAGGGTGTGAGCCTGGATGATGCGGGCGTTTACCGGGATACCTGAGAGCCTGGCCGCACGGACGTTCCCACCGGTGGCGAGTAGTTCCCGACCGAACCGGGTTTGGTGGTACACAAACCCCATAATCGCGACTACCAACAGGGCAGGGAACAAAATGAGGGGCACCACGCTCGGGCCACACCAACCAAAGACACAAATATCGGCCAGCGATCCCTGTCGTATGGTGTCCATCCCGTCAGGTTTGACCGTGAAGGCGGCCGCGTCGGTAATCGAGATGTAGGTGAAGGTGACCAGTCCCAACAGGGCGAAGTCCATCGCCAAGGTCACAATGAAGGCGTTGACCTGCGACTTCACAATGATGTAGCCGGTGAGGGCACCCAATAGAGCACCACTGGCGATACCCAAAATCAGTCCGGCTGCCAGTCCAAAGCCCAGGCGTTCGTAGGTGAAACCCGCCACCATGGCGCCCACGGCTGCCATGCGGCCCACCGCCAGGTTGAGGTGACCGATCGACAGTGTGGCCAACTGCGCCAGTCCCACAATGGTGATCACTGCGGTGTCTCGCAGCAGCGGGAAGATGACGAACTGTCCGTTTAAGAAGGCGGGTGTGCGAATGGCGAAGGCCAAGAACACGGCAATCACCAGCACAGCCAAAATTGCCCGCTGATCAGTCGCTATGTGGGCGAGCCTCGCCCCCAGCTTTTCTGACGCGCTATTCATCAGGCCACCACCAACCTTTCGATTGCCTCAAAGTCCCAAGAGATACCCAACCCCGGTGTGTCTGGGGCGAGAGCATAACCATTGTCGATTGTCACCCGCGATGTGGTCACCGCGGTGAGCTGTGGGATGTGTTCCACAAAGTGCCCGTTGGCCACACCGGCCGAGAGCGACACGTGTAACTCCATCAAAAAGTGTGGGCATACGCTCACGTTGTAGGTCTCCGCGAGGTGTGCGACTTTCAGCCAAGGCGTGATGCCTCCGACCCGTCCGACGTCCACTTGGATGATTCCGGCAGCACCCTGGTGGAGGTATTGCTGAAACTGTGCCGCGGAATACATGGATTCGCCCACCGCAATGGGAATAGTGGTGGCGTTGACCAGTTGGGCGTGCTCAGCGACATAGTCGGCTGGCATGGGCTCTTCTAACCAAAACAGTCCGACTGGCTCCAGGATGCGTGCGCGCTTGATCGATTCGGTAAGTGTCATCGATTGGTTAGCGTCGACCATGATGGCCATTTCGGGGCCTACCGCTTCCCGCACCGCCATCAGGCGGTCCAGGTCCTCTAAGGGGTCTGGTTTACCGATTTTCAGTTTGACACCGCGCCACCCTTTGTTCTTTGACTGAGCGGCACCGCGGACGAGTTCTTCTGCGGAGATGTGGAGCCAACCACCCTCAGTGTCATAAAGGGGTACACGATCGCTGGAACCACCGACCATTTTCCACAGGGGCAAGCCACTGTTCTTGCCCCGCAGATCCCACAGCGCCGTGTCAATGGCAGCCACTGCGGCGGACGTAATCGCCCCGGTGGTGGTCGCCCGAGTGCTGTAGTAGACGGTGTTCCAGATGTGATCGATGCGATCGGCGTCCATCCCGATCACCTTTTCCAGCAGGTAGTCGCGCAGCATCGCAAGAATGGCGGTCCCACCGGTGCCGATCGTGTAGCTGTAGCCCACTCCTTCGACACCATCTTCGGTGGTGAGGTGGACAAAAATCGTTTCTTGCTTCAGGAAGGCTTGGACGGCGTCTGTTCGCGGGGTTTCGACGGGGATATCGATGAGATAGGCCCTCGCGGCAGAAATCTTAGCCATGGCGTCCTTGCCTTAGTGGAGAAATGAAGACTGGGGTGGAGCAGTAAAGAAGTTGAGCGGTGAAGCTGTGGAGCTGTAGAGCGTGTGGTGCTTGTTCTTTCCAACGGGGGCGGCCCGAAGGCCGCCCCCGTCAGAGAGGAACCTGCGTGTACTAGTTGCAGGTCATGTAGTCGTTCTGGAACGCAGTGAGGATTTCCTTCGACGTTGCTTCGCGCTCAGCGTCGTAGGTGTCCACGTTGTCTGTCGTCACCAGGAACGAACCGGAGTCCACGTAGAGACCTGGTTCGTTCATTTCGCAGTATCCGGTCTGCAGTGCAGCAAGCACCCAGCTACCGACGTAGGCCTGACCCCAGGGGTTCTGGACCACGGTTCCGGAGATGGTGCCTTCGCGGATTGCGTCGAGGATGATCTGGTCGTCGTCAATGGCGATGACCTTGATCGGCAGACCGGTGTCGCCGACGCCTTCAGTGGCCGCAACGGCCGGGTTGTAGGCGGTGGTGACAATACCGTTCACGGCGTCGCCCTGAGCAGCGAGAAGGTCGGTAACGGCCTTCTGTGCCGACTGCAGGTCGGTGTCGATGTCGGTGATGGTGGTCAGCAGAGTGACAGCACCGTCGGTCTCGTCGATGGCTGCCTGAACACCGTCAATACGGCGAACCGTGTTGGAGTCCACAGCGTTTCCGGTGAGGTGCACAATCGCGCCCTCTCCGCCCATCTGCTCGATGAGTGCCTGAGTAGCCAGGTATGCGGCTTCACCGGTGTCGGTCGAGAGACAGAAGGCTGCCTCGTTGACGTCACCTGCGGGGCAGGATGCCAGTGAACCGGTCGCAAAACCCTGGTCGTTCAGGTTGCTGAAGGTGGTGTTGATGTCGGTCGGGGACACACCGAAGATTCCGAATGCGTTGAATCCCTGAGCGGCCATCGAGTCGATGGCTGAGTTGTGCTTGGTCTGGTCCCACTCACCGGTTTCGTTGAACTCGGTGGTGCCGATTCCAAACTCCGCTACGGCAGCTTCGCCACCAGCAACCCACGGCTGGAAGTACGGGTGTGCTCCACCCGGAACCAGCGCGACCTGAACGGACGAGAAGTCGGGGCCGTCGGTCGAGGTGCTTTCCTCGGTCGACTCCGACCCAGTGTCAGTGGCCTCTTCTGCTGCCTCTTCCGCCGGAGTACAACCGGCGAGGACGAGGCCTGCAGACATTGCAAGCGCGGCGAAAGCCACACTGCTACGTCGCCTGAGCATCATATTTTTCCTCTCACTTGTTTTCTCCCCTGGTGCAGGGGGGATTGGATGGACCTATCTAACCTGACCGCCAGAAAAATATCAACTATCCAGAGAATAGATATTTATTTGTGACGTGACGGCGTTGGATGTGGCCACCGGAATAGGCCGAAATGGGCCCATCACTGAACATTTGTCGACGACACACCGAGGTAGTCCATCATCGCTCGAAGCCCGAAACTCCAGGGCTCTAGCTCCTCAGCAGGCCCAGTCGTGTTGACCAGAGCGCCCAAGTGTTCGCTCCGAATCTCGACACGGTCACCGTGCTTGTGGGTAAAGCCTCCCCCTGGCGTGTCGCGATCCTGGGTGGGGGCAAACAACGTTCCGGTGTACAGCGCGAACCCATCCGGGTATTGGTGGTGCGCTCCCCAGGTGGCCGAGACAAGCGATTGAAGCGGCCTCGAGATTTCCGCCACCGAGTTGACCCCGTGTAACTCATAGCCGTCGGTGCCACTCACCTGGAGGTGAATCTCCTCTGAGGCGACAGTATCCAGGGTGAATTGCTCGTCGAATACCCGAATGAAGGGACCAAGCGCCGACGAGGCGTTGTTGTCTTTGGCTTTCCCCAGCAGCAGAGCACTGCGACCTTCCACGTCGCGCAGATTGACGTCGTTTCCGAGCGTGGCGCCCACAGCGACACCCTTCGAGTTCACAATGAGCACCAATTCTGGCTCTGGGTTATTCCACGATGAGAAACCGGGAATTCCGACTGTGGCTCCCCAGCCCACTGAGGAGAGCACCGGGGCTTTAGTGAACACTTCGGGGTCTGGCCCAATACCCACTTCGAGGTAGGCCGACCACACGCCCTGTTCGATCAGAATGTCTTTGACCGCCTTGGCTTTTTCACTGCCCGGCTCGATGCCTTTCAAGCTGCCGCCGATCGCACCGGTGATGTGTTCGCGCACCTGTTGGGCTTTTGCGGCATCACCGGCACATTTTTCTTCAATGACCCGTTCAATCATGCTGCCCACAAACGTCACACCACAGGCTTTGACCACCTGAAGGTCAATCGGCGCCAGGAGGTAGGGCGTCGACCGATCCCCGGCTTCGGACGCCGACAACACGTCGTTCAGCGGATAGCGCGTCGCACCAGGCAGCACCGAATCAGCAAGCTTCTCGGGGTGTTCCATGGCATCAGACACGGTGCGCACGAGACCAGTGATGTCGACGAGGTCTTCGCCCTGGACCACGCACACCCGTGGACCACCGGCGGCGGGGTCGAAGACTCGTCCAACGAGCAGCGCACCACTCGAGTCGGCGGGTAATACGTCCTGGGCTGTGCTCATGGTTACTGCCTTCCCGGTTTCCGGTGGCGCCATCGCTTGGGCACCCTCCGCGGATTCTCGATCGTCCACCTATTCAGTGTTGCTATCAGATTAAGCGGAACTATATAGTTCAGTCCATCGCTGTGGGGGTGGGATGTCCCAGACACGGCGGACAAGCGGAGAAAATGTGCACGAAACATCCTCTGGTTTACCCTAGAAAGCGACAAGACTGTGGGAACACACTGTGGGAACACCCAGACACTTCGCATCACCGTCGATGCGCGAGCGCCTAACCCACATCGCTGAGGAGAGAACATCGTGAGCGTAACGACACCTGAGACAGCCACTGCGACTCCCGCGAAGGCGGAAAATGGTGACACTGCCACCCCGCACACACGTCTGACCACCGCTCAGGTCTATGAAGCACTTCGGCGCAAAATTCTTGACCACTCCATCCCGCCGGCTACCAAAGTCAACATTCACCACATTTCCCAAGAATTTGGTGTCTCCCCCACGCCCGTGCGGGAAGCCCTTCGCCTCCTCCAAGGGGACAACCTCCTGGTGGCCACATCCAATAAGGGCTACGCCACCACCGCCATCCTGGATCGCCAGGGTGTGCGCGACCTGTTCGAGTTTCGACTGTTATTTGAACCGTGGGCGGCCGGGACTGCGTCGGCCAACCGGCTGGGAAACCCGGCCACCACGCTGCAGAAAGAGCTAGAAGATTTTCATGCCACCAACGACAGCATGCAGCACACGCTGATCGCTCACGACAATCGCTTCCACACCGCGATTTTGACCTCCGCGGGAAACCACACCGTCCTCAAAGCCTTCGAGCAATCCCACTGCCACCTGCACCTTTTTCGGATGTACACGGCCAACTGGGATTGGCAAGCCACCATCGCCGAACACGAAGTGATTGCCGGGGCGGTGAAAGACGCCGACCCCAAGGCGGCTGAAGAGGCCATGAAGGAACACCTCCATGCGGCCTTCAGGCGCTTTTCCGGAGCGATGGACGAACTGGAAGAAGAAGACGCTTTCGATATTCGCGCGACCGGTTCTGCCCGACTCGTAGATGGCTCCTAGCCCCACCCCGGCCTAACGCCCGGAAGGCTGGCCAAAGCCCAAGACAAGGCCCAGGGCTTGGTTCACGCTCCTGATTTGCGCCCGAGTGAGAGAACCAATTACGGCGTCCAGCGTGGAAGTCGGCACGGCAGTGACTTTGTCGGTCATAATCACGCAGCTGTTGCCAAACCATTCTCAGAGGTAGCCGAGAGCGCGATGCGAATGCGACCAGCGACAGGACTTGCGGTGGATAGCGGACACACCGCGGGAAACAGGTCGGGAAGTAATTCCATGACCTTGGCTTCCCATAAGAGCGGTCTATCAAAGATGGCGTTTGACGGCCATTTCGCGTGAAGTTATCACATGTGAAAACTACTACCGGAAGCAGGGGAGCCAGCATGACCGCGGTTTCGGTGGGGTCTTACAATCATCCGTCTGTCCACAAGGAGTCACCTTCGGCGAAGCGCCCCTCCCCTTTTTTCCTCCCCACAATCTGGGGTCCCCTCCGCTGACTAGGGTCAGGCTATGCACGTTTTTCGACAGCATTGCTATCAATGCATCCGAAGCCTTAACCTGGACCCGTCCCCGAGTCCAGGAGGTACCACCGTGGCCACAATGACCATTCGCAACATTCCCGACGATGTCTATCGCTTACTCAAAGTGCGTGCCGCACTTAACGATCGAAGTGCGGAGGCCGAAGTGAGGGCCATGATCCAATCGGCAACTACTTCAGAGGGCGGTATCGATGAGGGGGAGGCACTACTTGCGATCGGCCGACAGGTGGGACTTACTGATGCCGAGCACGCGCTCTTTGGCCGAGATAAGTCCGCCCCACGGACAACCTCGCTCCCATGATGCTGCTGCTCACAAAAGTTGTGTCGGAACTTGGCGCCCAGACCACTGCCACACACCAGATACGTCGACTTCCACACCCCAGCTCCGTGAACCCAGAAAACCCCTGGGACCACGCAGGCTACTGAGGACCGAAGTGCTCCCTCTCCCCGTGTCTACTTTTGGGAGAGTGGCAGTGCGATGTCTTGAAGCTCAGTGACCGGTGGCACAAACTCGTTGGTGTGGCTGTCTGCCGCATAACCCAGAGACATTCCACAGAGAAGCTTGTACCCCTCGGGAACCTCAAACTCGTCACGGATAGGGCCCGACCAGAACGCCAGAAAGCCTTGTGCGCAGGTGTCGAGCCCACGGGCCCTCGCCGAGAGCATCAGTGTTTGCATGAAGTGGCCGACATCGAGTGGGGAATACACCCCCATTCCCTTACGGGCAAAGAAAAACAGTCCTACCGGGGCACCAAAAAAGCGCATGTTGTTACGGATTTGCTCATTCCTGGCATCCACGTCACCGCGCTCGACACCCAGGTGTGAAAAGAGGGCTTTACCCAGGGCCACCTGGCGCACACGCAAATCATCCGGGTACTTAATCGGTATCCGATAATCACTGCGTAGGAGACTGAGTGCACTCAGGGCACCTTTGATTCGGGTGCCAAGTTTCGGACTTCTGGTGCGCATGATGTCGTCGAAGCGATCTAACAGTTTCTGCGAAATGCGCTCCTTCACTTCCCCGGTCGCCACTGCGACCCGGTAAGGGCGAGTGTTTGACCAGCTGGGGGCACTCAGAGCTTCCTGCAGGATTTCGTCAATAAGCTCCGGCGCGACCGGCGTATCCAGAAAATCCCTCGTACTGCGCCGTGACAGCGTGAGCTCAGTAAACATTTGCGCCTGGTTTTTCGCCGCCATTTCACTCCTTATTACTGGACTAAGCACCCAGTCTGACAGGGCGCGGCCCTTTTTCCCGTGCCCTTGCCCCATTCCACACCTCCCACGCCCCGGGTCGGTGTCCTGGTCAATGTGGCATGTCGGTGGTCGCCTTTAGCGTGAGATTAACTCAAAAAAACCCACATGTCGTGGGCACCTTGGCCGGAGGGATGAGATGAGTTTGTATCTATTAGCAGGACGATTCCTGCACATCGTGCGAGAGCCCCAATATCCAGAATTGGTCACCGTGCTCGCAGAAGATCGGGCACTCCTAGAGGGTGCCCACCCGGGGGGACCGGGTGCGGTGTGTGAATCATTTGACCCACTGTTCCCCTGGGCCCTCCACGTAGAGCGCTGGGCACTACCCCGGGACTTCTGGTCGCTACGAGAATCCGACATTGTGCGCCTGGAGCATCCCATCACCCCAGAACCGCTGTGTTGGCGCTTCGAAGGACTCCGCGCCACAGTGCAGGAGAACACAGTGCAGACCAACACAGCGCCGGCCGGCACTGACAACGAGCCACACAGTGCCGAAGAGGTCACCGGGTTTATCCCTTTGTCTGACCTCGAGCAGGCTCGGGCCCGGCTGGAGAGGGAACTCGAGAGTGTGGGGTTCTATCCGTGGTTTCAGGAAGTCACCAACGCCACCGCCCAGTTACCGTGCAACAAACGCAAGCGATGAACCCACTACCGTGAGCTCCCAGGAGACCTGTTTCACCACAGTGTGGCCGTCGCCGATTACTCTAAGTGAATGAACGACAAGGCTCTCGAAGAGTTGTATTTCGCCACCGTGTTGGAGCTCGCCGATGGGAAGGGCCACACGTGGAGGATCACCCCGACAGCTTTTGACGGTGATGACGTCTCGGATGTTTTGGCACCCCACTCCGAAGCGTTCATTCTCACCGCAGAAAACCCGGAATCTTCGGGAGAGTTCACCCCCGAAGAAAACGCTGCGGCGACTGCGAGCCTCACCCACGAATTAGAGCACTCGGCGGTGACGGTACGAGCGTGCCCCGGATACGCTCTGGACTCCGACCATGTCGAACCGGGCTTTGCCGTAATGGCTGATGCTCACAACTCTGTCGCGATGCGAGAGTTCACGGTCACCCTCGCTCGAAGCTACCGACAAAACGCCATCTTCCACCTCACCCCACAAGGCCTTGGAATCATCGGAGTCTTGAGACCCGAGTTGCAGGCTTTCCGCAAAGTGCGCATCACCTCGCACACCCCTTAGTGAAATAATTCACACACCGACTGGCCAACGGCACTCTGGGGTTAGGGCTCCCCCACACATGTTCAGACAGCGCAGCAGTCACCACAGCTCGTGCGTCACATTTCCCGCCGGTCATCCAGGCGGCAAGGGGTAACTAGGCCGAGGGTGTGGGGGGAACCCTTCCCGGTGGGACGTCAGTGACCACATTGTGGGGAAGCTTCGCGGGTTGGGCGAGAAGCACCGCCAACACGATCAGGCCGACGAAGGGCAGTAGGAGGAAAAACAGCCACGCCCAACTCAAGCCGGCATCACGCAGGCGCCGCACGCCCACCGCAAGGGAGGGCACGATGACCGCAAAGAACCACGCAAGACCGAGACCACTGAAAATTGCACTCAGTCCCGAAGAGACCAGAAAACTAAAGAGCGTGAACCACCAAAACTCGGACCGTGATGCACGGCCGGAAAACTCAGCGTATTTGCGAAAAACGGTCTGGATAGCCTGACCGAAAGTCATGGCGGGAGCAGGAGTCATCGTCGTCATGGCTTAAGGATAATACCTACGCCTTGGTGGTGGCTTGGATACGCCTTGGGAATTTCTCTATGCGGCGCTGATGTCTGGCGGAAGTAGTCTTAGACCTGTGGCCACCGAGCATTACTTCTCTGAGGACCCCCACTCACCACGCCATGAGCGCACCGTTCCTCTGGAACTAGCCGGGCGCACTGTGGCACTACAGACCCTCTCCGGGACATTCTCCCCAGAGGGGCTCGACCGTGGCACCGCAGCACTCCTTCGACACGTTCCCGCACCCACTGGCGACACCCTGGTCGACCTGGGCTGTGGCTGGGGCCCCCTCGCGGTGACGATGGCCACTTTGGCCCCCGAAGCCACCGTGTATGCCGTCGATGTGAACACCCGGGCATTAGAAGCCTGTGCGGCTAATGCCGCCACCCTTGGCCTGGGAAACGTTGAGGCCTTCACCCCTGATCAGTGGGCGGATCACGCCGCTGATTCTGCCGGTATTGACACCCTGTGGTCTAATCCCCCAATTCGTATTGGGAAAAAAGCCCTACACGAGTTACTTCACACCTGGCTTCACCGTCTGGCACCAGAAGGCCACGCCTGGCTCGTGGTGTCCAAAAGCCTCGGAGCAGAAACACTCCTGCGCTGGATTAATACCGAACACGACGGAGCATTCCACGGCGTTCGCGCCGACCGCGATAAAGGCTTTTGGATTCTCCACGTCACCCGCACAAGGCACGAACCGGAGTACGAACCCGAGCCCTAACCCGGACGGGCTGCACAGGCAGGTTGCACGGGCTCGCGGCCTCGTGTGAATTGAGACAGCGGTGATCCCGAGGTCTAGACCTGCACTGTGGTGGAGAAAACGTGCTGGGCGGGCCCAGACAGGGCCACGTGCTCGCCTTCTTCCGTGGGGAACATTCGCACCGAAAGCTGCCCGCCAGGAACATCTACACGCCAGTGATGAGGCGCAGCGTCACCCACAAAGTGCCGTGCGGCAAGAGCCGCAGCTGCCGCTCCGGTGCCACAGGAGAGTGTCTCCCCCACACCACGCTCGTATACCCGCATGCGAATGTGCCCAACACCGTCAGTAATGAGAGGGTCTTGTGGCACCACCCACTCCACATTCACCCCGTCTTCTGGAAAAGGTCGCACGTCAGGCAAGGCTGTGAGATCTAGGGCCTCGAGTTCTTCGTTGCTCGCCACAATCACCACTGCGTGGGGGTTCGGCACAGAAAGCCGAAGTGCGGGTCGAGGCACATCCAAACCGGGCACGTGAACGAGAGTTTCAGTGTCGACCAGCTGCCAGCGACCTAAGTCGACTTGATAGTGGCCGCTAGCAGACACGGTGACGTCTCGCACCCCACCCCTGGTGGCAACCGGCAGCGTGTGGCCGGGAGAGAGAGTCACTAAGTCGTGTCGCACAAGAAAGTCCACAAACACTCGGATGCCGTTGCCACACATTTCGGCTAATGACCCGTCGGCGTTTCGGTAATCCATAAACCAGGTCGCCTCGGGTTCTTCGACGAGAAGTGCGGCCACTTCCGGCGAATCCGCTGTTCGTGCGGCACGAAGAATCCCATCCCCTCCGACACCGCGGTGTCGATCACAGAGGGCCTGCACCTGGGTGGGGCTCAAATCGTAGCGACCATTGGGGTCGGCAAAGACCACAAAATCGTTACCCGTTCCGTGGGCTTTTTCCACCGAAAGGGTCTGTGCGGGTGTCGATGCCATACCTTGAGCCTACAAACCCCCGGGGGCTACACCGTGCGAGGGATAATTAGCCCCGGCCACTACGACTCCAGGCCTGAAGAAAGTAGTCGGAAACTTCTGATGCCACCGAGTCCCCACTGGCGTTAACCCAGTGGATGTGGCTATCTCTTCGAAACCAGGACATTTGTTTTCTGGCATACCTTCTGGTGTGTTGGGACACCTGCTCTTTCGCCTCGAGCTCGGATATTTCTCCGTCCAGATGATTGATTACCTCTCGGTAACCGATGGCTTGAGCTGCAGTCTTGCCCAATCCTGCCTCTCGCAGTGTGCGCACCTCATCGACTAGCCCCCGCTGCCACATCTGTTCCACCCGCGAATTAATGCGAGCATCCAGCCACTCCCACGGACCCGCAAGGCCCACGACCGTGCTGGGCTCACGCCACCAGGACCCTCGGGCTGCAAGGCTCGCACTAGGTGGCTCTCCGGTCAGTTCCATGATTTCCAGGGCACGCACCACCCGGCGAGGGTTCTGCACATCAACCGCATCGGCAACATGGGGGTCTTTTTCTCGCAGGAGCGCGACCAAAGAGACCAAACCTTCCGCCTCGAGTTGGGCCTCGAGTCGGTCTCGGATCTGGGGGTCGTGACCGGGGAAGCGAAAGTCGTAAATCACCGAGGAAACGTAAAGACCAGAGCCTCCCACCAACAGTGGCACCACTCCCCTGGCCTGGGCGTCGGAAATAGCCTCCCTCGCCATTCGCTGGTAGTCCTCAACGCTGGCTTCGGTTGAGGGCTCCCAGGTGTCGAGGAGGTGATGGGGCACCCGTGCGCGCTCTGTCGCACTGGCCTTTGCGGTGCCAATGTCCATGCCCCGATAGAGCTGCATCGCGTCAGCGCTGACAATTTCGACGATTATCCCGCGCTGTGCGGCAGCCTCAGCGACCGCGATTGCCGTCGCGGTCTTGCCCGTTCCCGTCGGTCCCACCAGTGCCCACAGGTCCGGGCTGGCCATGTGCTGTGCCGCCTGGTCGACTGATGGGGAAGCGGCCACCGGCGGCCTACTGGTCTCTTAACCGAATGGGGAGACCCAGCGACACTGGCCCTGATGACGCAGACGCCGGTGTGGGGGCCCCACAGGACTCAGCCTGCGCGCGGTCGTACGCATCACCGGCCCGTGTCCGCCTCACCGCGAAACCTTCAGGGCTTTGCGGGTCAGCAATGAGGAAGAACGGCCTGGCATCGCTCACGGTGGCGTTCATCACGTCACCCGGTCGTGGAGGCTCTTGGCCTTCAGCTAATCCCACGTGCACCAAGCGCCCGTCTTGAGCCCGACCGGATACCCGGTGGGTGTCCTCATTTTTTCGACCTTCACCGGTGGCGATCAGCACTTCCACATCACGACCCAGCTGTCGCTTATTTTCCTGCCAGGACATGTCGTCTTGGAGTGCGACAAGGCGCTCAAAGCGCTCCTGGACGATTTCTTTGGGAACCTGATCGGGCATAGTCGCCGCCGGGGTCCCGGGTCGAATCGAATACTGGAAGGTGTAGGCGCTGGCGAAGCGGGACTTTCTCACCACCTCGAGAGTGTCTTCAAAGTCTTGCTCGGTTTCACCCGGGAATCCCACGATGATGTCGGTGGTGATGGCGGCGTGGGGAATCTTCTCCCGCACGCGATCCAAAATGCCGAGGAATTTTTCACTGCGGTAGCTGCGCCGCATCGCTTTCAGGATGGAATCAGAGCCCGACTGGAGCGGCATATGAAGCTGTGGCATCACCGAGGGGGTTTCGGCCATCGCATCAATCACGTCATCGGTAAACGCGGCAGGGTGCGGGCTGGTGAAGCGAATGCGCTCGAGCCCCTCGATTTCACCGGCAGCGCGCAGGAGTTTGCCAAAAGCACCTCGGTCACCAAACTCCACACCGTAAGTGTTGACGTTTTGACCCAACAGCGTCACTTCGAGTGCTCCGTCGTCGACGAGGGCTTGGACTTCGCGCAGAACGTCGCCTGGGCGACGGTCTTTTTCTTTACCGCGCAGGCTGGGGACAATACAAAACGTGCAGGTGTTGTTACAACCCACCGAAATACTGACCCACCCGGAGTAGGTGCTCTCTCGTTTGGTAGGCAGGGTGGAGGGGAATACCTCTAAGGCTTCGAGGATTTCCACCTCTGCTTGCTGGTTGTGCCTGGAGCGCTCCAGCAAGGTGGGAAGCGAGCCCATGTTGTGGGTCCCAAAAACGACATCGACCCATGGCGCGCGCTCAACAATCCCGGACTGGTCTTTTTGAGCCAAACACCCGCCGACAGCGATCTGCATTCCCGGCTTCTCACGCTTTTTTTCCGCCAGGTGGCCGAGCGTGCCATAGAGCTTATTGTCGGCATTTTCTCGAACCGCACAGGTGTTGATCACGATGACGTCGGCTTCTTCTCCGGAGGCTGCTTCATGAAAACCTGCCGCTTCCAGGGAGCCAGCCATGCGCTCAGAGTCGTGCACGTTCATCTGACAGCCGAAGGTGCGCACTTCGTAGCTTCGACCCAACCCAAACAAATCAGGCGCGTCGTGTCCGACTTCGGCCTCGCTCAGGGTCTGCGTGTGTGTACTCACACCGACAGTCTAAAACCCGGTGGCCTAACGGCGGCCCAGTGGTGTGACCCACGCACTCTCGGAGTCAGTTGAGGGAGAAAACCGCACACCACGATGGGGTTGGATATCAGGCTCAACATCGGGCCCACCCTCTGGCTCATCAACGACCATGCCCACCACGCGGTAGACCTCGGGCCCTTGATATCCACGGCGGGCCAAAAAGCCCACCAACCGACGCACCTGTACCTGGCGGTCAAGACCTCGAAGAACCCGCATCCTCGAGCGAGCCAACTCTTCGAGAGTGTCGTCACTCACGTCACCCAGACCACTGACTACCTGATCAATAATTGCCCGAGGAATGCGCCTTTTCACCAGAGCCTGCTTGATCCCGACAGGACCCATCTTTTTCGATTCGCTCAAACCTTGGGCGAGATCTTCGGCCAACTGGGCATCATCGATAAGCCGCTTATCTTTCAACCCGGCAATCACTTCGTCAATCGCCCAGCGCTCCACACCGCGATCAGCAAGCTTTTGTCGAAGCTCCGCTTCAGACCGCCCCCTGGCGGCCAAACTGCGAAGAGCAATCTGACGAGCGGTCGCGAGTGCGGAGTCGTCCGAGGGCTCATCCGAGGCGTTGTTGTCAGAAGTGCCCTCAACAGAGAACCTTTCAGCAGAAGCTCTTTCAGCAGAGCCTTCTGGGTCTAAACCGCTGACAGCCGTCGCGTCTTCGGAGGGTAGCCCCGCCATGGCGCGCGCCTGTTGGAGGTCGATGACCTGTCCCGGCCACGGCCGGACAGGTTCACTCGAATCGGTGCGTGCCCCGGGATGGTCTTGTGGGGGTGGCTCAGCGTCTCTGGTGCCCTGCGGGGCAGCAGTGTCCGACTCGGTAATCGGTGTGGTGCCACTGCGGGGGAAGGCGATGACTTCCGCCACACCCTCCCCTGCAGTGCCCTCTTTGCCTGGGCTGTCCTTCGATGAAGTAGTCATAGAAGTTGGCTAGCGAAGCCTTACGCGCTCTTCTCGGCGCGTTTTTCTTCCAGCGACTCCACGACGGCTTCGACACCGTCTGCTTCGGCAACGTTTTCGCCCTTAATCTGTGCGATACCGAGCTGTTCGAGAATGCGACGTTCGATTTCGTTGGCGATCTCGGGGTGCTCCAGCAGATAGCGTCGGGCGTTTTCTTTACCCTGACCCAACTGGTCACCCTCATAGGTAAACCAGGCACCGGACTTGCGCACCAAGTTGTGCTCGACACCGAAGTCGATGAGGCTTCCCTCGCGGGAAATACCGATGCCGTAGATGATGTCGAACTCGGCTTGCTTAAACGGCGGCGCCATCTTGTTCTTGACCACCTTCACCCGGGTGCGGTTACCGACCGCGTCGGAACCCTCTTTCAGGGTTTCGATGCGTCGGATGTCGAGGCGCACCGAGGCGTAGAACTTGAGGGCTTTACCACCCGAGGTGGTCTCGGGGCTTCCAAAGAAGACACCGATTTTTTCCCTCAACTGGTTGATGAAAATCATGGTGGTGCCAGTGGAGTTCAGACCACCGGTGAGTTTACGAAGTGCCTGGCTCATCAACCTGGCCTGCAGACCCACGTGGGTGTCACCCATTTCACCTTCAATTTCGGCGCGGGGCACCAGTGCTGCCACCGAGTCGATGACGACGAGGTCGACGGAGCCGGAGCGCACCAACATGTCCGCGATTTCGAGGGCCTGTTCACCGGTGTCGGGTTGGCTGACCAACAATTCGTCGATGTTCACGCCAAGGCTCTTGGCGTATTCGGGATCGAGCGCGTGCTCGGCATCGATGAAGGCGGCAATCCCGCCTTGGGCTTGGGCGTTGGCGATGGCGTGGAGAGTCAGGGTTGTCTTACCCGACGATTCCGGTCCATAAATTTCGGTGATGCGACCTTTGGGTAGCCCTCCCACTCCGAGCGCAACGTCTAAGGCAATGGAACCGGTGGGGATCACTGCAACGGGTGCGCGTTCTTCCGAACCCAGGCGCATCACCGAGCCTTTTCCAAACTGGCGGTCAATCTGTGCAAGAGCAGCGTCTAGCGCCTTCTCGCGGTCGGAATTTTGGGTCATGATGACTTACTCCTCGCTCATTGTGGGTGGCTGCCTATCGGCTGTCGTCCTCCGCGTGGCCCCGTAAGGCCAGTGGTCTCTCGACAAGGCGGTGGGGTGTGACAGAAGCGGGCCCACAGTAGCGAGCCACCACCGACACATGTCGGTCACAGCAGGTTTCTGTGGGAAACCACAGGCCATCACGCCCTGGGGACGAGGTTAGTGCCATTCGAACGAATATTCGAACAGCCGCTCTGCGGCGTGTCGATAACCGTGTCGATCACCGTGTCGATCACCCGGCTCCCGGTACCCATCACCCGGGCCTTTGCCACAGAGCTACGGCGTCTCCGCAGCAGAAGGTTTCTTAGGCCGTCGCACCCTCTGGCGGTGTGGCAAGCCCCACCCCGTAGCGTCTCGGGCCAGCGACATCCATTTCGTCACACAGGGCCTTCCAGACCACAACCGGAGCATCTCCGCGGGAGAGTGCCTCCTGGGCGGTCACACCGCCCAGGGCACGCATCACCAAATCGCGCACTAATGTGCGACCACCGGTGACCCCGAACTCGTCGGCTACGGCGCGATCAAATTCGCTGCGGGTCACAGTGTTCAGCCTGTCTTCGACCTGTCGTCAGCGTCGCCGTTGCGCGTTGAGCACTGGTGCTCTAGCGCTGGCTGGCACCCACGGGACCGAGGTCGCGGTAAAGCTCGTCGGGCAGGGTGTCTGGAACGTTGGAGACGGGGGTGAGCTCTTCAAACATGGAGAGTCGCTCGCCGACTTCAATCAAAATTTCTGACAGCGGCGATTCGAGCGCTTCAGCGATCGATTGAAGAACCTCGCTGCTGGCCTCTTTTTGGCCGCGCTCGATTTCACTGAGGTAGCCCAGAGCAACATTTGCTCGCCCCGCAACCTGGCGCAAGGTCTTACCACGCTGCAGACGGTAGTCACGCAACACATCACCAATTTCGTGTCTCATCAACACCACGGGGAACACCTCCTTCTTAAGCCGTGAACCACACTCTAACCAGTTTTCCTTGCCATCACTCGGGTAAAACCCTGTGACCATTCTGTGTAGCTACTGAAGATAACGACACTCCCCCAGGTTTTATTCCCGAGTATGTGGCGCTCCGGCAGGGGCGTAAGGCGAGGCCTGCAGGGCGCGCTGTAGGAGCCCAAGCGCAAAAGACACGGTCGCTTCTCGCACCTCAGACCTCGAACCCAAAAGGCCCAACTTTTCTTCCCACACGCGCCCATCCGGGGCCACTACGGCAATAAACACCAGACCGGCAGGTGCACCGGAAATGGGATCCGGATCGGGTCCTGCCACACCGGTAGTCGACACCCCCCACACGCCAGAGCCAGCACCAGAGCCAGAGCCAGTGGTGTCGCCCCCCAGAGCACTCAAAACTCCCCTGGCCATCGCCACGGCGACTTCGGCCGTGGCGGCACCAGTAGTAGCCAGTGTCTCCTCATCCACACCCAACAGGTGGTGCTTCACCGTGTTGTTGTAGGCCACCACCCCACCGAGCACCACAGCGGATGCCCCCGGTATGGCCACCAGGGCCGAACACAGGTCACCCCCGGTGAGTGATTCCGCACACGCCACCCTCTCGCCGCGTGTGCGAAGCAGCTCCACCACCAAAGCGGCGTCGCCTTGGTTTGGAAGAGTGTCGTTAGCCACCTGGTTCACCCGTTAGGCGTGGTCTGGTCGAGAAGAGGCAGAACCGGAATCAGCACCAGGATCGACACTGGGATCGACACTGGGATCGACACTGGGATCGACACTGGAATCTGCGTCACGATCAACCCCGGTGAGCCGATCTCCGCGCAATGCGCGGATGAGGTAGTCAAGCCCCGTCGCTACGGTCAACACCACCGCAATTGTCATCAACACGTCGTTGACGACAAACACCCACTCACCAAAAAAGAGCCATGTGGGGGCGAGCCATGAGGTCAAGGCGAGTGCTTGGGACACCGTTTTTGCTTTCCCGCCTCTCGAGGCGGGAATGATTCGGGTTTTTGCGACCACCAGCCGAAACACGGTAATACCCAGTTCACGGCCCAACACCACAATGACGACCCACCAGGGCAGCTCTGCCAACAGGGCTAAACCGACAAACGCCACACCGGTGAGGGCTTTATCGGCCACCGGGTCCAAAAGTATGCCCGAACTGGTCACAAGGTTTCGACGCCTGGCGAGGGCCCCATCAATTCCGTCACTGGAGATGGCAAGCACAAACACTGCGGCCGCGACCCATCGCCACACACCCCACTGGCCGTCATCAAGTAGCAACCACCACAGCACGAGTGGGGCAAAACCAATGCGGATGACGGTGATGATGTTGGCCAGGTTGCCCGCACTGACCGGGCCATCACCTGCGGAAACCACCCGCCCGCGAAAGCGGGCGGTGCCTTTTGCGCCGGAGCCTGTCTCAGGCGGGGCAGTGTGATCGGCCACCACTCACCTCCCGACACCTTGCTGACGACATCACCAGCGGGCTAAAGATGAGCTTAAGAACGCTCGGGCTCGCCTGCATCCTCACCATCGTACTCGGCACGAGTGGGGTCAAACTCGCCCGCATCGTGGGCTTGATGGGCACTGGCCGGCTTCGGCCGAGCAATGTCGGAGTGCGCCTGCGCGCCGCCACCCCCAGCGTCGCCACCCTCAGCGTCGCCACCCTCAGCGCCACCACTCCCAGCGCTTCCCGCGACTCCTGCTTGCTGGCTCATGCCCTCAGGTGGGGTGGGAATGTCGGCGGGGTCCAACTCAACGGTGAGTTGTTCTTCTGGGGCGGGGGCCGGTGTGGGGGCGGGGGCCGGAACCTGCTCCCCGCGCAGACGAGCGAGTGCAGCAGGGAGCTGTTCGATGGCGACCAGCACTTCACGGGCTTTTGACCCTTCAGAGGGTCCAACAATGTCTCTGGATTCCAACAGGTCCATGAGGCGCCCGGCTTTAGCAAAGCCGACACGCAGCTTCCGCTGAAGCATGGAAGTGGAACCAAATTGGGTGTTGACGACCAGTTCGCAGGCTTGCAGGAGAACATCTAAGTCGTCACCAATGTCAGCATCGGGCTTAGCTTTATCGACGGCTTGTGCCTGAACGTCGTGGCGGTATTCGGGTTCTGCTTGGCGCTTCACGTGGGAGACGACTTGGTGGATTTCATCCAAGTCCAC
Source organism: Pontimonas sp. (assembly GCA_965657845.1). Taxonomy (GTDB): domain Bacteria; phylum Actinomycetota; class Actinomycetes; order Actinomycetales; family Microbacteriaceae; genus Pontimonas. The sequence continues at coordinate 26,797 of CBFHPU010000011.1, forward strand.
CCAGGCGCCTTGGACACGAGTGGACTTATTGGCCCCCTGCGGGATAAACAGGGCATCGCCTTGACCAATCAGGCGCTCCGCGCCGGGTTGGTCAAGGATCACCCTGGAGTCCGTCATGGAAGACACTGCGAAACCAAGGCGGGAAGGGATGTTGGCTTTGATCAGACCGGTCACCACGTCGACGCTTGGTCGCTGCGTGGCGAGCACCAAGTGGATTCCTGACGCCCTCGCGAGTTGGGTGATGCGCACGATCGAATCTTCCACATCGCGAGGGGCGACCATCATCAAATCGGACAGCTCATCGACCACCACGAGCAGGTAAGGGTAGGGCTCGAGGGTGCGGTTCAGACCAGGGGGTAGTTCGATGGTGCCGTCGATGACGGCTTGGTTGAACTCGTCAATGTGTTTGAAACCAAAACTGGCGAGGTCGTCATAGCGGTGGTCCATTTCGGTGACCACCCAGGAGAGTGCTTCGGCCGCGCGCTTTGGGTTGGTGATAATCGGGGTGATGAGGTGGGGCACACCCTGGTAGGCGGAGAGTTCCACCCGCTTGGGGTCGACCAGGATCATGCGCACCTGGTCGGGGGTGGCCCTCATCAGCACGGAGGTGATCATCGAGTTGATGAAGCTCGATTTTCCAGACCCGGTGGCACCGGCCACCAACAGGTGGGGCATTTTTTGAAGGTTGGCGGCAACAAAGCCACCTTCGACGTCTTTACCGAGTCCCATCACCAAGGGGTGGGTTTCACTCTCGGCCACACTGGAGCGCAACACGTCACCGAGGGTGACAATGTCGCGGTCGGTGTTAGGTATTTCCACACCGATTGCCGATTTGCCGGGAATCGGCGACAGAATGGTCACTTCATTGCTGGCAACCGCGTAGGAAATGTTCTTTTCTAGGCGGGTGACCTGTTCGACTTTCACCCCGGTACCCAACTGCACTTCATAGCGAGTGACACTGGGGCCCCGGGTAAAGCCCACCACCGTGGCATTCACCCCGAACTGTTCAAAGACTTGGGTCAGTGACGCGACCACTTGGTCGTTCACGCTACTGCGTGATTTCGCAATAGAGCCGGCTTTGAGTAGCGCCATCGGGGGCAGGGTGTAGGGCCGGGCGGGAGGTTTGGCCGCGGCAGTGCCTGGCACGAGTGCCGGTTCGTCGTCTGCTTCTAAACCGACGGCGACCTGGTCACCGTCTTGTTGACCAGAGACTGCGTCTTCGGCGGCACTGAGCGCACCCCAGACGCCGGTGTTGCCCACCGGCGAGGCGTGATCCGCACCATCTGCTGCTGGGCCGGCCGCAGCACCACCTGATTCACCGTCTGGATCAGTGTTTTCTTGCTGTCGACCACGGCGCCACCACGGGATATTTGAGTCGTGATCAACCGGCATCGTTTCTGCCAGGTCGTCGATATCGACGTATTCGACGTCGGCCTCACCGACCAGATCTGATCCGGCCTGCTGTTCGTTTCGCTGGGCAACGAGGTCTCGTTTACTGGCCCGGGCCTCGGCCCAGGCGTTCTTTCGATCCTGCCAAGAAGCGGCGATTTCGTCGGGGTGTTGACCAAAGAGGTAGGCGTAGGCCTCAATTAACCGTGAGCCAATCTGCGCCGGTGGGGTTTTGGTGAGCACCAACAAGGATCCGGCAATCACCACCACTAAGACGGGCCAGGCAATCCAGAGCGACCCGGCACCGAGAAACACCAACGCTTCAGCAACGCCAAAACCCAAGACTCCCCCGGCTTGGCCAAGGGTCTCCAGGCTTGCCTCGCCCACAACGGGCCGTCCTGCTTCAAGGTGGCTCATGCCGGCCACCGCCACCATGAAGAGCGTCAGGCCAATGCCGATCCGGGCATTGGCTGCTGCTTTGGTGGGGTGTCGAAACAGCCATATGGCCAGTAGTAACAGGATGAAGGGAAGCGCGAACGATAAACGGCCAAAGAAGCCGGCGAAGGTGTACAGCGAGAAGGTGGTGGCCCAACCCACGCCATAGTTAAACCATTCGATGACGATGCCACCCGTCGCCAATACAAACAATGCGAAGGGCACACTGTCACGGCGGTCATCAGGGTGGACAGGCTCGAGCGGGAAGAGTCGAAACACGGATCCTGTGGCCTGGGAGACAACCCGCCAGGCCCTCGAAAACCCCGATTCGTAGGGGGTGGTCACTGGCACAGGTGGAGTTGTTTGCGGGTTTCTCGCAATTCGTCTGGTCTTCGGCAGCTCAGTATCGGGTACGCGGGGTCGACTGCGGGGCGTGCGCCCCGTTGTTCCCGGTACACGCGCTGAAGTGCCCTTTGTGGCCATGGCATCAACGGTAGGCCGGAGGGTGGTGGTTTCCGCTCTGCAACACGCATGAGCGGGCATCTCGTGGGTGGGCTATCGACGAGCGCGCATCCTCCACGCTCACGCCCCTGGGGCTTCAGCGCCAAAAGGTGTGAACCCCCGGGAAGGAGCACCATTCAGCCGGTGGACGGAACCGGTTCCAGGGTGGCCCACAATCGGTTGAATTTCGGCCAATTAAACGCTATTTTGTTTTTAACTGAATAGAATTTAACGTACATTTCCCTCCTCGTTGTGCTGTCAATGAGGGTAGGTCGCATCGTGGAAGGGTGGCGAGTGGAAGCGCTACGCGGTGCACTGAGGAAACCGGTGCGGTGGTCCCTCGACGGTGCACTTTTTGCGGCGCTGCTGGTGATCGCTGTTACGGGGATTGCCGTCGAACGAAGCATCGCGTACACCGTTGCCGCTGTCACCACCCCCAACACCGCGAACAATGTCGTGTACGGCAACTGGATCGAAACCCAATACGACGTATCCGCCACAGTGTCTGGCTCCGCCAGCACAGGGGTGACCTGGTCAGCCAGCAACCTTCCCCCCAACACCGCGGCAGAATTTCGCTTCGACGACGACAACACGTCGTCCACACCGACACCGACGCTGTTTATCGAACAGACCGACGGAACTCCGGGACCAGACGCCGCCAGCTACACAATCACCGTCACGGCGACCGGCTCGGACGCATCAGTCGAAACGGGCACCGTGACCCTCGTGGTCCAGCCCCGACCGGTGCGAATCGAAGGTAGTTTCAGTGTTCAAAACAAAACCTACGACGCGTCAACCGATGCCAGCATCACGTCAACCTCTTTGAGCCTTACGGCCACTGACGGGTTGGATTCAGGAATCCTCACAGGTGACGACTTAGAGCTCGTAGAAGTGGCCACCTTCTCCAGTGCAGATGTTGGCGCCCGCACGGCAACACTGGGTGCGTCGTCCCTTGGAGGCGCCGATGCCGTCAACTACGAATTGGATCTGGTCAACGATGTGGATGACGGGTACACCGTCCCCACCGCATCGGCAACTATTTCGGCAAAATCACTCGAGCTTGACCCCACCAGTCTGACCTTTTCAAAAACTTACGATGGGCTCAGCACCATCACCCCCTCCGGCACCCCCACGGTGGACACCGATGGGCTGGAGGGAAGCGACAGCGCACCCACCGTGTCGGGTTCACCCACCTGGAGCCTCGATAATGCGAACGTCGGCACCAGTAAGAGCGTCACTATTACCTCAGGCTCGTATTCGCTGAGCGACGCCAACTACACCCTCAGTAGTCCCACTTTCACGACAGCAACGGTGACCAAGGCCACCCTGACCGTCAACTTCAGCACCAGCTCGAGGGCCTATGACGGTTCAACAGACGTGACTGATGACACCACAATTACCGGCTATTCGGGCCGTGCCACCGCAGACAGCGACGTCACCGCCTCCTTCACCGCCGCCACGCTCGCCAGCGCGAACGTGGGAACCCATGCGGTCACCCTCTCTGGGCTGTCACTCAGTTCTACCCAAGCCGAAGCCAACTACACGGTCGTCGCGCAAACAGGACGAACCGGCCAAATCACGAAGAAGACACTCACCATTGGCGGAGCGTTGAGCAGTACCGCCGGCGAGTACGACAAAGTGTATGACGGCACCCGCGTCGCCTCAGGCGACTCCACAGGACTGTCCCTGGTGGGGGTGGAAGGTGACGATTTCGTCAGCATCGCGTCAGTCACGCTGCAATTCGCTCAGGCAGATACGGGCACAGCAATTGTGGTCTCCGTTTCTGCTGCCAGTCTCGGTGGGGACGATCAAGGTAACTACCAGATCAGTGTCTCAGGGGCGCCAAGTGCCACCGGCGACATCACAGCGTTTGAATTCACCGTGAATGACACACTGACGGCAACAGCCACCGCGAAAACTTATGACGGAAACGCTGACGCAAACGTCACCTGCACCCTCAGCACTTTCGCTGACGGCCTGGGCGTAGAAGCCGACTGCTCCAACGCCACATTCGACAACGGTGGCGCTGTGGTGCTCGACGGGAGCACGCCCGAAGCTCACGCGATTTCGATTACTTCCATCACACTCTCAAACAACTCTGCGGGAAACTACGCCCTACCCGGCGACTCAATGACTACCACTGGGGTAATCAACCCCAAGCAGCTCACCATCTCGGGGCTGAGCGGCGTCGACCGCACCTATAACGGTGGGCTCGACGCGTCAGTCACTGGGACCGAAACTCTTGTGGGTGTGGTGGGTTCCGACGACGTCACCCTGACGACTTCCGGTCGCACCTTCGAGTTTGCCAATAAGAATGTGGGTTCCAATAAAGCCATCACCGCATCGGGTTATGCACTCAGCGGTCTGGCCACCGACAATTACACACTGACCCAACCCACCGGGCTCACTGCAAATGTGACGGCAAAGAGCGTCACCGCCTCGGCCTCCCACGATGGACGTGTCTACAACTCGACCACCAACGTGGATAGCGACAACCTCACCCTCACGGTAAACGGCATCGAATCGGATGACACGGTGACGGTCAGCTTTGAAGAGGCACGATTCAACAGCGAGGATGCCAGTCAGGATGCCAGTGATTTCCGGACCGTGTCGGTCACCGGAATCTCTTTAGCAGGCGCCGATGCGAGCAACTATTCGCTCAGCCTCACCACCGCCAGCGACACCGAAGTGATCATCGAGAAGCGGCCCCTCAGCATCGGTGCACCCTCATTTACCTACTCAGGTTCTGCGACAGGTACCGCAACCTTTGATCTGACTTCCCGCGAATGGGACAGCGCCACGGAGACCGAACTGGTCTATGTCTGTAACGACGACGGGACGAGCTGCCCCAGGGATGACGTGGACGTGACCGTCTCGGGGTCATTCGCCGAAGAATACGTTCACACCGGCCCATTCACTTTTGACGACCCAATATCGGTGACCGGCTCAGACGCCACAAACTACAGCTACACCTTGCCCACCAGCGGAGCCCAAGGAAGCATCGACCGCAGGACCATTGGAGTCAGTGGTCTCACCGCCTCGTCCGGCAAACCATACGACGGTACCGATTCGGCATCGAGTGTCATTTCTGGAACACCGACCATCTCCAGCACCCTCGCACAAAATGACGACGTCACCCTCATCACTGGCAACGAGGTGTACACCTTCGAGAGTCAATATGTCGGATCGAACTTAGCAATCACCACAACCGGTTTTGCCCTCTCCGGTGCCGACGTTGATGGCGACGGGACCAACGAATTCAACGTCAGTCAACCCAATTTCATCGCCGACATCACCGTCCGCGAGGTCACCATTGCCGGGACTTTCACCGCAAATGACAGGCTCTACAACACCAACACCACAGCGACAATCGATGACAACAGTCTCACCCTGGATGGGATTCAAAGTGGCGACACGGTGACACTGAATACCCCCACCATCGCCTTCGCGAGCGCCGACGCCAACGAATCAACACCAACGGCTGTGACCATCACGGCGGCCACATTAAGTGAGACAGACATGGACGGCGACGGTGTCGCCGAATACTCCCTGTCGCTTGTTGACGCTCCAGAAACTACGGCCACCATTTCTCGTTATGACCTTGACTCCACCCTGAGGGCCACGGTGTCAAACAAGACCTACGACAGCACCACTGCGGCAACGGTCACCAGCGTGAGTGTGACCGACTTGACAGGCGATGATGTGACCGTGGCGTCTGGCTACACCGGAGTGTTTGTCTCTGAGGAAGTCGGCACCGATATTGACGTCACCCTTTCAGGCCTCACCCTCCAAGGCACAGCGAAAGACAACTACACACTGAGCGCCACGGCAACAATTGCGAACGCGGCCGACATCACCACCGCTGCGCTCCAAGTCGGCGGAATTCCCACCCCCTCCAACAAGACGTATGACGGAACCAATGACACGTTTTTTGGCACCGGTGATTCCTTGATTGACGATTCGAGGGCCTCGCTTACCGGGGTTGCCGATGGCGACACGGTGAACCTGGACAAATCTGGCGCAGATTTCGTTTTCACCAACGTCAACCAGGGTTCGAGAACCCTCCAGGGCTCGGGCTACGCACTGTCAGGAATTGACGCTGCCAACTACACCCTCACCCAGCCGACGTTGAGCGCAACCATTGAGAAAAAAGTATTGACCGTGAGCGCCAATACGGATGGGGCAAGTAACACCCGGGTTTACGACGCGACAGATAATGCACAAAACATCACCACGCTGGTGCTTTCGGGGATCGTCAGCGGTGACGAATCAGACGTGGAGGCTACCGCCACCTCCATCACCTTCGATGACCCCGACGGGGCCGAGCGCGCGAAAGATGTGGGCACAAATAAGTCAATTACTGCAAGCGGTATCGCACTGGCCACACCCACCGGTGGTTCATCGACCGTGACGGGCAACTACTCGCTGGGCGGAGTGACTTCGGTTCAGACCACGGCGAGCATCACCAAACGGCCGCTCACTCTCACACCATCCCCACTGAACACCGTGTCAGATAGTTCTTCTCGTTACGAAAAAATCTATGACGGCCAGGCTGCCGCAGAATACGACGACGGGTCTGGCACGGTCGAGATGGTCACCTGTTCGATCAATTCCCTCTCTGGCGACACGGTGTCAGCCGACTGCGCCGACGCGAGCTTTGCCGACAAAAATGTTGCTCGAGACGGTGGGGATGAGGTCATCGATCAGGACATCACTGTTCAAAACATTTCCCTGTCGGGTACCGATGCAACCAACTACTCATTAGCGAGCACCACTCTCACCCTCACCGAAGCGGCCATCAATCCGAAGCCTCTCGTGGCTTCAGGTTTCGAACCCAACGACAAGGTCTACGACGGGGAACGCTCCGCTACTTTCAGTATTAACTCGGCATCCCTCAGTGGCTTTGTGGGGAGCGACAACTTTGCTTTTGATTCGCTGACCGGCGTATTCTTCTCCCGCGATGTTGCCGTGAGCGGCGGAAGCGTCGTCGATCAAAATGTTCGCCTCACCTCCTGGCGCTTCAATGGCGCTGACGGGGTGACCGACAACTACACAATCGACATCGACAACTCCATCACTCAAGGAAAAATCACCCCCAAAGATCTCCCTGTTGTCCTGAGTGCGACAAGCAAGACCTACAACGCCAACACCTCAGTGACCCTAAACGCTGTGGTAGACACCGACGCGCTGGAAGATCGTGACCTGCCGCAAAGCGGTGACGCTTTTGTCGAAGCGACGGCGACCGGCGCGTTCCCGGAGAAAAACGTCGGAACCCACACCATCACCAGCTTGAGTGTGTCCCTCACGGGCGGTGACGCGGGCGACCGGTCGGATAATTATGTACCCGTCTTTAGCGCACCCAGCGCAACCATTACCGCGAAGAGTCTGACGTGGACGGTGAATGCGTCGGACAAAACCTACGACGGCACTGACGACGCAGGGTTGAGCGTGTCGGACATCTCCGACAACCGCCTCAGCGGCGATGTGTTCACCGTCACCTTCAGTTCAGACACGTTTGACTCGGCCAATGTGGGAGTGGGTAAGACGGTGACCGTTTCGGGCCTGTCCCTCTCCGGCACCGATGCGGGCAATTACTCGTATGCCTCCTCGGCGACCGACACGGCCACGATTAGTCAACGCCAGGTGAGTGTTGCAGGAACTTTCGCCAGCGACACTAAGGAGTACGACCGAAACACCACGGCGACGGTTTCTGACACCAGCAACCTGTCTTTGTCAAACCTGGTCGTCGCCGACCAGCCAGGCATCTCCATCGCTTCGACGACCGCCCAATTCGACACCAACGAGGTCGGCCAGAACAAGACGGTTCAGCTCACCGGGCTCACCCTCTCGGGAACGAATTCCGCAAACTACTCAGTCGATGTCTCTGGTGTCACCGACTACACCGAAGGGGAAATTACCCCTAAGAGCCTCACCCCCACCATTACCGCCCAAGACCGCCTGTGGGATGGAACAACTAACGCCACCATTACCGGTATCACCCTCGCAGGGGTCATCACCGGCGATAGCGTCTCGGTAGACACGGCGAGTGCTGTAGGCGCATTTCGAGACGCCGATCAGGGCAGCGCAAAGACCGTTGATGTGACCAACATTCGGTTCAACCAAACCGGGGCGTGGGCAAACTATGTGCTCGACCTCACCGAAACAGCACCCGGTGTCTACTCGGGTACCACGACGGCCACGATCCAGGGCAGTCCCCTGACCATCAGCATTGTGGCGAGTGATAAAACCTACGACGGTACGACCGCTGCCACAGTCACTGTCACCTTCACCGCAGCAGATGACAGCACCGTCACCCCCACCTACTCGGGGGGAACAGCGACCTTCTCTCAAGCAGACGTCGGCACAAACCTTCTCGTGACCGCCTCTGGTTTCACCCTCACCGGGGCAGACGCTGACGAATATGTCTTGTCTAGTACCAGCGCCACAGACCGAGCAGACATCAGCGCCACCACCCTGGGTATCACCGCGGACGACAAAGTGTATGACGGGACAGACCGCGCCACCGTGGACCTCGACGGTGTCCTCAGCGGCGACGATGTGGGATTCGCCTCCGCCCCGACTGCGACATTTGATGACCCTGTGGGCGATACCCGGGGCAAAGACGTGGGCGTAAATAAAGCGGTGACGGCGACCAGTATCTCCCTGACCGGTGATGACTCCGGCAACTACACCATTGGTGGCACTGAGACCGCCACGGCGAGCATCAGCCAGCGTCTACTGACCCCGGTGTTCACACCCAACCCGGCCGTCGCTCAAGCAACAAACCCCGTCACCGTTGATGTGACCGACGATCGCATCACCAACGATGTGCTCACCGTCGACTACACACTGGCCGAAACCATTCGCCGCGGAAATCAGCTGGTCCTTGTGGTGACAAACCTCACCCTGTCCGACACTGACAGCGACAACTACCGCGTCGTCAGCCCCTACGAGCTGGTGCTTCAAACCTTCGCAACGCCCACCCGGGAACAAGACGACGACATCGCACCCTTGGTTGAGGCGACCCCGGCACCACAGGTCGCCCCCCGGGCGGCCCCTCGACC
>CBFHPU010000012.1:0-35899 GCA_965657845.1 Pontimonas sp.
GCGGGTCGGGAAAAACCGGTAGTGCCACCGGGTGTGCAGATCGCTGCTGCCTGGTCGTGGCGCTTTATGGCCATTGTTGGCGCCCTAGCCGTCGCTTTGTTGTTGATCATTCAGCTCAGTTTCCTGGTGGTGCCACTGCTGATTGCGGTGCTGCTCGCTGTGCTCGCCACGCCCTTGGCCAGACAGCTTCGACGTATTGGTTTTCCGGGGTGGTTGGCCACCCTCAGCACACTGGTCACACTCTTTGCCGCGGTGGCGGCCCTGGTGTGGGTGGTCGTTGACGAAATCACCCGTGATTTTGCCTCCCTGCAAAGGCGAAGCATCGAAGCCTATGAGGATTTCATTGTCTTCTTGCTGGAGTCCCCCTTGGGTGTCACCGAAGCCCAACTCACCCAATGGTTTGACTCTTTCCTGATCGACATGGAGTGGAACACTGCCTGGGTGCTCTCCGGTGCACTCTCGGTGACCAGCTCTGTGGGCTCTGTGCTGGTGGGTATTGGTATTGCCTTCTTTGCCCTCATTTTCTTTGTTCACGACGGCGCCCGAATTTGGCGCTGGGTGGTGGGGCTCTTGCCCAGTGATGCCCGGGCTCCGGTAGCGGGAGCCAGTGCGAAAGGCTGGGCCACCCTCACCAAGTTCGTCAACGTGCAGATCTTTGTGGCTGCAGTCGACGCACTCGGCATTGGCTTGGGGGCGTTCTTCTTGGGCTTGCCTTTGGTCTTACCCATCGCCGTCGCCGTGTTCCTCGGCGGTTTTGTGCCCATTATTGGTGCGTTTGTCACGGGAGCTATTGCCGCCTTCATCGCGTTGGTCTATGCCGGACCGGTCGCTGCACTGATCATGGTGATTATCGTCTTGGCGGTGCAGCAGCTAGAGAGTCAGGTTCTGCAACCACTTGTGATGGGTGCAGCCGTGAAAGTTCACCCCTTGGCCGTGGTGTTAGCCGTCTCAGCGGGAGGGTTCCTCGCCGGAATCCCGGGCGTGCTGTTTGCGGTACCCGTCGTCGCCTACCTGAACGTGTTCATCACTTACCTGTCCCGCTCCGAATGGGTGGGTGACCCGGAGGCCGCGAAATGGGTGGCCCCGCCAATGGGAGGCTTGAGGGCATGACCGTAGTCGACCAACACGCTGCAGCTGTCGCAATCCCGGGGCCCAGCCTCGACGACTTTGAGGCTGCCCGAGCGACAGTGGCCGCCGTCGCCCAGGTGACGCCAATGGAAGTGTCGCGCTATTTAGAAGAACTCCTCGGTGTTCCGGTGTTGATGAAGTGTGAAAACTTGCAACGCACCGGTTCATACAAAATCCGCGGCGCCTTTAACCGCATGTCGAAGCTCAGTGAAGAAGAACGTGCCCGCGGTGTTGTGGCGGCCAGCGCGGGAAACCACGCCCAAGGTGTCGCCTTTGCCGCCAAAGAGTTGGGCATTAAGGCCACCATTTTCACCCCCACCGGTGTGGCTCTTCCGAAACTGCAAGCAACCCGCGCCTACGGCGCGGAAGTGGTCCTCACCGGCGACACCATGATTGGCCCACTGCGGGCAGCCAGTGAGTTTGCCAAGCAAACGGGTGCGGTGCGTATTCCACCGTTTGACCATCACGATGTGGTGGCCGGCCAAGGCACGGTGGGGCTTGAGATTCTTGACCAAATGCCTGAAGTGGAAACCGTTGTGGTTCCCATCGGTGGTGGTGGTCTGATGGCTGGTGTCGCCAGCGTCATGAAGCAGCGTGCTGCCCTCGAAGGTCGAAGCATCAAAGTCATTGGTGTGCAAGCGAAAAACGCTGCCCCCTACCCGCTGTCGATCGAAGCCGGGAAAATCGTTGAAGTGTCGGTCAAGCCGACTATTGCTGACGGCATCGCCGTGTCGAAACCCGGAGAGTTGAATTTCGACATCATCAAACACACGGTCGATGAGGTGGTCACCGTTGACGATGACGAAACCGCCCGCGCCATTCTGGTGCTCTTGGAGCGAGCCAAAATGGTGGTCGAACCTGCTGGTGCGGTCGCTGTTGCGGCCGTCATGAGCGGTCTGGTGAAACCCACAGGCCCTACCGCGGTGATCTTGAGCGGGGGAAACATCGACCCCATGATTTTGGAGCGCGTGATTAGCCGCGGTCTGGCCAGCTCCGGGCGTTACATGAAGATGCGTATCCCGCTTCCCGACCGGCCCGGTCAGTTAGCGAGAACCTCAGAAATCGTGGCCGATGAAAACGCCAACGTCGTAGAAGTGCTCCACACCCGCCACGGCACGGGCCTGCAGATCAGTCAGGTGGAACTGGAGCTACACATCGAAACCCGCGGGCCAGAACATGCCGAACAGGTTCTCGAAGCTCTCCGGCGTGAAGGCTACGAGCCGCGCACTGACTTCTAACCGCCGGACCCGCATAGGGGGTCCGGTAGCTTGAATTACGGACGGAACGTTTCGACGTCGATAATTTCGACGGCGATTTCGGCACCGCTGGGGGCCGTGTAGGTACTGGAATCGCCGACTTTCAAGCCGATGATGGCTTGGCCGATGGGGCTTTGCTCGCTGTACACATCGAGGTCAGTATCGCCAGCGAGTTCACGAGAACCGAGCAAGAACTTTTCCTCATCGCCGTGGATGTGGGCGGTCACCACAGTGCCTGGTTCCACCACTCCGGAACTTTCCGGCACATCACCCACGTGGGCGTGTTTGAGCATGTCGGTGAGATTTCGAATACGCGATTCGATTTTCGCCTGCTCGTCTTTCGCCGCGTGGTAGCCGCCGTTTTCTTTCAAGTCGCCCTCTTCGCGGGCGATCTCGATGCGTTTAGAAATCTCTGCTCGACCTTTTGTGGAGAGTTGTTCCAACTCGAGCGCAAGCCGGTCGTAGGCTTCCTGGGTCAGCCAAACCGTGTGGTCGGATGTGTCTGCCACGAGTCAATCCCCCTTTAAATAGCTCACAACCGGCCCCATTCGGACACCGGTTGAGATTTGCTCAGACTACGTCAACCAACACTCGTAGAGCAAGCCTGTGACGGCGGGCTCACTGGTGCGAAGAGGTTGGTTAAACACGCGGGTACGCACCTCGGCCGCAGGAATATCGACAATCTTCCACCCCACAATCCCGTATTGGGCGTTGAGCGCTTGTACCGCACAGGACAGGGTGTTTCCGGGGGTAGTGGACACTTCAAACCGGACACTCACCTCTTGGTCACTGATTAGTTGATAACCCAAGTCGCGGGTTTCAAACTGTGTTCCTGGTTGTCCTAAACCCGCCCAACCCAACCAGGCGAGTAACACCACCGCCACACCGCTTGCACCGGCAATGGCCCAGCGGCGTTGGCCCCGACGGTCCTGGGAGGTGTTGCCGTATCGGTCAGCGAGAAGTTCGTCAACGGAAGCACTCGTTTGGGCGTCTTCGGGGCCCAAAGTTGTCTCACGGTATGCGGTGGCTGAATCCTGGGTGTCCTCTCGGGACATCACACACCGCCTTCCGATACCGTAATGGCTAGAGATTATCGCCTGGATATGGGCGGGTGCTGAGCCAGAAAGGGGAGTCGTTGGCCGTGATCATCGCCTCCGAACTTATTCCCCCCATTGAAGTCGACCCGGTGTCGGTGACACCGGGAGTCGTGGGATTTGTGGTGACCTTTTTAGTGGCGATTGCGGCACTGGCGCTCATCTTGGACATGGTGCGCCGGGTGCGAAGGGTGCGCTACCGCCAAGAAATCGGTGAGCGTCTCGACCGCGAAGTGGCCGCCACACAGGCTGCCACACGGGCCGTCACACAGGACGACACACAGGCCAACACACAGGCCGACACTGAGCCCTCGAATGCGAGCACCTCTGATACTGGTTCCTCTCCCTCCGCTACAGCGGAGGATTCACCGCGATAAGGAACACCGCGGACCAGTGGCACACGAAAGCCAACACGGTAAAGACGTGGAAGATTTCGTGAAAGCCAAACACTGCCGCTGACGGATTAGGCCACTTGGTGGCGTAGACGACGGCACCCAGCGTGTAGAGCAAGCCACCGGCGACGACGAGGACCATCATCGCCTGGTTGGCTTCCCACAATTCTGGGGTGTACATCACGGCAGCCCAACCGAGCAAGAGATACAGGGGCACATAAATCCAACGGGGGGCGTTTAGCCACAGAACCCGCAAACCCACACCCAGTAGAGCCCCCGACCACACCAAAGTCAACAACAGTGTGCCCTGTGCGGGCACTAAAGCCAGAGTGGCGATGGGGGTGTACGTACCGGCGATGAGGAAAAAGATGTTGGAGTGATCAATGCGTCGCAGGATGGCTTTTGTCCGGGTAGACCACGTAAACCGGTGATAGGTGGCCGACACACCAAATAGGGCCAGGGAGCTGAGCGCGAAGACAGCGCTCGACACGGTTGCGGCAACTCCGTCTGCGAGGACGACCAACACAATGCCGGCAACGATGGCGAAAGGGAATGTGCCCAGGTGTATCCAACCCCGCCAGCTGGGTGTGATGGCAGAGGCGTGGTAGTCAATGGCCTCCTCCACGAAGGGAACAGCCAGGTAGCCCTCGTCCTCGCCCAACCCGTCGCCGTTGCTCTGGCCCGGTGAGAAGTCGGATTGCAACGGGCCGTCTGCAGGTGACTGTGGGCGTTTCGAGGAGTGGTTCACACCCCCACGCTAAGACCCATCGGCTGAGCATGCAGCCAATGGTGGCACCCGTGCACGGTGGCCCTGGAATGGGACTACGGTAGTCCTGTGCCTCGCAGAAGTCTGATTCCCGGACTGGGGTTGATCTACAGCCTCTACACCCGCCGCCTCAAAGGTCAGGTGGACGGCAAAAACCACCCCCGCCACATTGGGCTCATTCTCGATGGCAACCGTCGTTGGGCGAAACAGCGTGCCCTCGAGTCCTCCTCCCACGGCCACCGAGCGGGTGCGGACAAGATTCACGAGTTTCTCACCTGGTGTGATGACCTTGGCGTTGAAGTGGTCACCCTCTACCTGCTGTCCACCGACAACATCACTGGCCGCGATAAGGCAGAGCTTGATGCCCTGTGCGACATCATTGAATCCTTAGCTGACCAACTCTCTCGTTTCCGCAACTGGCGAGTCCAACACGTCGGTCATCGTGATGACCTCCCCGACGGCCTGCTCGGGCAACTCGATGCGGCCGCAGCGAGAACAGAGAACAACTCGGGCCTCCACGTCAACCTTGCTGTGGGTTATGGCGGTCGACAAGAAATCACCCAGGCGGTGCGCCGCTTGGTCGACGCCCACCACAAGCAGGGTGGTGACTTGGAAGGTCTCGCCGAAACAGTCAGTGTGGAGAGCATCGCCCAACACCTCTACACCGGAGGCCAGCCAGATCTTGATTTGGTGATCCGCACCTCCGGTGAGCAACGCTTGAGCGATTTCATGATTTGGCAGGCCGCCCACAGCGAGTTTTACTTCGTTGAAGCATTGGGGCCTGATTTGCGGGAGGTCGACTTTCTTCGTGCCATGCGCGACTACGGTCGTCGGGCCCGACGGTTTGGTCACTAGGAGTTCACCTTTCTGGCTGTGTATGGCCGCGTGTCTTCTCTTGCTCTGGTGGGCTGCTGACGTAGCGTCTGTGGGTAACGCGATACCTCAGCTCCGAAGGAGACACGGTGACCCGATCCGCAACCCCTCGTTCAACTACCAGCGCCAGCACCACTCAGGCCGACACGAGGGAGCGGACGTTCGTCCTCGATACCTCAGTGCTGCTGAGTGATCCGGCAGCACTGTTTCGCTTTGCCGAGCACCACGTGGTACTCCCCGTGGTTGTCATTTCGGAGTTAGAAGGCAAACGCCACGATCCAGAAATTGGCTATTTTGCGCGCCAAGCATTGCGCTACTTGGATGATTTGCGCCAACAACATGAACGCTTGGACTTTCCCATCAGCGTGGGTGATGGCGGGACCCTGCGGGTTGAACTGAACCACTCCAACCAGTCGGTGTTGCCCAGTGGTTTGCAATTGGGTGACAACGATTCTCGCATTTTGGCTGTTGCGGTCAATCTTGCGGCCGAGGACGTCCCGGTCACCGTGGTGTCTAAAGACCTCCCCATGAGGGTCAAAGCGGCGTCGGTGGGTCTCGCCGCCGAGGAATACCGTGCGGAATTGGCTGTCGATTCGGGTTGGACGGGACTGTCAGAGATCGCTTTGGGTTCCGAAGACGTTCAAGCCCTGTACGACAACGAGTCGTTGAAGACGGAATTGGTGGAAGACCTGCCGCTCAATACCGGTGTGGTGATTTCCAGTGAACGCGGTTCGGCGTTGGGTCGAGTGACGGCACGGAAGACCATCAGTTTGGTTCACGGTGACCGCGACCTTTTTGGTCTTCACGGCCGCTCAGCAGAACAGAGGTTGGCGATTGACCTGCTGTTGGATAACAGCGTGGGGATGGTCTCGTTGGGAGGCCGCGCGGGAACCGGCAAGTCTGCCCTGGCGCTGTGTGCCGGGCTTGAAGCGGTGCTCGAGCGCAATCTGCATCGGAAGATCATGGTGTTTCGTCCCCTTTACGCCGTCGGCGGCCAAGAGCTCGGTTATCTCCCCGGTGACCACGCCGAGAAGATGAACCCCTGGGCGGAAGCCACTTTTGACACGTTGGGCTCCGTGGTGTCCCCAAACGTGGTCAGTGAGGTGATGGAGCGGGGGATTTTGGAAGTGTTACCGCTTACTCACATCCGTGGTCGGTCACTCCACGACGCCTTCGTGATTGTGGACGAGGCTCAATCTTTAGAGCGAAACGTGTTGCTCACGGTGTTGAGTCGTATCGGGCAAAACTCTCGGGTGGTACTCACCCACGATGTGGCCCAGCGTGACAACTTGCGTGTGGGTCGACACGACGGTGTGGCCAGCGTGATTGAAGCGTTGAAAGGCCAGTCCCTTTTTGGCCACGTCACGCTGTCGCGCTCCGAGCGCAGCCAAATTGCTGCACTGGTCACCGACCTGTTGGAGGGTGGCCAGCACCACCAATAAACCCACCAGGAACCCCGGTGTGGATGAAGCCCTGTGGCCCCGGGTGGTGAGCGGGGTGGCTTAGAGCCCGGGTGTGGTCATACTCAGCACGTCTAAGGATGCGTCGAGTTGTTCTTCGCTTAGTTCACCGCGCTCGACAAAGCCCAAAGCGATCACCGCGTCACGGATAGTGATCTTTTCTGCCACTGCGTGCTTAGCGACCTTGGCTGCCGCTTCATATCCGATGAAGCGATTCAGTGGGGTCACAATCGACGGGGAGGATTCGGCTAAGCCACGGGCACGCTCCACGTTGACTTCCAACCCGGCCACCGTCTTATCCGCAAAAGCCCGCGACGCGTTGGCGATCAGTCGGGTGGACTCCAACAGGGACGACGCCATCACGGGGATGGCGACATTGAGTTCAAAGTTTCCACTCGCTCCCGCCCAGGCGACCGTCTGGTCGTTTCCGACCACCTTCGCGCACACCATCAGGAGTGCTTCGGGGATGACGGGGTTCACTTTGCCCGGCATGATTGAACTGCCCGGTTGCAAATCGGGTAGTGCCAGCTCACCTAAACCGGTGTTGGGTCCACTGCCCATCCACCGCACATCGTTGGCAATTTTTGTCAGCGATACGGCAATGGTGCGAAGGGCGCCGGAGGCTTCGACCAAACCATCCCTCGCGCCCTGGGCTTCAAAGTGGTCGAGCGCTTCCGTCAGTGGCAGACCGGTGTGGGTTGCCAGAAGCGCAATGACGCGCTCGGAAAAGCCCACCGGGGTGTTAATGCCTGTTCCGGTGGCTGTTCCTCCAAGAGGCACTTCCGCTACGCGGGGAAGGGCGGAGTGAATACGCTCAATTCCGAGGCGCACTTGGCGGGCATACCCACTAAATTCTTGGCCAAATGTGACTGGGGTGGCATCCATCAGGTGGGTGCGGCCAGGCTTTACGACGCTGGCCCACGCTTGTGCTTTGTCCTCGAGCGCCCCGGCAAGGTGCTCCAGTGCCGGTACGACGTCGTTGACCAGCGCGCTGGTGACAGCGACGTGCACGGAAGTGGGAAAGACGTCGTTAGAGGATTGGGAGGCGTTGACGTGGTCGTTGGGGTGAATGTTCTGGTTCGATTCGCGACTGGCCAGCGTGGCTAACACTTCGTTCATGTTCATATTCGACGAGGTGCCACTGCCGGTTTGATAGGTGTCGACCGGGAAGTGCTCGAGGTGGTGGCCAGAGATGACCTCATCCGCTGCGTGAATGATTGCTTGGGCGATATCTGCGCTCAGGATTCCCAATTCTTGGTTAGCTGATGCGGCAGCTTTTTTGACTTCGGCCAGCGCAATGATGTGGCCGGGCTCTAAACCGCGACCCGAGATGGGGAAGTTTTCGACAGCTCTCTGGGTTTGTGCGCGGTAGAGGGCATCTTTGGGGACGCGCACTTCGCCCATAGTGTCGTGTTCGATACGAAAGTCGTGATCATCGGAGGTCATCAGTTACCTTCCTCGGGGTGACGGGGTGTGTGCGGTCGCAGTCATTCTGTGGTCGCATTGCTCGGGCGATGGGAGGCCGAAGGCGTCCACTCGCCAGACAGCATACCGGCGGGATGTGTTCTACTCAGGGCCAGATTGCGGGGTAACCGCGCTGAATGGTCGAGGCGATGAACAACACCCCGGATTCTGTGGTTCCCGAGACGACGACGAGTCCCACTGTGGTGTCAGCCACCAGCGCGTAGGAGGCATTACCCGGGTCGGATACTTCGCTGCGGTTAATCAGCGTCCAATTAATCGAGTCTGACCCTGCCAGTGTGGTTTCTGATTCGTCACCCCCCGGGCCGATGATTTCGGTGAGGGCGTCACCGCTGGGGCTAAACACTTGGGCGATTTCGACGTAGTCGCCGGTGGTACTAATCAGCCCAATCGCCCACATTTGGCCGAACGTTTCATCCGAGATGGTGGCCCGGTTGGATGACCAGGTGTCATCCAGGTCGGGGACGATCAGTTCAGCGGGTGCACTGGGTGCGGCTTGGCTGGCGACTGCTTCGTAGTCGATGGGTTGGGGAATGGTCTCATCTGGTCTCGCGACCACCAACACCAAAAACACGACGATGCCGAGCGAGGCACCGATGGAGGCCACCAAGTTGCGAATATTTTGTCGCTGCCGGCGAAGCCTCTTCGCTTCTTCTTTACGGGCTCTGGCTTCTTCGGGAGTTTCCTGGTTACTCATCCGCGGCTTTTCGGGCCGAATCGAGGCGCTCTCGGGCATTATCAAGCCACTGTTCACAGCGTGTGGCGAGGGCTTCGCCTCGCTCCCACAACGAAATGGATTCTTCCAAGGTGACCTGACCTTGTTCCAGGCGGCTGACAACGTCAACGAGCTCGTCTCGAGCTTGCTCGTAACTGAGGGCGGCAATGTCCTCGGGAAGCTCGGGGGTGCTATCGGGAGTGGTCACGAGACCATCCTAAGAGTCCGTGTCTTAAGAGTCCGTGACTTCTGCAGCGATTTCGCCGTCCTTGACCCGGAGGCGTAACGCATCGCCTGCTTTCACCGACTGTGGCGAACTGACCAGTTTGCCGGAAGTCAATTGAACGATGGCGTAACCACGATCGAGGGTGGCTTGCGGGGAGAGCGCTCGAACGCTTGCCCGCAGGGACTCCAGCCTGGAGTGTTGCAACGTCAGAAGGTTGTCCGTGACGTCCACACCTCGTTGAACTAGGCGCAGCACATCTTCGGCGTGACGATCAACCACCGTGCTGGGCATGGCCACGACGGGGCGTTGTTTCATCATCTGAAGGCGCTCGGTTTCACCATCGATGATGCCCTGGAGGCGAAGGGTCAACCGTGAGCGTGCTTCGTTGATGCGCCGGCGCTCTTCCGCGACATCGGGAACTACCCGTTTGGCGGCATCAGTGGGGGTCGATGCCCGAACATCCGCCACATCGTCCAAAAGGGGTTTGTCTGCTTCGTGCCCAATGGCACTAATCACCGGGATATCGAGTGCTGCCACCCGGCGAAGGAGGCGCTCATCGCTAAAGGGCAACAGGTGTTGGAAATCCCCGCCACCCCTGGCAATCACGATGACGTCGACCCCGCTTTTTTCCAGGCGATCTAAGGCGGCGATGATTTCTGGCACCGCGCGATCGCCTTGAACGCTGGCGTGTTCGACCTGGAATTGCACTTCGGGCCAACGCGCGGTGGCGTTGTGGAGGACGTCTTTTTCGGCGTCCGAATCTTTCGCAGTGACCAAGCCCACACTCTGTGGCAAAAACGGTGGCACTTTTTTGCGCTCCGGGTCGAACAGACCCTCTGCGGCGAGTGCGGTACGCAATGCTTCGATTTTTGCGAGCAGTTCACCAAGCCCCGCAAGACGCAAATCCAAGACGTTCATGGAGAGTTTGCCGCCACGGACATACCAGTTGGGCTTGACTTTCAGTAAGACTCGGTCGCCTTGGCCGACCCCTTCAGGGATGCGCTCGCGGGTGGTGCGCCAAATGGTGATGTCGACGGTGACGTCTTCTTCCGGGTCTTTGACTCGGCCGTAGACGTGGCCGCCGGAGCTACCCCACTGGGTGATTTCCGCTTCAATCCAGACCGAACCGAGTCGGTTGATGTAGACCTCGAGGGATTCGGAGAGGCGTTGCAGGCTCCACGGAGTCTCCGGTGTGGAATCGTTTCCCGCTGTGGTGCTCACCGCTCCAGGCTAAGCCACCCCGCCGAGATTTTTCAGCCTCAGCGGGCCCGCTCTAGCTACACTGTCCGGGTGACGATTTCCAACGGTTCTGCGACCCTGCTCGAGCAACCTGTGATTCCGGCGCGGCGGGAAAAGCTTCAAGATCTCCCCGTGTCGGGGACAAAACGGATCCTGCTTGCCGCCCCACGCGGATATTGCGCGGGGGTCGACCGTGCGGTCATTGCCGTGGAGAAGGCCCTAGAGCGCTATGGCGCTCCGGTCTACGTGCGCAAACAAATCGTCCACAACATTCACGTGGTCCGCGAGCTTGAAGCACGCGGTGTGGTTTTTGTTGATGAGGTGGAAGAAGTCCCCGAAGGCTCCACCATTGTCTTTAGTGCCCACGGTGTCTCACCGATGGTGGTGGAAGAGGCCAAACAGCGTGAGCTTCATGCCATTGACGCGACCTGCCCTTTGGTGACAAAGGTGCACCGCGAAGCGGTGCGTTTCTCGGGTCAAGATTTCCACATTGTGTTGATCGGCCACGACGGTCACGAAGAAGTCGAAGGCACAATGGGCCACGCTCCCGAGAACACCACCCTGGTCAACGACCCGGATGAGGCAGACCGGATTGAGATTCCGGAAACAGAAAACCTCATTTGGTTGTCACAGACCACCTTGAGTGTGGATGAAACGATGGAAACGGTGCGCCGACTGCGTGCGCGCTTCCCGCACCTGCAGGATCCCCCTAGTGACGACATTTGCTACGCCACTCAAAACCGGCAGGTGGCGATTAAGAAAATCGCCGAAGAGTGCGATTTGGTCATCGTGGTCGGATCAGAAAACTCTTCCAACAGTGTTCGCCTGGTGGAAGTGGCCCTGGAATATGGTGCCCGCGCGTCGTACCGGGTTGATTACGCCAGTGAAATCAAGCAGGAATGGTTGGACGGAGTGAACACCATTGGTGTCACCTCGGGTGCTTCGGTTCCTGAGGTTCTTGTTGATCAGGCTCTGGCGGATTTGGCCGATGCGGGATATCGCGACGTGGAAGAAATTCGCACCGCTGAAGAGGACCTGCAGTTTTCACTTCCGAAAGAACTGCGCAAAGACGCTCAAGGAAAAACCGACGAGCGCGCTCTGGGTGGTCGCACCCGCTAAGTCGTGCAGTGCGCCTTCGGCGCACTTAAGCGTCTCGTGAGGCCCTTTATGTGAGGGCGTTACCCGCAGAGCCCAGCTGTTGGGCGGCGGAAACCACCCGAGCGGCCATGGCGGTTTCGGCCTCTTTACCCCATGAGCGCGGGTCGTAGACCTTCTTGTTGCCCACTTCACCATCGATGCGTAGGACCTGGTCGTATTTGGTGAACATCGTGTGGGCAATGTTGCGGGTAAACGCATACTGGGTGTCGGTGTCGACATTCATCTTGATGACACCGTGGGACACCGCTGCGGCGATTTCCTCTTCGGTTGAACCTGACCCACCGTGGAAGACCAGGTCCATCGGCTTGGCGCCGGTGGAAAATTTGGCGGCCAAGCCTTCTTGAATTTCGGCTAAGAGTTCGGGCTTCAGCGTGACGTTTCCTGGCTTGTAGACACCGTGAACGTTTCCGAAGGTCAGCGCGGTGAGGTAACGGCCCTTTTCGCCGAGTCCCAGCGCTTCGACGGTCGCGATGGCGTCTTCGAGCGTGGTGTAGAGCTTGTCATTAATTTCGTGGCTGACGCCGTCTTCTTCTCCGCCGACAACACCAATTTCGACTTCAAGAATCTGTCCGATTGCGCTGGTCCGCTCAAGCAATTCCTGCGCAATCTGAAGGTTTTCCGGAAGGGGCACCGCTGACCCGTCCCACATGTGGGACTGAAACAGAGGCGCCCGGCCTGCCTTCACTTCTGCTTCGGAGTGACTAATCAGCGGGCGGACAAACCCATCGAGGGCGTCTTTGGGGCAGTGGTCGGTGTGAACGGCGACGTGGATGGGGTAATTCTTTGCCACCTCGGTGACGTATTGGGCAAACGCAATCGCGCCGGAAACTCGCGCTTTGATGGTGTGGCCGGAGAAGTAGTCAGCGCCACCGGTTGAGACCTGGATGATGCCGTCCGATTCTGCTTCGGCGAATCCTTGGAGGGCGGCGTTGATGGTTTGGGAAGAGCTGACGTTGATGGCGGGGAGTGCGAAACCGCGGTCTTTCGCCTGGTCGATGATCTGGGCGTACTGTTCGGTGCTGACAACCGGCATGAGTTTCTCCTACGGGTAGCGATGACGTCGACACCAGCCTATCGCCCCGCCTGCAGGCGTTGAAGGGTCCCCGACCTTGTCGCCGGTGAGGACAAACGGGCGCCTGACTAGACTGGAGAAACTTGGCCTGAAGGGGTGGACATGATTAACGAAGAACCCGGCGAGTTGTTTATTCACCCCGATCGGAACTTAGCGATGGAGCTGGTTCGGGCGACGGAGGCTGCCGCTATTCGTGCGACTCCCTGGATTGGCCGGGGCGATAAGAATGCGGCGGATAAAGCCGCGGTTGATGCGATGCGAAAATTCCTCTCCACCGTGAACTTCCAAGGTTTGGTGGTCATCGGTGAGGGTGAAAAAGATGATGCGCCGATGCTCTTTAACGGTGAACTGGTGGGGACCGGTCAGGGCCCCCAGGTGGATATTGCGGTGGATCCAATCGATGGCACGTCGTTGACCGCTGCGGGGCGAAGCCACGCCATTTCGATGATCGCTGTGGCCGAGCGCGGCAGCATGCTCGATGCGTCCAGCGTGTTTTACATGGAAAAAATGGTGGCCTCGGAAGAGGGCATCGGGGTGTTGGACATCGATCGGCCACTGGCTGAAAACATTGCGGCTTTGGCGCGTGCGAAGGGTAAGCCCATCGATGAGATTCGCGTCGCGGTGCTGGACCGGCCCCGCCACGAGGATTTAATTAAACAGATTCGAGACGCCGGTGCCGGGACACGGCTCATTTTTGATGGTGATGTGGCGGCAGGAATCAACGCCGCCCGTCATGACAGTCGCATCGATATGGCCATTGGTGTGGGGGGAAGCCCTGAAGGTGTCGCCACGGCCTGCGCCATTAAAGCCCTCGGGGGTTTCATGCAGGGTCGACTGGCCCCACAAACTGACGATGAGCGCCAGCGCGGTCTTGATGCGGGGCTCCAGTTTGATCACGTCTACGGTTTGGACGATTTGGTGCGCAGCGACAACACGTTCTTCGTGGCAACCGGTGTGACCGACGGTGAGCTGGTTCGAGGGGTGCGCCGCCAGGGTGGCCTGATTTCTACGGAAAGTATTGCCCTTCGCTCACGCTCGGGCACAATGCGCCGGGTGAGCGCTGACCACCAAGCCGCCAAGTGGTTAGACGAGTAGCCAGACACCGTCCTGTGCGCCCCGCTAGAGAGCGGCAGCCCGGCTAATTCTTGGTCAGCTCCGCTGGGTCATCACCATCACCATCGCCAGAAGCATCACTGTCGAGGGCGGAGGTGAGTTCGCTGGCGCTCATGTCTCGAACTGGTTCGTCGATGCCGGGCATGTGTTCTGGCATACCGTCGCTGTCGCCCAGCACACTCAGTTTTCTCGCACTGGGGATCACGCGGGATTCTAGGGTTCCGACGAAGGAGTTGTAGTCCTTGACGGCTCCTCGAATGGAGCGACCCAGTTTGTCGATTCGCTCGGCCATGGTGCCAAGGCGCTGGTGGAGTTCTCGGCCCACTTCGAAGAGTGTTTTGGCGTCCTGGGTGAGGGCGTCTTGTTGCCAGGCGAAGGCGACCGTTTTCATCACTGACCAGACGGAGACGGGTGAGGCGAGGGCGACACGTTTACTAAAGGCCCACTCCATTAAGTCGGGGTCTTCTTCAAGTGCAGCGGAGAGGAGGGCTTCGGTGGGGATGAAGCAGATGACAAATTCGGGGGAGTTGGTGAGGTTGTTCCAGTACGACTTTTTACTGAGGCTTTCCACGTGGGATCGCACCGCTTTGACGTGGTCCTCTAAGAGTGCTGTGCGTCGACGCAGTTCATCACCACTTGCTGAGGGTGGGATCTCTTGGGCATCCCAGTAGGCCGAAAAAGGCACTTTTGAATCGATGGCGATGTATTTGTCCCCCGGAAGTCGAAGTGTCATATCCGGTTTGCCGAGACCATCGCCTTCGACCTGTTTTTGTTCGACAAAGTCGAGCTTGTTCAACAGCCCCGCACTTTCGGCGATACGGCGCAGTTGCACCTCGCCCCAACGTCCCCGGGTTTGCCCACCGCGAAGTGCCGACTCTAACGATTCGGTCGTACGGCGGAGCTGCTCATCGTTGTGAACGACTTGGCGTAGTTGTTCGGAAAGCGTCGAGGCTTGTTCGCTTCTTACGCGCTCCATTTCGGTGACGGCCCGGTCCACTTTGGTGAGTTGATCGCGAAGCGGCTCCAGCATGTGGATCAGTTTCTGATCTTCAGTGTTTTTCTCCCGCAGCTGGTCGTACTGGTGTTGGAGAAGTTCAAGTTGGGCCACAAGGGCCTGGGAGCGCTCTTGTTCTGATTGGAGTTGTGACTGAAGAGTCGCAAACTGGTTACGGCGAAAAAATACGGCCACGCCCAGTCCGAGCCCGACGCCGACCAAGAGTGCCACGATGATCAATAAGCCAAGAAAATCCATAGCCTCAGTCTCTCACCCACGACTGACGCCACTGGGGGTGTGTGGCCTTGGGCCCGGTGTGCTCCAGTAGGCTCGGGGGTTGTGGCTCTCACAATCGGAATCGTCGGTTTGCCCAATGTCGGCAAATCCACGCTATTTAATGCCCTGACAAAGAACACCGTTCTCGCGGCGAACTACCCGTTCGCCACGATTGAACCCAACATTGGTGTGGTGAACCTGCCCGATAGCCGGCTCGACGCCCTCGCTGAGATCTACGGCAGCGAAAAGATTGTTCCGGCGACGGTGTCGTTTGTGGACATTGCGGGCATCGTGAAGGGCGCCAGCGAAGGCGAGGGGCTCGGCAATCAGTTTTTGGCCCATATCCGTGAAGCCGACGCCATTGCCCAAGTAGTCCGAGTGTTCTCCGATCCGGATGTCGTCCACGTCGATGGTGGGGTGAACCCCGCATCGGATTTAGAAACCATCAACACCGAACTGATCTTGGCTGACCTGCAAACCGTGGAGCGCGCCATTGTGCGCCTAGAAAAGGAAGTCAAAGGTAAGCGCGCAGAACCGGCCACGCTGGAGGCGGCGCTGGCCGCAAAAGAGGTTCTTGATCGCGGTGAGACACTCTTTCAGGCGGGTGTGGATGTGAGCCCCATCAAAGAACTGGGCCTACTCACGGCAAAACCCTTCCTCTATGTATTCAACGTCGATGAGGATGTTTTGGCCAGTGACACCAAGATGGCCCAACTGCGCGAAATGGTTGCACCGGTCAAAGCGGTCTTCTTAGACGCGAAGGTGGAGAGTGAACTGATGGACCTGAGTGCCGAAGAGGCCGGGGAACTTCTCGCCTCGCTCGGTCAAGACGAGAGCGGGTTAGATCAGCTCGCCCGAGTGGGCTTTGACACCCTCGGCCTCCACACCTACCTCACCGCAGGTCCTAAGGAATCTCGTGCGTGGACAATTCCAAAAGGGGCAAAAGCGCCCCAAGCGGCCGGAGTGATCCACACCGACTTCGAAAAAGGCTTCATTAAAGCGGAAGTCACGAGCTTTGATGACCTGGTGGCAGCGGGGTCGCTTCAGGAAGCCAGGGCCCAAGGCAAAGCCCGCATTGAGGGTAAGGACTATGTCATGCACGATGGCGATGTCGTGGAGTTTCGTTTCTCAAGTTAGCCACCAAACGGCCTTGTTGTACAACTTGATCATCTTGTACACTAAGAGCCATGACATCTGTAACGCTCTCAGAGTTCCGTGGTCGCCAAAGTGATTACATCGCGACAGCCCAGCGCGAGCCTGTTGAGATTACCTCTCGAGGGGCAGGACTCAGAGCCGTGGTGGTCTCTCCGGAGTTCTATCGTCGCGCCCTAGAGGCGCTGGAAGACCAAGCTGATGTTGAGGCCGCGGCGCGTGCCCGGCAAGAGCGTGGCAGCGTCTCTCATGACGAGTTGGTTGAGGAACTCGGCCTGTAAAGCTCGTTCGACGTGTATTCCATTGCTTACAGGCCTTCCGCAGCGAAAGCCTTGCGGAAGCTTGATCCACAAACTGCAAAAAAAGTGCTCACGGCAGTGTCGGATTTGGCGCGACAGCCGCGACCACCTGGCAGCGTACGCCTGGTGGGAGGCCAAGGAGAGTGCCGGATACGTGTAGGTGATTACCGTGTGATCTACGATATATCTGAGCTTGAGTTGGTTATTTTGGTGTTGCGCATCGGGCACCGACGGGACGTCTATCGTTGAATTTCTTGCCGAGTATTTGACTGATGGAGGTGTTGAAAATGGCGAACGTGTCGACTGTCACCGAGGCTGACGTCGAGGGTCGGTGGGAAGCGGTGCATCCGGGAGAAGTGTTGTGGGAGGAGTATCTCCAGGAATGGGGTGTCTCCCAGCGCAATCTCGCGCTCGCGATTGGTGTTGCGCCCCAGCGGATTAGTGAGATTGTGCACGGCAAGCGACGGGTGACCGCGGATACCGCCCTCCGACTGGCGAGATACTTCGGAACCACACCCAGATTTTGGCTTACCCTGCGGACGATGTACGACCTGGATCGAGAAGCGGACGCTATGGCGGATTCGCCGGAGGCCATCACGCCCCTGGATCGTGCCTAGCTCGCGATGCGCATGATCGACGCCGAGGTCATCCTCTCTAAGTGACACTTACGACCTTTCTAAGTGTCACTTATGTCATTAAGTGACACTTAGGTGTAGGCTTAGTGTCGGAAGATAAAGGTGGCACATGAGCGACAACCTTCACAACAACTGGCCCGCGGTCACGAAGGTGGCCCAACCCTGGGTGACCAACCCCGATCAGCGGAGTGCCTCGGGCAATCGTCCGAATCTTGCTGATCGGATGCTGAAGGAAGTGACGGTGGAGATCCCGGGCCTTATCGCTGACAAGACTCTTAATCTTCCCGCCGGACTCGATGACGTTGTTGAGCGCGCGGTTGCATCAATCGCTCGTGTCGAAGCACGTTCAGAACACCTTGGAGGCCTTGAACTCCTCTTGGTGCGCTCAGAAGCGGTGGCGTCATCAAAGATCGAGCGAGTGTACTCGAGCATGGATGACCTTGCCCGCGCATCGATTGGCGCCGGCGCCACCGCCAGCGCGCGGGCCACAATCGCGGCAAGTCAGGCGCTCAGTGCTCTTGCGAGCTCGTGGGCTGACGGGGACCTCACCCATGAGGGGATTCTCGGAGCGCACGAGCAACTCATGGCGGGAGACCTCCTGGAAGGTGAGTACGCCGGCCGGTACCGACCGATGCAGAACTGGATCGGCGGGTCCGACTCATCGCCTCGTGGTGCGGTGCACGTGCCACCTCCGAGTGAGCATGTGCGCCCACTCATGGACGATGTGTTGGAGTTCGCCCACCGCACCGACATGTCGGCGATCACGCAAGCGGCGCTGGTCCACGGACAATTCGAGGCTATCCACCCCTTCACCGATGGCAACGGGCGTATCGGGCGGGCCTTGATTGGTGCGATGTTTCGTCGCCGCGGATTAACCGCGACTGCCACCGTGCCTGTCGCTGCCGCAATGCTCGCTGACGTCGAGAGCTACTTCACTCATTTGGCCAGTTACCGGGCAGGTAACCCGGTTGCTTTGGTGGAGTACGTCGCTCAATGCGCGATTGTTGCGGCGGATGCGGCGCTCGAATCGGCTGACCGACTGGCGATGCTCCCCAGCCAGTGGCAGGAGCGGGTCACCGCCCGGCGGGGGTCGACAACCCATGCGCTCCTCGCTGCGTTGTTGCACACTCCCGTGCTTGACATCACTCGCGCCGAGGCTGCCACGGGTTCGTCGCGTCGTCGCACCTATGAGGCCATCGAAAACCTGAGCGCGGCCGGCATTCTGGAAGAGCTCACGGGCTCCCCGCGTTGGCGGGTATGGGTCGCGACCGACGTCATGCGGGAGCTGGGCGAACTGGAGGAGCGCATCGGGCGGCGTGTTGCGCCGTCGACTCGTTGGCTCTAAGCCAGCGGGAGTGTCTTAGGCCCGGACGGGACTTTAGGGGGCTGTGGCCTGGACCCGGGGGGTGTGTGGCCGAAGCTTCCAACGGCCCCAGGCGATAAAGAGCATGAGCACAGCAATCGTGATGTTCAGTGGACCGGTTTGCGCGAAGCTCTCGTGTTGTACGTGCCAGATCATTGCCGCACCCATAACGCCGGCAAGGCCCAGTGCGGCGAGGGGCACTAAAAACACTGCGCGCTTCAACAGCGCGGGTAGGAGCAGTCCGAGGCCACCCAAGATTTCTAGGGTGCCGGAGATCGCGTGTAGTTCGGGGCTTAGTTCATACATCCACGACATCGGCGCGGGCAGTCCCGGCGGGACGATGAAGTGTACGACTCCGATGGCGAGCCAGTAGATTCCAAAAAGCCACTGCATGGCCCACAAGACAATATTCACGTCATTACTCCTCGTTGTGTGTTACTTCGTATGGGGCCTCGGGGAGGGATGTCCCCAAGGCTTCGTGCACCGCAAAAGGCACCCGGGTGGATGACCTGCCAGTGGCGGGTTACGTGGACCCTCGGGTTATTTCAGTAGGTTGACGGGCTTTAGTGACGCCATAAATTCGGATCGGTCCTTGGGCTTTTCCAGCATCAGACCGGCGGGGCAGTAGTTCATGACGCCGGTTGTGATCATCAGGGTGCCGGGGATGGCCAGCAACCACGCCCAACCGCCATCGATGATGGCGATCGCCCACAGGGCGACACCGCCGACGATGCGGGCACCGCGGCCCCACGGGCCAGACATGAACGAAATCATCGCGAGCGTGTTCTTATCTTTCTTCATGACCCTAAAGATACCCCCAGGGGTATCTTTAGGCAAGGTGTGTAGAGAAGATTCACAGCCAATTTTCCGACACCCCCTGGTCTGGACCAGGACCACGTGATTGTCTGGAGCCATGCCCACACTGCCCATGTTCCCCCTTGGCACCGTCTTGCTGCCGGCGATGCCCTTTGCGCTTCGGGTGTTTGAGCCGCGTTACCTCAAAATGGTGGGCGAACTGCTCGAAACCGACTACCCCGAATTCGGCATTGTGCTGATCGAACGCGGAGCGGAAGTCGGCGGCGGTGAACAACGCTTCGGCGTGGGCACTGTCGCGCGCATCACCGAAATCGAAGCCCCCGAAGGCCACCTGGTCGTCACCGGTCACGGCACCAGGCGCTTCGAAGTGACCCGCTGGTTAGATGACGACCCCTTCCCGAGGGCTGAAGTCGAGTTCCTGGACGCCCTGGATGAACCCATCGGATTGGCAC
The DNA here is from genome assembly GCA_965657845.1 of Pontimonas sp. Classification (GTDB taxonomy): domain Bacteria; phylum Actinomycetota; class Actinomycetes; order Actinomycetales; family Microbacteriaceae; genus Pontimonas. The sequence goes on from CBFHPU010000012.1 coordinate 19,962, forward strand.
TGCGGCTCGACCCTCTCGAACAAGAAGTGCGCGACACTCTCGCCCTGGCCCACGACTACGACCTCGGCGAATGGCCAGTAGACACTCCCGTGGCTGACGAGCCCGTCTCTAGGCTCTGGCAACTCGCCGGCATCGCACCGCTTAGCACCATCGACCAGTTCGTCCTCTTGCGCTCAGAAAACACCGAAGAGCTGTTCACCCGGGTCACGGAAATGACCCGGGAAACCCGCCAAGGCCTCAGCCACCCAGAAGACCAGGGCCACCCGGAAGACCAGAGCGCCCTGGAAGATAACGCCCCCAGTGGGGGCGAGCCGCAATCGGGCAACGAACGATCAGGCAACGCGAAATCAAGCGACGCACAGCCGGGCGACGAGAAATCGGGCGAGGACAAATCAGGCAACGAGAAATCAGGCGACGAGCCGGGTCAATCGCCTTCCGGAGATTCTTCCTAGGGGTTTCCCTCGGGTCTTCTTAGCGCTCGCCTTTAGCGACATCGGCATAAAAGTGGTAGCTGGCTTTGGGGATGCGCTCCATCGACTCTGGGTGGACATACACCAAACCAAACGTTTGGGTTCGACCTTCCGCCCATTCCAAATTGTCCAACAGTGACCACGCGCAGTAACCCTTGAGGGGCACACCGTCACTGATGGCCTCTGCTGCGGCACCAAGGTGCCCGGTGAGGTAAGAGATGCGATCCGGGTCGTACACGTCACCGTCGATGACACGGTCGGTGTAGGCGGCACCATTTTCTGTCACCCACAACGGCACACCGGGAAGCGCAGCGGCAGTTTCCACCAGGGTGTCTCGTAACCCTTGGGGGTCCACTTCCCAGCCCATGGTGGTCAGTGGTCCGCGTGGGCGCAGGCTTGCCGGCGGACACGCCGGATACACCACGGTGTCTTGGCCAACACCGGTGGCCTGGTCAGTATCGCGGGGCAACCCCACACGAATGGGGGTGTAGTAGTTGACGCCCAACCAAGACACGGGGGTCGCTGCAGCCTCTAACCCCTCATCGGTCACAAACGACCAGTCGGTGAGAATGTCGGTGGAGTCGCGAACCTCATCCGATATCCCACGACCGGCCAGTAGGTCGGTAAAGAGGGTGTTTTGTAGCCGGTCGATGTGGTCTCGGGCTTTTTCGGCACCCGGTTGATCCACGCGCACAGTGGTGAGGTTCAACACGATGCCGGGATTGCTCACTCCGGCATCGGTGAGAGCACCAATACCGTGACCGCTTGCCACCATGAGGCGGTAGGCGACTTCTAGTGCTTGGGTGCTGTTGACCACACCGGGGGCGTGAATACCGGCGGCGTAGCCCAAGAAGGCACTCACCCACGGTTCGTTCAAGGTGGCCATGTGGCTCACCCGGTCGCCGTAGCGCTCGCCTAAGGCGTGGCAGTAGTCGGCAAACCAGCGGGGCATGTCGGGGTGTAGCCAACCGCCTTCGTCTTGCAAGCTTTGGGGTAAATCCCAGTGGTAGGCAGTCAGCAGTGGTTGAACACCGCGCTCTAACAGCGAATCAATCAGTCGGTCGTAAAAACCGGCACCCGAGTGGGCGACTGTCCCGGTGCCGCCTGGCATAAACCGCGGCCAGGACACCGAAAAGCGGTAGGCGCCCACACCGAGTTCAGAAATAAGAGCCAGGTCTTCGTCGACCCGGTTTAGGTGATCACAGGCGGGATCGCCTGTGCTGCCATCGACGATGGCGCCAGGGATTTTGGCGAAGCGATCCCAAATGGACTCCGAGCGGGTACTACTGGAGCCTTCAATCTGCCACGACGATGTCGCCACACCGAAGACGAAATCGTCGGGAAAACTCTCACGGATTGTCCCGGGGGACTCAGTCGACGCCATGGCGTCATGCTATCGAAGGGCCCACCACATTTGTCCCCCTCTACCCGGATTACGGCCGAAGCCCACCCAGTTGGATGTGAGGGGTCGCCAGGCCTGTAGTCACCGGCCACGGCACTCGACGACGAGCTGCGACGGGCTATGAGAGGCAGTGGCGTCCCAGGACATTTTCCGCGAGGCGATTCATTTAGCCACAGTGGGGCTTTGCTACGCTTAGGCAAAACTTCACACTGGGCCTCACGCCGTGCGAGAGAGTTGACTGCCCCGGCAGTCAACACCGAAGGAGCAAGCCTCCCCGCCAATCTCTCAGGTGCCATGTATCGCGCGGCTGGGCCACTCTGGAAAGAGGATTGGGTTCAATCCCGCCGACGGTGAAAGCGCTACCCGCGTGAAACTCTCAGGCCAATGACAGAGGGGGAGCCATTCGCGACATTCGTCGCGTCCGAATCCAGGAGGCTCCAGTGACTACTCGGCACACACCCCTGCATCAGATTCATGAGCAGGCCGGTGCGAGCTTTACCGACTTTTCTGGTTGGTCGATGCCGGTGCGCTACAGCTCCGACCTTGCCGAACACCACGCCGTGCGCACTACTGCGGGACTGTTCGACTTAAGCCACATGGCAGAAATTCGGGTAATGGGCCCCGATGCTGCTGCCGCATTGGACTACGCCCTATCTGGTCGACTCTCGGTGTTAGAAGACGGTGAGGCCAAATATTCACTGATATTGAACGATCGGGCCGGCATCATCGACGACTTGGTCGTCTACCGTCTCGCACAAGACGACTACCTGGTGGTTGCTAACGCGGGAAACCGTGATGAAGTGGTTTCCGAGTTGACCGCTCGGGTGGATTCCTTTGATGCCACCGTCCGCGATGACACCGAGCAGACCGTGATGGTCGCCGTTCAAGGCCCGAGCGCCCGGGGCATTCTTGACTCAGTACCGGGGCTTCAGGTGGACACTGGCTTGTCTGACCTCGGCTACTACCGGATCACCTCCGCGGTGTTTCGCCACGCATCACAGGATGTACCACTGTGGGTTGCCCGCACCGGTTACACCGGTGAAGACGGTTTCGAGCTCTACATCGACAAAGATCACGGTGTTGCCCTGTGGCAGGCACTGGTTGCCGCGGGAGTGGATGACGACCTGCAACTGTGTGGCTTGGCCGCCCGCGACACCCTGCGCCTTGAAGCGGGAATGGCGCTCTATGGAAACGAACTACACCCCACCACCAGACCCGCTGAAGCGCGCCTGGGCAGGGTTGTCGATAAAGAAAACGACGACTTTGTGGGCAAAGCGTGGCTTGTCGAACACCCCGAGCCCCCCACACGAATCCTGGTCGGCCTGGTGGCCGAAGGCCGGCGCGCAGCCCGCGCCGGCTACCCGGTAGTCGACCCTGGAACGATGGCCGTCATCGGTCAGGTCACCTCCGGCGCACTCTCACCCACACTTGGCTACCCCATTGCCATGGCCATGGTGGAGCGTGACTATAAAGACCTCGATACCGAATTACACCTCGACGTGCGCGGCCAGATGGTCCCCGCACGGGTGGTGGCCCTACCCTTCTACCGCCGACGAAAGGACTGACCCTCATGTCAGATGTTCCCTCCCACCTGCACTACACCGCCGATCATGAATGGGTCCAAGCCGACGGTGACAGCCTGAAAATTGGCATCACCCGCTACGCCGCTGATGCTCTCGGTGACGTCGTCTACGTTGACCACCCCGCAGTGGGTAGCAGTGTTCAGGCGGGAGCCATTGTCGGTGAAGTGGAATCCACCAAATCGGTGGGAGAAATCTTTAGCCCCGTCACCGGCACCGTGGTCGAGACCAACCAGGCCGTCGTCGATGACCCGGAGCTGATTAACCGTGACCCCTACGGTGAAGGCTGGTTGTTTCGCGTGGACACCACTGAGAGTCCTGAGCTGATGGACGCCGACGCCTACACCGCACTGATTGGCCAATAAATGACACAGCAACCATTTTCTGCCCGCCACCTCGGAGTCGACGACTCCGCCGAAGCCCTCATGCTCCAAGCCCTAGGGTTTGAAAGCCTCGAGGACTTGATGGACAAAGCCGTCCCCGCCCACCTCACCCAAGACGCACTCGAATCAATCATTCCGCCGCCCGCGAGTGAAGCAGAAGTGTTGCAGGAGCTTCGAGCGCTCGCCGATCACAACAAAGCCCACCGCTCCATGTTGGGTGTGGGTTACTACCCCAGCTACACCCCAACCGTGGTGAAAAGAAATGTCTTTGAAAACCCCAGTTGGTACACCGCCTACACCCCCTACCAGCCAGAAATTTCCCAGGGCCGACTAGAAGCCCTGTTGAACTTCCAAACCATGGTCGGTGACCTCACCGGCCTGCCGGTGGCAAACGCCTCCATGTTGGATGAAGCCACCGCCGTCGCCGAAGCGATGCTGCTCGCCAGGCGCGCCTCTGGCGTCGCCGCCAACGTGTTCTTAGTCGACGTCGACACCCTGCCCCAAACCAAGGCTGTGTTAGCGGGCCGGGCAGAGCCACTGGGTATCGAGTTGGTGGAAACAGATTTCTCGGGTGAACTACCCGAAGCGTTTGGTGCCATCGTGCAATACCCGGGAGCATCCGGTCGGGTGTGGGACCCACAAGGCGTCATCGCTCGAGTACAAGAAGCGGGTGGCCTCGCCGTGGTCGCTGCCGATCTGATGGCGCTCACCCTTCTCACCCCACCGGGGGAAATGTCCGCCGACATTGCGGTGGGCACCACGCAGCGTTTTGGTATTCCCCTGGGCTTTGGTGGCCCCCACGCCGGTTACCTCGCGGTGCGTCAAGGCTTAGAGCGCCAAATGCCAGGACGCCTGGTCGGTGTCTCCCAGGATCGCTTCGGAAATCCCGCCTACCGGCTGACCCTACAAACCCGCGAACAACACATTCGCCGCGACCGGGCAACCAGCAACATTTGCACCGCACAGGTACTGCTCGCGGTAATGGCCGGCATGTTCGCCGTCTACCACGGCCCTGACGGGCTTCGCTCGATCGCGACGAGCATTGCAGCACAAGCCTCCGGTTTTGCAAAGCACCTGAAGGAGGCAGGATTTGAGCTCGTCCACGACGAGTTTTTTGACACCATTCAGGTGCGCACACCGGGTAAAGCCCACGACATTGTGCAGGCGGCCTACACCCACGGCCTGCTCCTACGCGTTGTCGACAGCGACACCGTGTCGCTGTCGTTCGATCAAACCACCGCGGAAGCCTCAGGCCACGGGGTGGGCTCGGGCGTGTTCGAGGCACTGTCGGTGGCATTTGGACTCTCGGGCTACCGAGGCCAGCACGCTGACCACACCGCACTACCCACAGCCCTCACGCGTACCACAAGTTACTTAGACCACCCGGTCTTTCACGTCCACCAGTCAGAAACCCAGATGATGCGCTACCTGAAGTCCCTGGCGGATAAGGATTATGCGCTGGATCGCGGGATGATTCCACTGGGTAGTTGCACCATGAAACTAAACGCCGCGACTGAAATGGAAGCGGTCAGTTGGCCAGAATTTGCTGGACTACACCCTTTTGCCCCGGCAGACGATGTTGCCGGCTACATGGTGTTGATGTCGCATCTGGAAACCTGGTTGGCGGAGCTCACCGGTTACGACTCGGTGTCACTCCAACCCAACGCCGGCAGTCAAGGCGAATACGCCGGACTGCTCGCTATTCGCGGGTATCACCGCTCACGCGGTGATCACCACCGCACGATCTGTCTTATTCCCTCCAGTGCCCACGGCACCAACGCCGCCAGTGCGGTGTTGGCGGGAATGCAGGTGGTGGTGTTGGCCTGTAACGACCAGGGCGATGTCGACATCGACGACGTGAAGGCAAAAATCGCCGAATACGGTGAAAACCTGGCCGCACTGATGGTCACCTACCCCTCCACCCACGGTGTGTACGAACACGGCATTAACGCCATCACCGACCTGGTCCACGAGGCCGGCGGGCAGGTCTACATCGATGGGGCCAATCTCAACGCCCTGGTCGGTTTCTCCCGCTACGGCGACATCGGCGGAGACGTCTCACACTTAAACCTCCACAAAACCTTCTGTATCCCACACGGTGGGGGAGGGCCCGGCGTGGGGCCGGTCGGGGCAAAAGCCCACCTCGCACCCTTCCTCCCCGGGCACCCCTTTGCCCAATCATCGGCACACCCACCCTTTGACGACGTCACCGGGCAGGCCGGATCGGTCAGCCACAACGGCCCGGCCGTATCGGCTGCGCCTTATGGAAGCCCCAGCATCTTGCCGATTAGTTGGGCGTATGTGCGAATGATGGGCCCAGAGGGCCTGCGAAAGGCCACTGCCAGGGCGGTACTCGCGGCCAACTATGTCGCACACCGCCTCCGTGAGCACTACCCGGTGTTGTATGTCGGTGAAAACGGCCTGGTCGCCCACGAGGTGGTCCTCGATATTCGCCCCATCACCCAGGAAACCGGGGTGAGCGTGGATGACGTCGCCAAGCGCCTGATGGACTATGGCTTCCACGCCCCCACCATGTCGTTCCCGGTCGCGGGAACGCTCATGGTGGAGCCCACCGAGAGCGAAGACCTCGGCGAGCTCGATCGGTTCATCGACGCGATGATTCGAATCCGCGAAGAATCGCGCGCGGTGAAAGACAGTGTGTGGCCGGCAGAGGACAACCCGCTGACCAACGCCCCCCACCCCGCAGCCGAGGCCGTGAGCGACAACTGGGAACACCCCTACTCCCGAACCCTCGCCGCCTACCCGGCAGTCGGGGGAGTGGATAGTTCCCAGCACGGCGCTGACCCCCGGGTGGCGGGGAAGTATTGGCCACCGGTTGGCCGGGTCGACCAGGCCTATGGGGATCGAAACCTGGTGTGTGCCTGCCCGCCGATTGAGGCGTTTGCCACTTCGCTTTAGTGGTCCGTGGCGCCAATAGCGCGGAGGCGCTAACCAGCGCGTTCGGTCGTACGTTGGCTGACACAGTACATGTGTTGTCCGTGCGCGCCCGTTACGGAAAAAAACCGGGGTCTATCTGGGGTCGCCACTGGCCCAGAATGGGACATTTCTCTACTACCGCTCGTTCGACCGGTGTGCACTAGTGCATGAGTCGCAATGTCGAACATCCGGGAAGGGATAAATCATGGTCGCTCGTAGGACCGCAATTTTCGTTACCACAGCGCTTGTCGCTGTGGGCCTCCACTCGCAGGTAGCGATTGCCGACACCATGGAGCCGGTCCAGGATCCCCCGGTGGTCTCTATCGGGGATGTCAAGGAAGTCGATTTGTCTGCTGTCGCTGACGAAGTCAGTGTTGATTGGTCATCTGGGTACTCCACGACCACGGTCACCGAATTAACTCCTGGGAAACTCGCTGACTCAGGTGATGGCTCGTCAACTGCGCTCGATCGGACGGTGTATGAAGTCGATGTCACAGTCGAGACAAACGGCACCTTAAACTCGATTCAAATTGTGTCGCTGTGCCTTCTCGAAGATTCATCTAATGCAATCATCAACGCAGACAACGCATCCGTGAATGACCAATCGGCGCTGAGCACTCGGTGTGGCTACGCGGCAGCGAGCCCGACCACCGGTATTACCGCCGACGCCCTCGACCCCAACGAGACTTTCGCTGCGACGTATACCGGGACCGATGACGATACTGACGTGACGGATGGTTTCGAATCCTATGCCTTCGCACTCGAGGATGCGGGATCTCACGAGCACGGCTTAGAAAATGAAGGTGACGGAACGTCTGACGGAACTGTTGCGGATGACACCAATTCTCCCGAGGACAAGGAGCGGACCGTGACATTCCGTTTTGACCTCTCGCACGCCGCGACCAATTCCGACAAGTGGTACCTCCGAGCGGTCGCTGTCACCCAGCCGCCCTACACCTCAGGCGATGAGGCCAATCCCCAGTGGGCCCAGGCCATTAGTGGTCCGGTGACCGTGAACTACTTTGGGGGAATCACTTCCACAAGGACTGACACCGCAGGCACCAATGACACGGCGGTGGGGGTTGCGTACGGTCCGCTCACCGTCGATGCGTCGAAGACAGTGGAAGACATCACAACAGGTACCTACCTGGCCAACGACTCGTCCAACATCACGTTGGTGGGGACCAACTTCGACTACAACAGCGGGGACGACACGCTATACCTCGGACAGAGCGCCAACAACAGTGGCGACGTCCAGTCGCAAACAGGTGTGGCAGTCGTTGACCTTCGGTGTATCCCTTCATCGGTGACGCCCACCACGGACCTTGCAACCAGTCTGGATGATTTGGCTGATGGGGCCATGTTTGTGGATGTGACCGCAAAAGATCTCATTACCGGCGTGAACCCGAGCAACTCAAACACGGACCCAGAAAACGCGACGGTTGCCGATACGCATGACTGCCGCCTCACATACGCGGGGGGCGCCAAGTACGGGAACCAAGAATATTCCAACACCATTACGGTGGGCATTTATGACGCCGATGGAGGATCCGCCGGAGACACTGATGCTGACCTCGGTGATGGCACAGGATTGACAACTCCGCAGCCGTAGAGGCTTTGCTCAGTGGTTCGGGTGGCGCATTCGGCCTGGGACAACGCTACGACCGGGCGCGGTCACTATCGGGAAAGTATGTGGAGTGACAATGACAGCAGCAAGAAGGGGGCGGGTCGTGACGACCGCCCTCTTCCTGCTGGCCGCAGTGGTGTTCTCCGTGGTCGCTCAAGTAGTCACTGTGTCTCCAGCTCAAGCCGAAGTCGGCCTCGGCGGGGGAACAAAGTTTCTCACCGGGTCGATATTTCCTTTCGTCTCTGGCGAGCAGGGTCGGATTGAGACGGCCATGTACGTGCAAAACCTGGGCGAGGAGACCGCGGAAGTGGGCCTGAAGGGCACATTGCCGTCCGGGATTGAAGCGGAGCCTTTGATCGAGGGTGGCTCCTTGGAGCTCGGCCCCGGCCAAATGAGGGATTTTCCCTTCGCCATCAACGTGTCCGAAGCGGTCCCGCCCGGTGAGTACAACGCGATTATCACGCTGTCCCAGCTCAACGTCGAACGTGATGAGGACGTGACCGGCAGTCTTTACATCCCAGCCATTTCGGGAAACTTCGTTGTGCAGGTGGTGGGGGCGTCGGCCAGTGTCACCATCGAGCCGGTCAGTGACGCAACGGGAGCCCCGGCACTGGGCCAGATCAGTCTTTTCTATCTGAGTAACCAGCCCAATCCGCTCCTTATTGACTCGCGGGAGGGCACAAGTCTGAGCCGTGACGTCGTGCCAGGGCGGTACCGCGCAACATTTGACGTACCAGGTCTGCAACGCCAAGAGTTGGATTTCGACATTGGACCAGATGACGACACCACGATCACCATGGAAATACCCACCGTGAGTATTGACTACGTCGATGCTCGGCCGAGTGTGGACGCGGAGGGAGATATCGTCACCGCGGAACTCCTGTTCGGGGTGACCAACAGTTTGCGACGCATAGACGGACCAATCACCTTCGGTGTGGATGTATTCCGGGCGGGCGATCTCGTTGAGTCGGTGACGCTGGCGGAACTCGCGGAGTTACCGCCCGGTCAAACTCGCCAGCGCGCGTCATACCGTCCGCTGGAGGGTTTCTCCGGGGGAACGTGGGAATTTGTCTTCACCTTGAACCACGAGGACTTTTCTATCGAGGCTGCCAACCGCCCCACGATAGAGGTGCCAGGAATCTTCCAGTCAAATTGGGAATATTTTGCCCTCGCGCTCGCAGCGCTGCTGCTGATTGCGTTCGCTCTTCCTCGACGGTGGTGGCTCGTCATCTTCAGGAGGCGGCGCCACGAGGAGCAGAGCGAACCTGAGGAGGTGGGTCTCCGTGCATAGTCAGTTGCACCGTGCGCGCCGAGTACTGACGATGCTCCTTGCCTCGGTATTGGTTGCTGGATTGGGCCTGGGGCTTCAGGCAAGTGACGCTCCCCCCGCGCTGGCAGATACCTTCACCCCTCCTCCGGCTCCGCCAACCGTGAGCAACATCACGATTACGTCCGACCAGCCGGGGACCTTCCTCGGAATGACTCCTGCTTACCCGCGCTCGAGCGAAATTTACACGGTCTCTGCTGATGTGGAAGCCCCCGCCACTCTTGTCGGCTTGGAGAAGGTCCAGCTGTGTCTATGGCTGATTAGCGCCGAAGACTGCACCACGTACGACGGGACCAACCCCTACGATTCGACGAACACTCCCGACCCTCAGACGGTCTTCATCATGGAGTGGGGGTGGGATATTCCGGCGGCTGATCTGGATGAGAACGGTGAACGCGTGGAGAGCCCTGATTACGAGTCCTGGGGGGAACAGTTCACGATTGTGGACGGTGCTGGCAATCACTATGAGATATTCGATACGGAGTCCTCGGACTACGATTCCGGGAATTCGAATCAGACACCATCGGGCTCAACTGTTGACGGGGGTGATCCGACCTCAGACCTGACCATGAGGGTGGACTTTAGCTTTCGAATCTCGAGCGCGATGCGTCACTCCAACGACTGGAACGTTCGGGTAGCTGCCCAAGACACCTTTGTGCGCGAGGCGGAGGTGGATGATTCGGGACAGGAGGGAAGTGCCGTCCTGGAAGACCAGTTGGTGAACTACTTCGGCTCAGTGCGCACCCAGCGGACAGCAGTGAGCTATGGCCCAGTCGTGGTTGCGGGAAACTCGGTCGTGGACGACCAGCCAATGGGCGAATACACCGCCAATTCACAGTCTGACATCACAATCCAAGCCACCGATTTCACCAACAACAGCCGGACTCTCCAACTGGGAAGCGCAGCTGGAAACGGCGATCTAAACCTCGAGTGCACACCAGGCGAGACGTTTGATGCATCAAGTTCGGACACAGTGTTTGTCGCGAGCTCTCCGCAGACTTTCCTAGATGGAATTCCGGTCAGCCTGGATGAGGCCCCCGACGCAATCGGTAACCGGAACGCATCCATTGATTCCCACTCTTGCCGCATGACTCTGACATCGGGTGCCAACGTGATTGAGCCGAACATTGAATATTCGAACGATGTCACCGTAGCTATCGGCGCTGATGAGTTGACAAGCCCCGGCAATTTGCAGCTGGTTAGCTCCCCGCCGGACCAAAACGATCGAACCGAAGTGACCTTGACGTGGGATAAGCCCATTGCCGCCAATGACACCGATAAAACTGTTACGCAGTACGCAGTGCTTCGAGACGGTTCTGCGGTCTCCCTGAAGTGTGCGGGAACGACGTTCGCGGATGGAATCGTGGATTCAGATCTGAAGAATCAAATGGTGTGTATCGATGAGAACACTGTCGCGGGTACCACCTACAGCTATTCGGTGCAGGCAAGTATCGATGAGGTGGGAGCAGGGACAGCAACCGCTCAACTGACGACAGAGAGCGCGGGTACGCCCACCTTGCTGGCCGATCTTGAGGACCAGTTCTCGGCACTCGGCACCGGTGTCACGGCTGGTGAAGTCATGACCGTGATGAATAACAACGACCTCACCGTTTTTGCCACTCCGAAACCTGGGAGATTGGCTGAGCTCATGGGCAGTGTGTACAACAACACCAGCGGGAATGAGGGCGTTTTCTCGAGACTGCCGTTCTATCGCACCAGTTCCAGCTACTATCTGGAAACCAGCGAGGGCTTCACTAATGCCAGGCACAATGGACACCCCTATATGGGTTTCGTCGCTCTTGACTCGTCTCGCCGCTTTATCGGCGCGGGAGTGATGGTGATGGAGGATTACAACTCCACGACCGCACTGAGGGACTTCTTCTACCCGAGCAGGAACCGAAACGTCGCGGGGGCGGTCATCAATAGCGGCGGCACCGTGCAAGAGCTCACCCCAGGACAGTGGTGGTTCAGCGACAATCAGAGGGCCGGCGCAAATGGCTTCTACAGCACGAATCGTTTTTCCAATGATGACGGACTCTGGGGTTTCGCGGCCGGTGGTCCAGTAAACGGTGATACTCCTGGCCCAGGGCTCAATTCCTACTCATCGAACCGCTTCGGGCTGCAGAACTACAACGGCAGCGACACTAGTGACGGAAACCTCTATTGGGGTTCAACCACCTATTCCGGCGCCATAATGTATTTCTTCGTGCGCTACGCGGATTAAAACAGGGAGACACTCCCAAGAACCCCTCCTTGCCCAGCGGCTGTAAATGGCGGAGCTTGGTGGTAGTCGTCGGCGAGGCTGTGGGAGTGTTCGGCCAGCTCCAGGCTGCAAGACCTCCCGGCAGGGCGATCTGCACCGTAGTTGCGAGGTTCATTCTCGGCCCAAAAACGGTCCAACAGGGGCCGAATAAACTGATTTGACCGGCAGATCAGGGCCATTCCAGCCGTTTATTGAATGTTTCTCGTAGATTGAGGGGGGCGGGGGTGACATGCGCGAACAACTTGAAGCATCGCAAGCAGAGTTGTACGACTTCATCCGGTTTCTAAGCCACGGCCCGACCCCGGAGCAGTTTTTGCGCCACCTCTGCCACAACGGCGTCGTGTCGCCCCGGCCACGGGGTGGAGCCATTGCGGTCGTGAATGATCGCGCCCAGATGGTGGAGCTTGGCACCTATGGCCTTACCTACCCGAGTGCCTTCCAGGATGCGCGAAGCATTTGGGAACAGCTTCCCCCGATGGGTGTGCTCGCGGGGAAGAAAACCGTGAAGCTGCCGGTCGAAAAAATGGAAGAAATGGTCTCCCGCCAGGGGATCGACCTCAACCCTGAACCGTGGGCGCAAACCGTGGTCATCATCCCCGCCCTCGATGCTTCGGGGGTGCCCGTTGGGGGGATGACTCTCCTGTTTGACACACCACCCGACCAAGTACTCACTTTTCACATCGGCTTCGAAGTGTTCCGCCAAATACTCACCATCGCCATTGGCACGAAAGGCTTCGCTCGCGAAGAGCGACGACGCTCCTATCAGCTCTATCGCCTCGACCATCCCCTCACAGACCGTGAATACGATGTGTTGGTGCGAATTACTCGCGGGCTTGGCAACAAGGAAATCGCTAGCGAGCTCAGTATCGGGGTGTCCACGGTGAAGCGGGTGGTGGCCTCTTTGATCACCAAACTTGACGTGGAACAACGTTCTGACATCGCCCCCGCCGCGGCGCGCTACGGCTTACTGGGCTAATTTCGCCTCGACTGCGAGCTCTCTCCGTCTCGCAGTGAGTGCCTCATTCCCTAGCGGCGCAGTCGCATCCAAGAAAGCCCACTAGGCCACAAACGGTTCTGCGGTCTCCATCAGGCGTGAGTGGATGATGAAGCGCTTGCCTTCCGGGCCTTCTAGGGAGAACCCGGCTCCGCGTCCTGGGACAGCGTCCACAGTGAGGTGGGTGTGAGACCAGTACTGGAACTGTTCGGTGGACATCCAGAAAGAAATCGGTTGGGAGCCATCTTGTGCTTTGGAAATGTCGAACTCGCCCAGTCGAACATCACCGGGTCCGGTCATGTAGTCACCTTCGGCAAAACACATCGGCGCACTGCCGTCGCAACAGCCACCGGACTGGTGGAACATGAGCGGTCCATGCATGTCCCAGAGGGTGCGAAGAAGGGTGGCGGCCTCGTCGCTTAAGGCGACGCGGGAAATCGTTTCACCCTCGATTGTGGGGGTTGCCTCAATCATCTGATCCTCCTCGTTGAGGTTCTCTGTGTGGGTGTGAAGTTGTGGTGGGTGTGATTCTGCCCTTAGTGCCTGTGTGGACCATGGGGTTGGGGTAAACCGCTGGATTCGTGAGAACCACTGGGGGGCAGGGTCACCCTGCCCCCCAGTGTATTTGAGCAGTGGGTCGGTTTAGAAGAAGCCCAGGGGCTTCTCGCTGTAGGACACCAGCAGGTTTTTGGTCTGCTGGTAGTGGCTGAGCGCCAACTTGTTGTTCTCCCTGCCGATACCACTGCTCTTGTACCCACCGAAAGCCGCACCGGCGGGGTACGCGTGGTAGTTGTTCACCCATACGCGGCCGGCCTGGATGTCGCGACCGGCGCGGTAGGCGGTGTTGCCATTTCTCGACCACACTCCGGCACCCAAACCGTAGAGAGTGTCGTTGGCGATCTGGATGGCGTCGTCATAGTCGTCAAACGACGTGACGGCGACGACTGGTCCAAAGATCTCTTCTTGGAACAGTCGCATCTTGTTGTTGCCTTCGAAGATGGCCGGCTCCACGTAGTAGCCATCAGCGAGGTCACCACCCAAGTCGACTCGGTCACCACCGCAGACGAGCGTGGCGCCCTCCTGCTTACCGATGTCGATGTAGCTGAGGATTTTCTCCAACTGGTCGTTGGAGGCTTGAGCACCCACCTGGGTGTCCGTGTCGAGCGGGTTTCCTTGGATGGCTTTCTTTGTCCGCTCTACGGCGTCACCCAAGAACGAGTCGTAGTGGCTCTTTTGAATCAGCGCACGGCTCGGACACGTACACACTTCACCCTGGTTAAAGGCGAAGAGGACAAAGCCCTCTTGGGCTTTGTCATAAAAGTCGTCCTTTTCTTGGGACACATCGTCAAAGAAGATGTTGGGGCTTTTGCCCCCCAACTCCAGGGTGGTGGGGATGATGTTGGCACTTGCATACTGCAAGATCAACCGACCCGTGGTGGTCTCACCGGTGAAAGCAATCTTTCTAATCCGCGGGCTTGACGCCAGAGGCTTCCCCGCTTCCGCACCAAACCCGTTCACAATGTTCAGCACTCCGGGGGGCAAAATGTCGCCGATGAGTTCCGCGAGGACCAAAATCGACGCTGGGGTTTGTTCGGCCGGTTTCAACACGACAGCATTACCCGCCGAGAGGGCGGGTGCGAGTTTCCACGCCGCCATCAAAATGGGGAAGTTCCAGGGGATGATCTGCCCCACCACACCCAAGGGTTCGTGGTAGTGGTAGGCGGTCATGTCGCCATCCATTTCCTGGAAGTCGCCATCTTGGGCGCGAACGGCTGCCGCAAAGTAGCGGAAGTGGTCGGCGGCGAGAGGGATATCGGCGTTCAGGGTTTCTCGAACGGGTTTTCCGTTATCCCACGTTTCTGCCACCGCCAACATTTCGACGTTGGCGTCGATCACGTCGGCGATTTTGTTGAGCACGGCGGCGCGCTCAGTAGTACTGGCTTTTCCCCAGGCCGGTGCGGCGGCGTGTGCGGCATCGAGTGCGGCGTCGATGTCTTCGGCGGTTCCTCTGGCGATTTCGCAAAATGGTTTTCCATTAACCGGCGAAATGTCTTCAAAGTAGTTGCCCTTGACTGGCTTGGTCCACTGACCACCAATCCAGTGTTCATAGCGTGACTTGAAGGTGACTTTTGAGCCTTCTTGGCCCGGTTGTGCATACACAGTCATCGTTGACTCCTCTGCGTGTCATCACCGTGTGGGATCTCCACACGGATTGCGCAGAGGTTAATTCGTGGAAGGTTGCATGTCGTTGCATTCCGACTCGAGGGCTTCGATATGCAGCATCACTTCGGTGCGCCTGGGAGACTTTGCGGGCAGTAGGCCCAAACACGCCCTCCACACTTCTAAGTCCAACCTCACCTCACCGAGGTTCGCATAATCCAACAACACGTCCACCGAGGCGTCCTGCATCAGTGCTTCACGCAGGTGCAGGTGGGTTTCTCGCCGGAGCATCTCAATGCCCGGTGCAAGTGATTCGGGTAACACGGGGCCCACATATTTGGCCAATGCCACCCGGTGAGCGCCGCGGCCAAGAAAGCCCCGCACCCGCGCGATGTCGGTATCGAGACTGCCTGAGAGACGATAGGGCCTCGAATCGATGCGCAGGCCGAGGCCTGCGCGATCGAGCACTGTTTTCAATCGGCTCACTTCAGCACGAATGGTGGTGCTGGGGCGGCCTGGCCCGTAGACCAATTCGGATAGTGCGGTGGCGGAGAGCCCCTGGGCGTTCAGGGTGAGGAGGGTGAGAATTTCGGAGTGTTTTTGTCCGAGCGTCAGTTCGGGGTGGCCGGGCCTCTCAATGACTGCGAGGTCTCGCCCCAGTACTCGAAGGACGGGGGCAATCGCGGGTTGGCTTCGCATTCGGCCCCTGCGGGTAATACTCCTGGATGGTGAGGACGCACTGTCATTTTCGTGACGACTCTCTGGAGGCGACCATTGTTCTAGTCGACTGGTGTG
>CBFHPU010000013.1:0-34555 GCA_965657845.1 Pontimonas sp.
TAATACGTGGAAAGTGCACTGACCGCACTGGAGAGCACTGACATGGGGTGGGCGGAGTGGGGAAGGGCATCAAAAAGGCGCTTTAAGTCTTCGTGGAGCAGAGTGTGTCGGCGCACTTTGTGGTCAAACGCCTCCAACTGTTCGGTGGTCGGCACCTCACCGTAAATCAGTAGCCACGCCACCTCAAGGAATGTGGAATGCTCGGCCACCTGCTCAATGGGATACCCGCGGTAGCGAAGGATGCCCTGATCGCCATCGATGTAGGTAATGCCACTCGATGTAGGGGCGGTGTTGACAAAGCCGGGGTCGTAACTGGTGTAACCGGTCTGTTTCGTAAAACTCGACATGTCCACACTGGAGGCACCATCAGTGGATTCTTTGATGGGGAATGTGGCGCTTCCGCCGGGAAAATTGAGTGTGACCTCTTCGGGGTCAGTTCCGTGAGTTTCGCTCACCGTATCCTCCTTCGCCCAGCAGGCGGGTGACACCTGATGGGTGGGTGTGGTCTGTGGTCTGGTGCCCCTTTGAAGGCACTTCCGCTACGACGTGACCAGCCTAGACGACGAAGGTACCCGACCAATACCTTCTTCCCCAGGGACCGGTTCCACGGTGCCGAGAAAGTGCGTCCTTAAGAGGACAGGCGGGCAGCGGCCCCTTCGATGTCGCCATCGGTGGCAGTCAGCGCGATTCGCACATGCTGACTTCCCGCTGGGCCATAAAAATGCCCCGGTGTGACCAACACTCCCCGGGTCGCGACGTCCATCACCGTGTCCATGGCGGGTTGTCCCGCTGTGGCCCAGATATAAAGCCCTGCATCACCTCCGGTGATGCGAAGCCCAGCGGCCAGGACTGCGGGGGTCAACACTTCACGCCGACGGTGATAACGCTGTCGAATGTCGTCCACGTGGGAAGAATTACCCAGTGCCACCCGAAGCACCTGCTGGATCGGCTCCGGAGACATCAAACCCAGGTGGCGCCTCGCCAACACAATGGGGTCAATCACGCCCGGGTCACCGGCGAGCATCGCCCCGCGGTAGCCGGCGAGGTGGGATTGTTTGGACAGCGAATACAGTGCGAGTAGCCCGGTGAGGTCACCCCCGGTTACCTCATCGCTCAATAGCGAGGGCGAGTGTGGTTGGGAGCCAGAGCCCAACAGGGCGTAACATTCGTCGCTTGCTAACACAGCACCCAACTGCCTCGCCCGGGCCACAGCCCGCTGGAGCTGTTCGACGCTGAGGACTTCGCCCGTGGGGTTCCCGGGCGAGTTCAGCCAGACAAGCTTGGTGCCCTCTGGCCACGAGTCAGGGTCGTCACTGGCGATGCTTTGTGCGCCCACCAGGGTGGCCCCCACCTGGTAGGTGGGGTAGGCAATACGCGGATACACCACGGTGTCCTGGGGTCCAAGACCTAACAGCAGTGGCAGCAGCCCCACCATTTCTTTGGAACCAATGGTGGGAAACACTCCCTCGGCACTCACCCCAGTGGCCCCTCGCACCTGATGCCACCAGGCCACCAGGTCATCCCTGGTCGCCTGTGAGCCGCGAACTGTGGGATAACCGGGGGCATTACTGGCTTCAGCCAGGGCCTGCTGGAGAAGCCCCGGGGTGTCATCCACCGGTGAGCCCACCGACAGGTCGATGAGACCTTCAGGGTGTTCTGAGGCGAGGCTTTTCGCTGGCCCCAGTTCATCCCAGGGGAAATCGGGCAAGCTCAGCATGGCAGCCTGCAGGTTAGTTCTGGGGAGGAAGCGCTTTGATGATGGGGTGGTCATCTTCGATGACGCCGACTTTCGCGGCACCACCTGGTGAGCCCACCTCGATGAAAAAGTCCACGTTGGCTGTGTAGTACTCGGCCCATTTTTCGGGAACGTCGTCTTCGTAGTAAATCGCCTCGACCGGGCAAACCGGTTCGCACGCACCACAGTCCACACATTCATCGGGGTGGATGTAGAGCATCCGTTCACCCTCGTAAATGCAGTCAACGGGACATTCGTCGATGCAAGCACGATCTTTCACATCGACACAGGGAAGGGCAATTACATACGTCACCGACTAGTCCCCCTCTCGTGTAGGCCTGGGACCATCGTATCGCGCGGCGCTGGGAAGCTTCGGCCACGCCAACACCACTAGAGCAATCACCACAACGCCCACGGTGAGGCCATAACCCAGCGGTTCAGCCACCACAACAAACGAACCCCCAAGGCCCGCGGAGAGCACCATTTGGGTCACCATCACACCCAACACCCCGGACAGGGCGAGGGTGCGATTTTTTCCCAGCACCCGAAGCCCCATCACGTAAGCGGCGACCAACACTAACCCCAGGATGAGCCCCAGTGGCGGCAGGCTTCGGTGATGGAGGGTTACCACTGCTCCAATAAACACGCCTGCGACGAATGCGCCGAGGGCGGGAAGTGTCGCCGAGAGGACCGTGCGGGCCATTTAGCCATCGAGGCGGAACATCCACCCGTAAGGATCGGGTTGGCGTCCGTGTTGAATGTCCGTGAGTTTTTCGCGCAGGGCGAGCGTGAGTGGTCCAGCCGGCTGATCCAGATCACCAATCGTGAAATCCTTCGATTTCAACTGCCCAATCGGTGTCACCACCGCCGCGGTACCGCACGCGAACGCTTCGACAATGTCGCCCGATTCGACTCCGTCACGCCATTCGTCGAGCGTCACCGGTCGGCGCTCCACAGTGTGCCCGGCATCTTCTGCAAGCTGCAAAATGGAGTCCCTGGTGATGCCCTGCAAGATGGTGTCGCTTTGCGGGGTCACCACTCGGCCGTCTTTGTACACCAGGACGATGTTCATGCCGCCCAGTTCTTCGAGGTATTTGCCTTCCACAGAGTCCAGAAACAACACTTGAGCGCAACCGTGTTCGGCGGCTTCTGCCTGAGCGACCAGAGACGCAGCATAGTTGCCACCGGTTTTTGCCTGACCGGTTCCGCCTTTACCGGCACGGGAATAGTCGGTGGAAAGCCAAATCGAGACCGGCTTTACTCCGCCACTGAAGTAGGGCCCTGCCGGGGCCGCAATGATGTAAAAGGCGACCTTTTTGGCGGCACGCACCCCCAAGAACGCTTCTTTGGCATACATATACGGCCGGATATACAAACTCATTTCAGGAGCGCTGGGCACCCAGGCACCATCGACCGCGATGAGTTGTTTGAGCGACTCCAAGAAGTAGTCGGCTGGCAGTTCGGGTAGTGCCATGCGCTTCGCGGAGCGTTGCATGCGAAGCGCGTTTTGATCGGGTCGAAACGACCAGATGCTGCCATCCGCGTGACGGTACGCCTTCAGGCCTTCAAAGATTTCCTGCCCGTAGTGCAACACAGCCGCTGCAGGGTCCATTGCAATAGGTCCGTAAGGCTGGACGCGGGGCCGGTGCCAACCACCTTTTTCTGACCAGCAAATATCGACCATGTGGTCGGTAAAGACCGAGCCAAAAGGCGGGTCGGCGAGAATCGCATCCCGCTCGGCCGCGGGCATTGGTGAGTCGTTGTGGCTGACCTGAAACACGAGGTCTTTTGGCGCCATCTGAAGCGGAATGGTCATCATTACATCCTTGAACCAACGAGAGTGTTGGCGTGAGTCTAGTGCCTTAGGGGTGAACCATTCTGGGCGATTTAGTCCAGGTGCGACCTAATCGCCGCACCGACTTCGCTGGTCGATCGAGGTCCGTCACGCAGCACCAAATCCTGATCGACCGCTCTGACAACCGCCTCCGCTCGGTCTTTATGGCCGAGGTGGTCCAACAGGATGGCCGTGGAGAGGATTGCCGCGGTGGGATCAGCCGTGTGAGTACCCGCAATATCGGGCGCTGAACCGTGGACTGGTTCAAACATGCTGGGGAATTGGCCCTCCGGGTTGATGTTTCCGGATGCGGAAAGGCCAATACCGCCACCAATGGCGGCAGCAAGGTCGGTGACAATGTCACCAAAAAGATTGTCGGTGACCACCACATCAAAACGGCTCGGATCGGTCACCAAATAAATCATCATCGCGTCAATGTGTGCATAGTCGACACTGACGTCCGGGAAATCGGGAGCCACCCGATCCACGGTGCGCTGCCACAGCGAGCCCGCAAAGCCCAACACGTTGGTTTTGTGCACGAGGGTGAGCCTTTTGCGCCTAATCATTGCCGTCTGGAAGGCGTAGCGCACAACCCTCTCCACACCAAAAGCAGTATTCACGGACACTTCGGTGGCTACCTCGTGGGGAGTATTCACCCGAAGCGCGCCACCGTTTCCCGTGTAGGGGCCTTCGGTTCCTTCTCGCACCACCACAAAGTCGATGGCTCCTGGGTCGGCCAACGGCGAGGCAACCCCTGCGGGCAGACGCGTCGGGCGCAAGTTCACGTAGTGGTCAAACGCGAAACGCAATTTGAGCAGAAGACCCCGCTCGACAATTCCCCCCGCGAGGCGGGCGTCTCTGGGGTCACCGCCGACAGCGCCCAAAATCAGGGCGTCGTGGGTGGCCAGTGCACCCAGTGTCTCTTCGGGTAATACCCGACCGGTTTCTAGGTAGTGGTTGGCACCCAGTGGGTATTCCTCGGTGTGAATATCCAGAACACCACCGAGTGCCACCCGAAGGGTTTCTAACGCTTCGGTGGTGACTTCTGGACCAATACCGTCTCCGGGGATGACCCCGAGGTTTAGTGTGGACATGCTCTCCCCCTAAAGTTCCAAAATTTCGATGGCCCGCATGACCCTGGCGTCAATGGCTTTGGCCACTCGTTCCAGAATCTCGTCATCAACGCGACTATCTACGGTGAGGACACTGAGTGCTTCACCACCGGCACTCTCCCGGGCAATCTGCATTCCGGCGATGTTGATGTGGTGTTCACCAAACTCTTTACCGTAGACGGCGACAATTCCTGGCCGGTCGGCGTACATCATCACAATGTGGTGCTCAGCCAGTGGCACCTCAATTTCGTAGCCATTAATTTCGGTCAGCTTCTGGGTGTGTTGGGGGCCCATCAAGGTTCCACACACTGAGACGGAACTGCCATCGCCCAACACTCCTCGAATCTCGAGAAGGTTGCGATAGGCGGGGCTGTCCGGGTCGGTGTGCATCGACACGGCCACACCACGCGATTCCGCCAACAGTGGCGCGTTCACGTAACTGACTTTTTCGCTCACGATGCGTTGGAAGATGCCCTTCAGCGCAGCGAGTTTCAACACACTGACATCGTGTTCGACAATTTCACCGCGCACGGTCACATCGATGCTGACCAGCGACGATTCACACAGGCCGATAAAGACTTGGCCGAGGTTTTCCATTAACGAAATACCGGGCTTCACACTTTGGTCGATCACACCACCGGCCACGTTGACCGCGTCCGGGACCAATTCCCCACCCAGAGCTAAACGGACCGACCGCGCCACCGACACACCGGCTTTTTCTTGAGCTTCGTCGGTGGAGGCGCCCAGGTGGGGGGTCAAAATCACATTCGGTGCACTGAGCAGTGGTGAATCCACGGGGGGTTCGTTGACAAACACATCCAAACCGGCGCCAGCAATGGCGCCGGACTCGAGGGCCCGAACGAGGGCGTCCTCGTCGATGATCCCCCCACGGCTGGCGTTCACAAGACGCAGTTCGGGCTTTGCCAGTGCAAACTGTTCGTCACTGATCATCCCGGTGGTCTCAGGGGTGCGAGGGATATGTACGGTGATGAAATCGGAGCGGGCCATCACATCCTCAAGAGTGGTTAAGTCCACACCCATGTGCGCGGCCCTGGCGGGCTGAACATAAGGGTCATAACCGATCAGGGTTGCCCCAAAGCCTTGGAGGCGTTCGCACACCAGCGCACCAATACGACCTAAGCCAATGATGCCGATGGTTTTTTCGAACAGTTCCACACCGGAAAACGATGAGCGCTTCCACTGCCCATCCCGCATCGACTGGTGGGCCTGGGGGATGTGCCGGGCGAGAGACAGAATGTGACCGATGGCCAGCTCTGCCGCGCTAATAATGTTCGACGTCGGTGCGTTCACCACCATCACGCCGGCCGTTGTGGCCGCCGCAATATCGACGTTATCTAACCCCACCCCCGCGCGAGCGATCACTTTCAACTGGGGGGCCTTGTCTAATGCTTCCTGGTCGATCTGTGTGGCTGAGCGGATCAACACCGCGTGGGCATCCTGAAGCGCGGCCAGTAACGCCTGCCGATTGGTGCCATCAACGTCACGAATATCAAAATCCGGACCCAACGCCTCCCTCGTGGCGGGTGAAAGCACTTCGGCGATTAAGACAACAGGTTGTGCCACAAGGGGGCCTTTCTGTGCACTGACAACAATGAGTTCACGGGTGGCGGCGCATGATCTACAACCCCACTCAATCCAACGCCCAGCCTAGTTGAGCCAGGAAGGCAGAGTTTGATGGGGTGCACTAATCCAACAGCGCCAGGAGCACATCAGCTCGCCACGCCTGCTCGGCGGCAATCAACGACAGTGACAGGGTGGCTTGCACTGACAGGGCAATCGCATAAATCACTGCCGCTTCGATCACGGACTGGCGACGCCAACCCCACCACAGCCCCAACACCCACAACGCCACGGGGACAATCACACCAGAAACCAATAAGACCCACGGTGTGGAATCGGCCACACCTAACGCGCTGTAGTAGGCGGGAAGGCCCAGCAAATTTCCGACGGCCTCCCACACATCCCAGACGATGAGGAGGACAAACAGCCCAGTCAACACAACGCGCGACATCACGGTGCCAACACCGCCGGCAGGATAAACGGCCACGGCAACAAGATCAGGAGACCGAGAAGGAGGAACCCTCCACGTTTTCTCGCACTCCAGTTCGCCCCCAACCACACGGCTGCCACAAACCACAGCGGGGTGGAAATGTAGGCAAGAAATTGCCCAAAACTAAACAGGGCTGCTTCAAGCCGGCTAGAAAACTGCGGAACAGGTTGTTGGGCTAACCCAATAACCCACGCCAGCGCCCACATCACATACAGTCCACCCAGCACCGCCGTGAGCCACACACCTGGCTCACGGCCCCCGGAGGATTCGGCGGCTATTTGCTCCTGGCCACCGTCGTGTAGGTGGGGGTCAAGGTATTGCGAATCGTCGCCGCCTGGACCCCAGTCAAAAGCATCGGCGTCGTCTGGTGAGGGTGTTCCCTGATTACTCAACGATTACCCCACCGGATCGACATCTGTGGTGATTAGCGCGCGACGTGACCCTCGACGTAGTCCTCGTCGGTGTCTTTCCAGGCAAACAGTGCCCGAAGTTTCCGACCGGTCTCTTCGATGGGGTGGGTCTCGCCTTTGTGACGAAGCTCCATGAACTCTTTCGCGCCGGCATCCTGGTCGTTGATGAAACGCTCCGCGAACGCACCGGACTGAATGTCCGCCAACACTCCGCGCATGCTTTCTTTCACCTCGGGGGAAATGACGCGGGGACCGGAGACGTAGTCACCGTATTCGGCAGTGTCGCTGACCGACCAACGCTGCTTGGCGATGCCACCCTCGTGGATGAGGTCCACAATGAGTTTCAACTCGTGGAGTACCTCAAAGTAGGCAATTTCTGGCTGGTAGCCCGCTTCGGTGAGAACTTCGAAACCGTATTGGATGAGCTGCGAGGTTCCACCACACAGCACCGCCTGCTCACCAAAGAGGTCCGTTTCGGTTTCTTCGGTGAAGGTGGTGACAATGCCACCGGCGCGCAAACCGCCCAGGCCCTTGGAGTAGGACCATGCCAGATCCCAGGCGTTGCCAGTGGCGTCGTTTTCGACCGCCACAATGACAGGAACACCACGACCGGCGACATATTCACGGCGCACGGTGTGACCGGGGCCTTTAGGGGCCACCAAAATGACGTCCACACCGGTGGGGGGTTGGATGTAACCAAAGCGAATGTTGAAGCCGTGTCCAAAGACGAGAGCTTTACCGTCAGCCAGGTTCGGCGCAATGTCTTCTGCGTACAGTCCACGCTGGTGCTGATCGGGCGCCAACACCACAATCACGTCAGCCCAGGCGGTAGCTTCTGGGGTGGTCATGACCTGGAATCCGGCCTCTTCGGCTTTCTGGGTCGATTTGGATCCTGGCTTGAGGGCGACGACCACCTCAACTCCGGAGTCGCGCAGGTTTTGTGCGTGCGCGTGCCCCTGTGAGCCGTAGCCCACGACGGCTACTTTTTTACCCTTAATGAGGGACAGGTCGGCGTCTTTGTCGTACTTAATGTCGGTCACAGCCAGATACTCCTTGTTGTGGGGGCCATATTTCTCAGGGGTGGTGGAAGCTTAGTTCTTTCCCAGTCGTTCCGTAATCGACTTTGAGCCTCGGCCAATCGCCAACAGACCCGATTGGGCAATTTCTTTGATGCCGTAGGGCTCCAGGACGCGCAACAACGCGTTGATTTTCGCGGTGTCTCCGGTGACTTCGATGACTAACGCATCAGTCACCACGTCGACCACGCGGGCACGGAAAAGGTTGGTCGCTTCCAAGATTTGGGAACGGGTGGAATTGTCGACGCGCACTTTGATCAACATGTGTTCGCGTTGAACCGAGGCTTCCGGATCCAGCTCAACAATCTTGATGACGTTGACCAGTTTGTTCAACTGTTTGGTGACCTGTTCCAGCGGTAGACCTTCGACGTCGACCACCACGGTAATTCGGGAGAGTCCCTCAATTTCGGTTTTACCGACCGCGAGGGATTCAATATTGAATCCTCGTCTGGCAAACAGTCCCGCGACGCGGGTGAGCAGACCGGGCTTGTCCTCCACCAGGAGGCTCAACACGTGTTGCACGGATTACTCCTCGTCCCACTGGGGTGCGTGTTCACGGGCGTACTGCACCTGGGAGTTTCCGACCCCTTGGGGCACCATCGGCCACACCATCGAATCGCGCGAAACGATGAAGTCGAGCACCACCGGGCGGTCGTTGGTTTCCATCGCGAGTTTGATGGCCGGCTCGACTTCTTCCTTCGTGGTCACTCGAATACCGAGTGCCCCGTAAGAGTCAGCCAGTTTCACAAAATCGGGCACCATGGCGGTGTCGTGTCCGGTGTTCAGGTCAGTGTGTGAGTGGCGGCCGTCATAGAACAGTGTTTGCCATTGGCGCACCATTCCGAGGGAAGAGTTGTTAATGATCGCCACTTTGATGGGGATGTTGTTGATTGTGCAGGTGGCCAGTTCCTGATTGGTCATCTGGAAACAGCCGTCGCCGTCGATTGCCCACACCAGACGATCGGGTTGGGCGACTTTTGCGCCCATCGCCGCGGGAACGGAGTAGCCCATCGTTCCTGCTCCCCCAGAGTTCAACCACGAGCCGGGGCGTTCGTATTTGATGAACTGTGCGGCCCACATTTGGTGTTGGCCGACGCCTGCGGCGTAGACGGCTTCGGGCCCGCCCATTTCACCAATCTTTTGGATCACCCATTGGGGTGACAGCAGGCCGTCGTCTGGTTCGTCGTAACCCAGTGGGTATTGCTCTTTCAAGGTGTTGAGCCTGGTCCACCAGTCGGAATAGTCGGGGGTGTGTGAGGCAGCTGCTTCTTCAAAGGCGGGCAGCAAATCCTTCAACACGTCTTTGGCGTCACCGACGATGGGGACATCCGCGTGACGAATTTTGCCAATTTCTGCCGGGTCGATATCGATGTGGACGACTTTTGCCCCGGGGGCAAAGTCGGAAACTTTTCCCGTCACACGGTCATCAAAGCGTGACCCAATGGCGACTAACAGGTCAGATTCTTGGAAGGACAGCACTGCCGGGACGGTGCCGTGCATTCCGGGCATGCCCAGGTTGAGGGGGTTGGAGTCGGGGAACACTCCTCTGGCCATCAATGTGGTGACCACGGGCGCTCCGGTGCGGTTGGCAAAAGCGAGGAGTTCGTCTTGTGCTCCCGCGCGAATACAACCGCCGCCGACATACAACACCGGGCGCTTGGCTTCTGCGAGGAGCTGCGCCGCCGCCTGGATTTGTTTTTGGTTGGCTTTCGTGACCGGGTGGTATCCGGGCAGTTCCAAATCGTCAGGCCACACAAACGGAGCCGATTTCTGCTGCGCGTCTTTGGTGACGTCGACCAGCACAGGGCCGGGGCGGCCCGTCGTGGCAATGTGAACGGCGGCTTTGATTACGCGCGGAACGTCTTCTGGTTTCGTCACCAAGAAGGAGTGCTTGGTAATCGGCATTGTCACACCGGAAATGTCGACTTCTTGGAACGCGTCGGTCCCCATGGAGGTGGAGAACACCTGACCGGTGATGGCCAGCATCGGCACCGAATCCATGTAGGCGTCAGCAATGGCGGTGACCAGGTTTGTGGCACCCGGGCCAGAAGTCGCAATGGCCACACCGAGGCGACCAGATGACGCGGCGTATCCTTCGGCGGCGTGACCGGCTCCCTGTTCGTGTCGCACCAAAATGTGTCGAATCGTGTCTGCCGCACCCATCAGTTCGTCATAGAAGGGCATGATGGCGCCACCGGGGAGACCAAAGACATCTTTAATACCCAGTAATTCAAGGGATTTTAGGATTGCCCCGGAGCCTGTCAACATCGGGGCGTCATCGGGGACAACCGCGGCGTTAGCGGCCGCGGCGTCGTGATCCATCTGGGTGGCGGTGTCAGTCATTGTCTCAATCTCACTCGAAGTCGGCGGAAAACATAGGCGCTAGCCCGTGACGGCTCCTTCAGCGGCGGAGCGCACGAGCTTGCGATATTTGGCGAGCACGCCGCGGGTGTAGTGGGGGGGCAGAGGCTCGAAGCCCTCCTGGCGTGCGCTCAACTCGTCGGCATCGACCAGTAGGTCGATACTGCGAGCCGGAATGTCGACCCGAATCAGATCACCATCTCTCACGAAAGCGATAGGACCGGCGTCCACGGCTTCCGGAGCGATGTGGCCGATACACAGGCCGGTTGTGCCGCCTGAGAATCGTCCGTCAGTCAACAGTAATACATCCTTACCTAAGCCCGCACCCTTAATTGCGGCAGTGATGGCGAGCATTTCGCGCATACCCGGACCACCTTTAGGGCCTTCGTAGCGGATGACGATGACGTCTCCGGCATTGATTTTGCCTTCGGTGAGGGCGTCCATGGCGGCGCGCTCACGCTCGAATACTCGTGCCGGGCCCTCAAACGTCGAAAGGTCAAACCCTGCGGTTTTCACCACAGCACCCTCCGGGGCCATGGAACCCTTCAGGATGGTGATTCCACCGGTGGGGTGAACGGGGTTGGAAAATTCGCGGAGTACTTCACCGTCGATGGCGTCGGGGTTCAACTCTTTGAGGTTCTCCGCCATTGTTTTACCGGTCACGGTGACGGCATCGCCGTGGAGCAGGCCCTCATCAAGGAGGGCTTTGAGTAGGACAGGGATACCCCCGTGCCGGTCGACGTCGTTCATCACGTAGTGACCAAACGGTTTCAGGTCACCGACGTGGGGGGTTTTGTCACCAATGCGGTTGAAGTCATCCAAGGTCAGTGGCACACCGGCTTCATTGGCAATAGCCAACAGGTGCAACACGGCATTGGTGGAGCCACCGAGTGCCATCAGGATGGTGATGGCGTTTTCGAAGGCTTCGAGCGTGAGGATGTCGCTGGAGCGAAGGCCCTGTCGCAACATGTTGACGACGGCTTCACCCGAGCGGTGAGCGTAGAGGTCACGCCGGCGGTCAAAGGATGCCGGGGAGGCGGAACCGGGCAGGCTCATGCCGAGCGCTTCAGCGATGCTCGACATCGTGTTGGCGGTGTACATCCCACCACAGGCACCTTCACCGGGGGCAAACGCACATTCGATGCGTTTGGCGTCTTCTTCCGACATCAAGCCGGCTTTCACCGCACCCACCGCTTCAAAGGAGTCGATAATCGTGATGTCTTTTTCGGTGCCGTCGCTCAGTTTGACCCACCCTGGCGCAATCGACCCGGCGTAAAGGAACACCGAGGCGAGATCAAGCCTGGCAGCGGCCATCAACATCCCGGGGATTGACTTATCGCAACCGGCCAAAAGCACTGAACCATCGAGGCGTTCCGCCTGCATCACCGTTTCTACGGAGTCAGCGATGACTTCGCGTGAGACGAGCGAGAAGTGCATACCCTCGTGCCCCATGGAAATACCGTCCGAAACAGATACGGTACCGAACTGCAGTGGGTAACCACCGCCAGTAAATACGCCCTCTTTGGCGGCCTGTGCGAGGCGTCCTAGTGACAGGTTGCAGGGCGTAATTTCGTTCCAGGAACTTGCGATACCAATTTGGGGCTTATCCC
Source organism: Pontimonas sp. (assembly GCA_965657845.1). GTDB lineage: Bacteria > Actinomycetota > Actinomycetes > Actinomycetales > Microbacteriaceae > Pontimonas. The sequence continues at coordinate 12,210 of CBFHPU010000013.1, forward strand.
AGTCGCCATCTCCCATTCCCACGGCGCGGAGCATTCCGCGCGAGGTGGTGGCTTCAATGCCGTCGGTGACATCCCGCGAACGCGGTTTCATATCAGGGTTGGTCATGCCCGAAAGTCTATCGCCGTGTCCTGGAAGCCGTAAGGGACGCCCGAAGGGCGCCCCTTACGGCTGTGTGTGGGTGAGATTTACAGCCCGCCCAGGGTTGTCCCCAGGTTGTCAGGCGCATGCATTGGGCTGTCTTGGCCGCCTGAACCTGGACCATGCTGCGCACTCATTTGTGTAGCGCGGCGGTCTTGAGGGTGAGCGTCGCCGTTACCGGGCCCAGCCTCACCACGTGGGTGGTTCTCGCCTGAGCGATCGAAGGAACCACGGTCGCCATGTTTTTTGCCCGCTCCGAACTGCCGTTCGCCTTTCTGGCCCCGTTCGCCCTTCTGGCCCTGTTCCCCTTTTTGACCCTCTTCGCCGTGCTCGTGAGAGTGCTCCTGCACCTGTTCGATTCGGTTCTCGCGGGCGTCGCTGCCGATGGCTGCCCCTGCGGCAAACGCACCACCGCCTACCAGCAGTGAGCCAACCGCCCCGGCTGCGGTGAGTGTGAGTATGTGTGCTGTCTTCATCGTGTCCTCCAGGCGGGCCGATCCCGCGTCAGGTGTGACGTTAACGAGCACTACTTTGCGGAGTATTGGCTAGAACTTGGCGTTGCCTGTCGCTTTTCTATGAAATCCCTATGGCCTCGGGGAGTAAATGAGCTCGAGTCCTGAATGACTTGAAGTCGTCACCGGGGACGCCACCCCGGGGGTCGTTCACTCGCTTCGGAGTGTGGCCACCGAAGCCAAAAAGTCCGCCACCGCATCCACATCGGCGAGGAAATAGGTGGCCAGGCTCTCGCCCGGACCGCACCTGATACCCACATCACCCGGGCCCAACACTGCCTGTGCGTCTTCATCGGTCAGGTCATCGCCGATGAAGAGTGTGGCTTCGGGGTGGAGGTGCTGGCGAAGCGCTTCGATACCGTCACCTTTATGTTGTGACTGCAGGGACGATTCGATAATCCCGTGACCGAGTCGAGTGGTCACCCGCTCGCCGTAAGGGGCGATGGCAGCCCGGGCTTGGTGTCGAATCTCTTCTTCGATGGCATCGGGAAGTGAGCGGGTGTGCAACGCCGCACCCCAGGGTTTTGTTTCTACCCACGCTCCGGGAAACGCTTCCGCGATGGCGACAAAGTCATCCCAGAGGGCTTGGCGCTCCACCGGGTCAGCAGTGGGGACCTGGACCACCCCACCATTGACGGGGCCCTCCAACTCCACCCCGTGGGAGCCAATCAGCCACCACTTCGGGTCAGCTTCTGACACTTGGCGCAGGTTTGCCAGACCACGACCAGACACCAGCGCCACGGTGGTCTGTGGAGCAGCCGCTAAAGCTTCCACCGCTGCCCTGGCCTGGGCGGTCATCCTCGCATCGTCTGGAACATCCACCAGTGGTGCGAGGGTTCCATCAAAATCGAGAGCCACTAGCAGTGGCTTAGCGGTCGCAGCGCGCTGAAGCGCCTGCTCGATTGGCGCATAGTGTTTAGTCAACGACGATCACCCGTTGTCACCGACGAGACTTCGTCGCGGGAGAGCTGACGGCATCGAGAAAGCCGGTCGCCCAGCGTCGCACGTCGTGTTCTTCCACCGTGGCACGCAACTCGGCCATCCGAGTCGCCGCTTCAACATCGGGCATGTGTGCGGCGGCCACGAAGGCTTCTTTCATCCCATCGATGTCGTGGGGGTTGACCATCAGAGCCTGATCCAATTCATCCGCTGCGCCCGTGAACTCACTGAGCACCAGCACACCTTTGTTGTCGGTGCGTGCGGAGACAAACTCTTTGGCGACGAGGTTCATCCCATCCCGAAGGGGCGTGACGACCATGACGTCACAGGCCAAGTAGAGGGCCATCATTTCTTCTCGCGAAATGTTTTGATGCAAATAGACAATGGCCGGTCGATCCAAATGGCCAAAGTCACCGTTAATGCGACCCACCTGTAATTCGATGTCGTCGCGTAGCTCGCGGTAGCTTTCCACACGCTCCCTGGAGGGGCTCGCCAGTTGAACAAACACTGCGTCGGTCGCTTGGAGCGTGCCCTCTTCTAAGAGTTCACCAAACGCTTTCAAACGGTGACTGATGCCCTTGGTGTAATCGAGTCGGTCAACACCGAGAAAGATGGTTTTCGGACTACCCAACTCCTCACGTATCTCGTGAGCACGAGCCACCACTGAATCGGTGCTCGCCATCTCGACAATGGCCGCCTGGTCCAAAGAAATGGGGAACGCATCCACGCGTACTTCACGGGTTTTACTGGCTGTGACCGGTGGGGCGTGCGGGTCGCGCGGAAGTCTCGCATCAACCGGCACCCGCACAATCGGTTTATTCATCGAATAGCCGAAATTCTGTCGCACCGCCTGTCGCATATTCGAGGCATCAGCCACGCGCTGGAAACCCACGACGTCAGCACCCAACAGCCCGTGCAGTATTTCTTGTCGCCACGGCAACTGGGCAAAGAGTTCATAGGGGGGAAAAGGAATGTGGTGAAAATAACCGATTCGCAGGTCTGGTCGAAGACCCCTCAGCATTTGTGGGACAAGCTGTAGTTGGTAGTCCTGCACCCACACAAAACCGCCCTCAGCCGCAACAGATGCGGCAGCTTCAGCAAAACGCTGGTTGATGCGGGTGTACGCGTCCCACCATTCGCGGTGAAACTCGGGAGGCACAATCACGTCGTGATACAGCGGCCAAATAGTTGCGTTCGACATTCCTTCGTAGTGCTCGGCAAGCTCCTGCTCACTCATCGACACCGGCACATAGTGGGTCTTCTCGAGACTGAAGGGCTCCAGATCAGTATCTGCTCGTCCAGGCCACCCCACCCAGGCCGCTTCGCGGCCAGCCATCACCGGCTGCAGCGCGGCGACAAGCCCGCCAGGGCTCGTTACCCACTGCTCGTCACCCTCAGCGGTCGGTTTCGCATCAATCGGTAGCCGGTTGGAGACCACCACAAAATCAACGCGGGGTGTGCGGGTAGTGCGAGCCATACACTTCCCACCTCCCAGGTCACATCCGAAGGCTTTCAGGCTAGCACCGGGACCATTTTCACCCCGAGGAGTAACAGGACTTTGCCGACACGTTACCTACTGGTCACCTGATTCCAAGGCGTCAGGACAAGGATTGAGTCATGGTTCAGATTGGAATGAGCACCAGCTGCACACACAGCTATCCGCTGGAGGAAACCTTCCGGCTGTCTGCCGATATTGGTTTTGACGGCATCGAAGTCATGGTCATGCACGACCCGCGCACCCGCAGTGCGGAAGCCCTCGCGACTTTGGCCGCCGAATATTCCCAACCCATCCTCTCGATCCACGCCCCGGTGTTGTTGGCCACCAGTTTTGTGTTTGGACTCTCTGCCAAATCAAAGCTCGAAAAATCTGCCCAACTGGCCCGCGCTGTCGGTGCCCCCACCGTGGTGGTTCACCCACCGTTTCGGTGGCAGGGCGGCTACAGCAAAGTCTTCGCCGAAATTGTGGGCGAAATCGCCCACGACTACGGTGTGGAAATCGCTGTCGAAAACATGTTTGGGTGGAATGCGGGTCGTGCCCACCTGGATGCGTATGCACCCACCTGGAACCCAGGCGCCCTGCCCATCGATGCGCTCACTCTGGACTTTTCCCACGCTGCCCTCAATGGCTCCAGCGGGTTAGATCTCGCCCAAGACTGGGGCGAGCGCCTTCGACACGTGCACCTGTGTGATGGAACGTTCCCCGATGACAACCCGCATCTTTTTGATGAGCATCTCGCCCCCGGCGATGGTTCCCAACCCATTGGTGGAGTGTTGGAACAACTCAGCAAAACCGGCTTTGACGGTGCCGTGATTGCCGAAGTATCCACCGCCAAAGATCGCACCCGGGCAGCCAAAGTGGAGCGGCTCACCCGCACACTCGAGTTCGCGAAGGGCCACCACGGCCAGGCGGTGACCGCCCTGCCCGTTGCCCAGCCACTGGCTCAACCACTAGCACCACCACTTCCCGAGCGGGAACAGGTGGTGCTGGCCAAAGCCAGCTGAGTCAAAGCCAGCTGAGTCAAAGCGAGCTGAGCCTCAACCCCCTGTGCTGTGAGAAACACCCGCTTCCCTCATTAGACAGGGTCACCTCTAAGGGGTTTTCGCTAACCTGGGGCCATGCGCCGGTTTCTTTTTAGCAGCAGTGTGATCTCCGCGGTGGCCTCCGGAGCGGGTTTACTGCGCCAAACGCTCAAGAATCCGTGGAGTTGGCGCACGGCGTTGCTCTGGATTAGTTGGGTGATTTCTGTGGTGTTGGCGGTCACCAGTGTGATTGATCGGGGCCGACTCCCCGAGGACATCACGACAGGCCGACGCTAAGGCGAACTCAACGCGTCGTAGAGCATGTAAAGGCCGAGGCCGCCAAGAGCTACCCCACCACCCGCTCGCACTGCTTCCAGCCTTTTTGCTGAACCGGCAAACCATTCGCGGGCAAAGCCCGCGCCCACAGCCCACACCGAGTCGCTGGTGATGCCAATAACCAGGAACACCACACCCAAGAACAACATTTGCCACACCACGGAAATGCCGTTGGGGGTGACAAAGGCGGGCATAGTGGCGACAAAAAAGACCAACGTTTTGGGGTTAGTAATGCCCACACCGATGGATTCCACAAACAACCGGGACCCGCGAGGTTTGGTGCGCACTTTTTCCACCCTGGTGTGGTCTTTGCGGGCGAGAACGGCTTGGAGGGCGAGGAGCAAAATTATGATCGCCCCGCCCAGCTTGAGGGCAAAGAACAGGGGTGGCACGGCGATCACCAAGGCGCCAAGTCCGAGAGCGACCGCGAGGATTTGAATGCCCACCCCGGCGCCATTACCCAGCACGCTGATAAGGGCAGCGCGTTTACCCCAGGCCAGGGCTCGACCGATCGAATACAAGACACTCGGACCGGGGATGACAATAATCACCAACGACAACAGGGTGAAGGCTAAAAGGTTCGACGCAGTGACCACTACGCGAGTGTAGAGCCAGGGGAACCGCCGTGGATGCCAATTAGGCTGGTAGCACCCAAAGTCGCGAGGGATGGGAAAAACGGTGTCAACACTGAGTGTGGTTACGGACGTGTTCTTATCGAAACGAGAAGCGCTCGCCCAACTCGAAGTGGTGTTGAATGTGCGCGCCGATCGGCGCGACCCCACCAACCCGTACCTGTTTATGCCCAGTGGCACCGTGCTCACTATTGAGGTGCCCAAGTTTGGCGAAGACCTACCGCTCACCTTGGACCTTCGCGCCGATATTCCCCACACGGTTTTGGTGGAGCAGGCGGAAGCCTTGGCCAAACAACTCGGTGACGATTTGGGGTGGAGTTGCATGATCCTGGAGGGCCAACCCGAGTGAGAGCCCACGCCTGGGAGCGGGCAACAGAAATCCCGCTGTTGTTGGCAGGATTCTTGTTCCTGTTTTCCTACTCGTGGCAGGTTCTCGCTGACCCCTCTCCCGAGGTGTATTTTGCCTGGGAGCTGGTGGCCATCGTCGTGTGGGTGTTTTTTGGCGTCGATTATGTCGTGCGGTTGGTCCTCGCCCGCCAAAGGGTGCGCTGGTTTTTTCGCAACATTCTGGACTTCCTGGTGCTGGTTTTGCCACCGCTTCGACCGCTGCGTTTGGTTCGACTCCTGGTGTTGTTGCGGGTATTCAGGAGAAATGCGCCCCGCCTGATTCGAAACCGGATTCTGGCGTTTGCCTCGATTGCGACCGTGCTGTTGGTCTATATCGCCTCACTGGCGGTCTTGGAAGCAGAGCGCGACGCGGGGGCGATCACAACTTTCGGTGATGCGTTGTGGTGGTCACTGGTCACCGTCACCACAGTCGGCTACGGCGACTACACACCGGTGACCATCATTGGCCGAGCAATTGCGGTGGGACTAATGCTGGGTGGTGTGGTGCTGGTGGGCATCATTGTGGGAACACTCGGGTCATGGATTATTCAAAGTGTCAGCGATGACAACGAAGAAGCCATCGACGAAACGACCGATGCGGTTATTGCCCTACGCGATGAGGTCCGACAATTACGCGCCGCGATAGAAGACCAAGGCATCGACACGGAAAAGCGACTGTAAGGACTACTACCGGTATTCCGGGTTCTCGGGAAAGCCGAACCGCGCCCCGCCATCCCACTCTGCGCGGATATTGCCTTGGGCAGGAAAACCCCCACGGCCTTTCAACATCGCCGCCAAATGCATCAGGTTCCACGCCATAAACGTGGTGTTGCGATTGGTGAAGTCGTTTTCTGGCCCACCTGAGCCTTCATCCAGGTAGCTGGGGCCGGGACCTGCCTCACCAATCCAACCGGCATCCGCTGCCGGTGGAATGGCGTAACCAATGTGCTGGAGCGAATACAACGTCGACATCGAGGCGTGCTTCGAGCCGTCTTCGTTGCCGGTCGTAATAATGCCCCCCACTTTGCCGTAGTAGACATATTGGCCTTTGTCGTTGACGAGCCCGCTCATGGCGTACAACCGCTCAATCAACACCCGCGCTTGGGAGGAGTTTTCGCCCAACCACAGGGGCGTGCCCACGACCAAAATGTCGGCTGCGTGGACAGCCGGCCATATTTCTGGCCACGCATCAACCTCCCAGCCGTAATCACGCATATCCGGATACACCCCCGAGGCAACCGGGTGGTCAACAAGTCGCACCAGCTGCGTAGAGACACCCTGGGATTCCATCACCGCCATTGATTTGCGCATCAAACCCTCAGTGTGGCTGAGCTCGGGCGATTTCTTCAGCGTGCAGTTGATGTACAGGGCGGAAAGGTTCGAAAATGTTGAATCACTCATGGTGCGAGCCTACGTCGCTCGAAGACTGCATGACCGAATGCCTGAAACCTTTGGGCCCATTCCACAACACTGAGCAACGCCGGGGGACACTGTGCCACGCTGGGGAACCAGGCAACGCACCAAGGCACGCACCAAGGCATTCAAGGAGTAGCCGATGAGAAGCGAAGAGTTTATTTTCGAAGGATCAATGGGCCCCCTATCGGGCAGGCTGAGCCTGCCCGATCGTCCCGTCACCCACAGTGCACTGTTCGCGCACTGTTTCACCTGCTCCAAAGACATCCCTGCGGCAAAGCGCATCACCAGCGCTCTTGCGGCTAGAGGGATCGCCGTGTTGAGTTTTGATTTCACCGGCCTTGGTCACTCGGATGGTGAATTTGAAAACACCAACTTCAGCTCCAACGTGGAAGACCTGCGCGCTGCGGCACGCGCTCTAGAGGAGCGTGTTGGCCCACCCAGCCTCCTGGTGGGCCACTCTTTGGGAGGTGCAGCGGTCATTGCTGCCGCACCCACACTGCCTTCCGTGAAAGCGGTTGCCACCATTGGGGCACCGTCTGACCCCGAACACGTCCAGGGTCTCTTTCGAGATGCGGTCCCAGAAATTAACGACCGAGGCTTTGCCGAGGTGGATTTGGCCGGCCGTAGTTTCACCATCACTAAACAATTCGTTGACGATATTGGTCACGCCAATTTGCACGGGGCCCTATTGAACTTAGACGCGGCCCTGTTGATCATGCACTCTCCGGTTGATGAGATTGTGAATGTGTCAAACGCCGCAGAAATCTTCACAGCGGCCCTGCACCCCAAGTCGTATGTGTCACTGGATGACGCCGATCATTTAATGCGGCGGGTGGCCGATGCGGAATATGCCGCCTCCGTCATCACCGCTTGGGCTGGCCGCTATCTCCCACCCGCCCCATCGGGAAGCACTGGGAGTGCACCCGATGGTGACGTGTTGGTTTCTGAGGTATCCCCTGACGGTTTTGCCCACGACGTGCTGGTCGCCGGAACACACCAATTAAGCGCTGACGAACCGGAGGATGTGGGAGGGACAAACACCGGCCCCACCCCCTACCAATTCCTCGCTGCAGGGCTAGGGGCTTGCACATCAATGACCATTCGCCTCTACGCGAGGCGGAAAAAGATTCCCCTCGACCACGTCTCGGTCACCGTTCGCCACGATAAACGCCACGCTGTGGAGTGTGAACAATGCGAAACGACGGAGCCGAAAGTTGACCACTTTCAGCGCGATATTCGACTGACAGGCGAACTGAGTGAAGACCAAGTGGCCTCGATGTTGGCGATTGCCGATAAATGCCCGGTCCACCGCACCCTGGAGCGAAGCTCCCACATCAGCACCACGCGGGTCGCCTAACGGCCACACTCAAGCCCTGAGGGCTTTTCGTTGTCAGGCCTTCTGGCTGGAGACCGGAAACACGAAAAAGCGAAGACCCAGAAAGAGCGCACCGCCGACGACCAATAAGACGATGGCTTCGACCAGGTAGTGATTAAAAGACCACACCACGGTGAACGCGGTCAGCAGTCCGAGGTTTAATACGTAACCCAGGGTGTGCACGAGCAGAAACCGCCAGGTGGCTTCACGGTGACCCCGGCCGCTGCGAAAGGCGAAACCCCGATTGACGAAATAGCTTGCGACAACTGCCGCGGGATACACCAGCGCGATTGCGGTGACCGGTGGGACGGATAATAGTGTGACCGCTGAATAGGCTAGATAAATCGCCACCGTCATGCCGGCGCCGGTCATCGAATAGCGAACGAGTGACGAAACCATCTGCTCCCCAAAGCCTGAATACCCAGTATCCCAGTGCTGGTCGACCGAGGGCGCACTATCGCCCCGAATACCTCTCCAGCCATTTCTGCCACAACCCGCGCATGACGACTCTTCAGCCTGATCCCCCCACACGCTGAGGGTGTTTTGCCACCACCTCGCTTGCTAGCCTTCGGGGCATGAGCAATTTCAGTGTGACAAACATTGGTCCGATGAATTCCTGGCGGGAACACTTCGGAGGGTTCGTGCCCGAGACCAGCCGCGACGGTAGACGAGTGGTCGATCACGAGCTGGACACCGAAATTATTGGCTTTACGGCCACTGCTTACGAACCAGGCGAAGAAGCCGGCTACTGGCACAGCCACTCAAAGCTCGAAGAGGTCTACGTCTTTTTAGAAGGCGAAGGTCAAATGGGCCTCGATGACCAAGTCATCGACGTCCACCCCGGAACGGTTGTCCACGTGGGAACGGGCGTCATGCGCACCTGGCGCGCGCTACCCGATTCCCCCACCCAACTGCGGTGGTTGTGTTTGCGCGCAGGGCAAATTCCCCTCCCAGCCATTCCGGATGACGCGATTCCCATTCGCGATATTCCGATGCCCTGGTAGCGGTTACGCACTCACATTTACTTCCGATCACGATGTAGTCAGCCCTGCAGGCTGTCTCAACAACCGCTAAGAATTACTCACGGCCTTTAGCCTCCGCGCTGCGGTGGTCATGTGCCCGGCCATTGCCGAAGCAGCAGCATCAGGGTCCCGCGTCCTGATTGCGTCGAAGACCTGAGTGTGTTCCCGCAGTGCGACTTCGGCTTGCTCGGGATCCTGAACGGCCCGGTCGGCCCACACGCGTAGTAGAGAGCGAATGAGCTGAAGAGTGTCCAGCAACACGGTATTGGCCGTGGCCTCCGCAAGTTCCAGGTGAAACCTCAGGTCCGCCTCAACGAACGCTCCCATATTGTCGAGAGACGACTGCATCGCGGCAAGGTGCTCCCCGAGGCGCGATATCGCTAGCTCGGACATTCTCTCGGCGGCGAGTCGCGCGGCATAAATTTCGAGAGCCCCGCGCACCTCAATCAACTCCTCAGTAGAACGCTCGCCGATGAGAATTCCCCACCGCAGGCTTTGTGGCAAAAGCTCACTAGTTGAACCCCGTAGGTAGGTGCCTGAACCCGGTCGGACATCAACAATGCCGAGGATTTCGAGTGCCGCGAGCGCCTCCCGGACCGCTGATCGACCCACTCCGAGCACCTTCGTAAGTTCCCGTTCGGGAGGAAGTCTGGTCCCAGGAGCAATAGAACCACTGGTGAACAAGTCCAGGAGACTCGTCGCAACGCTCGAGACCGACTTCTCGCGGGTAAGCGGCGCGAGGGCTCCACTGATGTTGGAGCTGTCGTCAGGATATGCCGGCATGTCTCGACGGTAGCGGATTGGTCGAATCGGAACCGCCAATGTGAACGTACGAGAATGCTGCGACGGTAACCGAGCCCGATAGCCCACCCCCTGCATAGTTCAGCGTGCGCTCCTCTGGCGTCAGGTTGGCCGCAAGAATATGGACTTCCTCATCTGCCACCGCGGCCATCACGGTGACACCGGGCTCTGGTTTCTCCGCAACGAACATCGTGTAGCCCGTCAACGAATGAAGGATTGAGAGGGCTCGACCCGCAGGATTGAGCCCGCCATCGGAATCCCGAATCCCTCTAGGCCCCCATTCCTCGAAGTAGCAAATGCTTTCAGCCCCTGCCAGAGACGCAGCTGAAGCGATGACCCACGCCCCCACAGCAGCGGAGTGTTGCCTTGGGTCTCCTGTTTCGGCCAGTCGGTGAGGACCATAACCGTGATCGAGGTGGTCAAATTCTTCTGGAGGCAACGTCGTCCCGACGGCGTTGAAACGCGGACGCAGGGTGACAGGACCCACATGCACTGGGCGGCCCTGTGCAATCCGTCTTGTGTTGGTGAGTACTTCTGTCTGAATAGGAAGCGATTCGACGATTTGGGACCGCTCCTGAGCGTGCATTTGGGGTGTGAGGCTCACCGTAACCGCCGGGGCATCCTCGGGTAACTGAGCACTCGTACGATTGAACTCCGTGAAATGAGACCGGGCGCCCGCCACGAGTTCACAGTTGAGTTTGCGCGTTGCGACCTCCGCCACAAGCACGCCCCAGAATTCGGGTTCGGTGACGTGGCTCTTAGCCCCAAATACTCCAAGGCGCACTAGCGCACCGATGCCAGAAGCGTCGATTAAATCGAGTAGCTCGGCAATCTCGTCCGCGGTATGAACAACGAGGCGAATATCCAATGGAAGACCCGCCCTTGCTGCACGGCGAAGCACCGCCGCGCGATTGGCTGCTCGGGCGTGAATCTCCACGAGCACTGCGGATGCCGGCGGTGCTGGCATTTCGTGTGCTTCATCCGGGGCCGTGGCAGCACCCACAGAGATTGCCGGCATTTTCCCCCGATGAATCAGCGCGCACAGGAACTCTCTGTCTGCTGGAGCAGGGCCAACCCGGCGAGCGTGGAGGTGCAAGGCTTGGGAAAATGACGTTCCTGCCGGCAGAAAGACCGGGAAGGGTTCGGCGAGGGGCGTGCTGTAGGTCTTGAAGGATGCATCGGTCCAATTGCGCTGATCCTCCATCTCGAATATCTCGCCTTCGAACGCCAGTTGTGCGTCGACACCGTCGACGCTCCATCGCAGGCCCGCGATATCCATCGCCGGTTGGTGGGGACTGATGGCCTCCGGGAACTGGGAGACCTCGGCGCGCGAGTCTGGATGAATGACGGTGAGGGCAGTTCCAGCCACATTCGGAGGGTGAAGCACGACCAGGCCGAGCCGGTTACGCCAAAAATCAGTGACACAGGTTCCACTCACCGCCACTCTGAGGCCATCCGTTGCGTCGACGCGCAGGGATGCCTGGATGTCGATGCCGAATCCTGCCATTCGCAGGTCAAGCTCAAGGCCGACGTGGTCGGAGTGCACTTTCAGTATTTCGACGGGCAGTGTTTGCCAGTCTTGGTCTCGCGCCACAACACGTATTGCTCGAAGGACCATCGTCTCGTCAAAACTGACGTTGGCGAGTTCATCTCCTCGACGCTCAAATGCCCAGGGTCCTACCGACCACAGTTCGGGCCGGGCTTCGGCTGAACCCCACGCCTCATCAGCACAGGAGTGGGCGTCGAGGGGAGGCCCTTCCGGAGTGCCCATTAGAGAGTCGTCATACCGCCGTCAACGGCGAATGACGCTCCAGTGGCGAACGCAGCGTCGTCACTTGCGAGATACACCATGATTCCGGCGATGTCGTCGGGCGAACCGGGACGCCCCAGCGGAATCCGACCAATAATGGCTGCTCTGGCTTGTGGGTCTTCGGCAATGGCCGTCACAAGATTCGTTTCGGTGTAGGCGGGGACCACGGTATTGACCCTGATGTTGTATGCGGAATAGGCCGCTGCCGTGGTTCGAGTCATCCCGTGGATGCCTGCCTTAGACGCGCTGTAGGCCGCAAAACTTGCGCCCTCGCCGTTTAGTGCGGTCGGGCTACCGGTGAGGATTATCGAGCCGCCGCCTAGCGCCATCATGGTGCGAACGGCGTGCTTCACGGTGAGGAAAGTGCCGGTGAGGTTGATGTCGATTGTCCGCTTCCAGGTATCAAGCTCCAGCTCAGCAATCGGAGCGTCCTCACCGAAGAGTTGTACCCCGGCGTTTGCGACCACAACGTCGGGGCTCCAGCCCGATGCTGCAAGCTCCTCAAAAGCGCTCACAACGCTTGACTCCTCAGCGATGTCCATACCGATTCCTCGGGCGCCGGCATGCTTTTCTGCCGCGGCCGATGCCCCTGCGACATCACGGTCGGCGAATACTACCCGGGCGCCCTCCTGGATGAACCGGTCAGCAACCGCACGGCCAATTCCTTGCGCAGAGCCAGTCACTAGGGCGGTCTTATCGCTTAATCGGGCCATCTTCGGCTCCTCGTCGTTGAACATGGGGACGCTAGCAGAAACCAGTGTAGGCTAAACCGGTCAACCGGTTGTGCAATATCAACTTATCCCTCGACCGAATTTCGGGAGGAAGCCGTGCACCACGTCTCACACCAGCACGCGGCCAGCTCCACCCCGGAAGGCGTGCGCCTCTCGAACCAGCGCCACCACTCAGCCCCACCCAAGCAACGGGACATCTGCGAATGATTGGCCTCAGTACTTACTCTTTTTTCTGGGAACACAAACACACGCTTCCCGATGGCCCCAACCCCCAACCACTCGACCTTCATGGAATGCTCCGAGCTACTGCCGATCAAGGAGTCTCTCTCCTGCAGATTTGTGACTACGCCCCATTGTTCGAATTGAACGACACGGGTTTGGCTGATCTTCGAGAGCTGGCAGACAACCTCGGAATCCAACTCGAGCTCGGAACCCGAGGCATCACGCCCAGCCATCTCACACGGATGCTGACCATTTCACTCCCTCTGGGAGTTACCTTCGTTCGTAGCATGCTGTCCGATGGCAACTCGCTGCCGTCCATCGAGGACGCAGAGGGTTGGCTGAGAAAAGAACTTCCTCATTGGGAGGCCGCTGGTGTCACCCTCGCCCTAGAAACCTATGAACAGGTTCCCGTGACTGAGCTTGTCGACCTCGTGGCACGTATCGATAGCCCCTCACTAGGGATTTGCCTCGATCCCGCCAATTCGGTCGCGGCCTTAGAAAATCCCCACGACACGGTCGAGCGTTGCGCCCCCTATGTGGCGGGACTCCACATCAAAGATTTTTCGTTCACTCGGCACGAACAGTGGGTCGGCTTTCGGCTCTCCGGTACCCCACTAGGACACGGATTGCTCGACTACCGCCACCTGATGGATACCGTTCGGCCGGAGGAGCGAGGAATCCACCGGGTAGTAGAACACTGGTTGCCCTGGCAGGGAACACAAACCGAAACGATCCGCCTCGAGCGCGAATGGACCACCACCGCACTCGCCTACATGAAGGAGCACTAACCATGTCCGACAATCTGACCATCGCCGTCATTGGTGCCGGGGGAAAAATGGGGATGCGCATCTCCGCCAACCTCATGAAAACCGACCACACCGTGTTCTACTCCGAAAATTCGCCTGCCGGTCAAGAACGTGTCACCGACGCCGGGAGAGCATTGACGGCCACAGATGATGCGGTCAAGGTGTCCGATGTCGTGGTGCTGGCCGTACCCGACCTGGCCCTCAGCGCAGTGAGCGATGCGGTTGTGCCTCTGATGAAATCCGGAGCTATCCTGCTGACGCTCGACCCGGCCGCCGCTTACGCTGGCTTACTCGCCACACGCGAGGACATCATCCAAGGGGTGACACACCCTTGTCACCCGTCGGTATTTGTCGAGCGCCACACCCCCGAGGAGTATGCCGACACCTTTGGGGGTATCGCCGCAAAGCAAGACGCGATTGCCGCAATCGAGAGCGATAGCACCGTGGCCCGCGACACCCTGGAAGCGGTGGTCAGAGTAATTTTCGCCCCGGTGGTGGATGTGCACTGGGTCACAGTGAAACAACTCGCCCAACTAGAGCCAACCCTGGTTGAGACAATCGCCTGCATGGTGGGGGCGTTGTTGAAGGAATCGCTCGACGAAGCGGTAAACACCATGGGGGTTCCCGAACCCGCGGCCCGAGCTATTCTGCTTGGTCACACTCAGGTTGCCCTAGCCAACACACTCAAGGGTGATAACCCCTTCAGTGAAGCATGCCTCATCGCAATGGACTACGGCCGCGAAGCAATCATCAAAGAAGACTGGAAGAAAGTGTTCCGCGATGACGAGCTGGACAAAAACTTGGCCCGGATGCTCCACCTCGATCACGTTTCCAGAAAATAGGGACAACTCGATGTGGCGGCATGCCAATCGTTTTTGGCCTGCCTAAGCCGGCTTCGCCACCCAAAAGCGAAGGCTCCGTTCTGACGCCGGTTCCATTCCACAAACGGAATTTAGTTGTGGCACAATTCCCACCAGTCTGATCGGCTTAAGCGCAAGTCCTTTAAATGTTGCCGGTGTTCGGAACCGCTCCTCCACAGGTCATTGGTCACGCCCGTTATTGGTGCCAACGAGCTAACCCCCATGGTCGCGGTCACACATTTCGCACCGCTCGAACCGCTGAGGCACACTCGGTCGGCCTTTAATCCGGTTGAGGCTAGGGCCCAAGCAGGGCGAGTGGAACAACGGCCACATCGCCGCTGCGGTAGGCGTGGCGACCCGTGTAAATCACCACAGAGCCGATGAGGTCATCACCGAGTCGATCTGCCAACCAGGTGAGGTGTCGGGTGTCCGAGGCATCCACGGTGTTTCCTAGTTTGACCTCGATGGCTAATACCTTCCCGTCATCTCGTTCGACGATGATGTCTATTTCCCGGCTCCCTCGAGCGTCCCTAAAGTGCAGCGCTTTCGCGTGAGAAGCTTCGGCATACGTTCTGACACTCAATGTTGCGAGCGCCTCAAACATCCTTCCGGCGAGGGGGCGGCCAAATCGGCCGGAATCGTATGCAGCCGCAGAGCTGATGGCTTCTCGACTGAATTTCATCAACCGCATCGCGAGCGCCGGGTCGGCCAGGAAGTGTTTACTGCTTTGTGCAGCTTGGGTAAACGTGTTACGAGAGGGCAACCAGGGTGGGAGCTCGTCCAATATTCGAAGCCTGGTGAGCGCGTCCCGGTAGGGAATGGCGGTGGTTTTCGCTGGCGCCTCAGTTGTACCCGGTGATGCGGCGTGTCGGATGGTCTCCCAGCTGGCCACCGTCGCCGTCGCCGCTGCGTAGGACGCAAGCCAAGACATCAGCGTGGCAGGTCGCCTCACTTCTACCCCGAGCGTTGTGACGTCGGCGTCAACCACGCGCTCGATGTAACCATCTATCGCGAGCTCAAGCGCCCGACCGTCCAGCCCTCTCAGGGCGGGAAAGCCTGAACGCATGAGCTCAGTGTTGTAGTCCACCAGACCCAACTGGGTTTCGCCGGAGATGGAGAGGTTTCCTTGAAGAAGCTCGCGCAGACTGACCGATGGCTTCTCGAGTTCTCGTTCCGCGAATGACAATGGCCTCATCCGAAGACTGGTGATTCTTCCGGCTCCCGAGTGGGTGGCGGAATCGGGTAGGGATCCGGTGAGGAGGTATTGACCGCCGGAAAAGTCGCGGTCAACGGCACGTTTAATAACTCCCCAGGTCTCAGGAACCTTGTGCCACTCGTCGACAAGGATTGGTTTGTCCCCGGTAATAACGTTTTCAGGGTCGGCCTGAACGCGACTTCTCTCAGCTGCCTGATCCAAGCCTTGCAGTGTTCGTGAGCGCTGGAGAGCAGTTGTCGTTTTGCCTACTGCTTTCGGTCCGTCGAGCAGAATCGCGGGAAGCTGGGGGAAAACATCGTCCAAGATGTCGTCGACGATTCGCCTTCGATAGGTCATATTCCACCTCCCCAAGGGACTACGCTACCGTTTTTACGTTCACTACGCTACCATTTTTACAGTCACTACGCTACCGTTTTTACAGTCACTACGCTACCGTTTTTCAATGCACCGCTTCTCGCCCAGTGAGCCTGACGGCGAGCTCGTGCGCACAACGTTGCTCGACTGATTATGGTGGGCTGCCGATCAATCGGATGTTTCACATCCACACGTCCCTTCGGCGCTAGCGCGACTAGACAGTATGGACTGCTCGGTGATGAGCGCAGTAGAGCCCTCCAGAGGCACAGCCATCACACACAACAAGTTGGGTGCGACAGGCCAGGTCAGAACAGTTTTCCATTCGCGAGGATGGCTCACCGCATTGACTACACCGACCAATCACGGCCGCATTGTCAGAGAAGGTGACCGCTTTTCTGTTGTCGAACATGTAGAGGGAGCCTTCCCAGAGGCCAGAATCGCCAAAGCGTTCCCCGTAACGGACGATGCCGCCGTCTAGTTGGTACACCTCTGTGAAACCGCGCTTGATCATCATTGCCGAGAGCACTTCGCAGCGCACACCCCCCGTGCAGTAGGTCACTACGGGTTGATTCTTTAAGTGGTCGTATCTGCCACTTTCTAACTCGGTGACAAAATCCTTCGACGTTTTCGTCTCAGGAACCACGGCGTTCGTAAACCGACCGATCTCTGCTTCCCACCGATTACGCCCATCAAAAAATGTGACGTTTTTCTCCGCAACAAGCTCATGCAGTTGTTCCGGGGTGAGGTGTGTACCACCACCAATCACACCGCGCTCATCAACTTCTAACTCACCGGGTGCACCAAAACCCACCAATTCGTCTCGCACACGCACCTGAAGGCGTGGGAAATCATTCGCCGAGGTCCCCTCGGACCATTTAAAATCGATGTCCCTAAAAGCGGGATATTCCCGGGTCTTACGCCGGTATTTCTTCACCGCATCCAGCTCCCCACCGACCGTGCCGTTAATTCCGTCGGGGGAAATGAGGATGCGACCACCCAGCCCCAGCGATTCACACAAATCTCGCTGCCACAGCCGCACAGCCTCCGGGTCCGCGAGCGGGGTGAAGGCGTAATAAAGCAGGACTTTGTAAATGGCCACACAGAAAGTGTAAGAGTGGAGCAAGGTTCTCGTCTTGCGCGCTACACCCCGACACTCAGACCCGGACGCCCCAGGTGACAATCAGTCCGACCACCGCGCCGCCGATGGTTGCCTCTGAGACAAACGGGCCGTGGATGGTTGGCACCACTCCAGGAACAACCACCCAAGGGCCCGTTGTCTCACCGTATTTCTTGCGACACTCTCTCTAATGGAAGGGGTGTTCACTCATCAGGCATTGAGGTAGCGATTCTCACGTAATCCGCCTCGAGATCAGAAAACTCCAAGGACAGTGTCACCCCATCCATCGTCAGCGTGTCCCCTTCGCGGATAAAAGCATTAGCAAAGTCTCGACAGTCCGACACGCTCGAATCAAAACTGTCTGG
The DNA here is from genome assembly GCA_965657845.1 of Pontimonas sp. GTDB lineage: Bacteria > Actinomycetota > Actinomycetes > Actinomycetales > Microbacteriaceae > Pontimonas. Next base: position 29,770 of record CBFHPU010000013.1, read on the forward strand.
GTAGAGGTGATAGGCCCACTTCGGCTGCTCCGGGGAATCTCCGCAGCCTCCTTGAGTCCAGAAGTTGATTTCATCAATCTCCGGATTCACCGAATACGCGAGAAGCCCTGAGTTGCCTTGATCCCACAACTCTGAATAGCCAATTGGTCGCCTCGACTCGACGACCACCACATTTGATGAACTCACGGGGATTACCAGTATTTTCCGCTCTCCCCCATAGATTTCCCCGGGGGTGAGAATCACCTGGTGTTCTCCCGCGAGGTCACCCGGCACCACACAATCCACCTGTGAATCCCGAATCCAGCCCAGTTTGAAAGCATCCCACGCGAGAATGTTTCCCGAGAACTGGGGGTTGGGCACTTGGAGCTGTTGCGGTCCGGTGGGCCAGCCATTACCGGGCCCGTGATTATGTAAACCTTGAGAGTCCAACATTAAATAAATCCAGAAGCTCCAGGTGTGTTCTGCTTTGAGCTCCTTGGTCATGGTGCCCGTGTCTTCGTAATGCCACTTATTTCCTGACCAAAAGAACAAGTCTTTTTCCCCAAGGGGGGTGGGAAGCGGTTTCCCCTCGTTTCCTTGCAAGCCAACATCGCCTTCCAGGGCGTCGATTCCTGGCGCCCAATAAATCAAAATGCCATCGGCTCGCTGCCAATCCAGGTCATCAGGCAACGCAGCAGAAATCAGTCGAGACAACTCATAGGCGTTCGCTCGGGAGGTCTGTTGGTCTTCACGGGGTCGGACCGGATAGTCCCTGTGGTCGACCGGGATGTTGACCCACTTGTCGACCATTTGAAAGGTGTAGCGAAAGGAGCCTTGGGAAAAAAACTCGCTCCACTGCGTCATCTTCTGCAGTTGTGGCGCGAGAAACCCCTCTGGAGTGAGCTCAGACGGCGGTGCATCATCGAAGGACACCATCGCCACGATCAAATTGGCTTCGTCCTTAACGGGCAACGAAGTGGGCGAGAGTGGAAAACCCACATTGCCTCGGGCCCGGACCCCGCCTACTCCGGAGTAGCCCTCTCGCATTTCCCGCAATGCTGCGGGCTGACCGTCGAGCACTTTGCACTCCTCAACCTCCGAGAGGCTCGGCATAATCTGCCATGGCGGTGGCGTGCGCTCTACGGAGTCCGCTGGGCTTTCCTCCTGCTCCGCAAGGTCTATCTCGCCGGATTCCTCCTGCTCGATAACGGCCGGCTCTGGGGGCATTTGGCAACCGCTGACCAACACCAGACCGGCCATCATGGCCCAGAAGGCGCCCTGTCGATTACTCATCAACCTTTTCAATGAGCACATAGTCGCTCTCATTGCCTGAAAACTCGAGAGAAATCCGGACCCCGGAGTGGGTCAGGGTTTCTCCCTCCCGGACCAACACCGTGTCAATGTCGTTCATCACACATCGGGTGTCATCCACGTGGTCGGGGTAGAGGTAGTAGGCCCATTTGGGATTGGCCGGGTCATTACCGCAGTCGTTCGGGACATGGTCGGTATGAGTCCCATCAGCATCCACTTCATAGACCAGGAGACCAGAGTGTCGGGGGTCCCAGTCCTCAGACCAGCCGGTAGGCCTCCGGGACTCCACAACGACAACCTTGTCCTCCACAGTGCGAATGGCAATCATTTTCCGTTCGCCACCGTAGATTTCAAGCGGAGTCAGCATCACTTGTTGGGAGCCATTCAGAGTGTTGGTGTCCGCACAATGCACTTGTTCATCATCGAGCCACTCAAAGAGGAAAGTTTCCCAGGCCGTGAGAGCACCAGAGAACACTCGGGCGGCGGGGTAAGCGCCTTGACCCACTCCGGTCCTCCACCCGTTTCCTGGAGCATGACCGTTCATTCCTTGAAAATGCAACAATTCGTGGGCCCACCAACTCCACATGTACTCCTGTTTAACCCCCAGTGGAATTCCTGAGGCACCCGAATAGTGATAAATCCCGCCACCGGAGAAGGGGATTCGGAACCGGCCATCGGGTGTGTCGAACTGGGCTCCGCGGGACCCCACGCTTTGGGCGAAGGCAGTGATTTCCGGCGACCAGTAGACAAAAATTGCGTCCGCTGCGGCCCAGTCCAGATCCTGTGGAAACTCCGCGACGACAGCTTGGGCAATGTCCTCCTGCCGGTCCTGCATCAACTGTTCAAATTCTTCTTGGTCGTACTCGTTATCCCCGATGCCTGGGTCAATCGGAAAGTCGGCGTGGTTAATGGGGACTTCCACCCACCCATCGACGAGTTGGAAGGTGTAGCGAAATTTACCCTGCGACCAGTACTCGCTCCATTCGGTGAGGATTTGGGTCTGGTCTTCCAGAAAGTTTTCCGGAACATTGTCCGACGGTGGGGCATCTAAAAAGGACACCTTGGCCGCAATGATGTTGCCCTCACCGAGGCCCGGAATTTCTCGCTCGGTCCTCGGGAACCCCACATTGTCCCTGCCAATCACGTCACCGCGTTTTTGGCCCCGATAAAGGCTCTTGACATCGTCTGGCCTCGGATCCAACAGTTTGCAACGAGAAAAATCAGCCGTGGATACCGATTGCTCCCAGTTGGGAGCAATCCGGGGTTCCACTTTTTCCTGGCCGGAAGAGTCGGATTGTTCAGTCCCTCCTGCCACGGATTCCTCAACAGGATCCGCGGGTGACCCCGAAGCTGCACAGGAACCAACGAGGAGAGTGGCGAGGAGGCTGGACGACACCAGGGTGAGACGGCTGTGCACAAGCACTTATCCTTCACTGAATTTCTTGTAGCCGTCAACCCTGACATACTCCGCGGGTGACCTCCCGAGGGCCATTCGCATCCCACAGGTGTTCAATACCGAGCGTCGATCTGGGTGCTCCTCAGGATTGGCCCGGGTTCATCCGAAGGCGCCCTCAGGCAGATACCGCCTCTCGAACGTTTTTGCATTCAAGCAGGATCAGGCAGCGCAATGCGAGCCGCGACCGAAGAACTTCCTGACTTCCTATTTAGGGCCAGAGCGATGGAACGGAATCGGCCAGCGTGGCTACGGCTGACAGGCCTACCCCGGAAGTCTGGAGCGATCGCAAACATGGCTCTGAGCCGATACCAGTGTGACCAAGCCGTGCCTCCCGCTACCACTACCCGCCGTAGGGCACCCGGAAAATATTTGACACGGTGGACCCTTGGCTGAGACGACCGAAAATGGTCACTTCGCTATCATCAGGGTTCTCGATGAAAATTGGGGGGTATGCATCCGCGGTGGGCCAGAAACGGTAACTACCAGTGGTGTACGAGAGTGTGCCGTCGTCTTCGAGCACCAGAGAGATGGGATCGATGGTAAGGGATGGGGAGAAGGTCGATGTGGTCGCCACCTCCATTGTCCACTGATCGCCCGCAGCAAATGGGGCAGAATTCGAAAGAGATCCTTCGAGTGACCAGAACCCATTAACCCATGAGTTTCCTTCCGGATCGGTTCTCGCGCCACTTTCCTCCCAAGTGAATGCGGTGTCGCTCACCGTTATCTCGGTAGTACTCGACGCCATCGCCGGCGTGGGTAAAGCCAAGGAAAGGATGCCAGCCCCGACTACTGAGCCGGCACCGATCAGGGCGGAGCGCCGTGTCAGCTGGGAGGCGTCTTCAACTAGTCCTCGGCTGAGAAGGTATTTGAGGCTTTCAGTGCCCTCGAGCACTCCGTGCCCGTCGCGAATCGAAAGGAGCAGCTGGGATTCGGGCGTGCTCACGCGAAACACCTCACGGTGGGGCGACAAGGAAATCAATACGTCAGAACCGACCTGTTCAACCATTGCATTTGGTGGGAGTTGGTAACGAGCCATATGCAAAGATTATAAGAAAGCCGTATCTTATTCAACTTTTGTAGGTGACTCCCAAGAGCGTTTGCTCGCGCAAAATCCCCTTCGGCTTAACGGAACCCGTGGCAACCTGATCCTGTGGCTCCCGTCCTCATCGGACCGCTCGGCTCCCCAAATGGACAAGGAGTGTCCTAAGTGTCCTTGTACCGGGTCTAACGCGCCCCGGCGAGTGTCGGACTTTCTTACGCTGCAGGCAAAGCGTGAAGAACAGAGAGCGATGAACACATTTGCGCACAGTCTCTGAAAAAAGAGCTAACATCCCTGGTTGCTTCTTTAGTTTGTTGTGCATAGTCGATGGCTCGCGAGGACACAGTACATTCCGATTGCTTGCCTTCTCAGCAGCACGGAATACCTGTGCAGGTTTCTGTTTTTCCCGCGTGGACGATGCTTTGACTGCCGCGGTTCCAGCACAAGGCAAATCGAAGAGTTTCAGGTTGAAAAAATTGTCTCGATAACCCCAAAGACCCCACTCAACCACCGGATACGCGCCATCACGATTCGAGCACTATCGGTATGAGGCAATAGCAGGGCCCAGTTCAGCGCCACACATTCTCCCGTGTCGCAGCAGTTGCCTATTAAACCAACTGCTTCCGCCGGGCAATCGTGACACCAACACCAATCGCCAAAACGGTGAAGGCCCCGAGGATCCACCAGATAAACATCAGACTGGATGCCGCCGTCTCAATAGCAGCCCCAGCAGGCTCGTCCCGAACCATTTTGTCCTGGCACTCCCCGCGCTGCCATCCACGCAGCCGTCATCTGCCCCACTTTGACGCCCATCGAGCAGCCATTGCGTGGGAATGGGGTAGTACGTTGAGGGCCACTCCACCTCCACGAAAGGGCTCCTCCTAATGTCTCTCCCGTCCATTTTCGTGCGTCTGGGCCTCCTTCTCACTGCCGCCAGCCTTGGACTTACCGGGTGTGTGACCGCGCCGATGCAACCTGAGGCCGATGACACCGCCCGCTCA
>CBFHPU010000014.1:0-32983 GCA_965657845.1 Pontimonas sp.
GGTTCCGGCTCAGGCTCTGGTTCTGGTTCTGGCTCCGGTGGTGGTGCGACCACCGTGAGCGAAATGTCGGAAATCAGAGGGGCCCCTCGCAGTGTGGTGTCACCGCTGGGGGTTTCTCGCCAACTGCGTAACGTGAGTGGGTAGGTGCCGGTGGTTTCTTCTAACCGGGACGTGAGCGAGAGCGTGGCGGGCTCAGAGTCAACATCGATGCTGGAGTCGAGGAAGGTCGGTAGTCCTTCAATCGAGTAGTGACGGGTGGAGCCGTCGGGGTCGGAAAGTGCGTTGTCGAGCTGGAGTGGAATGGTCTGGGCTTCCCCACCACCACTGGTGTATTCCCAATTGGTGTTGCTCACGCATCCCGAGTGGACAGGGATTACTTCGCCAAACCAACTGGTTGGGTCGTTAGCGATTTCCTCCGCAGTATTCAGAGCGGCCTGTTTGGCACAGGGATCGTAATCGATCACAAAAGCGTGGACGGTGACATTCAGGCTGGCGCCCGTGATGTTTCGCACATACGCGGTGGCTTCGGAATCGCCGTCTGCCAGCGGATCAGTGTGTAATGCGCGACCTCCGATGACGGCGTCGCCGTCATCGGAATCGACGTGGAGCACGACGAGTGCTTTCTCATCCGAACTATCGGCGGCAATGACTGCCTGTGGGACGGAATCGTCGTAGACGATGGTCCCACCGGCAGCGAAATCGACGTTCAAGTACACCCGCTGGCTGTTTATTGAGTTTGGTCGCTCATCAGCGAAGTCGATATCAAATCGGAGCGAACTGCCTTCAGCGGTGATGGTCGGTTGCACCTGGGCCCTGCGAGTGCCATCAATAATGATGCGGTTATCCAATTCCATCGTGTGGATGACGCCTTGTTCGATGGTGGTCGTCTCGTTCCGGTTGACATAGTCAACCCGCCGCGAATCGATTCCGGGGAAGGTCATCGCGAGACCAAACTGGCCAATCGCACTAAAGGGTGCACCGCGCCAACCGTTTTCTTCTCGCACAAAATCGACGGGAGCTCCACCGGTCCAGATGGCGGTATCCGAATCTGCGCTATCCCACTTCACACTCGCCGTCTTGAGGACACCCTTATCGGCGGCCAGTGCCACAGGGCTACCGGCCCCAATCACCAAAAGCAGCGCAAGACACATGGCGAGGGCTGTGACGTGTGACCGGGAGGGTTCACCGGAAAGAAGATGGCGCGCTCTTGGTGCGGCAACGCTGCCCCACGGGCGTCCGTGATTGCGGGGTGGAATCAGCTGGTGGGGTGAAATCGGCTGGTTCGGTGACATGGGGCCCTCCGGTTGTAACAACACGTGCGGGCTCGAGCGTAGGAATGGCTTTTCTTCGGTCGTCAGAGTTATCCACAGAACACTTTTTGTTGACTACTGAGCAAAGCCGAGTGTTGGCCAGCCGCGCTGTCCTTCACTCCCGCATTCGGCCTGGTGTTGATCACCCGTCCACGACGAATGTGGGGTGGCTTGTCTCGGCTAGGCTTCAGGTGTGAGTGAGCCCACCGCCTATCAGCGCTCAGGTGTGGACACTGCCGCCGGAGATTTGGCCATCGAATTGATGCGCGCCGATGTGCAAAAAACTCACAGCGGTTTGGTGTTGGGGGGTGTCGGCGGCTTTGCGGGACTGTTCGACGCGAAGGCGCTGAAAGATTTTGACCACCCCGTCTTGGCGACCTCCACTGACGGCGTCGGCACCAAAGTGGCGATTGCTCAAGCCTTGGATCGCCACGACACCATCGGTCAAGACCTGGTCGCCATGGTCATCGATGACATCGTCGTTGTGGGCGCGACCCCACTGTTTCTCACCGACTACATTGCGTGCGGAAAAGTCTTTCCCGACACGATTGCGTCAATCGTGTCGGGCATCGCTCGTGCCTGCGCGGCCAGTGGTGTTGCTCTGATCGGCGGAGAAACTGCCGAACACCCGGGGCTCTTGGGGGAGCGCGAATACGACGTTGCGGCTGCCGCAACGGGTGTAGTCGAAAAAGATGCGCTTTTGGGTCCGGAGCGGGTCCAACCAGGTGATGAAGTTGTCGCTATTTCCTCTAGCGGCCTACACAGCAACGGGTATTCCCTCGCCCGAAAAATTGTGTCCGATGCGGGCTTGTCCTTGCAGGCGCATCCCGTGGACCAACAGCAAAGCCTCGGGGACATGCTCCTGGAGCCCACACTGGTCTACACACCAGGAATTCTTGACGTGCTTCGGCGCCTGCCAGGCGTTGTGCACTCCGCCAGTCACATCACCGGTGGCGGCATTGCACAAAATATTCAACGCGTCTTGCCACCGGGAACAGCGCTCACCTTGGAGCGAGGCAGTTGGGATATCCCTTCGGTGTTTTCTGTGCTGGCCGCCCATGGCGGTTTGGGCCTGGACGAGGTGGAAGACAGCTGGAACCTCGGGATGGGCGCAGCCTTGATGGTGACAGCCGGCTCAGCTGGCGACGTGGTCTCGGTCCTTGCCGAGAAAGGCTTTAACGCACAAATGGTGGGCACGGTGCGTGATGCCACCGACGTGCCAGGCGCGCTGAGCGCGGAGGCGGCGAAGGGTGTTAAAGGTGGCGCGGTACGCCTAGAGGGGCACTGGCCGAACTAGCGGTCTTCGTCCGCGTCGTCGGCCCAGCGGTCCACGTACTGGTCCTCACCTTCACCCGACTGGGCGGCAAGTTCGCGCTCCAATTGGGTCAAGTCAGTGTTCGGGCTGCTGTATTTGAGCTCCCGAGCGACTTTTGTGTGCTTTGCTTTCTGACGTCCGCGACCCATGCCACTCCTTGAAAAAGGTCACCGTTTCCCAGCGAAGGGACGCGCCTCAGGGGGCGCGAAATCGATGACACTGTAGCACGCACACCCTTGAGTGGGGCGAGGATACCGCCACAACACTCGGTGTGTGCCAGCGTCACAGCGCGAACGCTAAGACCATTCCCGCCCACACACCCAACACGCCACCTAGTACGTGCAGGAGCAAAAGGGTGACACCTGATCGAAGTCGCTTGGTGACAGAAAACTCCACCACATCAACAGCGAGAGTGGAAAACGTGGTGAGTGAACCCCACAGGCCCGCAGCTAACACCATCCCCCACACACCCCAACCGCCGGCAAGACCCCACCCGGCAGCACACGCACCCAGAGTGTTCACCACCACAATCATGAGCGCTCGCGGGTAACTGGTCACCCACGCACTCATTGCCCAGCGCAAAAGCGCGCCCAGTGCTCCAAGACCGGCTACTAGGAGCCATTCACTGCCGCTCATGACGCTGATCCCCACGACGCTGCCGCTCATGACGCCACTTTCGTCTTCGCTACACCCGAGCGCAGTCCCCACCATGCGGCACTAAGACCCAGCACGAGGGTCAAGAAGAGGTAACCAATGCCCAGCATCCAATGACCCTCACCGTGGAGGACGGCGATCTGAACCATGACAGCAGACCAGGTGGTAAACGCACCCAGAAAACCCACGCTCAGACCTGAATACAGAAACCCTGTGGGCTTTAGCGCCTGTGGGCGGCGGAGCAAGCCCAAGGCGAAAGCCCCCACCGTGTTGATGCCCAGGGTGATGACGAGTGTGCTGGTGGATGTCGCTTCCGCTCCGAACCATTCGCTCAGACCTACTCGAGAAAGTGCACCCAGTGCTCCACCGATAGCGATGGCCAGTGCGGTGAGCAGGCGCGCGAGCGCTATCGCCTCGCTAGAGCCTCGTTGTGGGTTGGCAGGCTCACCGTCTGGTGTTGCTCCCATGGAAAGTCCGGACACGTGTAGAGGCTACTGTCTCCGATTTAGACTGACGAGTGTGACAAAGGATCCGTCAAGAGATGTGTCAAGAGACACAGCAGCGGCAGCCCGCGGTGGTTCACGCTCAGGACGAACCGTCGGAGCTTCACCTTCTGTGTTTCGCCGGGCGGGGCGTGTCGTGCTGTGGGGCATCGCCGGGTTATTAGTGCTCGCCCTCGCCTTCGGTGTGTATGTGGCCTGGCCAATTCTCTTTCCCGGCGCCACTGGTGTGTCCGGGCAACAGCCGGTCAGTGGCTATCCCACCAGTGTGGTTGCCACCGGTGAAGACGGGCGCACCCGCACGCTTTCGGTCACCACAGAAGATGGTTCAGAAATTGACCTGTCGATGCTTCGCCCGGGTGATCGTGTGGTGGTGACTGGTGCGGGGTTTAACCCCCAACAGGGTGTCTATGTCGCGGTGTGTCGCATTCCTGATGCCCCCACGAGCCGGCCAGGGCCGTGCCTTGGCGGGGTACCGAGTGCTGATGCGGCGGACGCTGACACTGATGTTGATGGTGACCGGGTTGCCCAGTGGGCTCCAGCGAACTGGATTAATGATGACTGGGCGTGGAAACTTTTTGGTGCCAGAGGTTTTGATGACCGAGAGTTGGGCACCTTCACTGCCTACATCGATATCCCTGCGGCGGCCGATGAGAATGTGGACTGCACCCGTGAAGACTGTGGTCTCTTCACCCGAAACGACCACACCGCGTTAGATAACAGGATGCAGGACCTTTATTTGCCGGTGTCTTTCACCGAGTAGGGCGGGACTCGTAGGGCGGGGATGGTGCGGTGGACGAGCGGACCAATACCGAAAGCAAAGACGATGGTTCCGAGCCCAAAGTTTCCACCCAGCGCCCAACCAATCAGTAACACCGTCACTTCGATACTGGTGCGAACAATCCAAATGGGCCAACCGAAGCGTTTATTGGCTCCGGTCATCAGACCATCCCTTGGTCCTGACCCAAAACCGGCACCGATATAAAGACCACTGGCGATCGCGAGCATCAATACTCCGGTGAGAAAGACCAACCACCGCTGAACGAGCGTGTCCGGTGTGTCGATATACAACAGGCCAATTTCCATGAAGGGCCCCACCAGGAGGGCGTTCAACACAGTGCCGAAACCGGGCCGCTGTCGAAGGGGGATCCACAACAGCAACACCACCAGACCCAAAATGACCACCCACCAGCCGATGCCAATTCCGGTCGTGAGCATTAACCCTTCGGCCAACACCGTCCACGGGTCGACACCTACTTGGGCACGGAGCATCATCGCGGCGGCAAAACCAAAAAAGAACAGTCCGATGAGGAGTCGGACCATTCGGTGTGTGAGGTGAAAGAACCTGGCGGCCTTTTGGGCGAAATTATTGGGCAAGGAGCATGCTCGCAATCAGAGCGAGAGCTAAGCCCACCCATTGGACCGGTTGGATACGCTCACGCAACACCACGGCGGCCAACAAGATGGTGCCCGCCGGGTAGAGGGCAGTCAACACGGCGACAATGGTCATGTCGCCCAGTCGGAAGCCGGTGAGAATCAGAATGTTTGCCGTGGCGTCGAGCACACCGCCAATGATGACGAGGGTCCACAGTTTTTTCCACGACATCACCCACTGGGTGTCGGGCTTAATCAGGCTGGCAAACCCTTTTCGGCTCACCAGCACCAGGAGCAACACGACGACCAACGTGGTTTGGATGCCTCGGTTTGCGACCAAGGGGGTAATGCCCGAATCGGCCGGGGCAATGTCAATGAAAATGTAAAACAGTCCGATGAGCAGTCCGGATCCAACAGCCATCAGCAATGCGGTGGGTGTGGGTCGAACCGCCCGCTGGTCCGGAATAAATCCGACCAAGACTGCCGCAACCAACGCGAGTGCCAAAGCGGGGTAGACAAAACCAGAGAGGGCCTCACCGGTCAGTGCGCCCCAGGTCATCGGAACGAGCGCGGAAAGAACCGCCGTTGTGGGTGAGAGCACACTCATGGGCCCACGCGCCAAACAGGCGTAAAGCAACCCGATCGCACCAAGGCCCGCAAGGCCAGACAATCCGCCCCACAGTAAAGACTGTGCACTCCACTGATCGGCGGAGAGAAGTGAGACGCTCACCAGGACAATCAGGCCCACTACGGCGACGACACCGGTGACAGCTAACGCATGGAGCCTTTTTGCCCCCATACCGCCCGCGAAATCGGCAGCCCCGAAAGAAAGTGCGGCGAAAAGACCGATGAGGACAGTCAGCATTTCCGAACCAGCATGACTGTAACTCTATGTCGTGTTCAGCCCGTAAGGCCTACGCTGGAGGTGCTCTCGCCGGGACCCCAATACCCCAAGGAGGAGAAATGGCAGCGGTATACGGTGACATCACCGAAGCATTCGGTCAGACTCCCCTGGTGCGACTCAATCGAGTTCCGGGTGACACCCAAGCCACCGTGCTCGCCAAACTCGAGTTCTATAACCCTTCAGCGAGCGTGAAAGATCGCTTAGCAATCTCTGTGGTTAATGCTGCCGAAGCGTCTGGTGAGCTTCGCCCCGGCGGGACCATTGTGGAGGCAACCAGTGGTAACACCGGTATCGCGTTGGCCATGGTGGCCGCCGCGAGGGGTTACAAAGCAATTCTTGCGATGCCCGAGACGATGAGTACTGAGAGGCGCATGCTGCTTCGCGCTTACGGCGCCGAATTGGTCCTCACTCCGGGTCCCGAAGGCATGTCGGGGGCGCTCGCGGTAGCGGAAAAGATTGTCGCGGACACACCCGGTGCGGTGTTAGCCAAACAGTTTGCCAATCCAGCAAACCCCGAAATTCACCGCAAAACGACGGCAGAAGAAATTTGGCGTGATACCGACGGCAGTGTGGATGTGTTTGTGGCCGGTGTGGGCACCGGTGGCACATTGACCGGGACTGGCCAAGCGTTGAAAGAAAAGAAACCGTCTGTGCGGGTAGTGGGTGTTGAACCCGCCGAATCGCCCCTGCTCAACGGCGGTGAGCCCGGCCCACACAAAATTCAAGGAATTGGTGCGAACTTTATTCCCGACATTTTGGATCGGGACCTCGCGGATGAGGTCATTGATGTCACCAGTGAACAGGCCATGGTGATGGGCCGGAGGTTGGCGGCGGAAGAAGGAATCTTGGGGGGTATTTCGTCTGGTGCCACCGCCCACGCTGCGGTCGAACTGGCGAATCGTCCCGAATTTCAGGGAGCCACCATTGTGGTGATTTTCGCCAGTTACGGTGAGCGCTACCTGTCGACGCCGTTGTTTGAAGGACTCGGCGACTAGTCGATGCCCCCTCGCACTCGCCTCGGTGAAGATATCCAGGCCACGTTGGAGCGGGACCCCGCCGCGAGGGGTGCCCTCGAAGTGTTTCTCACATCGCCGGGGGTTCGTGCGCTGTTTTGGCATCGCATCTCTCATCGACTGTGGCATTCGGGGTGGATGCTTCTTGCCCGAATGATCGCTGCCCGCTCAAGGCGGCGCACGGGTATTGAAATACATCCGTGCGCAACCATTGGGCGTCGTTTAGTGATCGACCACGGTATGGGTGTGGTGATTGGCGAAACGGCCGAAATTGGCGACGACTGTCTGATTTATCACGGGGTCACTTTGGGGGGTAAAAAACCGGGGGACCGTGACCACATTCCCGGTAGGCGCCACCCCAAGGTGGGCTCGAACGTGACGATTGGTGCAGGAGCCCTTTTATTGGGCGATATTGTCGTGGGTGACGATGCGCGGATTGGTGCGCAATCTGTGGTCACCATTGATGTTCCTCCCGGTGCGTTGGCGCTGGGGGTGCCAGCGACAATTCGAGAAGGGCAGGCCTAGCGGATGTTGAAACTCGCCTCGAGGGCCTTCCTCACCCCCCTTGTGCGGTTGTTGTTCCGAGCCAAGGTCGAAGGTAAGAAGAACGTGCCCATGCAGGGCCCGGTGATTTTGGCCAGTAACCACCTGTCGTTTATCGACAGTGTGGTGATTACTCTTCTTGCGCCACGAACGGTGTCGTTTTTGGCCAAAGACTCTTACTTCAACGGCACTGGTCTCAAAGGGTTTGCCTCGAGAGCGTTCTTTCGCTCCATTGGAGCGATTCCGGTCACCCGCGGTGTGGGGCAGGCTGCCCAAGATGCCTTGGATGCAGGCTTGGACCTACTCGAGGAAGACAAAGCGTTTGCCATTTATCCAGAGGGCACTCGCTCGTTAGATGGTCGGCTGTATCGAGGCCGAACGGGTGTGGCGTGGTTGGCATTGAAATCGGGCGCACCGGTGGTCCCGGTAGGAATTGACGGCACCGACAAAGTGCAACCCCCCGGGTCAAAGGGCATTTCGTTTGCGCGGATCAGGATTAGTTTTGGTGAACCGTTAGACCTCACGACCTATGGCAAAGCGGAGTCGGGCAAAGCCCGACGTCACGGAACCGATGCGGTGATGGCCGCCATTGCAGATCTCACCGGTCAAGAAGTGGTCCCCCACTACAACGAACCGCCTCCCAAGGGTCTTGTGGAGACGGTTCGTCGGCGGTTCTTCGAGCGCTTCAGGCTCTAAAGACCGAACACATTATTGGCTAGGCCTGGTCGGCGTTTTGTTTCGCCTCTGCTTCGGCAAGCTGTTTGCGCACATCGTCCATGTCGAGGTCTTTCACCGCGGTGATGACCTCTTCGAGGGCGGGTCCGGGTAGTGCGCCGGGCTGGCTGAAGACCAGGATTCCGTCACGGAATGCCATCAGCGTGGGGATGGAGCGGATGTTGGCGGCACCGGCCAGTTGCTGTTCGGCTTCGGTGTCGACCTTGCCGAAACGGACGTCGGTGTGTTGGTTACTCGCTTCCTCGTAGACGGGAGCGAAAGCTTTGCAGGGGCCACACCAGTCGGCCCAAAAATCGACCAGGGTGATTCCGTCCTTGGTGACGGTGTCTTCAAAGTCTGCGGCGGTCAGTTCAATCGTTGGCATTACTGTCCTTTCGTCGCCCCCAAGTATACCCCTTGGGGTATAGCCGTCAACGGGCTCTGCCTCGCTCGTAGCGAACAGTGACCATGCGTAGCATGGGGCAACCCCAAGAAAGCAGGTGGCCTGTGTGGAGCGTTGACAAAGTGGTGACCGGTGGTCTGATTCGGACAATGAATCCCGCTCAGCCAGAAGCTCACTGGATGGCGATTCACCATGGCCGGGTGGTGGCTGTGGGTACCAGCGACGAGGAAGCGCCCCAGGCCCTAGTGGTCGAGGACGTTTCTGGACAGACCGTGTTGCCTGGTTTTCACGACGCCCACTGCCACACCATGTGGTTTGGGTTGTCCCTCGCTGAAGTCGATGCGAAAGCCCACTCGAGCCTCGATGCTCTCTATGGCGCGCTCGCGGAGCGTGCGCGTCAGACACCTACCGGGGGTTGGGTGCTCGCTACCGGCTATAACCAGGAGGCTTTCGGGGGTGAGTATCCCGATATTCGCGCGTTGGATCGGGTGTTACCCGACCACCCGCTGTTTATGCGACACACGTCCGGCCACTCCTGCATTGTCAACACGAAAGCCCTCGAGGCGTCGGGCATTAGCGGAGCCCTGTCACCGGAGATTGACTTAGCCGGCGGGGCGATTGTGGTGGACGAACACGGGAGGCCAACGGGGCTGCTGGAAGAGCGCGCCCAGTCGGTTATTCAGCAGTTGTTGTTGCCGAAATCGATGGATGACATGGTGCAGGCATTGGCCCGAGCGAGTGCGCGCTATTCCCAGGAGGGGCTGACGAGTTTCACCGAAACGGGTATTGCCGGAGGTTGGATCGGCCACAGCCCCAGGGAACTTGCGGCCTATCAATTGGCCAAGCAACACGGCGTGCTGGCCCAAAGGGCGCAACTGATGGTTGTCTCCGACGTGTTCCACGACGTGGAGGGCCACGCCGATGACCCGAATGTGTTGTCCCTCGATGCCGGCATTCGCACAGGCCTCGGTGATGACCACCTCTCTATTGGCCCGATGAAAATCTTTCTTGACGGTTCCATGTTGGCGTGGACGGGTGCCGTGTCTGAGCCTTTTTCTGCGGGGCCACCGGACAACTACGGATATTTCCAAGCCGAAGAAGAAGCTCTCCGCGAGACGATGCTCCGCGCCGCAGCGGCAGGCTGGGCGGTTGCCGCCCACGCCATAGGCGACCGTGCGGTGGCACTCGCTCTGGATACTTTTGAGGAAGCACTGTCGCGATTTGGTGCTCCCGTGGTGCCCCACCGAATCGAACACGGCGGGGTAGTCACCGATCAGCAAGTGGTGCAGGCGGCACGACTCGGTGTGGCGATTGTGACCCAACCGGGTTTCATGCCGGAGCTTGGGGTGCAAATGCGTGCGGCAATGGGTCCACACCGTGAGGCGTTTATTCACCGCCACCGGTCTCTATTGGATGCTGGCGCGATGGCGACGGGGAGTTCTGATCGGCCGGTGGCCACAGGTGTCCCGCTAGAAATTATTCAGTCGATGGTGCAACGCCTTGATTCAGAGGGTGTGGTTGTCGGTGAACACGAGCGGGTCAGTATTGAGCAGGCGCTCTGGAGTTACACCGTCGGCTCAGCACAAGCCACAGGTTCTGCCGATTCCAAGGGCATGCTCGCACCCGGGATGCTGGCTGATTACGTGCTCCTCGCCAAAGACCCTCTGGACACAGCGGTGGAAGAGTTATCCACCATTTCCATTTCGGGGACAGTGGTCGGTGGCCAACGAGTTTTTGGTGAACACGGCTAGGAGTTTTCGGCGTAACGTGGGGCGTTGTGAAACCAGTCAGCGCGTGGAGCCTTGTCGCTCTTCAGTTTTTCTTTATTGCCGCCCTCGTGGTGTTGCCCCAGGGTGGGCTGTGGCCCAGTGGAACACTGGTCACCATTCTTGGTGGTGTCCTGGTGAGTGTCGGTGTCGCTATTGGGGTGGCGGCCGGTCTTCGTTTGGGGAAAACCTTGACGCCCAGTCCGATCCCCCGAGACGATGGCCACTTGGAGACGACCGGGGTGTATGCCTGGGCACGGCACCCGATTTACACGGCACTGTTGACGCTGTCTGTGGGGCTGGTGGTGTGGGGGGCGTCCACCTGGCATGTGGTGGTTTTCGTGTTTCTCAGTATGCTCATAGGGCTAAAAGCACGAGCTGAAGAAAAAATGCTTCTCACGAAATATGAGGCGTACGCGGAATATGCGGCCCGGGTGGGGCGGTTTTTTCCGGGAATTGGCCTGTTGAATAAGTGGTGAGACGGACGAAGCTCGAAATCGGGTGTCAGGGACAGTCAAGTTTGGTAAAGGTGGGGCCATGGCACGCAGAAGACTGAGTGACACTTCGCACCCCGACACCACCCTCAATGATGAGTATTGGCTGCGTTTTGGTGAACTTCCCCAGCCGTCTATGCGCGACAAGATCATCTTCTTGACCTCAGAAGAAGTCGCCACCGTCGGTCCCGCGGTGTTCAACGTCGCGAGTGTGTGTGATCGACTGGGTGTCACCCATCCGATGGTGAATCACTATTTCGGGGGTCGGGATAGTTTGTTGGCCGAGACGGCGTTTGTTGTCTACCAGCGCTATATCGACAGCCTGTGGAAGGCGGTGCGTCTGGCAGCCGCCGACCCGAGAGCGCGGCTTCGTGCATGGATGGTGCAACAGATCACCGGGACCGCTGACCTTGGTGGTTGGGGTGGCATTTTGAACTACCCGTCTAGCTCAATGCACATCAGCGGGTTGCTCGAAGAGCGCTATGGTCCGGACATGCGGCGTCTTTTTGAAACCAACATCATTCGTCTGGGCGTGTTGATTGAAGACTCGCGCAACAACGTCAATACCGCGCTCGACCAGATTGATGTCAGTGCCTTGCGCGCACAGTTCTTGGCAGACCCGCAGATTATGTCCAGAGCGGCCACCATGGCGTGGTCCACTTTGGGTGTGGCGGTGTGGAACGCGGGTCAACACCTGGCCTCCGCAGGAGTGTCAGAGCTGCAAGCCCACAAAGAAGCCCTCATTGAGGGGCACATCGAACGAATGATTGCCACTATCTTAATTTGATTTAGTTAATGGTAATCTGGGGCTGTGCTTCCCGCCCTCATCGATCTTGGTGTTGCCGTACCCGTCGCGGTGGGGCTGTTTATTGGCGCACTAGTCCTCGCCACACTGGCTGCTGCTGTCCACCGCAGAGAAAACCCACCGAGCGACAACATTCGCCGTCGCGGCGAAGCCTCCCACGGAACTCAGCGAGACAGTGAAGTTCGTTAACCCCATCTGCTAGCGTTACGACGTCGCTGTCCATGGCGCACCGCACTGAAGCGGTGCTAGCGAAGGCTGGGAGAACAAGATGATTGTCGGTGTTCCCACCGAATCCATTAGCGGTGAAAACCGCGTGGCACAAACCCCTGAGACGGTGAAACAACTCGTCGACATGGGGCTCAAAGTCCAAGTCCACAAAGGCGCAGGAGTCGCGGCGGGGTATCCCGACAAGGACTACCAAGACGCCGGTGCCAGCATCGTGGCCACGCTCAACCTCGAAAAAGTCGACGTGCTCACCCACGTTCGGCCACTGAAGTCCACCGTGGTCAACAAGCTGCCGGCAGGAACCATCACCGTGGGCCTCGGTTCACCGGCCTCTGAAGGCCCCGTCGTGAAAGCACTGGCTAAAAAGAAGGTCACGTCGTTTGCCCTCGAACTGGTGCCCCGCATCTCCCGCGCCCAATCGATGGACGCCCTCACCTCACAAGCCCTCGTTGCCGGATATCGCTGCGTGTTGGAAGCAGCGATGCGCTTCCCCAGGTTCTTCCCCCTCTATATGACCGCTGCCGGTACTGTCCCGCCGGCCAACGTGTTGGTTCTCGGAGCGGGAGTGGCTGGCCTTCAAGCCATCGCCACGGCAAAACGCCTGGGCGCAAAAGTTCAGGCGTATGACGTCCGGGCTGCCAGCGCCGATGAGGTGCGCTCAATGGGTGGACAGTTCATCGAACTGGACTTAGACGCCCAAGCCGATGGCCAAGGCGGTTACGCCAAAGAACTCTCCAGTGATCGCCAAGTGCGACAGCAAGAGCTGCTCACGCCCTACGTCACGCAAGCAGACGTCATCATCACGACGGCAGCCATTCCCGGCCGACCGGCACCCCGCCTAATCACCAAAAAAATGATGGCGGACATGAAACCAGGATCCGTCATTATCGACCTGGCGGCAGAAACCGGCGGAAACGTCGAAGGCTCCGTTGCTGGTGCGGACACCCCGGTGAAAGTCCAAGGCGGCAAAGGCCACGCCACCCTGGTGGGCATGAAAGACGTGCCCTCCGCGATGGCCTACGACGCCTCCAGGCTGTACGCCAAAAACATCGCCAACCTTCTTGCCCTGATGAATGTGGACGGCACAATCCAGCCCGACTTCGAAGACGAAGTCGTCGCGGGGGCATGCCTCACCCATGAGGGCGAGATTCGACACGAACCCACCCGTGAGGCGTTGGCCTCACCGAAGAAGGGGGCTTAGGCCATGGACGCCATTACCCTGTTGACCTTCTTTGTGCTGTCGGTGTTTGTCGGCTTCGAGGTCATCTCGAAAGTCTCCAGCACCCTGCACACCCCACTGATGTCGGGGGCAAACGCCATCCACGGAATCATTTTGGTAGGCGCCATCCTGGTCGCCGGCCAAGCAGAAAGTGCTTTCATCCTCGCGGTGGCACTGCTCGCGGTGTTGATGGCGACGGTGAACCTCGTCGGAGGTTTCGTCGTCACCGACCGCATGTTGGAAATGTTCTCGGGTAAGAAAAAACCCAACCCAACCACTGAAGGGGCCGCCAAGTGAACGTTCTCAGCCCCACCATTACCGCGCTCGCCTACCTTGTCGCTGCGGTCCTATTTATCCTTGCCCTGAAAGGGCTTAGCTCACCGAAGTCCGCGAGGCGCGGCAACCTGCTCGGTGCACTCGGTGCACTGATCGGTGTGGTCACCGTGTTCCTGTCCAACGATTTGGACAACATTGGCTGGATTCTCGCCGTGATTGCGGTGGGTGCGGTGCTCTCGGTGCCCGCCTCCCGCATGGTGCAGATGACCCAAATGCCGCAGCTCGTCGCACTGTTTAACGGTGTGGGTGGTGGCGCAGCTGCCGTGGTGGCCCTGCTGGAGCTCCAACACGCTGACACTTTGGGCTTCCTCATCGCGGTGGCCTTCACGGTGTTTGTCGGAGCGGTGTCGTTCTCTGGCTCGGTCATCACCTTCCTCAAGCTCCAAGAGCTGATGACGACCAGGCCGGTGACGTTCCCCGGACAGCAGTTTGTGATGGGAGCCGTGGTCCTCGTTGCCCTCGTCCAGGCCTACCTGGTGATTACTGATGGCGGTATGAACTGGGCGGTCGCGCTCATGTTGCTGGGTCTCGCTACCGGTGTCCTCGTGGTGCTGCCCGTGGGTGGCGCGGATGTTCCCATTGTGATTTCACTGCTGAACGCATTGACCGGTTTGGCTGTTGCGGCATCTGGTCTGGTGCTTGGCAACACCCTTCTGTTGGTCGGTGGAACGTTGGTCGGAGCCAGTGGAACAATCCTCACCCGCGAAATGGCCCAAGCCATGGGACGCAGCGTTTCCAACACAATCTTTGGCGCCTTCAAGGGCGGATCAACTGCCGGTTCGACCGAAGCGTCCGACCGGCCGGTGCGCTCCAGCTCCGCTGAAGACATCGCCATTTTGTTGGGATACGCCAACCGGGTCATCATCGTTCCCGGTTATGGCCTTGCGGTCGCCCAAGCACAACACACTATTTCCGAACTGCAACAGGCCCTCGAAGCCAAAGGCATCGACGTGGTCTACGCCATGCACCCGGTCGCGGGACGCATGCCAGGTCACATGAACGTTCTGTTGGCCGAAGCGAGTGTGCCCTACGAGCTGTTGGTGGAAATGGACCAGGTGAACCCGCAGTTCAAGAACGCCGATGTGGCGCTCGTGGTGGGAGCAAACGACGTGGTGAACCCCGCGGCGAAGACCACACCCGGTTCCCCCATCTACGGCATGCCGATTTTGGACGTGGGAGAGGCGCAGCAGGTCGTGTTCCTCAAGCGCTCCATGCGTCCAGGATTCGCCGGCATCGAAAACGAATTGCTCTTCGAGCAAAACACCACACTGCTCTTTGGTGATGCGAAAGATTCGCTCACCAAAGTCCTCGGTGCGGTGAAATCGCTCTAGGACAATTCCGTCATGGCCGTGACGACACAGCCTGACCAACGCGCTCACCAGCCCGCGAGACGCGTGCTGGTGACTGGAGCGAGCTCCGGTATTGGTGCGGCGACCGCCACGCTGTTGGCCGAGCGGGGTTGGCATGTGCTGGCGGTTGCCAGGCGAGAAGACAAACTTGACGAGTTGGCCACCCACCCTCGGATCGACTCCTTCGTGTGCGATATCACCCACGATGATGAGGTGGCGGCTCTAGCGTTGTGGGTAGAGCAGGGCGGTGGCCTGGACGTGTTGATTAACAACGCGGGTGGGGCCATTGGGATGGATTCCGTTGAAGACGGGTCCATCGACGAGTGGCGCTGGATGTATGAAATCAACGTGTTGGGGACAAAGCGGATGATCTCCACCTTTCTGCCAATGCTGCGCAAAGCCGCCGACAGCAGGGGTGGTGCGGATATTCTCACCGTCACCTCAACCGCAGGGTTCACCCCCTATGAGGGGGGCGGAGGTTACAACGCCGCAAAATACGCCGCCCACGCGATGATGCAGGTGTTGCGTCTGGAATTAAACGGCGAACCTATTCGAGTAATCGATATTGCACCGGGAATGGTGAAGACCGACGAATTTGCCCTCAACCGTTTTCGAGGCGACAGTGCCCGTTCGCAGTCGGTCTATGCCGATGTGGATCGGCCGCTACTCGCTGAAGATGTGGCGCTCACCATTGCTTCCGCCCTGGAATTGCCCGCGCACGTGAACCTTGACTTGGTCGCCGTGAAACCTGTGGCCCAATCAGCGCAACATAAGACCCATCGCGGTCCACTGAAGACCAAACCTTCAGACGCATAGCCTCGCCAAGCAGGCCAACGCGGTGTGGCCCAATGGCTGCGACGTCGGCGCTCACGCGCCTGAAAGGGCCACCATCAGGTGGGCGGCATTACGCCGTGTGAGCGAGGGGTTGCTCCATCTGAGGGGAACACGCGAGGAGGAAGTGTCTGGCGGCGAGCACCCTCCTGTTTCCGTCACCTCCAGGGAAGTGAATCTCAAGTTGATCGAATGTGCGACCGATCAGCGCTTCCACTGATCGCACTTGGGTGCCTCGAAGCAACGCAATTTCTTTATTCGAGTGGCCCTCGGCGATCAGCCGCAACACATCAATTTGTTGGCTGGAGAGGTGTTCCCAACCTGCTGCGTACTTTTGATCGTGCCGAGGGACATCGGCGCGCCCTCGGAGCACTCCCTCCAGGGCCGACACAATCTCTTCGGTTCCGGATAGGGACGATTTGTGGAGGAACGCCGAGCCTGCGGGGAGCTCGCTGCGTTCCGGGTCAATGATTTTTGGGTGTCTCACGTCGGTGAGGAACACCACGCCCATACCGGGAGAGAGTTCAAGCATTGCTTCGGCAAAGGCCACGCCGCTCTCGCAAGAGTTGATGTTGAGTTCCAGTAGAACGGCATCAGGGTCATGTTGACTGATGCCCCGCCAGGTCTCTTCCGGGGTGCCAGCACCGTAGGCGTCAAAGCCGGCATGTTTCAAGCTACACACCACGAGGTCCCGCAAAAGGGGTTGAGGATCGAAGACGAGCACACGCCGTCGAGGTAGCGGGATGCCCCCCGACTGACCGCTCAAAAAGTTTTCCATGGTACACCCTTCCGGGAGAACTATAGCCAGTTTAGTTAGTGGTCTGGCAACAAAAGACCATAAATAATCCGTTTTGTGCCCGGGATTGGGCCTCAAGGGGAGGGGGCTAGAGTGAAGGGGTGCTTCGCCGCCTCGTGGAAATTTCTCGGCCCGTTCTATGGGTCAACACGATTGGCACCACGGTCATTGCGATGTGGTTGTCGGGTTACCTCTGGACCTGGGACATTCTTCCCATCCTCATCTGGGTGACCTTTCCGTTCAACCTGCTGATTTACGGCATCAACGATATTTTCGATCGAGAAACCGACGACCCCAATGCCCGGAAGGGTGGTTACGGCGGAGCGAAGATTGTCGACGGGGAAGTCCGATCTATCGCCTGGGGAGTGGCGCTGACGAACATCCCCTTCCTTGTCTACTTTGTGGTGACCTTGCCATGGCCGGCCTGGGCGTGGATGCTCGCCTACGCATTTTCTTTCTGGCAGTACTCTTCAACCCCGCTGCGCTTTAAAGGCCGTCCGGTGTGGGATTCGATATCCAACACCGACTACGCCTACCCTCTGGTCTTTGTCCCCTTCGCACTCGGCGAGCAGCCCGTCTGGGCGGCCGCCATTGGCCTGATGGCGTGGAGTATGGCCAAGCACGTGTACGACGCCATCCAAGACATCGACGAAGACGCTGATGCCGGAATCAAGACCACCGCTGTGGCTTTTGGCACCAAAGGTGCACTGACCTGGTCGGCCGTGTTCTGGGTAATATCCACCGTATTTTTCGCCTTAGTCAACTGGCCGGTGGCGATTGTGAACGCGCTGATCGCCGGATGGTTGGTCATTGCCCTGTGGCGAGAGCCCACCACCCCTAAAGCGCGTGACCTTTACCGATTCTCTGTGGCTTTCCCCTACGTGGCAGGCGCTGTCGCCGGATTCCAGCTGGTTGTCGGCCTTGTTGTGGGAAGCTACCCCGTATGAGTCGTCGCGTCATCATCATTGGCGCGGGCCTCGGAGGCCTAGCCACCAGCGCATTGCTTGCCAAGGCAGGCTTTGACGTCACCGTGTTGGAAAAGAATGACTGGGTGGGTGGCAAATCTCGCCGAATCAGTGTCGCCGGCCAGCGCATCGATACTGGTCCTTCGCTCGTGACCTTCCCTCAAGTGTTGGAGCGCTTCTTTGACCGCTACGACTCGCTGGGTCCCGGGGTACCCGCCAGAGAAATCGCCGCGTTGAATTTAGAGCGGCTCCCCGAAGTGGGTCGCTATTTCTACCGAGGTCACGTCACCGATATTCCTGTCGCCCCCGATCACCCGTGGGCGGAAGCCTGGGCAGCATTCCAAGCCGAACACGCGACGCTGGGCCCGGCAATTACCGACCTGCTCACGACCGATCCGCTCGGAGCGGGAGTCATGGCACCGGCGGGCAAACTGGTCTCTTCCTACGGAAGGCACCTAAGCACAAAGGCCTACCTGGATCATCGCCTGGACCTCCCCGAGCCACTGCGCGACATCATTGCCATCCACACTCTCAATGCGGGTGTGGCTCCCGAACAGACCCTCGCCCTCTACGCCACCATGCCGGCAGTGATGGCCGATGAGGGCGTCTTTGTTCCCACGGGAGGTGTCTGGGAAATCGCGAACTCCCTCCACCGCCTCGCCGAGGCTGCTGGGGCACAGTTTCGACTCTCCGAAGGCGCCACTGCGGTCTCAAAAAAGTCGGTCACTACAGACCAAGGACACTACGAGGCCGACTTCGTCGTCAGCGCCTTGGACGCGGGAGTATTGGAGCGGCTGATGGGCCACCCCCGACCCGACCCCAAGAATCTGTCCTGCTCCGGAGTCGCCGTCTTTGCTGCATTAAAAGAAGACCTACCCGAAGACACGGTCACCCATTCGGTGGTGTTGCCCGATGAGCCTGATGAGCTTTTTGACAGCGTTCTGAACAGGCGCATCCCTCAGCAAACGATGGCGTTTGTGAACTATTACAAAACCGGACACATTTACCCGAACGACAAAGCCACAGCAGCATTCCTGCTGACCGCCCCGGCTAATGGCGAAAGTGCGGGAGTGGGCGATGACTGGGTGTCGAGCGAACTGCAGCGCTCGCTCGATGTGATGGGCATTGATGCCAAATGGTCCGACATCGTTGAGGACTACACCACCTTGCACCCGGAATATTTTGAAAGCTTTGGCGCAGTTGGTGGCGCGTTGTATGGGGCGGGACGCCCCTGGTGGCAATCGGGTCCCTTCCACAGCCCCGGCTACCACTCCCTTCGACACCGTTGGTTGTGGCGGGTTGGAGCCAGTGTTCACCCTGGAGGTGGAATCCCCGCAGTGCTGGGCGGTGCGCTAATCGGGAGCGCAAGACTCATTAAGTCAATTCGCTAGGTGAGCCGGTTCCTAGCGGGCTTTGGATTGTTCAGGCGCTTAGTTCCTTGTGGGCAAGGTCTAGGAGCGCGCCGTGGGCCCGCTCAGCTTTCCTGACATCATCCTTCGTTGCGGGACGGTGGCTGTATCCAGCGCTGGCTTTCATCGTCAGCAGTCGGGCGAGGTGCTTCGAAGCGGTCTGGTCGGCTCCTTTCAGAAGCGCTACGGCTTCCGAGTGGGAATCTCCTCCTGAATATTGTCCGGTTCGCGCAACACAGATCACGTCTGCCGCTGCAATTCCGGAATGAATGGCGAGGGTGACGTAAGCGTCGCTCAGTTCGCCACTAGTCCGAGCGTCCTCAACAAAAAGAGACGCGGCGTCCGCGAACTGCCTTGCTTTCTTCATGCGACCGCGAAGAAAAGTCGGGTCGCGAACTGTCGGGGTCATCGAGTTTTTATGGATGAAGAAAAATTGGCCCTTGTGCCGACAAAGAAAAGCCCCTCTCGCTCGATGTCGGATAGGACCGGTTCGAGATCTTTTGCTCCCATGAGGGACTTCTCGGGGATTACCAGCGCCTGCACGTCGTTTCCCGTCCAGCGTGACGCTTCGGCGCAGAGCACATCAATCTGTTCGGAGAAGGTGTCGTCGTCGGCGTTATTTGGCTGAACGATGAAGAGATCAATGTCGCTTTCTGCGGTCATTTCGCCCCTCGCTGCTGAGCCAAACAGCGCAGCAAAAACCGGAGGGCTATCCCATGAGGCGCAACGCCGGACAAGTCGATCAAGGAAGCGTCGCTGTGTCTCGGCGATTTCCACTACTGCGGATGCGAGGAGATGGTCGCGATTGAGCGAAAAAACCCGCGATCTGCCGAAAACCTTTTCGAGGAGTATGCCGTGCTGGACCAAGCGAGTGAGGGTCTTGCGAATGCCCTCGTCGGAGCGCTCGGGCAGAAGAGCGTGAATCTGGGGGACCGATTGCCAGTCGGTGGCGCGTGCCAGTCTGGCTAAAACGTCCCCGTCGAGGCTCGGGGTCACACTGAGAAACGGTTTTTTGAGAATCATGACGCTACCAATAATACTTGGTATCAACCAAAAATAGTTGGTTAAGGGATGAGTTCTAAGAGGGCTTGGGCGGAGTGTGTTGGGGATGGCCATGCGGGGACAGTAAATCCCACCACCGACAAGTAGATGAGCGGGTCAGCACGACCGCGCTTGATCTGGTGATTACTGCCGTGTTGATAATCACGACGCCCCCATCGAAACACGTGTTCTACTTCCTCGTACCTACTCGGAGGGGGTCTGTATTGAGAACGAATAGTAGGATTGAGTCATACTCAACGAGAGGGTCGATTATGCGCACCACGAAGCAGCTCAGCATCACGCTCCCTCACAATATGGCTGAGGCGTTGAAGGAGCGCGTCGCCTCTGGCGCCTATGCGAGCGAAAGCGAAGTGATCCGCGACGGACTCCGTGCGCTGTTCTCACAAGAAGAGGCTGTCGAGCGGTGGCTGCGAACCGAGGTGGTGAAATCGGTGGAGGCGATGCGAGCCGACCCGTCTCGGGCAATAAGTGCCGAAGACATGCGCGCCTACCTCTCAGACCTGAGAGCCAAATACGACGCCTCGAAAGACCAGTAACTGACCCCGGGGGCACAGGGAGTCAGCTCTTAGCCGGCACTGGGCCGTGAGAGCTCCTCACGCCTCGCCGAAACGCGAAAACCCACACCGGAAGGTGTGGGCTTTAGCGACTTGGCGCTCTGGGTGGACGTTCTCCCCTCCACCACCCATCAGTGCGACATCGGCAAGCCTGACAAAGCAAGCCCCTGATTGGCCCTACCTAACGTCGCTGAAGGAGGCGTCTAAGAGGGAGAGTATAAAGTGGCTCCGACCGGCATCGATCCGGTGACCTTTCGATTTTCAGTCGAACGCTCTACCAACTGAGCTACAGAGCCAAGGACACTGATTGTGTGTCCTAACTAAAGAGCCCCGCTGGGGGGCTCTTTAGTTCGCGACCCTGACGGGACTTGAACCCGCGACCTCCGCCGTGACAGGGCGGCACGCTAACCAACTGCGCTACAGGGCCTTGCGATATTAAATTATACGTGACCCCAACGGGATTCGAACCCGTGCTACCGCCGTGAAAGGGCGGCGTCCTAGGCCGCTAAACGATGGGGCCGAGCTGGTTTCAGCGCTCTATGAGTGTAGGTCGAGCCGGATGGGAATGCAAACAGGGATATCGAGCACTAATCTGAGCCCACGTCAGTAAAGGGGTTACGCCATGGGAAACGCGGTCGATTTGGGCAGTTGGGTTGCGGGATGGACCGCGCTTGCTTTCGTCGTTTCTTACGGCATTTTTGTCCTGGCGAACGCCCGCGCCAACCAACGTGCCCGAAATGCTGTGGACTATCGAATCCTGGTGACGGGCTCTAGGGGAAAGTCCGGAACCGTTCGGCTTGTTCACGCAGCACTGTCTGGATACTTTCGGGTGTATTCGAAAGTGTCCGGTTCTGCAGCGCGGGAATTGCGCAGCGATGGCAGCGAAATTCCCACCCCGAGGGCAGGGACCACTTCGGTGTGTGAGCTTCCCCAAGCGATGCGTCGAGCTGCGAAAGATCGGGCAGATGTGGGGGTGTTCGAATGCATGGCGGTCACCCCGAGCCTCATCGAACTGGTGCAGAAATCTCACATTCGTGCCCAGATGGTGATCATCCCCACCATTCGCCTGGACCACTTGGAGGAGGAGGGGTTGAGCGAATTCGAAATTGGTAAAAGCATTTTCGATTCGATCAATCGCTGTGACGTTTTGGTCACCGCTGTCACACAGCCAGACATCCTCGAGTATTACCGTGAGCAGTCTGAGCAACACGGTATTGAACTGATTGAGGTGGACCCACGAGAAGGTGGGGTTGCCATCAGGGGTCACCACCCCACCAACGCTGTCCTTGCGTTAAGGGTCGCCGAGTATTTGGGCCTCTCCCCAGAGAGCGCCGCAGACAATATGGAGCGGGCGAGCCTTGAACCCCGTGTCCTCGAGGGTTACCAAATCACCAGGGCCAACGGCCACACAGTGTCGTTGATTGATTTGGGCAGTGCCAATGACCCCGAGTCGTCGTGGGAAGCGTTTGCCAGCCTGGAGCGAGAATCGCAGGTGCTGGTGCCCGTGATGGTGAATCGGTGGGAGAGACCGCTTCGAGCGATTTCTTTTTATGCGAGCCTCCGGCAACATTTTGAGGTGGTGGGCGTCGCCGGTGGTTTGGCCCGTTGGATGAACACCCGCCACCACCATCACCTTTACCGAGATTCCGTTGTTCACACCCCCACAACGTTCTTTCCACTCACCAGAGCGTTAGCCAGGGATCCAGAAAAGCTCGCTCAGGAGATCAGTGTCCTCCTCTCTAAGGATGTTGAACATTTGGCGGTGGTGTTAGTAGAAAATGTGCACCAACCCACCGCAGAAATGCTGCGTGAAACGTTTTTCCGCTTAGGGGTTCTAGTCCGCCTGGACGAGATCGGGGCCCACGCGTGACCGGGGTGGAAATTGAACTGGCTCGGGCCATTCTGGTGATCGGTTTGGTGCTGTCGGCCATGTTGTATTCGGTCTCTCGGATTGCCAGTGGGGGAATCGTCACCGCCCCCTACTTAGCACTCATGGTGCTCGGTGAGCAGTGGCTCACCATTGCGGGGTGGGTCATCCTCAGCCTTGTCGGCATTGCCGCCGTCACCTGGGCGGCGAAGACGTGGCCACTGCCGCGAGCATGGCTGTTCGCCATTGCCGTCCTTGTACCAGCCGGTGTGCACGTGTTGTTGATGTGGCTTGCGGGTGCACCGGCACTCAGCAACCTTTCGCCCTACCTGGCAGCAGGACTGTATGTCACCAACGGCCTCACCGCTTATGACGCCAAGCGCCAGGGAACCGTTCGAACGTTCCTCGCTGCCGGTGGGGTTGCCCTTGTCACCTACCTGATTGCTCTCCCCATTCAGTCGGCTCTGGCGCAGGTGCGCGTCGCCCCACCGGTGAGTGCTCCCAGTCTTCAAGAGCCGCTGTTGGTGTTTGCCACTATCGCGATTGCGTTGGCGGTGCGAGGAGCACTGGGTTGGGGCAGTGCAGGAATTATCGGTGCACTGTTTTTTGTGGACCTGCTGAACCCCACGTCCGCCCTGGTGGTGGTGGGAATGGCACTCATTGGTTCCATCGTTTATCGAGTGGTGGCCCGCTATGTCGGGTTAAGCCCCAAGCAGCGTCTCTACTCGATCATGATTGTCTCCGCGATTGCCTCATGGTTTGGACTGTTTTGGGCGGACCGGTGGGGCATACCCGGTGCGGAAATTGCCCAACAATACGCGGTGGAGCCCCTGTTGGTCACCGGGCTAATGGTGAGCGAAACCGTGCGCCGCGGTATTCCCCGAATGCTTGGAGGCTCCCTCATCGTCGTGGGGCTCACTTTCGGCGCCCAATGGTTACTCACTGACCACCCACGCGGTGGCCTTTTCGTCATTTTGGGACTTGTTGCCCTCGTGGTCTTGGCGTTTGGTGTCGCCTCAGGCGACATGAGAAACACCTGGATTCGAGTACTGCGGGAGGCCGATCAGTATGGGCCAGAAAATCTTGGCCGACAGGCGTTCTACCACCCGCGTCGGGTGGGCCGGGTTGATCGGGAACGCCGACACCACCCAGTCGCCAATGGGCGTGGGGCACAGATTGTCCTCGCCGCATCCGTTGTGACTGTGGTTGTCTTCGCAGCAGTCAGCTACAGCGTCGCCCGGCCCGACCAGGTGGTTACCCAAGACCCTGGTCAACTCCAAATCGACACGGCCGACGTGTTGGCCCTGCAAGAGCTTGTGCCCGAACTGGAATCAGCCGAACGAGTGCGCATTGTGGGTTTTCCGCTTAGTTCGCGCTTTGGCGAACCCGCCGTCTATCCCCGGCCACTCGCCGCCCAAGTAGAAACTTATTTACGGAAACTCGCCGGTGAGCGCTCGCCCGATATTCAATGGCTGGTCACCCAGGATGCCACCACCACGATGAGTTGGGTACTGACACCGAAAACTGTGGTGGAAGTTTTTGTCGAGTGAGGCTCCACAGACTCGCTGAGTGACGCCTCCGAGTCTGTGGTGACCGTTTCGCCACGCCCAGGCCACTGCAAGACTCCTGTGGTTCGTGTGACTATCGTGATATTTCGTGCGAAGCCTTCGTGACAGTGTCATTAGCCTGCCGATCATCACATCGGTCGTAGCCGCCTTGGTGCTCAGTGTCACCATTGTGTGGCACGAACAAGCCTTCGCGAAGGACTACCCCTCCTGGCAGGACGTCCTCGAGGCCCGGGAAAACGAAGAAAAAACCCAAGAAAAGATCGAAGAACTTCAGGGGCTCATTGACGAGCTCGCCACCGAATACCAAGCCGCCGAAGAAGAAGCGGCGAGGCTTGGCCAAATTTTCGTCGAAGCCCAACAAGATCTCGACGACGCCATCTACACCCAAGAACAACTTCAAGCAGAAGCCAACGCCGCAGCAGAAACCGCTGAAGAATCCCGCATGCAAGCCGGCCAATTCGTCGCCGAATTGGCCCGGGTGGGAGGCGGTGACCTCCAAGCCACCATTTTTGTGAACGCTGATGAGGCAGACGGCTTACTACGCCGTCTGGGTTACGCCTCCAAAATTGCCGAACAAACCGACGGTATTTATTCCAAAGCGCTCGCGGATCAAAACACCGCCCAATCGTTAACCGACCAAGCCGAGGTCGCCTCGGATATTCGAGAAGAACTCCAAGTCGAAGCAGAAGCCACCTTCGAAGTGGCCAATGCCGCCGCAATGCGCGCCGCCCAAGCCCTCGACGAACAACTAGAAGCCTCCGCCACCCTTGAAGCACAACTTGCTGTGCTGATTGAAGAACGTGAAGCCACGGAAGACGACTACCAGGCTGGTGTGATCGCCAGGCAGCTTTCCGAAGTGCGGGGAATGATCGACCCCGGCCAAATTTCTGGAGCGGGTTGGGCCAGGCCCACCGGCGGCTACATTTCTAGTCATTTTGGAAACCGCATCCACCCCATTTATGGCACCACCCGCTTCCACGCCGGAATTGACCTCGCCCACCCCTGTGGGCAACCGGTCTATGCCGCCCGGGAAGGCACAGTGTCCTATGCCGGATGGTTGGGTACTGGGGGAAACTTCATTCGCTTGAACCACGAAGACGGGGTCACCACCGGCTATATGCACCTGCAGTCAGGTTCGATGTATGTGAACTTTGGTGAACGGGTGCAAACCGGGCAACTCATCGCCCGAGTGGGCACCACCGGTGGTTCCACCGGTTGCCACCTGCACTTTGAAACCAGACGTAACTGGGATCCAGTAGACCCCTACTACTTCATGGGTGACCGCGGCGTGCGCCTCGGTTAATCTTGAATCGGTTGAAGCCGACACCGGTTTGATTCCGGTAACCCCAAGGGGTTACTTCGCGTCGTTGTAGGCCTTCACCGACTCTTCGATGATTTTCTCGGCCTCAGCCTTGTCACTCCAGGCCTCCGTTTTGACCCACTTGCCGGGTTCGAGGTCTTTGTAGTGTTCGAAAAAGTGCTCGATTTCTTTCTTCGTGTATTCGGGCACATCGTCAATGTCTTGGATGTAATCCCACCGGGGATCCCCAGAGGGCACACAGAGCACTTTGGCGTCCACACCACCGTCATCAGTCATGTTGAATACTGCCACTGGGCGGACCTTCAGGCCCACACCGGGAAACAGTGGGTATTCGGTCATCACGAGAACATCGACCGGGTCGCCGTCATCGGCAAGAGTGTGCTCAATAAAGCCGTAGTCCGCGGGGTACACAAAAGACGTGTAGAGCACGCGGTCGAGAAACACTCGACCGGTTTCGTGGTCTACTTCGTATTTGTTGCGTGATCCGCGGGGGATTTCAATGACGGCGGGGTAATCGGCCATGGGAGTGCTCCTTGGGGGTCTCGCAAAAACGTGTCAAGTAACCTTACCGGGTGGCACTAGAGCCCCAAGAAGCCCCCCGGCGCCCCCGGCTCACCCCGCCGATGGCTGATGCCAGGCGGGCCATTACCGACTGTTTGGAAGCAGAAGATGCCGCCCGGCCGGGCGGCATTGCCCCTGGTTCCCTTTTTCTTGTTGCCGTCAGTGGTGGTGCCGATTCCCTGGCCCTCGCCTACGCCGCATCGTTTGTCTTTGCCAAAGCCGGCCACCGCTTAGAAGCCGTCATCATCGACCACCAACTCCAACATGACTCCGCCGACGTTGCCCTCACCGCACAAGAGACCCTGAAGGGGATGGGTGTTGACGCCCAGATTGTGGCGGTAGACCTTGGGCCCGCGGGCACTGACGCCACTAAGGGCTCTGATGCAGAGCCTGTTAATGGAGCGAGTAGCGATAATGGCGTGGCTCACGCCGGCAACATCGAATCGCGCGCACGCGATGCGAGGTATGAGGCACTGTCTGCTGTCGCCACAGAACGTCACGCCACTGCCGTGCTGCTCGGTCACACCAAAGATGACCAAGCAGAAACAGTGCTGCTGGGTTTGACCCGAGGTTCCGGGTCAAAAAGTATCGCCGGGATGCAGAGAGTCTCTGGGCTGTGGTGGCGACCGTTCTTAGGGCTCTCCCGGGCCACCACCGAACAGGTGTGTGTTGATGCAGGGTTGTCCTGGTGGTCAGACCCCCACAACAGTGAGGATCGTTTCGTTAGGCCACGGATAAGACATCACGTGATGCCGGTGTTGGAGCAACAGTTGGGTCCCGGTGTGGCTGATGCGCTTACTCGCACGGCGGAACTGGTTCGACAAGACGGTGAAGCACTGGACCAACTCGCAATGCAGGTGTTCGAGTCACTGGGCGACCACAGCCCCACCGGCGTTGTGCCGGTGGGGCTGTGGCAGTCACAGCCACCGGCAATTATGTCCCGGGTGTTGCGCCTGGTCGCACAGAACACCCTCGGCTCCCACCTCAGCCACACCCACACAGAAACACTGATGCGTCTTGTCACCCACTGGAGGGGGCAAGGCCCCGTCGATATTCCCGGCGGTAGGGTTATCAGGCAAGGGGATGAGCTGAGGTTTTCACCCCAGTAACTCCCACCACCACAGGGAAGAGCACACTGCTAATGGACACTGCTGACGTTCAGGGCGATTTGGACGACATCCTGCTCACCCCGGAGCAGATTTCGACGAGGATCGCCGAAATCGCCCGGGAGATCGAATCGGATCTGGAGGGTGAAACCCCGCTGTTGGTGGGGGTGTTGCGTGGTGCGGTGATGGTGATGGCCGATTTGTCCCGCGAACTTCGACTGCCGCTGGAGATGGACTGGATGGCGGTCTCCAGTTACGGCAACGACCACAAATCAAGCGGTGTGGTGAAAATTTTGAAGGACCTCGACACCGCAATGGAAGGTCGACACGTGTTGATTGTCGAAGACATTGTCGATTCGGGGTTGACACTGTCGTGGTTGTTAGAAAACTTCCGCTCCCGCGGGGCGAAGTCCCTGAGGGTGATGACCCTTCTTCGTAAACCAGACGCCATGACGGTCGAAGTTCCCTTGGACTATGTGGGCTTTGATATTCCCAACAAGTTCGTTGTCGGCTACGGGCTGGATTATGCCAACCGCTATCGAAGCCTCACCTCGGTGGCCGTGTTGAAACCTGAGGTCTACGGCGGTAACCCACCAGAGTAAAACCCGCTGTGGGGGAACCGCCTGGTGTAACAGTCCGGAACCCGAGTAGGAACCCCGCCCCGGAAGGCCAGTGCCAGAAACCCGCACTTAGCCCCCGGCGAACGCACCGGGGCATCAAACACCCCTGGACGATACTCTTAAGCGTTGGTGTCACCAGCCCCCATCCTGTGAAGTGAGGCATCCGGCCAATGGCCAAAAAGAAAGAGTTTTCCTGGAAGTCGCTCGTGCGCGGACCGCTGCCCTACATCGCTGCGGGAGTGTTGGTCGTTGTGGTGGGCTTGTCGCTATTAAACCTCGGTGGCTACCGCAGTATTTCCACCCAAGAAGGCCTCGGGCTGTTACAAGACAACCGGGTGCAAGAAGCCACCATCATCGACATCGAACAGCGCGTCGATCTGGAGTTGAAAAACTCTTACGAGAACCAAGGCACCCTCGTGCAGTTTTACTATGTGGCACCGCGTGGTGACGAAGTGGTTGCTGCCGTCAACAACTCCCAAGTGGAGTCGTTTACCGACGAAGTCCCCCAAGGAAACTGGTTTTTAAGCTTCCTGGGTTTGATGTTGCCCTTTTTGATTATCGGCATCATCTTCTGGTTCCTGCTCACCTCCATGCAGGGGGGCGGCTCCCGGGTGATGCAGTTTGGGAAATCGAAAGCCAAACTGGTCAGCAAAGAAACCCCCACCGTCACCTTTGATGATGTGGCCGGTGCCACAGAAGCCATTGAAGAACTCCACGAAATTAAAGACTTCCTCAAAGACTCAGAGCGGTTTACCAAAGTGGGGGCAAAAATCCCCAAAGGCGTCCTGCTCTATGGCCCACCCGGAACCGGTAAGACACTTCTTGCCCGTGCAGTCGCCGGCGAAGCAAACGTCCCGTTCTACTCCATTTCCGGTTCCGACTTTGTCGAAATGTTTGTCGGTGTGGGGGCCAGTCGTGTGCGCGACCTGTTCAACCAGGCAAAAGAAAATGCCCCCGCAATCATTTTCGTGGACGAAATTGACGCCGTTGGTCGACACCGTGGTGCTGGTATGGGCGGCGGCCACGATGAGCGGGAACAAACCCTCAACCAGTTGCTGGTCGAAATGGACGGGTTTGATCCCAAACTGAACGTCATCATGATTGCGGCGACAAACCGGCCCGACATTTTGGACCCTGCACTGCTGCGCCCAGGCCGGTTTGACCGCCAAATCCAAGTCGACGCACCGGACATGAAAGGCCGCGCGGCCATTCTCGGTGTTCATGCCAAAGGAAAACCGATGGCCAAAGACGTCGACCTCGACGTGTTGGCCAGAAAAACCCCCGGTTTCACCGGGGCCGATTTGGCCAACGTGTTAAACGAAGCGGCACTGCTCACCGCACGCGGTGGGAAGAACAAGCTCACCAACGAACTACTCGATGAAGCAGTCGATCGGGTGATGGCGGGACCGCAGCGGCGAAGCCGCATGATGTCGGATCAAGAAAAACTGATTACCGCGTATCACGAAGGTGGCCACGCCTTAGCTGCTGCTGCCATGCGCAATACCGACCCGGTCACGAAGGTCACCATTTTGCCCAGAGGCCGCGCACTCGGGTACACCATGGTCGTGCCACTGGATGACAAATATTCGGTCACCAGAAATGAACTACTCGACCAGTTGACCTATGCCATGGGTGGCCGTGTTGCCGAAGAAATTGTGTTCAGGGACCCCACGACGGGTGCATCTAACGACATTGAGAAGGCCACCAGTATTGCTAGGCGCATGGTCACCGAATTTGGCATGAGTAGTGATGTTGGTGCAGTGAAACTCGGCCAAGCAAGCGGTGAAGTCTTCTTGGGCCGTGACATGGGACACCAAAGGGACTATTCAGACTCTGTGGCAGAACGTGTCGACCAAGAAGTGCGGGCGTTGATTGACAACGCCCACAAAGAAGCGTGGAAAGTCTTAAGCGATAACCGCGCCATTTTGGACCAGCTCGCCACAGAACTGTTGGAAAAAGAAACCCTCGACCACCACCAGTTGGCGGCCATTTTTGACGGCATCAAACAGCTTCCCGAGCGACCACTGTGGCACTCCTACGAGGGTCGCCCGCAGTCGAAAAAACCGCCGGTAAAAGTCCCGGAAAAGCCCAAAGCGCCCGCAAAAAAAGCGGCTGCCAAAAAAGCGGCTGCCAAGAAAGCACCCGTGAAAAAGGCTACGGCCTCAGCCACGACCAAAGCTGCGAGTAAGACGCCCACAGGCTCTCGTAAGACCTCCCGTTCCGAGGGGCCCCCGGCGCAAACCTCTGGTTCCGATACCCCGTCGGGTGCGTAATGCGAAACCACCAACACTCCACCCAGGCTTTCACGGGGGACATACTGAACATTCCAGGTGGGTTGTTACGTGGATGAGAAAAGGCTCCAGGATGCCGTCACCGAACTGCTTGAAGCCTTAGGGGAAAACCCCGAGCGTGATGGCTTGCAGGGCACCCCAGGGCGGGTCAGTGAACTGTTTCAGGAGCTTTACCGCGGTGTGGGGATTGACCCAGCGAGCGTGTTGCAGGAAGCACGGCCTTTGGCTGAAGCTGAAGACCAGTTTGGTGATTTTGTGGCCCTTCGCGGGATTGCCTTTAGTTCCATCTGTGAACACCACCTTCTGCCCTTTAGAGGCGTAGCGGATGTGGGGTACGAACCCGCAGAAAAACTGGTCGGTTTGGGCATCCTCGTTGACGTGGTCGATATCGCGGCGTCTAGACCCCAAATGCAGGAGCGCCTCGGCGACATGGTCGCCGACGCTCTTGTCCGCTCCGGTGTCGCGAAGGGTTCCGTCGTGGTGCTGCGCGCAGAACACGGCTGTGTCCAACACCGCGGGCCAAAACTTGCCGAATCCGAAACGGTCACTGTGGCGACTGCGGGGTCACTTAGTGACCCGGAAGCCAGGCGGGAAGCGCTGCTATCGATGGGCAGCGCACCACTAGCCGATCCTGATCACACAGCCCAGCACGAGAGTCACTAGGGGTCAAAGCGGTGAGCATCCAGGTCCCAGCTCTGTGGGGAGTGTTAAACGTCACCCCCGATTCGTTTAGTGACGGTGGCCTCTACCTCGACCCGGATGCGGCGATTGCCCGCGGTGTTCAGATGGCACAAGACGGCGCCAGTGTCATCGACGTGGGCGCTGAATCCACCAGGCCAGGCGCCACACGAATCGATGCGGACACAGAAATCGCTCGACTAGAACCCGTGGTGCGGGGCCTGGTGCAAGAAGGAATCACTGTCAGTGTCGACACGATGCGCTCGGACACGGCGATGCGCATGGTGGAGTGTGGTGCAGAAATCATTAATGACGTGTCCGGAGGCCAGGCCGATCCGGAAATGCTTCACCGCGTTGCCACAGCTGGTGTCGACTACGTGCTGATGCATTGGCGCGGTCACAGTGACCAGATGGACTCCCTCGCCGAATACGGCGATGTGTTTACCGATGTGGTGGCTGAACTCAGCGCTCAGCGCGATAAAGCGGTTGAGGCCGGAATTGATCCCGAGCGAATCATGCTGGACCCCGGGTTAGGTTTTGCCAAAAACAGTGAACATAACTGGGAGCTTCTTCGAGGGATCGACGTCATTGCCCAAATGGGCCATGACGTCTTAGTGGGAGGCTCCAGAAAACGATTCCTCGGGGCACTCCTGCCAGAAGGACATAGTGCGATAGACCGAGACGGAGTCTCGGTCGCGCTCAGTGTTTCACTCGCCGGCAAAGGGGTCAGTGCACTGCGGGTGCACGAGCCCAAACAACACCGTGAGGCGCTTGCCGTGTGGCAACTGGTGCAACCAGGAGGTGGGTAGTGGTCGATCGGATTGTGGTGACCGGGTTAGAACTGTGGGGATACCACGGGGTATTTGACCACGAAAAACGAGACGGCCAACGCTTCCTCATCGACTTAGACATTGAGTTAGACACTGCCGGTGCTGCCGGCAGTGACGATGTGGCAGACACCCTGAATTACGCCGAACTGATCGACGCCGTTGAGGCAGTGGTCACTGGAGAGCCGGTGGATTTGATTGAAACCCTGGCAGCAAAAGTGCTCGCTGTGGTGTGGGAATTCCCCCAACCCCACACAGCAACAGTCACCGTTCACAAACCCGGTGCTCCGGTGTCACAAAAGGTGGCAGACATTGCTGTCACCGTGACAAGGAATCGACCAGAATCGACACTATGAGTCACGATGACTTCACAGGCAACCGAGGCCTCCCATTTCACGCCGAACACGCGGCCGATGACAGCGAGCACGGGCAACGCGAGCATTGGCACCACGCGGTTGTCGCTTTGGGGAGCAATCTCGGCGACCGGGAGGAAACCCTTTTTCAGGCTCTCGCCGACCTGAGGGCCACAGAAGGCGTTCGGGTTTTGGCCGAATCTTCCCTTCACGAGACGGTGGCGCTCACTGCATCCGGTTATGACGAAGAGGCACCGGGGTATGTCAACCAAGTGGTCGTCATCCAGACAGCGTGGCAACCAGGAGCCCTTCTGGACATTTTGTTGGATATCGAAGCACGCCATGGCCGCACGCGAGATGGCACGCTCTTTGCCAACCGCACACTCGATATGGACCTCATCAACTACGACAACGTCCAGTCACAGTCACCGCGGCTCACTCTCCCCCACCCCCGCGCGCACGAACGAGAGTTCGTGCTCGGTCCGTGGAGTGAAATTGACCCAGAGGCCACCCTTCCGGGCCGTGGCCCGGTCAGTAAACTTCTCGCCCAACTTGGCAACCAGGCAGGCACCCCAGCTGAGACCAGCAACACCAACACCAGTACCAACACCAACGCCCAGGAGCAGGCGTGAGTCCTACTCGGCCTGCCATCCTCACGATGTTGTTTGCCGTGGGGGCTGCCGTGATGTTTGTCGCCGAAATGGTGTTGGTCCGAATGGGCGAGCCAGTGTTCACCCCACCACTCACGCTCGGAGTGACCCTCATGCTGATTGGTGTTGTGTTACCCGCATTGGCCTGGCCAATCCGTCAAGCCACAAAGGACAACAAAGACCCCAAAGGCGATGGTCCTCCCACAAGGGCTCCTGCGATAAACCCTTTCTATGCAATGCGAGTGTTGTTACTCGCTAAAGCCGGTTCCCTCACCGGAGCACTACTGGTCGGTGTGGGCGCAGGTGTAGTGGTGTTTTTCCTGGGGCGAATGGTGGTCGTCTGGGATTCGGTCATTGTGGCTGCTGTGACAGGACTCGGCGGAGTCATTCTTGTGGTCGGTAGTCTGCTAGCCGAGCGCTGGTGTCAACTACCTCCCAGCGATGACGACAATTCTGCGGTGGAAGGAGAACTCGAATGAGTGACACTGAAGCTGCCGCCCCATCAGAAGACAATTCACAAGGCAATGCTGTGGCCCCCAGCCCCGCCGATCCTGCTATAGCGGGTAGCGAATTGGAAGAAGTGACCTGGCAGGGTATTTC
>CBFHPU010000015.1:0-23066 GCA_965657845.1 Pontimonas sp.
TTTTCTCCCCCAAGGGGTGTCTGGTGAAGGACCGACAGCGCGTTATACATGTCGGTTAACGCATTGATGCGCGGCAGTCCGCTTGGTGCACGCTTCATCAGTGCTTCGGCGCTATTTCGATAATCGGAGGGCTTCGCCCCGAAGGCCCTAAATGCTTCCCGCCAGGACACAATGTGTTCAAGATCGGCCACAGAGGTAGTCGCCAGTAACTGCCTTGCGTAATCCTCAGCCTGCTCCACTAACCGGGAGACGTCAGATTGGTCAGCGTGTGGGTTGATTCCAGTAGCCACAATGATGTCCGCGCGATAGTCGGGTCGAAGTTCGAACACTTCGTCAGAGACGTGGGCGGCAGAAAGAAAAGAAACACTATCCATTCGGGAACACGCTTTCACTGAGACCTAAGAGACCGAGTTCATCGGCCAGCCTTGAGACTACTGCGCCAATAGATCAGTCACACGCTCCCCCGGATACTCCATCAGCATGTGGGGGTGCGCTTGCCAGGCCAGCGCGCTAAGTTTGTCTACGGTCAACGTCGCCCCCATTCGAACAGGCGGTGACCCCTTTGACGAAAGGTCACCGTGACTCAGACACCGTGGATGTCCCACTACCCCTCGTTCGTTGAACCCGAGCTTGCTGCACTGCCAGCGGCCCACCTACCGGAAATGGTGCGCACCGCATCGTCTCAATACGCCGACACGATTGCGTTCACGCAGTGCATGCCTAATGGAATGAACGGGTCGCTGACGTTCAAGGAAGTTGACGAGCTGTCCGATCAGTTCGCGATCTACCTTCGAGAAACCGTGGGGGTTGCAGCGGGCGAAAGGGTTGCCCTGCAAATGCCCAACTGCTTGAGCTACCCGGTGGCGGCCTTTGGAGTGTTAAAAGCAGGCTGTGTCTTGGTCAACACCAACCCGCTCTACACACCCTCTGAGATGATCCACCAGTTCTCTGACTCGGGAGCCACCGTGTTGGTGGTGATCGACATGTTTGCCGATCGCCTCGATGCGGTGTTACCGCAGACGAACATTCACACGGTGGTGACCACCAAAATCGGGGAGTTCTTCCCCCCGGTGATTGCCGGAGTAATCCGTTTGGTGCAAAAAGTGTGGAATCGCTCCCTGCCGGCCATTACTGTTGCGCACACCCCTTTTAAGGATGCCCTGAAGGCCGGCAAATCAGCGGCCCCTTCCGCGCAGGTGGGCAGCTACCTAGATGGTGTCACAGCAGATTCTGTCGCCGCCTTGCAATACACCGGTGGAACCACCGGTGTAGCAAAGGGCGCCATGCTCACTCAGACCAACCTCGTGGCGAACACCATGCAGACCATTTCGATGGCGGGGTCTTTCCTGCGTCCCGGCAAAGAGACGGTCATGACGGCCCTCCCGCTGTACCACGTCTTTGCTTTCACCTTGAATTTGTTGTCGTTTTATCACCTCGGTGCCAGAAATATTCTCATTCCCACCCCCAGGCCACCGAGCAACCTCAAACGAGCGTTCGAAAACTACACGGTGACCTGGCTGACCGGTGTCAACACCCTTTTCCAGGCACTACTCAAAGAGCGCTGGTTCCAAGACAGCCCGCCGGCGTCTCTTCGAGCCTCAGCAGCGGGCGGGATGGCCCTGCACACGTCTGTGGCGAAACAGTGGCGAGAGATGGTGGGTACACCGATTGTGGAGGGCTACGGTCTGACCGAATCATCGCCAGTGTTGACCTTCAACCCCCTCGATGGAACAGCCCGTGACGGCACGATTGGCATCCCTGTGCCCTCCACCCTGGTGCGCTGCGTTGACGACGAAGGACAAGACGTTCCCGTCGGGCAGGCCGGGGAGCTTTTTGCCAAAGGTCCACAGATCATGGCCGGCTATTGGAATAAACCAGAAGAAACTGCTGCAGCCATCACCGATGGGTGGTTACACACCGGCGATGTAGCCGAAATGGATGCGGACGGGTTTTTCACCGTCGTGGATCGCAAAAAAGACGTCATTTTGGTCAGTGGCTTCAACGTCTATCCCAACGAGGTGGAAGACCACATCGCTGCGGTGCCAGGCGTGTTAGAAGTGGGCGTCATTGGCCTTCCTGATGAAAAGTCCGGTGAACGCGTCGAAGCGTTCGTGGTGGCCTCACATCCACCACCCTCCAGTGAGGCCATCCGGGCATACTGTCGCACACACCTTGCCGCCTATAAGGTGCCCCAGCGGGTCACCATCATCGATGAACTGCCTAAGAGCCCGATCGGCAAAATTTTGCGCCGACAGTTGCGCTCCACCGCGACCGGCGAGATCGCCACCCAGCAGGGAAATACTGACGAGAAGGGCTCTGCCAAATGAACAACGTGATGGTGCTCGCGCAGGCCGGAATTTCCGAACAGGACGTCGTCACCCCTTTTGAGCAAAACCTGCTGGTGATTTTGGTGTTCATCATCATGTTCGGTTTGGGGGCAGGACTCACCCCGAAAGATTTCCGGTTGGCGTTTCGCCGTCCATGGGGCCTCATTATCGGCTGGTTTACCCAGTTCGGCCTGATGCCGCTCATTACCTTTGGGCTCATTACGCTGTTTTTGTTCCAACTACCCATGGAATACGCAGCCCCCGTTGCCCTCGGAGCACTGCTGATGGGGAGTGTTCCTGCTGGAACTACTTCGAACATCTTCACCTACTTCTCAAAAGGCAACCTGGCGCTCAGCGTCATGATGACTACCCACTCCACACTGTGGGCGATCCTGATGACACCGCTGGTGCTCACCCTCTACGGCAGGCTGCTCTTTACCGATCAAGCCGGTGATTTTGAAATCCCGATGCTCAACATCGTGGTCACCCTCGTGTTGCTGTTGGTGCCGGTCGTGGCGGGAATGTTTATCCGCAAGAAAAGCGCCAACGTAGGAGCGGTCTTGGAGCTGCTCGGCGGTTTTGTCGGCATGTTCTTCATCGTGTTTTTGGTCGCCACCTGGGTTCCCCGCAACTGGGGCTTGCTCACCAGCACCCCGTGGCAGACCTTCACCGTCGCGATTGTGATGGGCCTACTAGGAATCTTTGTCGCCTACGGTCTCGCCCGAGCCCTCCGGCTGCACCCGATGAATGCGCGCACCATTGGGATGGAAACGGGAATCCAGAACGGCCCCCTAGGTATTGCCGTCGTGCTGCTGAGCTTTTCGGGAAACCCCGACATCGGACTGATTTTGATCATTCCGGCGCTCTATTCGCTCTTCATCGTCATTGTTGCCACCGTGGTGACACTGTTCTTCCGGCGAGCAAACTTGGCTGAAGAACAAAAAATCCCCAACCTGCTCTAGACACTGCGCCTCTGCTATTGGGGCCACAGGTCGCGCCCAGACACCAGGACTACCCTTGGGGTAATGGGCATCCCGATGAGTAAAGCAAGCACAATACTGGGCGCCGCGCTATCCGCGGCGGCGCTCGTGATTGCCCTTAGTGGCTGTGGAATGGTCCCGACACTGCCAATGGCCGGTGACCACCCAACGGGCTCTCAAGAGGATGCCCCGGATACCGAAACCACAGAGGATGCTTTTGCGGTGAGCGATCTCATGTTTGCCGCAATGATGATTCCCCACCACCAGCAAGCCGTCGATATGTCCAACTCCGCGCTGGATATTTCAGACTCGCCAGAGATTCGCGACCTCGCCAGCAGAATTCGAGACGGTCAACTACCCGAAATCAACCAAATGCAGGGTTGGCTAGACGCCAGCGGATTCGATGGTGACGATTTCCCGGGCGACATGATGGGGCCGATGGGCCAATCCGGCCTGGACCCGATAGAGGGTATGCCCGGTATGGAATCTATGGGTGGGATGGCTACTGAAGAAGAAATTGCCACTCTGAGCGGATTGAATTCCCCCGAGTTTGACCAAGAGTTTCTCCGGCTCATGATTGACCACCACGAAGGCGCACTGGTGATGATTCACATGATTGACAACTCGAGCGTGGATGAGGTTCGCGAACTCGCTGACGACATTGACCGGGTTCAACGAGATGAAATCGCCGAAATGAAAGACCTGCAAGAAGGGTTTGAGAGTGAATAAGACCCTCTGGACGTCGCTGGCGGCGCTCATGCTCCTCACCGGTTGCGCAACGGATGCCGATCGCACCGACGACCTGAGTTCAACAGGACACGTCCATAACCTCGCGACCAATGGCAACGAGATCTGGGCTGGTACACACGAAGGGCTTTACCAGTGGGAAGAGGATTCATCCTCCTGGCTACGCCTCGGCCCGTCCTTTGACGTGATGGGCTTGAGCTATCACGACGGAACGTTTTGGGCCAGTGGACACCCAGGATCAGAACTCGACTCGCCAGACCCGATCGGGCTGATTCGCTCAGGTGATGGCGCAACGACGTGGGAGGCCCATGCGCTTTCCGGCGAAGTAGATTTTCACATGTTGGACGTCAGCGGGAGTTCGATGGTGGGCGTCGCGGCCAACTATGGGGCAATCGTGAGAAGTGTTGACGGCGGTGCGAATTGGGAAACCTTCGAGGTGCCGCCGCTGACTGATTTTGCGCTTAATCCTCAAAACCCTCAGGAACTCCTCATCGCAACAGGTGAAGGACTATTGCTCTCCGAGGATTTAGGCGAGAGCTTCACCGAACTTGATGTGCCCGCCGGAATCAGCACCGTGGCGTGGTCGGATAGCGCAATCGTGATTGGTTCGACATCTGAGCTGTTTACCGGCCAAAGTCCAGCGGGACCGTTCACCCCTCTTGATCACACTTTTGGGGATATTGCTGCGATTGCTGCCTCCGGTGAGGTGATCGTGGTCCTCAACGCCGGCGAGGTACTTTTCTCTGTCGACCAGGGCCAAAACTTCTCCGCGGATTGACGACAAAGGCGTCGTGGGGGCAGCGCGGGAGCGGTGGGCGCAAACCCAACAGGCTTGGTAACCTCCAGCCTTTCATCAGGCGGGTGAATCACACTTTTTACGACCCACACAGTGTGTGTGGCTAATCGGAGGTGAACCCCAGCTCAGTGGATGACACTGTGTGGCTGAACGTTGGCCTCGTCGCATTTTTCATTCTCCTTGGGGGGCTTTTTGCCGCCGCCGAGTTGGCCCTCGTGTCTCTGCGCGAATCCCAACTCGATGCCTTAGAAAAACGCAGCCGCCGCGGTGCGGCTGTTGCGAAGTTGGCGCGTGACCCCAACACTTTCCTCGCCGCCGTACAAATCGGCGTCACCGTCTCGGGGTTTTTCTCTGCGGCTTTTGGTGCGACCGCGTTAGCCCCGGTACTAGAGGGTCCTTTGCGGGCAGCCGGAATCAATCCGGTTGCCGCTGGCGTTGTGGCAGTGATTGCGATGACGCTTCTTGTCGCCTACGCGTCCCTCGTATTTGGAGAATTAGCGCCCAAACGCCTCGCCCTTCAAAAAGCTGAAGGGTTTGCCCTCGCCATTGCACCGCTCATTGCGGGAATTGCGGTGGCGTTCACGCCACTGATTTGGCTGGTCGGAAAATCCAGTGACGCGGTGGTGAAACTCTTTGGTGGCGACCCCACCAAACGCGGCGAAGTGCTCTCCGGTGAGGAACTGAAATCCATTGTGGAAAGCCACGAAAGTTTGGGTGTTGAACAGCGCGAAATACTCTCTGACGTTATCGAAGCGGCGGAACACGCACTCATCTCCGTCATGCAACCGCGGGGTGAAGTGCACTGCTTGGTCAGCACGATGGCTATTACCGAAGCACGGGAGCTACTCCAAGGCCTCCCCTACTCCCGCTACCCCGTGATTACCAAAAGTCTTGACGACTGTGAATCTTTCGTTCACGTGCGTGATGTGATGTGGGCGTCCAAGACCCACCAGACCATCGCCGATGTGGCCAGATCAATCCCCATCCTTCCCAGCAGCATGAAAGTCTTTCCCGCAATGAGCGAGTTGCGCAGGGAGGGCAAACACATCGCCTTGGTCGTTGACGAATACGGCGGAGCCGAC
This sequence comes from Pontimonas sp., assembly GCA_965657845.1. Taxonomy (GTDB): domain Bacteria; phylum Actinomycetota; class Actinomycetes; order Actinomycetales; family Microbacteriaceae; genus Pontimonas. Next base: position 5,933 of record CBFHPU010000015.1, read on the forward strand.
GGTCTCGTCACTCTTGAGGATCTTGTCGAAGAACTCATTGGCGAGGTGTACGACGAACACGACCCGGCAGACCGCCGTGTTCGAGAAGACCGTTTGACCAGCCGAGGGCACTTCCGTGGGGAGACGAGTATCCGCCGATTCGAAGAACTCACCGGCGTCGCTATACCCCCCGGGCCCTACTCCACTGTGGCCGGCTTTATGCTCTCCGAGTTGGGCCACATCCCAGAGCCCGGTGCTTCCGTAGACACCCCCGAGGCCACCCTGATTGTCCACTCAATGGAGTCCCGGCGTATTGCCCTGGTCAGTGTTGTTCGGGTCGACGAAACCTCCGAAGGAGAGCAACGGCCCTAACCCCGTCCCCCTTTGGCAGCTTAGGGGAAACACCTGGCCGCGTGGGGGGGGCTGCCTTCGGTGGGCAGCCCTGAGAGACAGTATTGCCCTGGTTGCGCAGCGTGATGGGGATTATCCCGCTTGCTACGCTACCCCGCTTGCTTCTCGGGAGCGTCTGGCCAGAGCATCCACCGCCACAGCAATAAGCACTACGGCGCCAGTCACCATGAAGCGGATGGACGAGTCCAGGTTGAGCAGAGTCAGGCCACTGGAAATTGATTGAATGACGATGACGCCCAGGAGAGCCGAGAAGGCACTCCCACGCCCACCGAACAGACTTGTTCCCCCGATGACTGCAGCAGCAATCGCTGTCAGATTGGTGTCTCCTCCGCCGGAGCTTTGGGCAGCAGCAGCGAGACGCCCGGCGGCCATCAGGCCGCCGATTGCCGCCAGCGTGGAGGTGATCATGAAGGCGGAGGTGTATACCGCTCGCACGTTGATTCCCGCCCGCCGGGCAGCTTCCGGGTTGCCACCCACAGCGAAAATGGCGCGCCCAAACTGAGTTCGGGTGAGCACAAAATGAGCGATCAGGACGGTTACCACGAACAGGGAGAACATCATGCTGATTCCACGCGACTGGTTGAGGAACCAGGCGATGAATTCGAGTACTGCGATGAGACCGACTGCCTGGAGCACAATCCCCACCTGGCCTTGGGCCGAAAGTCCCGCTTTTTTACGCCGTGCCGCTTTCGCTGTTCTCACTAAGTAAAATGCAACCCCGACGACGGCCATCAGCACGTACGACAGGGTGGCCGGAATGAATGCTTGCTGGCCAAACCACACCAGAGGTGATTCGAACGGCAGATTGATTGTGCCCTGGCCGCGGAGCACATAGAGCTGCAACCCTAGAAACCCGAGCAGCCCGGCCACAGAAATCACGAAGGACGGAACGCCGAGTCGGTTGAAGATTTGTCCGTACAGGAAGCCAATTGCCGTACCGGTAAGGACGGCGGCGATGATTGCCGGGAGAATCGGCCAACCATTTTGGACAAATCCGACAGCGAAGACTGCCGCGGAAAGCCCACTGACGGAGCCGATCGACAGGTCAATTTGTGCCAGAAGCAGGACAAACACAATGCCCAAGGCCATGAAGCCAATAGCCGTTGACTCCATCAACAAGTTGGCCAGGTTGTTTGACGACAGGAAAAACGGGTTCAGGCTCTGGAAAATGATCGAGATGACGATAATTCCGATAATCACGGGCAGCAAGCCAAGGTCGCCTCGCCGTACGCGATCGAATGCGCCCCTCATCGCGCCCTGTAGACCGACGTCTTGTCGCAGGCGCGAATCCCGACGATCAGCAGGAGTGTTGTCTTCAGGTGTCACCGTGTTCGTCATAGGGGTGTTACCGTTCCGAATCGACTGGTTGGGAAATTCTGAGGTTTCGTGTGGTGACGGCGTTATTTGCCGACCCGGTGATGGCTGCCACAATGTCATCTTTGGTGGCTACAGAGGGGAGGAATTCCCCGTTGTTCGTACCAAGCCGCAAGACCACCACGCGATCAGCGACCGCGAGCACATCATCCATGTTGTGTGACACGACAATGACGGCCAAGCCACGTTCCTTGAGCCGTTCGATGAGGTTCAGTACTTCAGCCGTTTGTTCGACACCTAGCGCAGCCGTGGGCTCGTCCAACATGATGAGCTTTGGCTCTCCCAGTAATGACCGAGCAATCGCGACGGTTTGGCGTTGGCCTCCGGAAAGCGAGGCAATCGGAATTCGCACTGAGGGGATTTTTGCGCTGAGCTCACTCAACAATTCCCATGCCCGCAACTCCATGGTGACTTCATCCATACGACCAGGACGAATCTCTCTTCCTAAGAAGAGGTTGCCGACCACATCGAGGTTGTCGCAGAGGGCCAAATCCTGGAAGACGGTGGCGATGCCGGCTTCGAGGGAATCGTGGGGATTATGAATTTCTACTTCTTCACCGGCGAACGTGATGCTGCCTTCATCTTGCGCGTGCACGCCGGCAAGAATCTTGACCAGGGTTGATTTCCCTGCGCCGTTGTCGCCTACCAGAGCCACGACCTCACCCGGGTACACATCCAGGTTGACGTCGGAGAGGGCGGAGACGGCACCGAAATGCTTGGAGATCATCCGCATTGACAAGACAGGTTCGGCCTGAGTCTTCGGTGCGTCCATGAGTCAAAGTTCCTATCGCCGTTGATAACACTAAGAGTGGGGGTTGGTGGGGCCCAGGTCAATGACCTGGGCCCCACACGCTAGTCGGAAATCTATCCGATTAGCTAATACCCAATGCTGCACAGGCGTCTGCATACTCATCGGTGCAGACCTGGTCAGCGGTGTAGATACCACTGTCGAAGATTGCCTCTTTGACGTTCTCCTGAGTCACCACAGTGGGGACGTACAGCTTGGAGGGAGTGTCAAACAGTGTGGTGTCTGGGGTCGGAGTTTCTCCGCTCAGAATTCCCACGGCAACTTCAGCTGCGGCCGAAGCCACGATGCTGATCGGCTTCGAAATGGTGTTGTACTGGTCTCCAGCAACTACTCGCTGAATGGCCGCAATTTCCGCGTCGTTACCCGTGACGGGAGGAAGTGGGCTCACGCCGGCTGCCTTCAGTGCAGCAACAGAGCCACCACCGGTTCCATCATTGGCGGCGATCACACCGAGGATCTGGTCACCAAACTGCGTGATCTGACCCGCTACCCAGTCCTGGGCCTTTGCGGGGTCCCATTCGGGGGTGCGGAACTCTGCGAGAACGCTGAAGTCGCTTGCATCAACAGCGGCCTTTTGGCCGTCGAAGATCAGTCCGGCTGCGTCATCAGTGGGCGACCCACCGACGACGAGGATTCCACCATCGTCTGGTGATGCACCATCCGCTTCGAGCTTCTCGATCAGCGAGATTCCGATGTTCTCACCAATCCAGTAGTTATCGAAGGAGACGTAGAAGTCGGCTGGCTTGGTGGTGATGGGGCGGTCGTAGGTGACCACGGCAACACCCTGGGACTGAGCGCTTTCTACGATGGACGCCGCAGCGGCGGTGTCTACCGACGAAATAACGATTACTTCTGCGCCCTGGGTGATTGCGGAGTCTGCTTGAGCCTGCTGCGCTGCAGGATCGGCGTCAGCATTCTGATACAGCACCTCACAGTTGGGGCACAGTTCAGCAACTGCTGCCGTAAACAGAGGTGCATCCTGCTCCTCGTATCGTGTTGACGCCAGGTCTGGCATCAAGAACGCGATAGTGCCGGAGAGTTCTTCCGAACCACCAGCTTCTTCAGTTTCTGTTTCAGCCGAAGTGCCCTCATCGGCACTTCCGGAGTCTGCAGCCGGCTCGGAGGCACAAGCACCCAGCGTTCCCGCGAGCGTAATGACCCCGGCCAAGGCAACGAGCCTCTTGGACAGTGTTGACATTGAGTTTCCTTTCCGAATTCCCGGTGCGGGAATGGTGGCAATATGCCCGGACTGACATATCGTGAGTGAGAATACCACACAGCGCGGTAATTTTAGCAAGTAGTATGAGAGTTTAATAACGGAAATGTTATAAATTGAGGCTCCGAATACGACACAATGTTGTAGTCGTCATACTCGGGGAGGGACGTCCACGATGTCTACAGAAACCCAATCATCATCCAATCGTGAACGCGACGAACGGCGTCGGGTAATTTTGGATTACGTGCTGGAACACGGTCAGGCAAGCGCCGCCACTCTGACGGAGGTCACCGGCCGGAGCCTGATGACGGTTCACCGGGATCTCGATGAACTTGCCTCCCGGGGCTTGGTGCGGAAGTTCCACGGGGGCGTATCTGCGCTTCCCACGAGCATGTTCGAGTCGAGTTCCGATTTTCGAAAGCAGCGTAACGCTCAAGTCAAAAGGGCACTGGCGATGACAGCCGTCGAGTTGATTGAGCCGGGGATGTCTATCTTGCTCGATGACTCAACAACGGTCCTCGAACTGGCCAAACTTCTGCCCACCAAAGCACCGCTCACAGTGTTGACAAACTATCGAGACGCCATTGATGTCCTTGTTGAAGAGCCTGAAATTCGAGTGATTGCCATAGGCGGGACGTACTCGAAGACCCACAACTCGTTTGTCGGCTCACCCCACCTCACCGGTCTCGACTCCTATGCGGTCGACATTGTGTTTCAGTCCACCTCCACGATGGATGGGCACATGACCTACCACCAAGAAGAAGACTTGGTGCTGATGAAGCGCGCAATGCTCGACGCCGGCACGCGAAAGGTCCTGATGATGGACTCAAGCAAGGTGGGAAGAACCTCTCTGCATCAGTTTGTCCCGCTGGCAGCTTTTACCGACGTCATTTTGAGCGATGACGTCCCCCGATCAATGTTCACGGAGCTCCCGGAAAACGTCTTGTTGCACTTCGCCTGAGCGCATTGACCTGATAGACCAGGGCAACTTGCATGGTATTTTTACCATTTGAAGTGTTATACTTGAGCTCGTGAGTTCCTGAGTGGCTTCTACGCCTCGCACTCCACCACCACGTGAACAGATAGTAGGAAAAAATGGTCCGGATCGCCGCAGTGGGTGACAACTTCGTTCTGCCCCAACTGTTCGAGGACGCTCTCGCCCGACATGCGCTGTCTGGGGTTTCCTTCCACCACACCACTCTTCCCTGGCCGCAAGTGCCGTTTGGTTCGGTGGGTTCTGTGCACGAAGCCAGCGGAGACGAAGACGACACCATCGCTGCTGTGCAGGGTGCAGAAATTGCTATGACGCAGTTGGCGCCCTTCACCCGCGCCGTATTCGATTCAACCCCGGATTTGCGTCTAGTGTCCGTGTGTCGTGGAGGGCCCGTAAACGTTGATCTTGCTGCTGCCACCGACGCGGGAGTGGTGGTGTCCTTCGCGCCAGGGAGAAATGCCCAGGCTGCTGCAGAATTCAGTGTCGGCATGATGCTGGCCGCGATGAGGAAAATCGGGGACGGCAACACAGCCCTCCACCGAGGAACCTGGCGAGGAGAGTTTTACAGCTATTCACACGCCGGTATGGAGCTGGCAGGCAACACTGTGGGAGTAATCGGCTTTGGAGCGATCGGGCGCCTGGTGACCGACATGGTTCTCGCGTTCGGTGCGAAGGTGCTCGTTTTTGATCCCTATCTTGACGGCTCCACGGTGCCGCCAGAAGGAGTTACCCTCGTCGACCTGGAAACTCTGTTGTCGTCGTCACGGGTAGTGACCGTGCACGCGCGACTCAGTGAAGAATCAGCCCAAATGCTAAACGCGTCCACTCTCTCGTTGTTGCCGGGCGGATCTGTCCTCGTCAACACAGCCCGAGGTGGCCTACTCGACTACTCTGCGTTGCCGGCGCTTCTGGATAGTGGCCAATTAGGCGCGGTGGCCCTCGATGTCTTTGACGAAGAACCCCCGCCCCTCTCGTGGCCCCTACTCGGCCGTGACAACGTATTGCTCACACCGCATTTAGCGGGCGCCACCCAACAAACCGCCGAGCGCGCAGCCTCCATTCTTGCCGCCGACGTGGCTAGGTTTATTGCAGGTCAATCACCCGAGCACGTTGCCAACCCCGAAGTACTCGCTCAGCTCAGTTTGACCTCCTAGACAAGGAGACGCAGGTGGCCACTCTCTGCATCGATGCGGGCACCACCCTCATTAAAGCTGTCCTCTTCTCGGATGACGGTGAAGAGTTAGCTATTGCCACTCGAGCGACCACGGTGCATTCGCCACACCCCGATTGGTCCGAACAGCACATGCTCGAGGTGTGGGACAGCGTCGAACAGGCATGCCTGGAGGTGATTTCCACACAACGTGGCGAAATCACGGGAATTGCGGTCACCGCGCAAGGGGACGGTGCGTGGTTGATTGATGCCAAAGGCGCCCCCATTCGATCGGCCATCCTCTGGAACGACGGTAGAGCGGCCGACGTGATGCAGCCACTCAGCGCGGATGGGCGCCTTGAGTCAGCATGGGCACTCAACGGTTCCTTGTCGTCACTTGGCTTGCCCAACGCCATCATGAGGTGGCTAGTTCATCACGAACCACAGTCCCTCGCATCGGCGAGGGCAGTGCTCACCTGCGGAAGCTGGATTCTCTACAAATTAACGGGCGTAATCGGTCAGCATCCTTCCGAAGCCAGTGCTCCATGGCTCGATATCAACTCAGGCGAGATTTCCGACGCACTGTGCGAATTGTATGAACTCACTGCCTGGAAGCACCTCATCCCGCCCGTCTTAGACAACGCTGCTCTACCCATCAATTCTCGCCTGGCCGACCAGTGGAAGCTTGCCGAAGCGACACCGGTCGTGATGGCTCCTTACGACATCGTTGCCACAGCAGCTGGCGCAGGCGCCGCACATCAGGGCGACGCGTTCGCCATCTTGGGCACCACGATTTGTCCAGGGATCATTACCCACACGCCCCAACTAGATGGCGTCCACACCGGCCTCAACCTGCTCGGGGTGGGCGATAGCCAAGTGCTCCGCGCCTTTCCCACGATCACGGGCGCAAATACTCTGACGTGGCTCTCGCACATCGTGCAGGTTGACACTGTTCCCGAACTGACTGCCCTTGCCGAGGAGTCACCGGTCGGCGCAAGGGGGCTGCTGTGGTTGCCTTATCTTTCCCCCGCGGGCGAGCGCGCTCCCTTTTTCGATCCGCAGGCATCTGGGCTGCTCTTTGGACTACACGACACCCACACACGAGCCGACATTGCACGGTCGCTCATTGAGTCCCTCAGTTACGTGGTCCGCGAATCCTTGGAGGCAACCCACGTCACACCATCCCGGCTAGGTCTCGCCGGAGGCGGGGCCGCGAGCGACCTGTGGGCTCAAACCCTTGCCGATGTCACCGGTGTGACGACGGTCAGAAGTCGCGATGCCCAGGTGGGTGCGAAGGGGGCGCAAATCTACTTCTCTGTGGCCGTAGGCACCGATAGCAGCGTTTCTCAGGCCACTAAGCGCCTGGTGTCTGGAGGCGCCAGCTTTAGCCCTGCGCCGGCCCACCGTGAGATCCACAACACACGTTTCGAGCTTTTCACCACTCTGCGAAAGGCAGTTTCGCCGCTGTGGAGTCATGAGCGGGGGGCTCATGGTGTCTGATGCCACGGCGTGGATTGGAATCGACCTCGGTACGCAAAGTGTCAAGGTTTCCGCAATCGATTCCGATGGAGCACCTCTCGCCCATGCCTCGAGGCCTCTCAGCAGTGAGCGAAATGGAATTAAGCACGAACAATCGGCAGAGGACTGGTGGTCTGCGACCGCCGCGTGCCTGCGTGAAGTCGTCAGCGCCTTACCCGCTGGCTACCCGGTCGGAGGAATCGCCACCTGTGCCACCTCCGGCACTCTGGTTGTCGCTCACCGACACGATGGGACCGTGACTACTCCGGCGATTATGTACGACGACCGGAGGGCAGCGGATTTCACCGAAGGGGTGAACGTCGTCGGCCGTGAAGTATGGTCCAGGCTGGGTTACCTCATGCAGGACTCTTGGGCCCTACCAGCGATGGTCTGGCGGCAACACACCAACCCTTTGAGTAGCTCGGAAATCTTCCTCACCCAAGCAGATGTCATCTCGTGGCGACTTGCGGGGAAGCCGGTAGCCAGTGATACCAGCCACACGTTGAAATCAGGATTCGATCTCGATCATGGGCGTTGGCCCGAGGAAGTTTTTTCGGCATTAGGAATTCCGGCCTCCAGCGTGAACACAGTCGTCGAACCGGGGACAGTCATCGGAGTGGTGGGAGCTATGGCTGCCGAGGGCACCGGATTGGCTGTCGGCACCCCGATTGTCGCGGGAATGACGGATGGGTCTGCCGCACAAATTGCCGCGGGAGCGGTCGCTCCGGGTAGTTGGAATTCCGTGCTCGGCACCACGTTGGTCCTCAAAGGCTCCAGCGCCACGCGTCAAGAAGACCCCACCGGCGCAATTTATTGCCACCTGGCTCCTTTCGGCTCTGGTTGGTGGCCAGGCGGAGCATCAAACATTGGGGCCCGAGCAATCACGGAGGAACTTTCTGGAGCGGCCCCACACGATCTTCAGATAATCCCTGAAAAGCTGAAGGACACTGCCGTGAGCTACCCGCTCATCGGCACGGGCGAGAGATTTCCCTTTGTAAGCGCCGAGGCCACGGGGTTCACCCTTAGTAAGGACACCACACCCACCGACCCTCAGGGTCGTTTTATGGAAATTGCTCTCGGGGTGGCTCTCATCGAACGGCTGGCGTTTGACGCCGTTGAGCACGCGGGTTACCCGGTCAATGGTGCCCTGAGCTTTACCGGCGGCGGTTCGACCAACACTACGTGGAGTCAATTACGAGCGAGTGTTCTGGGCCGTGAGGTTCACGTTCCTGCACGCAGTGAAGGCTCTCTCGGCATGGCCATTCTTGCGAGGGCCGGCGTCGAGGCCAGTAGTAGCCAAGGTTTCGGCCAAATTGTCGACCACATGGTCACACTCGAACACACGGTGACACCGGATTCCACTCTTGCGGCGCTCTTGCATCAGAAATACCTAGTCCTCGTTGACGAACTAGACCGCCGGGGATGGATCGGGCCCACATTGGCCCAATTTGCGAGGGAGAACACGCGATGACCATCATCCACATCATCCGCCACGGTGAAACGGTGTGGCACGCGGAAAACCGTTACGCCGGGCACACCGACGTTCCCCTCACCGCAAGGGGTGTGCAACAGAGCATTGAGCTGGTGGGCTGGGCGACATCGGCAGGAATTGATCGAATCATCTCGTCGGATCTCAGCCGAGCCCGTCTCACCGCAGAGCCTCTTGCCCGCGCCGCACAGCTGCCCTTGACCAGTGAACCCGGCTTGAGGGAAGTGGACTTTGGTTCAGGAGAGGGCCTGACGGCAGCGGAAATGGCGACACAATTCCCAAAAGAACGCCAAGCGTTTGAGGCCCATCCGGCTTCTTCCCGTTTCCCCGGTGGTGAGTCTGGAGAAGAGGCGCTTGAGCGCGCGCTGCCATACGTGTTCGATGCGGTGAGGGATCACAGCGTCGACACAGTCGCCTTCGTCATTCATTCAACCTTGGGGCGCCTCATGCTCTGTGAATTACTGGGAATCGACCTGAACAACTACCGAAGGATTTTCCCCAAATTCATCAACGGAGCCCTCACGACTGTCGAGGTACCCACTCCGGAGACCCTCGACGACCTCAGGGGTCGAGCGTCGCTTCTTGCACTTAATGCGCCACCGCGCATGTAGTGCCTGCCTACTAGTGCTTTCCGGCCCGATCTAGTGCCTGCATCACATCGGCCAGCAGATCCCGCACATCTTCAATCCCGACGGAGAGGCGCACGATCGTATCCGGCACTTCCAACTCCGTGCCCTTTACGGACATGTGGGTCATTTTTGCCGGATAGTTCACCAACGATTCCACCCCACCGAGACTTTCCGCGAGGGTGAACACTTCAGTGGATTCGACAAACGCTTGAGCTTGGGCGCCGGTGGGAAAACGCATGGAGAGCATTCCGCCAAAACCGGACATCTGTGTGAGGGCGATGTCGTGTCCTGGGTGGGAAGGCAGACCCGGGTAATACACCTGCTCCACTCGGGCATCCGCGTCGAGGGCTTCAGCGAGCTCTTGGGCGTTGTGGCAGTGGCGATCCATCCGAACCGGAAGGGTTTTAATACCCCTCGTGGTGAGCCACGCTTCCATGGGCGCACTGATCGCTCCAGCGGCAAACTGATGGAACCCCACCTTTGTCGCCAGTTCGTCATCGTTGGTGATCACCGCTCCTCCGACAACATCGGAGTGCCCACCGAGGTATTTGGTGGTCGAGTGCACCACCACCTGGGCTCCGTGTTCCAGGGGGCGCTGCAAATAGGGCGTGGCGAAGGTGTTGTCCACCACGAGCAGGGCGTCACCGACCAACTGGGACACTGCGGCAATGTTGGACACTTTCATAAAGGGATTACTGGGGGTTTCTAACCACACCACTGTGGGGTTATGCGCCGCAATCGCTGCTGCTACCCCGTCAAGGTCGGTCATTTCCGTGGTCACCACGGTGACACCCCAAGGGCCAAAGATTTTGCTGGCCAACCGGTGGGTTCCGCCATACACGTCGTTACCCATCAACACGGTGTCACCGGGGGCCAGCACCGAGCGCATCAGTGCATCTTCGGCGGCGAGGCCTGAGGCGAACGAAAACGCATGGGAGGCGCCCTCTAGGGAGGCGAGTTGGGTTTGCAGGGCATCCCGGGTGGGGTTTGCGGCCCTCGCGTATTCGTAGCCTCCTCGGAGGTTTCCCACACCGTCTTGGGTGAAGGTTGACGCCATCACCACAGGGGGAACAACCGCCCCAGTCAATGGGTCAGGTTCTTGACCAGCGTGAATGGCTCTGGTCGCAAATCCTGCGCCCTCGCCGCTATGTGAGTTTTTCGTCATCAGGCCTGCCCCGCTATTTCTTCAGATGCCGCGACCGCGACAACCTGTCCTTGATCCATCACCACAACACCGTCAACACCATCCAGGGCGTGAGGGTCAAACTCTTCTCCAGCACCCACGGTGACGAATCGATCCGCGGTTCGCACTTGGGCGGGGTCATCCTGGTGGAACCACCCCTTCATTTCACCGGGCTGGAGCGGAGGGGTGGCATGGGTTACCACACCCACACGCCGACCGGAGTCTTCGAGAAGCTGCGCCCGTGTGGCGGGTTGGTCGTCACTGTGGCTGGTGAGCACTGCCGGGGTCAACCCAGAAACCTGGCTACCCCAGGTGGTGGTCACCCCTTCGGGGGCGAGGAAGCCGTTGTGGGTCATCCACCCGTCATCAAAAATCTTTTGTAGGTATCCGCGGCCACTGTCTGGAAGTAACACCACGATGAGGTCACCCGCGGATGCTTTCTTGGCGACTTCGAGTCCGGCCACCATCGCCATTCCGCACGAGCCGCCGACCAGGAGGCCCTCTTCGCGGGCTAGACGCCTCGTCATCGAAAAGGCTTCCTGGTCGCTGACGGTGATGATTTCATCCGGAATGGAGGGGTCGTAGGCTTCGGGCCAGAAATCTTCACCCACACCTTCAACGAAGTAGGGCCTCGCGGGGCCTTTTTCGGCGTAGACACTGCCGTAAGGGTCTGCTCCGATGACCCGGACACTGCCGCCTGAGACCTCTTTTAAATACTTTCCGGTGCCACTGATGGTGCCGCCGGTCCCGACACCGGCAACAAAGTGGGTGACTGTTCCGTCAGTGTCGTCCCAAATTTCTGGACCCGTTGTGCGGTAGTGCGCTTCCGGCCCGGCAGGATTTGCGTATTGGTTGGGTTTATACCCACCAGGAATTTCTCTGGCCAACCGGTCGCTCACCGAATAGTACGACTCGGGGTGATCGGGCTCCACGTTGGTGGGGGTGACCACAACTCTTGCCCCGTAGGCTTCCAACACTTTGCGCTTATCGGCGCTGACTTTATCGGGGCAGACAAACACGCAGTGATAGCCACGCTGTTGGGCGACCAGGGCCAAACCCACTCCCGTGTTTCCACTGGTGGGCTCCACAATGGTTCCCCCGGGCTTCAGCAGACCAGCCTTTTCGGCGGCATCAATCATTCCCACCGCGAGACGGTCTTTCGAGGACCCTCCGGGGTTGAAGTATTCGACCTTGGCGACAACCGTGGCGTCGGTGAGACCCTTCACCAAGGGCCCCAGCTGAATGAGGGGTGTGTGGCCAATAACGTCCAAAACGGACCCTGCGATTTTCACTAAACCTCCCCAATCCTGGGCGGGCAGTTCCTCAAGACCTGAACGCCCGCTACCACTCGATGCTACCGCTCTGGACTCTATGGATGGCCCAGTCGCTACCCCCAGAGATCAGGCTTCGGCAGGTCGACTGTGCCGCCTTCGCGGTAGACCAAACCGCCAGGAATATCTTCGGCGAGAAGTACTGGCCCATCGATGTCCACAAATTCACACCACTGCCCCACCACATAGCTGGGGGCCATCGACAGGGAAGTGCCGGTCATGTTGCCGACCATGACCGATTTGCCGTCTTCGGTGGCGCGTGTGGCGATGGCCAGTGCTTCTGTCAGCCCCCCACACTTATCCAGTTTGATGTTGATGACGTCATAGAACGGGGCGACTCTGTCGTATTCGGCGAGGTCCAAACAGCTCTCATCGGCACCCAACGGTATGGGGGAGGAAAATCCTTCCAACTGGGTGTCGGTGCCCCTTACTAACGGCTGCTCCACCATGGCAACCTGAAGCTCTTCTAATGCGGGAAGGTAGTCGCTCAGTTCTTTCAGGCTCCAGCCCTGATTCACATCAATCACCAGTGAGGCCTCTGGCCTGGCTTGGCGAATGGCGTGGAGTTTCTCGATGGGCGCATCGCCGTCGAGTTTGATTTTCAATTTCCGGAAGGAGTGGTAGTCGCGTGCCTGCTGGGCCATGGCCTCCGGGGTGCCAATGCCGATCGTGGCGACGGTGTTCAGCTCGTGGGGTACCAGACCCAGCAGCTGCCAGATGGTTGTCCCAGTACTTTTGCATTCAAGGTCCCAGTAGGCACAGTCCAATGCGTTTCTCGCACCCCCTGCAGGGAGCAGGTGTTGGATATCTGCCCGTGTTGCCCCGGCTTCCACCTCTGTGCGCACCGACTCCAACTGGGACACCATCGATTCCGTGGTGTCCCCGGTGTAATACACACCGATTGCTTCGCCCCGCCCGGTGTGCCCTTCTGATTCGAGGTGGACCCACACAGGATTAATTTCAGTAAAAGTGTGTCCGGTGATGACAAAGGGTGCCCGCAGGGCAAACCGGTGGGTATCAATGGTCATTCGCACTGGAGTGAGCCCTACTGGTGAAATTCTTTAGCGAGTCGCGACACGACGGGCTCTACCCCAGTCGCAATGGGGTCGATTGCGGGAAGCCCGTATTCCTGCTCCAGCGCACCCAAGTAGTCCCCTCTGGCGGAGGGCTCGAGGTGTCGGGTGTTGGCACTGATCCCCACACAGCGAATGTCGGGGTTGAATTGCTGGCCAATGTCGACGGTGCGATTAATCACGTCTCGAATGTCGGGGGTGTTGAAACTATCCCAACCGCGGATGGTGTCACGCCCCGCCTCGGTGCACACCACAAACGCGTCTGGTTGTGACCCAATGAGTAAGCCCATGCTGACGGGTCCGTAGCCTGGGTGAAAAAGGGCACCTTGGCCTTCAATGACGTCCCAGTGGTCGGGGTCGTTATCCGGGGAGACTTTTTCCGCAGCCCCCACGAGGAAGTCCGCCACCACGGCATCGAGGGGCACTCCCCCACCGGCAATGAGGATCCCCGTTTGACCGGTCGCGCGAAAGTCGGCCGACATTCCCGCAGCACTCATGCCTTTCGCCAGGGCGAGTGCGGTGTATTTCTTCCCCAGCGCACAGTCTGTTCCCACCGTGAGAAGCCTGCGACCGGTTCGCTTCTGCCCTGTGCCGACAGGGATATCTGCTGGTGGCACCCGCACGTCAACAAGATTCGACCCACCACGCTCGGCTGCTGCGACCAGTTCAGGAAAAGAACTGAGCTTGGTGTGGAAACCTGCGACCACATCCATTCCCGCCTCGAGTGCTTCCACAAGGATGGGGAGCCATTCGGCCGGAATGGCTCCGCCGATCATTGCCACCCCCAACACGAGGGACTGGGCACCGGCGGCTTGGGCTTCGTGAATGCTCTGGTCGGGAAGCCCCGTATCGGCGGCATTGTCGCTCAGGCGCATTTGTCCGACACAAAGATCGGGCCGCCAGTAGGCCAAGCCGATGCCTGTTTTGGCGTAGGCAGAGTCTGCTTCGTCGCCGAGGAATACGAGGTAGGGGGTACGAAGGGTCAGCATTCCATTAGTGTGCCACGCCGAACCCGACCTGCTGGTCGACTCGTTCCACACGGAGGGCTTGCATGGCAGTTATCCACACATGTCCACCTCGACGCCGTGATACCACTTTGCTACCATATGGTCATGGCTATGACACTTCGACTAGATACCGACCATGACGAAATGGCTCAGCGGCTCGCTAAAGCATTTGACTGCTCAAAACATGAAGCAATCATTCGAGCCATTGAAATGACTGACACTCGCGTTTCGCTGAAAGAAACGGCGCTGCGAAAGGCCCAGCACGTTCTCGAAACACGGGATAAAGAGCTCATGGACCGTCTCGCCGACGCATGACGCGATTTCTTGACCTTGAGGACGCACTTCGCCAAGTCAAGTACCTCGGCTTCCACGTCCGAGACCTTGGCCTTCTGCAGGGATGCCTCGCCCGCCCAGAGACAACGCTCTTCGGTGACGATGCCTACCCCACTCTGAGTCATAAAGCTGCTGCCCTACTGCATTCGGTCGCCACAAGCCACCCGCTGATTGACGGCAATAAGCGCACAGCCTGGGCGCTTCTGGTGACTTTCTTAGTCCTGAATGACTATGAAGTGATCACTGTTGCCGATGAGGGTGTGGAATTTGTCCTCGCTGTAGCAACAGACAGCCTCGAATTGGACGAGATTGCCCACTGGTTGAGCAGCCGTCTCAAGGTCTCACCGCTGCGCTAAAGACAAGTCCCTACTCGAACCGCAGCGCTTCCACAGGTTGAAGTTTGGCGGCGGACCGCGCAGGCCACACACCGAAGACAATTCCGACGAACGCACTAAAGCCCAGTGCGAGCGCGACTGTTCCCGGGTCGATAAAGAAATCCCACCCACCCACCTGGGCAAGCCCAAACGATCCCAACAGACCGATGATCAGCCCGATGAATCCGCCCAGCAGTGACAGCAGGATCGCTTCGAGGAGGAACTGGGTGAGAATCTGGCCCTGGGTGGCACCAATTGCCCGTCGCACACCAATTTCTCGGGTGCGCTCACGCACCGAGACGAGCATGATGTTCATAATTCCGATACCACCGACGATGAGACTGATTCCCGCAATAGCGGTAATAAACAGACTGAGCGTTCCGGTGACTGTATTGACGGCATCTTGCAGGGCGGCCTGGTTGAAAATAATGAACTCGGCGTCGTCATCATCCACGAAACCCTTACTCACCCGGAGGTAGCTCTCCACGGCCGATTCGACCGAGGCGACAGAATCCTCATCGACCGCTTGGATGTTAATCACCGACACGTAGGGCGATTTTGCATACAGGCTCCTGGCGGCAGTCTGTGTCATCAAGACGTTGCCGCCACCACCAAAACCTTCGGCGTCATCCAAGACGCCGATGACCTGGAAAGCCACACCATTGACCCGAATCTCGCTGCCTAAGTCATCAAAGCCAAGACCCAAATCTGACGCGGCAATGGCGCTCAGCACCACCACACGAGACGACTGAGAGGCTCGATCCTCGGGCAGAAAACGCCCAGAGCCCACCGTGGGAGTCGCAATCTCTTCGTAGCCTGGCGACACCCCGATGAGTGCAACCCTGGTTTCGTTTCCTTCAAACGAGGCGTTGCCGTTCGAGCGCACCTCGCTGGAGACACGCAACACCCCCTGAATGGTGGAAATATTCTCGATGTCTTGATCCTGCAAACCATCGGGAGTGGTGGACGTCACCGAAATCTGGTTGGCCCCCAAATCAGCCAACGAATCGTTGATGCCCTGCTGGGCACCCTGACCAACGGAAATCAGGGTGACCACGGTGGAGACACCGATCACGATTCCCAGCATGGTCAGCGCTGAGCGCAACTTGGAGGCCCAAATACGCTGTGTGGCTAAGCGCAGGAGCAGTGCGAGGGTCATCGGCTCGCCGCCGTGAGTGGCGAGCGCTCATCGCGCTCGATAAGACCATCGCGAATGTGCACTCGCCGGTTTGCGGCCGCCGCAACATCCAGCTCGTGGGTAATCAGCACAATCGTGCGACCCTCGGCGTTCATTTCCTTGAAAATATTCATTACCGCTTCACCGGAGGCAGAATCCAAAGCACCAGTGGGCTCATCCGCGAGCACAATGTCGGGGTTGGTCACCAACGCACGGGCAATGGCCACCCGCTGTTGCTGACCACCACTGAGTCGTGCGCGGTCAAAATTCAACCGTTCACCAAGTCCCAATCGGGCGAGCATTTCGGCCGCCCGACGCCTCGCCTCACGAGGTTTCACACCCTGATACAACAGTGGCGTGGCGACGTTATCCACGGCGGAGGTCAGCGGCAAGAGTTGGAACTGTTGAAACACAAAACCGATTGATTTCGAACGCAATTCGGTCAACTCGCCGTCATCGAGGTCCCGGACATTCTTGCCCGCCACAATGACTTCGCCGGAGCTCGGGCGATCGAGACACCCGACCAGGTTCATCAGTGTCGATTTACCCGAACCAGAGGGCCCCACAATGGCGACAAATTCGCCGCGCTCTACCTGGAAACTCACATCGGAAAGCGCCACCGTGACCACATCACCGGTTTGATATTCCCGCCTGACGTGACGAAGGTCAACGACGAGATCACTCATCAAATTGCTCCTGCTGGCGCTGTTGATCTTCCACACCTGGCGGCGGTCCCGTTGCCGGATCAAATTCGTCATCCGAGCTCACCACGGGGAACTCGCCCACGTCACCGATGATGACGGTTTCGCCACCTTCCAGCCCAGACGTGATTTCGACAAAGTTACTTCCCTGGGTGCCCGTTTCCACAACCACTTCTTGGACTGTGCCGTTATCGAGAAGAACATTGACCACCACATCTTCGCCCCGCACATTGAGCGCAGCAACCGGAGCGGCGACCACGTCGACGTTCTCGGCCGTAATGATGTTGATCTGAGCGGTCATTCCGACCCGCAACAACTCTGGCGGGCTCGAAATAGATACGGTCACCGGGTAGGTGGTGAGTGATCCGCCAGTGGGGTCCACTTGAC
>CBFHPU010000015.1:23164-32738 GCA_965657845.1 Pontimonas sp.
CTGATCCACCGGGTCGGGTTGGTTTGTGAGTGACACCGCTGTGGCCACACCGGCGCCCACTAC
This sequence comes from Pontimonas sp., assembly GCA_965657845.1. GTDB lineage: Bacteria > Actinomycetota > Actinomycetes > Actinomycetales > Microbacteriaceae > Pontimonas. Next base: position 23,228 of record CBFHPU010000015.1, read on the forward strand.
GGCCACGCCAATCACAACGCCAAGAGTAATTTTGGTCGACTTCTTCACTGTTACGACGTGTCCTTTACTGGAGGGCTGGCAGCCTGGGGCCTAGAAAACCGGAATCGCCCGAGAAAAGTTTTTCCCGGACATGATTCAGTCTGCCAGCGAAGCAGGGCAGAGCCTTGGTAGCTCCTGGGAGTTTTCCGATGCCCGGCGGCACGCTACAAGCAGCCCCACAGGACAAGCGGCCCCACAAGGGAAATTAAGACGCTTCGGAACAGGAAACTTTGACACAGGAAAAAACCTCCCCCACAAATTACGCTGAGGGGTATCCACACAACCGGGAGGTAACGACGTGCAAAGCACCAGCAGTGACGACCCTCTGGTCTTGCGATGGATTTTGCGCACCGGAGCGGCCGTCTTTGGTCTCAGCGCAGTGTGGCTACTGGTCACACCGGGTTTCTTCCTGGAACTACTCGCTCTCGAGCCGACACTGCCCCTGCGGTGGTCGATGTGGATGACCGCGATCACGCTGATTGCGCTCACCGGCAATATGGCCGTTGTGTCGTTTCGCGCCCCTGCTTCTGGTGTGGTCGCGTCGTCGATGGTGATGATGGTGACTTCAGGAGCCCTCGGGTTTGTCACACTGCTGGTTCCGGCAGCGATTACGGGCTTTGGGGTGGCCTACGGCCTACTCAGTTTTGCTTTTTCGGCAGCGTATTTCGCTGCCCTCGCCCGGTGGTGGCGCCCCGGTCGCTAGAATCCTCGAATGGCTTCAACAGATAACGCCAGATTGGTCTGGCTCGACGCGGAAATGACCGGGCTCGACCTCCAATCTGACGAACTGATTGAAGTCGCGGTGTTGATTACCGACTACAACCTCACGGTGTTGGATGAGGGTTTCCACCGAGTCATTGCCCCCAGTGCGAAAGCCCTGGAGCAGATGGGCGACTTTGTCCGTCAGATGCACACCAGCTCAGGGTTACTCGACGAGTTAGCAGGCGGGATTAGCGTGGAGCAGGCCCAATCCGAACTGATGGACTATCTACGCTCCCACGTGCCAGAGCCTCAATCAGCCCCCTTAGCGGGAAACACCATCGGCACTGATCGTGCATTTATCCAACGCGATATGCCCGAGGTGAACGCCCACCTGCACTACCGAAACATTGACGTGTCGACCATTAAAGAACTGACCAGGCACTGGTTTCCCCGGATGTATTTCCAAGCACCGGAAAAAAATGGTGGCCACCGGGCACTGGCAGATATTCGTGAATCCATTCGAGAACTGGCCTACTACCGCCAGGTCGCTTTCGTCGATGAACCCGGTCCGACCACCAGTGAGATCAAGAAAATCAGCCAAGAAATCGTTACCCGCTTCGAATAACCAGGCCCCCAGCCACCGCGCACTGCATGCGCGCTCACGTGCTGAGCCGCACTGTATTAGACTGTGGGGGCTCGAGCATCGGGCGCATGGTGGGTATAGCTCAGCTGGTAGAGCGCCTGGTTGTGGTCCAGGAGGTCGCGGGTTCAAGCCCCGTTACTCACCCCAAAGCCCCACCCGAGGAGGTCTCTTATCTCCGACTGGTGGCCCACCCTCGAACAGTTTGAAGCCCTCGTGGTGGAAGGGCTCGATCGTTTGCCCGACGAGATGGTCGATGGCCTCGACAACGTCGTGTTCTTAGTCGAAGACGTGCCGGAACAGTCCGAGGCTGTCTTGGGGATTTATGAGGGCGTCGCGCTGACCGAACGCGGTGACTACGGCTACGGCGAATTACCCGACCGCATCGTGCTTTACCGTCAACCACTAATCGAACAATCGGAATCCTTAGAGCACCTCGTACACGAAATTCACGTCACGCTGGTGCACGAAATTGCCCACTATTACGGCATTGACGACCAACAGCTTCACGAGTTGGGCTGGGGTTAAGCGGTGATGATTGAATCCGCGAGACTCCGCGATTGGTGGATTCGGTAAAACCGCTCCTCTTGTAGTGCCCACCGCAGCCAGTGGGGGGCGAATTGCTCACCATCGCGATCGAGGGCTCGCTGTTTCCTTACCTCATCATCTGCGTCCACCCACAAGCGCGTTGTCGCGTAGGGCGCAGTGAAGGTGGATAAAGCACCACATCCTTCGATGATGAGGTTCACCTCCGGGCCAATTTCCCGCACTCCGCCGGGGCGACTTCTGGCCCAATCCCACATGCGTAGTCGAGCGACCCGCCCTTCACTCCAGGGCACAATCCCGTGTTGATAGGTGTGCCAGTGGCCAGCATCCAACCCATCCCAGCCCGGGTAGACCTCGTCAAGACTCAGAAGGGTGAAGCCTGACTCGCGGGCTAACTCGCGGGCTAACGCACTGGCCCACTGCGTTTTTCCCGCGCCGGAGCGACCATCGACCAGGATCAACTGCCTGGCAGTCCCACTCTCAGCGATCGACATCGACTCGACCCGTCCTACTACCCACCGACGAGATGAACCACACCACCGCAATCGCAAGGGCAATAAACACCGTGGCGGCGACCATCGCCATTCCCACATTTTCCGCCCCCGGGCGGGACATCAGTCGGAACATCACCAAAGGCAAGGTTTGGTCAGAGCCGTAAGCCAGGAAGCTGGCAGCACCAAACTCGCCCAGCGAACCCAAACTCACGAGTGCTGCAGCCGCGGTGAGGGGTTTTGCCAGGGTGGGCAACTCCACCAACGAAAACACTTGAAGGCTGTTGGCCCCGTCCAGGCGTGCCGCTTCGAGTAATTCCCGTGAGAGCGAACGCCTGGCGGGAGCAATGATCTGAAACGCTAACGGGGTGAGAAAAATGCTTTGGACAACGGGCAGAAGTAGCCAACTGCCGGAAATGGTGGCGGGCAAATAACCCGAGAGCACCAGAGCCGTCAAGCCAATCACGACAGGCGAAATACCAATCGGCGCTAACACTGCTAAGCCCACCCGCTTTGCGCTCAACCACCAGGCGACCAGGAGGGAAATGGCGAGCGCCACAAGGAGGTTGCGAAGCGAATTCCCCAGCGCGTCGATCACGCTGAGGTTGAGAATGTCTCTTGAACCACGCCCGGCGAGGTTGGCCATGTTTCCCCACAGCCCAGGCCCCGCGGTGACTGCTCGATAGACCACGCCGGACACCAACCACATCACCGCGGCAATCACCACACCACCGATCAGCATTCCGGGAACAAAACGGCGGGACACCGCCTCGCTATCACCAAACAACACCGTGGGTGTTGCCCCGAGGCGTCTCGAAATGAGGAAGAAAGCAACCGTCAACAGGCTTTGTAACACGGCGAGCCATGCGGCAGTGGGCAGGTCAAGCAGCTGGAGGGCCGCGATGGCGATACCCGTCTCGAGGGTGTTGATCGAACCCTGCCCCAAAGAGATCACCAAGCCAAAACTGGTTGCCGAATACAGTGCAACCAGCAGGGCCGCAGCGCTCAGCGCAGGAAGCTGTTGGGGTATTTCGATGAAACGCCTGGTCTGACCGGGCGAAGCACCATCGAGAGCTGCCGCCTCCACCTGGTCTCTTGGCACCAGGGAGGCAGCTGTCACCACGGCAATAAAGCCCGCATTCATCAGCGCATGCGCAGCCACCACCGCGAGGATGCCCACGCGGGTGTCATCCAACCACGGGCCAAACAGTGGGCGAAAGGCCAGCCCGATCAAAAACGCGGGCAACAAAAAGGGCAAGAGCAGGACACTGGTGACCAGCTTTCTTCCCCGCCGAAGCGAGGCCAGCCATAAGCCCACCGGGTAGCCAAGGAGCATTGTCACTACCGCGCTCATCGTCGCGATCAGCGCGGTAGTGACAAACAGTTCTCCGCTAGCCAGCGAACACCTCAGACCATTCGTCTAACCATGCTTCCCGGTTGGCGTTAATGTCGAGGTCTTCACCGAGAGTGGATGTGGCGGGGGTCGCAAACTCTGCCCACGCCGCGGGGACCTCTGTCCCCTCTACTGCCGGATAGACATACATGGCTTCGGGGACCGAGCGTTGAAAATCATCCCCGAGCATGAAGTCGACAAGAGCTTCGGCCCCCACAATGTTGTCCGAGTCGGCAATGACGCCCGCATACTCGGTCTGGCGGAAACACTCATCCAGTAGGGCCCTCGAACCGGGACTGCCATCCTCATTTACTTCAGCCGACGGCGATGAGGCGTAGCTCAACACGACGGGGTAGTTCCCGCCGTACCGGGTGAAGTCGGAGAAGTAGGCGTCCTCCCACGACCCAGCCACTTTCACGTCGTTATCGCGCAGTGCGGACCAAAAGCCCAACACCTCGTCCGAGGTGTCAAAAGCGGCGTGAGTGGTCGCCAGAAACGCCAAACCGGGTGAGGAAGTGTTCGGGTTGGTCACCACTGTGAGTCCCCGGTAGTCCTCGTTCACCAGATCCCGCCAGGTCGTAGGCGGTGTCATAGCTGCCTCGTCAAACCAGGCAATGTCGTAGTTAAAGCACACATCCGAATAGTCAATAGCTGAGGGTGTGGAATCAAAGACCCCTTCGGATTCGGCTCGACCAAGGAAGGTGTTGTCGATTCCAAAGAACGCATCCGCAACGGGCGCATTCTTGGTGAGGACAAGCTGGTTGGTCAGCGAACCGGTATCACCCAAGCGAATGATTTCTAGCTCAAAACCGGTATCGGCTTCGAACTGTTCGACAAGTTCGTCACTGATGACAAACGAGTCGTGTGCGGCCAAGCGCACCAGAGTGTTTTCTGGTGCCGTGCAGCCGGCCAACACCATCAGGCCGGCGAGTAGTAACGCAATTTTCTTCATTACGTGCCTTTCGTAATCGATTGATAACGTGGCACGGGTAGAGGTCCTCCCTGCGCCGGCATGATCCGGATCAGGTTCGACGGTCGAAGCGTTTGCTTCCTCTCAGCCTCTTTCTCGAGACTCCCGTGTTACCTCGCCAGTTTAGCGCAGGTCGATACGGGGAATTTTGAAGACTTGATTTTCTCGAAGCTTGTGACTCCAGCGCATACCTTTGGCGATGGGGTAAATGGCCAAATACACCCATGCGGGTGCCCTGAGGCGTCGTTTGCGAATTCCGTGGTGGCGGTAGGTGCGATCGAAGCGTTGCACGTAGTCGTAGAAATCTTTCGGAGTATCTTCCACTCGCCTGGCCGACATACCCGCCACCATGTGTGATGCGTAGATCGCCTTAAAACCTTGGTCGTAAAGGTGCACAGAGAGGTCAATGTCTTCGTGCATGTCGTCGTCTGAATCCAGACATACTTCGTCTCGCACCGCCCACCAGGCGTCCCGGCGAAGAGCCATGTTTGTCCCAAACAGGAACTTGTAGCTGGTCGCTAAGCGAAACATTGCTTTTCGCATCGTGTCATCGGCCCTGGCCATGTAGCGACGAAGGGGCATGTCGTAGTAAATCACTGGCCCGGTCGCGGCGTGCACAGTCGAATCCGCGAAAACATTCTTGACCTGCTCGACCCAGTTGGGCTCCAACAACGTATCCGAATCAATCCGACCAATGACGTCGGATTCGACAGCGTCGAACCCCATATTTCTGGTGGGGGTAATGCCCTGTTCGGATTCTTGACTCAGCACCCGAATCGGAGCCTCAGGGTGCTGGGCAATGAGTTCGTCCACGATGTGGCGAGTGCGATCGCGGGAGCGGTTATCCACGATGATGATTTCATCCGCCGGGACTGTTTGCCCCAGCGCGGCCATCACACAGGCACGAATGGTGTCCTCTTCGTTGTAGGCGGGAATGACAATTCCCACGCTCACCACGTGAGCCTCAGACATGGCGTGCTGGGGCAGCCATTAGTTGCACCACGACGCTGCCGCCTTTAGTTGCTTGAGTATCGATATCCACAAACCCCAACCTACGGTGAAAAGCGATGCTCGCCGGGTTGGGAGGTTCGAGGTTCACCTCACAGGTGACCTGGGCGTGACCTTGATCTTGGGCTCGGTTAAACACTTCCTGGTAGAGCGTCGCGCCCAGCTTCATCCCGCGGTAGCGGGGATCAATCACAATCCGGTCGATATAGAAATGGCTGGTGTAGCGGCCTTCGAAGTAGCGGTAATTTTCTGAGTCGTAGTCAACACCGGGGTCAAAACAGATCACAAAGCCCACTACTTCGCCGTCACGTTCAGCGACAATCGACCACGACGATGTTTCTAACAGCGTGGCCATCTCGTCGAGAGACACTTCGGGCACAGCTGGTACTGCGCCATTGTTCAACTCGACCAACCGGGGCGCATCCCCCGGCAGTGTGTCGCGGATCGCGACGGGTGAACCGAGGCTCGCTCTAAAAGTGCTGGGGGGTGTGACCACCGCGCCAGCCTACCAAGCTCGGGTCACCAACCCCAGGTGCCCGGTGCGCCTTTGAAGGGGCCCTTCACCCGCGAGGTGATCCAGCCACCATAGAAATCACCCTCCTGAGCGACAACCTTTTCGCCGTTGACCCGCACATCGTCAAACAGTCCCGGATACAGCGCGGCATGGTCAGCAAGGCGGGTGAAATCACGATGAGGCGTCGGATACCACCACACCGCGCGGGATAGGCGCTGGCCATCCACAACCACATCGGCATAAGACGCCGCACCCTTAAATTCGCACATTGTTTGCCCCGCCACAGGCTCTAAGACCCCTGGGGTGAAATCCTTTAGAGGGATGTAGTACGTCGGAGGGTGGCTGGTTTCCAACACCCGAATAGTGTCCGTCGAATCAGCAATCACCACACCACCGTGGGTCACGACGACGCGTTCGTCACTGGCATCCATGGCCGGAGGCCTGGGGTAATCCCACACCGATTCCGGAGCGTGTTCTTTTTCGGCCATCACAATCCCTTCACGAAACCCCCACGTTAAGGGCTCTTTGACCGCGAAAGCTTAGAAAATCGTGCGCGCCATTTCGGTGGAGCCCATTTCCCGCTAGGCTGTGGGTGCGTTGAAAGGCCCAGTGGTCAGTCGGTGTTGTGGGTGCCCATACGGACCTACTTTCTGGGAGATCACACTGGGAGTCTCGACGAGTTGTTTCGTCGTTCGAAACTCCTACCAGATATACCCCGAAAGTAAGGAAAGTACATGGCAACCGGAACCGTGAAATGGTTCAACGCCGATAAAGGCTACGGGTTCATTACCCCCGACGATGGCGGAGCGGACGTTTTCGCCCACTTCAGCGCCATTCAGTCGAGTGGTTACCGAAGCCTCGAAGAGAACCAGAAGGTTCAGTTCGAAACCACCCAGGGCCAGAAGGGCCCTCAGGCAGAGAACATCCAACCGCTCTAGAACGGTTGGAGTAACACTGTGGCCAGCCTCCGGGCTGGCCACAGTGCTTTGTAGGGGCTTTTTTCTTCCCCCGGTTGCCCCGCGCACCGGGGGTTTTGTGTTCTCCTGAACCGCAGGTTCTAGACTGTGGTCAATGCGCCCGCTCGATCCTGATGAGATTCGTGGGTCCATTGTGAACATTGACGACTCTGAGCGGCCAGAGATTCCCCTTCCCGGTTTGCATGAGACCGTGTGGGATGAGCGCGAGTTCCTCGGTTGGCGTGACCCGGAACGGCCCCACCGCGGCTACTTAGTGTTTTGGGACGGCGACACCCCTGTGGGGGTGTGGGTGAGGGCGGCCGAGTCCACCATGCCGGCAGGTAGACCGGCGATGTGTTCGCTGTGTCACACCCAGCAACCTGCGCCCCAGGTAAGCCTCTTTGTCGCCCCCAAAGCTGGCGCATCAGGCAAGAAGGGTGACACTGTCGGCACCTATTTGTGTCGGGACTTAAACTGCCCCGTGTTGATGCGTCAGAAATCCGACGAGCTTGCTCGGCCGATTGACTCGGAGCACACCAGGAGGTTGCTCGCCGAGGGCGTGCTGAAACGCCTGTCAGGTTTCACGGCACGCGTGCGAAACGACAGTTGAGAGCAGCGGGTGACCCCAACCACTAAGAGGTGAACCCTAAGCGGCGAACCATAAGAGGCGAACCCGAACGGGCGACCCCTGGCGGGTAGCGACTCCCTCACCCAAAGGAGTTGGCGAGGGTTAGCGCTTCGAGCGTCCCAGAATGACCATGGGAATCCAAAAAGCAGCAGAGGCTGTCAAGATTCCGGCAGTGAAAAGCAGTGCGGCGTATTGCTCGGGGACAACAAACGAGTACGTAAACATCGGAAACGATGCGAGGAAGATCACCGATGAGAGAATGAAGAGGAAGATATTCATGGTTCCCCCAGTATCCCACACTAAGAAAGTGTTGTGATGGCGCCACCTAACCGGTCAGCAAAACAACGGCTCAAAATTCGGCGTATCCGCATCACCGGCTGGACCGCACTGTCTAGTCTTCTCGTGACCATCGTGGGGTTTCTGGTCTGGGCGTACACCCCCTACCCCGACCAACCCGAACCCCTCAGAGACCTGTTTGCCAGGGAGGACGTCGCCTGGTCGATTACCCCGGACCTCGTGATGATGGAGCCAATCAGCCAGGATGGCCCACTCGCCGGGGAGGCCATGGTGTTTCTCCCTGGTGCCAGAGTGAGCCCCCACGCCTATGCGACCACTTTTCACGAGATAGTCACCGACACGGGCCTCACCGTTATTCTTCCGAGGCCACTGGCGAACCTTGCTCTCGCTGACGGGCGAAGCGTTGACGATTTCCAGGCGCTAAACCCCGACACTCCCATCACGATCGTGGGTGGCCACTCCATGGGTGGGGTGAGGGCGTGCGCTCTGGCACTCCATCCCGACGTCGAACGGCTCGTCTTGATGGCCAGTTACTGTGCGAGTGACCTTCAGGAGACCACCCTCACCGTGTTGAGTGTGCAGGGATCCGAAGATGAACTCATCGACCAGGATGAACTCGCCGCTGCGAGGGACTTGATGCCCGAGAACTACCGAGAGGTCACCATTGAGGGCGCAAGCCATGCCTCGTTTGCTGATTACGGGCCACAAAGCGGTGATGGAACACCGAAGCTTTCCCGAGCGGAAGCAATCGAAGCGATCACCACACTTCTCGTGCCGGACCTCACCAACTAGCGTCGGGGCTAGCGTGAGGCGCTTCGGGTGTTAAGACTGTGAGGCTTGTTCGAGGATGAGCTCTCGCACGCGCTGAGCGTCTGCTTGACCACCCAAGGCTTTCATCACCTGGCCGATGATGGCACCCGCGGCCTGCACTTTGCCTTCGCGAATTTTCTCTAAGACGTCGGGCTGGGCACTCAGCGCCTCATCAATCGCTGCGCGAAGCGCCCCGTCGTCACTGACCACAGCAAGACCGCGAGCGTCAATAATGTCCGCCGCGGTGCCTTCGCCGTCGACCATGGCGAGAAGGACTTCCCGCGCCATTTTGTCGTTAATAGTGCCCTGGGTGATATGGCTATCGAGCTCAACAACCTGCGCAGGGCTCAACAGGCTGGTCACCAGCACATCACGGTCGTTGGCGATCCGGGAGAGCTCACCCAGCCACCATTTTTTTGCTGATGCCGGCGTGGTGCCCTGGTTGATGGTCTCTTCCACCACATCCAACAGGTCCGCGTTGATGAGAGCTTGGAAATCGGTTTCCGCCAGCTGCCAT
>CBFHPU010000016.1:0-31558 GCA_965657845.1 Pontimonas sp.
CCTTCTCCAAAGGCACGAATACTCTCCGCAATGTCTTCAAAGAACAGGTCGTAGTTTTCTTTGACGACAAAGCCAATGTGGGGGGTGGCCAACACGTTCGGCAGTTCAATGAGTGTGCCGGCAGGGTGGGTCACTGGCTCATCGGCAAACACATCTAACCCTGCGGCCCGAATATGTCCGTCGCGCAGAGCCTGTTCGAGGGCAACATAGTCGACCAGTTCCGCCCGAGCGGTGTTAATAAACACCGAGTCTTTGCCCATTCGCCCAATATCGTCACGGTTGACCAAACCGACCGTGGTGGGGTGGAGCTTCATGTGCACACTGACGACATCGCTGGAGCGAAAGAGTTCCTCTCGACTGACATAGTCAACACCCGCTGCTTCCGCGCGCTCCGGGGTAAGACGTGGGCTCCAGGCAGCAACCGTCATTCCAAACGCTTGGGCAATTCGAGCGACTTGGGTCCCTGACTTGCCCAACCCGACCACACCAAGGCGTTTACCGTGAAGAAGGTGACCGACTTCTCGCTGCCACTGGCCTTCGCGGGCATTGTGCGCCTCTGTGGGCAGATGTCGAGAGACACCCAAAATGAGGGCCCAGGTGAGCTCGACGACCGGCTGGGGCAGGATCCTGGTGCCCGAGAAGCCAATATGGGCGGGGACGTCCACCACGCTGTTGGCCATACCCGTGGTGATCACCAGACGAAGTTGGGGTAGTGATTCGAGTAACGGGGCACTAAGGGCCGTGCGCTCCCGCATCGCCACGATAATCGTGGCGTCGTGAAGAAAATCGGCCAGTTCAGCACCGCGCAGCGCCGACGCCGCTGATTCGATTTCGACGGTGTCGGCGATCCCGTAGCGTCGAATCGATTCGGTCGCGACTTGTTGATAGTCGTCAAGAATTCTCACCCGAACGGGCTCACGGCTCGGTTTGCCTACTGTCTTCATTACACTCACTCCTTCAGTCCTTAGCCGCTAACCCATTGTCTCGCCAGGGCACTTCATGTCCTCCCCCTTCAGACGAGCGCAAGGAGACCGTCGAGGACTGCCGCGGATGCACCCAGGTAGCACAGCGTCAGGACCCACGTGCGCGCCTTCTCCACATTGACTCGGCGCCCAAGGATTTCCCCGACTGCCATACCTGTCACGATCAGAACAATCAGCCCGACGTAAATCCACCAGTCGAGACTGGGGGCCGCGTGTTGTGACCAGGTCTTTGCCACAAACGCCGCAGCGCTCACCCCGACAAAGAGTGGTTGGAGCGTGGCAGCGAGTTTTCGAAGATCCCAGCCAGAACCTAACGCGTAAAGCGCGACAAATGGAGCACCAAAACCTGCGGTAACTCCCGTAAACCCAAACACGCCCCCAGCTAGGACAGCTCCCGTCCTTTCAGGAATCACACCGGGCCGAGGGTTTGTGAGCTGAAGGACCAACAGCCCCATTATGAGACTGCCCCCGATGACAATTTGCAGGATGGACGGTTCGGCTTGTTTGATAACCCACCAGCCGACCAAGCCTCCGGGCAAAGCGGCGGATGCAAGGAAAAACCAGCGCCTCCAGTCCACACCTCGCCACACGCGGGCAAGCATGATGCTGGACGAGACAGCACCCCCGAGGTTCATCAACAGAATCCCCTCGTAGGGCCCAAAAGCCAACGCGAAAAATGGTGCCATTAACATGGCAAACCCCATGCCGGTAATCCGTTGGGACGCAGTACCGAGAACTACCCCAGCGCCGAGCAACGGCAGTGAGAACGTCACGCGAGAGCGCTGAGAACAGCCATCAGACTGCGGCTTCTTTTCCCTCCACCGGAGGGGTTTCGAATGCAGCGTGCCTCTCAACGAACCGATGAATATCGGTGTGATCAGCCCCATCGGGAAGTTCGGCCATCGCCTCTTCCCACATTGCCAGCGTCTTTTCCGCGTAGGGCACAGGCACTCCAGATTCTTGGGCTAGCTCCACGGCGATTCGAGTGTCCTTTACCAGCAGGCTCATCAAGAAACCAGAAGCAAAGGTACGAGGAAATATGTAGCGGGGCCACTTCGTCAGGGACGACCAGCTTCGCCCGCTGGATTCGTTAATGGCGTCCATCATGACCTCAGGACGCAGGCCAAACTTTGCTCCCACAACAAGTGCCTCACTACTTGCCAGCAGTGTCGAAGCCGAGAGGAAATTATTGATGGCCTTTAGTGCGTGACCCGCTCCGGCATTCCCTGCGTGCACCACGTGGTGCCCCATCCGCTCCAACATGTCGTGTGCTTCAGTGACCCACTCTTGCTCGCCGCCGACCATTATGGTGAGCGTGCCCTGCTTCGCGGCTGGCACTCCTCCAGAGACCGGAGCATCGATCATTCGCAGTCCATGGTCAATCGCTTCCGCCGCAACTTCTACGGTGGAATTGGGCCGTGACGAGCTCATGTCGACCACGAGAGTGCCTTTTTCTGCTTCGGCAAACAGTGAACCCTCACGCAGCACCGACTCAACAATCGCCGAGTTCGGCAGCATCAAAATGATTGCCCGAACACCCTGACACGCTTGGGCGAGACTACCCGCTCTCTCAAAATTCTCTTCACCGTCGAGCCCGGGCGCCGCTTCCGGCGATTGGTCAAAAGCCACCACGTGGAAACCGCCACTTATGAGACGTCGCACCATGGGTTCGCCCATGTTGCCCAATCCAATAAACCCGACCCGGTCACCCGGCATAATTCGCTTATTCGACACGGCTAAGCCTCTTCCCTCGCCTGCTCAACGAGAGAGTTGTATTCGCCCGATTCAACTTCCTCGAGCCATTCAGTCGATCCGATGGACAGTGCAATGTGGACAAGAAAGGATTCATCGTCTGATCCGTGCCAGTGGTCGGTTCCCGGAGGGGTCCACACAGTGTCACCCTGCTGAATTTTGACGGGTGTTCCCCCTCGCTGGCACACCCAGCCTTCCCCTGAGGTGACGTGCAACATTTGCCCACCCTCGTGGCGGTGCCAGTATGTTCGCGAACACGGGGAGAAATAGACGGTGTTCATGAGGACGTTGTCTCGAGCCGGCATAAGAGGGTCGCCCCACACCGTGCCAGTAAAAGTGCCACCTCTGGTTTCCGCTTTAGCGCCGGTCGTCCTCGCGTGCATGATGACCATTTCGTGTTCAGACATCGTGTCCTCCTTTAGTTGTGACCTGTTGATGGGAGCCGGATACCGCCGGCCATATCCCCAATGGCGTCGACAACGCGATTAGAGATGTCGTCTCCGTAGCCGCGCTGTATGGCTGAACCGAAAGCCGCAATGGGGCCTGAAGCGTGCAGTGAAGGCACACCGACCTGAGCGACGAGATCCACGTAGAGCTGGATGTCTTTCAACATCAATTGGGACGACAGTCCCCCCTCGAGGTAATCGCCCTCGATAATGTGCGGAAATCTGTTCTCCGTCGCCCAATTTGACCCGCTGGACTGGTTGATTACGCGAAGCGTTTGGCCAACATCAAGACCGGCGGCTTTTGCCGCGACAAGCACCTCTGCCGACGCCGATAGGTTCATGGCATTCAAGAAATTATTGAGAATCTTCAGAGTGTGGCCCGATCCGCTTGCTCCAACATGCTCGATGGTGGTCGCCAGAGAGGACAGGATCGGGCGTGCCGTCTCAAGCGCTTCGGTCGGCCCACCCACCATGAAAGTAAGCTGGCCCGATTCTGCGCCTTTTGCTCCTCCCGAGATACCTACATCCAGGAATCGAACGCCGCGCTGCTCGCATTCTGTGGCTGCCCTCTTCGTGGTTTCTGGGGCTGAGGTTGTCATATCCGCGACAATCTGTCCGCCTTGAAGATGCTCCAGGAAACCGGCCTCATCCGAGGTTCCCCACAACACTTTTTCCACAACCACCCGGTCGGGAAGAGACATGAGGACAACGCTCGATGAAGCAACCTCGGATAATGACGCAGCCCAGCGGCTTACTAATCCAGGGTCTCCGTTGCGGCCAGGATCAAAGCCCACGACCTCATAACCGGCCTCAACGAGTCGCCTCGACATTCGAGAACCCATGTTCCCGAGGCCCACGAAGCCGACGCTAGTGCTCACGAGACGCGCACTCCCAGTTCCGGGCGTGCCGGATCGATCGGCGCGAAACGCTCCATCACCAATGGGTCGTGACCTGCCACATAGGACACCCCGGGGGTAAGTGAGAGGTCTTTAACAACATCGAGAGCCTCGTAAAACTCAGGGATGTCGGTGGCAATCAGAAAGGGCCAGTCGCGCTCCACTTCGTCGTAGTAGTGAACCGCGTCGGAAGTGAGCAAGACAGGTCCTTGAGCACCCTCCACCATCGCGATCATTTGCCCAGGGGTGTGACCTCCAACTTCGGTGAGCACGACACCAGGAATTTGTTCATCGGTCCCAGAGACACGTCGGACCCGCCCTTCACGATCCCACTGTAATAACCGTTCAAGATCGGGACGGTGCAAAGTCATATCCAGGAGATACCGTTGCGAGATAGGTCCGGCCCAAAAATCGAGCTCACGATCCGAGATGACAATCTCGGCGTTGGGGAATAGATGCGTATTGCCGGTGTGATCGTAATGACAGTGCGTGATCACGACAGTCTCCACAGACTCTGGGTCGACCCCGACAGCAGCCAAACCCTCCGGCACCGCGGTGACCATGGTGCGCCCGTGGGATGCTGCCGTCTCTGGGGTAAACCCTGTGTCGACGACGATCGTTCTGCGGTCGTTTCTGATGACCCAGAAGAAATAATCCATTATCAGTGGGAAATCAGGCTCACGATAGACGTGAAAGTTCAAGTAGACCTCACTCGCTTTCGTCTCTCGCGTCGCGTACTTCACCGCAAGGACTTCGTAGCCTTCTGACATGTTTTTCCTACTTTCGCCCGGTAACCGCGGCCTTGAGACGAGCCCCGTTGTGGTCGCGCCATTGCTCAAACTTCGACACTTTGGCCACGGACCCTTGAGGTACTCGAAGACCGAGCAGCCCCTTGGGAAGTAACAAAATCACCAGCATCAAAATGACGCCGTAGGCCAGGGATGCGATACCCGGTAGCGATCCGAATACGTCATAGACCGTTGCCACAATGGGCCGGAGGGCAAACTGTCCCACGACACCACCCATGAGTTGGCCGGCCCCACCGAGAATTCCACCCACCACCGGGTCGAGCGAATTATGAACACCAAACGCGGTGTCAGCGTCCATGAGTTTTGCCCAGCCGAGGTACACGACTCCGGAGATTCCTGCCATCACAGAACTAATGGTCATCGCCAGCACTTTTGTTCCGTGTGTGCGAACTCCAAGTGCAGCCGCAGAATCCTGGTCGTCACGAATAGAACGCAGAATCAACCCCAGTGGCGACTTCACGGTCACCCACAAGATGCCCGTCGAAATCACCATCACCGCAAAGGCGGCGTAGAAGTAAGCCAAGCGACTGTCGAACTGAATCATCCAAATATTGGTCCCACCCTCAGACCGAATATTCATTCCATATTGACCACCGGTGTAATCCGCAAAGTAGCGGACCAGCTCATAGAGGGCGGCCAACATGAAGAAGGTCACCACCGCGAAGTAATGCCCCCTCAGCCGAAGAGTTGCGTAGCCAATTCCCGCAGCGAAAATGGCCGTTAATCCCACAGCAGGCAACAGCCCCATGAGAAGGGGAATACCGGTGTAAATCTCAATCATTCCTGCGAGATAGGCCGCTATGCCGAAGAAGGCCAACTGAGCCAACGACCATTGACCAGCGTAACCGGCCAGAAGGTTCCAACTCTGCGCCACTGCAGAGAACAACATCGCCAGAGTGAACACCCGAAGCCAGAACGGCTGGTCCTGCAACGCTGGACCGAGGAGGGCAATCAGAACCGCCCCACTCAACACAACCCAATGACGCCAATTCATACTCGCCCCTTTCCAAGAACGCCCCGCGGTCGAAACAACAACACGAGCAACACCACGATGAACAATGCGGTGTTAACCAAAGCGGAACTGATGTACACACTCACTGCTGTCTGAAGGAAGGCCACGATGACCGCAGCGATTGCGCCTCCTCGTAAGTCACCAAGGCCTCCAATGATGACGACTGAGAACGCAACGATGGCGAACTGCAGACCGGTCTCTGGGATGAAGGCAACATACGTACTAATCACCCCTCCAGATGCCCCGGCGAGACCTGCTCCCACTGCGAAAGCAAGCAGCGAGAGGCCACGGTCATTGATGCCGGCCAGCTGAACAGACACCCGGTCGTCAGTCACTGCGTTAACGGCCTTGCCCACTTTGGTGTAGTTCAGCAAAAACAGTGTGACAAGTCCGAGGATGATTGCAAAGAAGAAAGCCACAACTTGTGACACTCGGACAGTGACGCCAAAAATTTCGGTCAAGCCGTAGTCCACTGTGACGTCGCGGAATGCCGAACCCGAAATAACGAGAAGGCCCGCGACCGCAAAGCTCGAAAACCCGATCAGAGCAAACATTCGCACCAACGGAGCGTTCGTCGTGTATCGCAGGTATCCCAGGTACAGAAGCGCCCCAATGAGACCCACGATTATTGCGTCGAAGATCACGAGAACAAACGGACTCCAGCCAGTGAGCGCGTGAAGATAGTACGTCGCATAGGCACCCAAAATAATCATCGCGCCGTGAGCAAAATTCACAATATCCAGGACGCCAAAAATAATGTTGAGTCCCAGCGACAGGATGTAGTAAACAGCGGCCAACAATACGGAGGTCACCAGGACCTGCATCAATACGTCCATTACTGAGTTCCTCCCGCTTCAGCCGACTGACCGAGGTAATACTGGTTAAGTGCCTCAGGGTCCTTCTGGAACTCCTGCCCATCGCCCTCGTAGACAATCTGGCCCTCGTGAAGGACCGAGACGACGTTGGCAATGTCGAGCACTCGTCGAACCTCTTGTTCGACCAACATGATGCTCACTCCACGGTCCAAAAGCTTCGGCAGTGCTGCATAGATTTCGTCCACAATGATGGGAGCGAGACCCAAGGAAGGCTCATCGATGAGCAGTACTTTGGGGTGCCCCATCAAGGCGCGACCCACGGCGACCATTTGCTGCTCGCCACCACTCAACACGCCAGCCGAGCGACGCAAGATGGCTTCGAGCGGAGGGAAAAGCTCGAGGACTTCTTGCTCTCTCTCCTTCTGAACTCTTCGAGGTTCGTGATAGGCGCCGAGCATCAGATTGTCTCTCACATCAAGGGTCGGCCACAGCCGTCGCCCCTCTTGAACCATCGACATGCCTCCCCGGGCACGCACCTCGGGAGGAAGCTTGCCAATGGGTTTGCCCATAAACATCACTTCACCTTTGCGAAGCGGGACTACTCCCGTGATCGCCTTCAACAGCGTAGATTTCCCCGCCCCGTTTGGACCCACAAGCCCATACAAGGTGCCCTCTTCGAGGGTGAAGGAGAGATCTTTCACAGCGACCAAGTCGCCATATCCCGCTGAGATGGTCTCGCAGCTGAGCAAGGCCATAACGCTTCCTTCCTAGTTGGCTGTGGGAGACCCCCATAAGGGGGCCTCCCACAGCATGTGATTACTGCAGGGCGATTGGGTCCGCGCTCGCGATACTGTCTGGGTAGACCGTTCGCGGCACACCGTCTTGCCACTGGATGATGACCGGAGTGGTGTCTTCCAACATTCCGTTCTCGTCGAACGACACTTTTCCGCTGGCCAGCATGGTCGCTGGACCTTCCGTGATACTCACTTCGCTCAACGCATTTCGGACATCAACCGGATCTGACGACCCTGCATCTTCCATTGCCTGAGCGATGATGTAGACCGCGGCGCAGTCTTCACCAGCCTCTTGTCCGGGGAACTCAAACTCGGGGTATTCAGCAACGAAGTCTTCCTTGAACTTCGCGGCTGCGTCACCGGGCATGTCCCAGTTCCAACCAGCGCTCGAGAAGGTTCCGTTGGTTTCTTCGACGCCAATGGTGTTGGCATAGTCAACGGTGACGAATCCCGAACCGGCTCCGAGAAGAGGGCCACTGTATCCCTGGTCTCGGAAGGCGCGCTGGAGGATGGCCATATCGCCCAAGGCACCTTGGACGAAAATGACCTGAGGTTCAGAAGCCAACACCTTAATTGCGATGCTGTCAGCTGTTGTGAGCCCCGGAGTAAAGAACTCTGTAACCGGAACATCAACGCCGAGTCCTTCGAAGCGTGCCCGAGCAGCTTCGGCGGAAACCTGAGCGGCAGACGTGTTGTCTGCGACAACCGCGGCGGTAGAGATGTCGATACCCTGCTCAGCCGCGAGCTCCAAGATCGCTTCGGTAGCCATCTCGCCCATTAGAGCTGCCGACGCTGGCAGTTTGAAGATGTACTCATAGCCCTGGTCAACAATGTCGTCCGCGAACGACTCAGTCACCATAGGCACCTGGTTCTCTTCGGCCACCGGCATTGCTGCCAGGGTGTACGAACTTGCCCAGGCACCAATCACTGCCGACAGGTCGTTTCCGTCCACCATGCTCTGGAGCTGGTTAGCCACATCAGCTGGTGCCGCGGGACCCGTGTCCTGGATGACCAGATCAATCGGGGCACCACCGAGGGCCTGAATACCGCCGGCCTCGTTAATCTGCTTGACGCAGAGCTCAGTACCCAGCCGGGCTTGGAGCCCGTTGTCAGCAAACGGGCCAGATAGTGGGCTCAAGAGTCCAATCTGAACCGCATCGGCAGCCGATTCTTGCCCGGAATCAGTCGCACTGTCCCCTGCGGAATCACTGGATGTTGTCGCCTCTTCGGCTCCCGCACATCCGGCAATCAACAGCGTCAGTGCACCGACGCCGGCCAACGCTGGCCGCATCAGACGCGAGCGCAAAGTTTCGCTCATGCTGTTACCTCTCATTCGTTGTTGTCTTTCGACATTTGGTTCTTTCCCGTTTTGGGAAAGTTTCAGCGAGGTGCTCAATGTGAGCCCCCAAACCCGAGATACGCCTGCTTCACCTGGTCACTATCCAGCACCGCATTCATTTCTCCCTGAGCGATGATGCGTCCTTTCTCAAAGACCACGAGTTCCGTGGCCAATTGACGCAATGCGCGGATGACGTGCTCCACCATCACCAGCCGGATGCCCTGATCTCGCAAAGATTTGAGAATCGCAACAATCTCGCCAATTTCTTGGTCGCTCAGCCCTTCGAAGACCTCGTCGAGCAACATCATGCGAGGCCCGATCGACATCACGCGGGCAAGCTCAAGCTTCTTTCGCGAAGCGAGTGGCAGTGCACCCGCAGTGCTATCGGCTTGACTCGCAAGACCCACTTGTTCGAGGATTTCTGTCGCCCGTGCCTCATAGGCTTGGGGAAGTCGAAAACGCTTGCTGATTAGCCCGACCATGATGTTTTCCTTCAGCGTCATCTGGCCGAAGGGACGAGGAATCTGGAAGGTGCGGCCCACTCCCATCCGGGCTACCGCACCCGGGTTTGCGCCGCCGCGCAACGTTTTACCCATCACTTCGATGCGCCCACTCGATGGACGCCGGGCACCGGCAATCACATTCAGTGCGGTGGACTTACCCGCACCATTGGGGCCAATAATTCCCATGATTCCAGGCTCAGAATCAATCACAAGCGACACATCATCGTTTGCTTTCACACCACCAAACGACACGGTGACATTTTCCATCACGCAGTAGTTCTTCACGCCCCTATACCTTCCTGCCAGAGTCAATTCGGTTCAAAACAGGCTCCAGGAAGGACTTGAATACTTCCGGGTCCTCAGCCATGGGGAAATGTCCAGATCCGGCCATCACGACCAGTTCGCCCCCCACACGGTCGACCGCTGCTTGGCTCATCTCAGTCGTTGCCGAGTAGTCATATTCGCCACTAAAAACGAACAGTGGGCAGGCGGCCGGTCCGAGATTTGCAGCGCGCTCGGGCAAATCCCGGGAGTAGAAATTGGTGTCTCCTTGGTACACACCCGGTCCTGACTGTGCGTAGCCCCACAATGTTTGATTCCGTGTCCCGGTGGGACTGGACGGCGCAATGAGGCCTCCCACCCAACTCGTGAGGAAGTGCGAGTGGTCGACCTCTTGATTGTTAGTCCAGGGCACGAAGCGACCCGGGTTACCTAAGCCTCCCTCGAGCCCCAGAGAAGCAGCGAACTTATCCCCGTGCGTGCTCGCGAGGTAAATCGCGATGGCACCGCCCATCGAGCACCCCATGAGAATCGGCTTTTCGATACCAACCGCGTCCATAAAACCGAGAATTGTATCGGCGTAGTCCTGCGTGGTAAGAGCATAGGTTTGCTCAGCCCAGTCAGCGGGGGGCTCGGAGCGTCCATGCCATGGCATATCGAAAGCAACGAAGCGATATCGGGAATTGAGTTCCGAATCCTCCATGAGGTAGCGGAACTGACGAGAGTCGGCTCCAGCGGTGTGGAGACAAAGGATTGTGGGACCCTCGCCAGCCTCCTCAAAATAAAGCCTCTTTGATTCACCACCCACCGACGCAACGACGTAACCGCCTCGGATAGGGCTGCGGCCACTCAGAGCTTTTGGATCAGCGTTTCGCGGAGGTCTTGGCCCGACAGCTTCATGTCGAAGAGCCTCGAGTAGGCGGTCAACCACAACGGAGTACTGGGCCCAAGTGGTGAGGTCCCCTGCAACGTTTGCCCCTTGTTTGGTCGCGCGAATAGCCTGTGCCGTCGTGTAACCCCTGGGCGGCGGTTCCTGGGTGAAGTGGTTCCAGTCCTCTTGCTCGAGAGAGTAAGTAAACGCGGGATCCTGGACATCCGCGAAAGTGATTCCAGATTCCGAGACCGTGATCCCGAGCGTTTCCGCTGCAACAGTCACGGTGAAGGATGTATCCCCCAGCGCAGGCAGACCCTTGGTCAACGCATCGGTGGCTACGGCCTCAGCCATCGCAGTCAGTGTTTTCACGTTCGTCCTCTCCATTGAGTTCGTTTTCTACCGGTACTAGCCAACCGTGAAGGGGTCCCTGGTGGCCCCTTCGGTTTCAAGCCAAATTGCCTTCGTCGTGAGGAACTCTGAAAGCCCCTCGATGCCATTCTCGCGACCATGCCCGCTTTTCTTCAGCCCACCGAAAGGCATGGTGGTTCCCATTGTGCGGTAAGCGTTCACCCATACGGTTCCGGCACGGAGAACGCGCGCCGCTTTCAACGCTCTTTGCAAGTCCTTCGTCCATACGCCAGCCGCGAGGCCATAATTCGAATCATTCGCTAGGCGGTAGGCCTCTTCATCCGTTGAAAATTTCTGACACGCCAAAATGGGCCCGAAGATTTCCTCACACCACACGGGATGATCGTCGTCAACGTCCACCATCACCGTTGGGAGGAAGAAGAGCCCACCCAAATCGCTGGGCGTTCCGCCGTAACGAATCTCGATCTCGTTCTCACGAGCCAGCTGGCAATAGTGGTTGACCTTGTCGAACTGCATTTGGCTCGCCAGCGGCCCCATGTCGGTATCCAAATCCAATGGATTTCCTTGACGAATCAACGCGGCCCTTGCGACAACGCGGTCAATAACTTCGTCATAAATGGACTCGTGGATCAGTGCCCGCGATCCGGCGATACAAGTCTGGCCGCCCGCCGCGTATATTCCCGCGATGAGACCATTCACTGCCGCTTCGATGTCTGCATCGGCAAAGACAATGTTGGCTGACTTGCCCCCCAATTCGAGGGCCACATCAGCCAGATGTGCGCCAGCAGACTGAGCCACAAGAGCTCCGACTTTCTCGGACCCAGTGAAACTCACTTTGTCAACAAGCGGCGAACTGACGAGTCGAGCGCCCACATCGGGATTCTCTCCGGCCAGCGTGTTGAAGACGCCTGCGGGGATGCCGGCTTCCTCAACCAAACGTGCGAATCGGAGGATGGAAGTCGAGGCAACCTCGGAGGGCTTGGCGATGAAAGTGCAGCCCACAGCAAGAGCCGGGGCCAGTTTGAAGGCGAGGAGAAAGAGAGGCGAGTTCCACGGAAGAATCGCCGCGATCACACCGACGGGCTCCTCGGTCACAAGCCCCATAAAGTTCGGCTTCTTGGTATTGACGAGGCGTCCATCGCGCAACGCCGCCATCTGGCCAAACTGGCGGTACCAATCCGGGATTGCTCGAATTTGACCGATTATTTCCCGAAGACCTTTTCCATTGTCCTGACTTTCCAGCCTCGCAAGCTCTTCCGCGTGTGCATCCACGAGGTCAGCCAAACGATTTAGGTGCTCGGCTCGCTCTTCCACGGTGAGACGGGGCCAAGGTCCGTGGTCAAAGGCCTCACGGGCCGCAGCGATCGCGTCGTCGACATCCTGGGCGTTGGCTTCAGGAATTTCTGACCACACGCTCTGGGTGAAGGGATTCAGACTTCCAAACCGGGAATCGCCGTCGCGCCATTCCGAACCGATTCGCAACTGCTCTGTAACCGTCATTGGGGCAATTTCCCTTCATCGTCGAGGAGACAAAAATATAATATACATAAATCTGGCCGGCTGGTAAACCATGGGCAAAAAAACTCGAATCCGCGATACGGTGTCGGGAAGACAAGGGGAGGTGCGCAATGTCGGCATGGGGCTCAAGCTTGCTTCCTTTGGGCGACCCCTCGGTTGAATTCGAGCGGGTCGGCCAGATCTCACCGAAACGGCTCCTGCCGGATGGGCGCTTGGAGGTGTTGCCGTCAGACCTCACCGACCTCACACACCAGGCTTTTGCCCGAATAAGTCATTTTTTGAGAGCTAGTCATTTAAGCCAACTGAACATGATTGTTGAGGACCCTGAGGCCAGCATCAATGATCGGGCGGTTGCAATCGACTTGCTGAAAAACGCGGCGATTTCAGCTGGCGGTGTCTTGCCAATGTGTCAAGACACCGGAACCGCAATGGTCTACGCAAAACGCGGCCATCAGATTCTTTCCGACGGCTTCGATGCACAATATATTGAGGCGGGTATCGAACGAGCGTTCAGAGAAAAAAACCTTCGATACTCGCAGCTGGCACCTCTGACGAGCTGGACTGAGGTCAACACGGGTAGCAACCTGCCCGCCGAGGTCGACATTCAACTCACTGCCGGATCGACCTTTGAATTCCTCTTCATCGCAAAGGGCGGTGGTAGTGCCAACAAGACCTTTCTCTTCCAGCAAACAAAAGAAATTCTCCGCGAAGACGTTTTTCTGGAATTTCTCGAGCAAAAGCTGCGTGAAATAGGCACCTCGGCCTGCCCGCCCTACCATCTTGGAGTCGCTATCGGAGGCACTTCAGCGGACTTTGCCGTAAAGACAGCGAAGTTGGCGGCCTCACGAGCCCTGGATACCTTACCCACCTCAGGTTCAGATAGAGGTCACGGTTTTAGGGATGTGGAGCTGGAACACAAAGTGCTCACGATGACACAGGACTTAGGAATTGGTGCTCAATTTGGCGGAAAATATTTCTGTCACGATGCCCGGATTGTGAGGCTGCCGCGTCACACAGGATCCCTGCCGGTAGCCAT
The DNA here is from genome assembly GCA_965657845.1 of Pontimonas sp. Taxonomy (GTDB): domain Bacteria; phylum Actinomycetota; class Actinomycetes; order Actinomycetales; family Microbacteriaceae; genus Pontimonas. Next base: position 13,426 of record CBFHPU010000016.1, read on the forward strand.
CGCGGTGTCATGCTCTGCAGATCGACAAGCCTTTGGCCGGATTACTGCCGATGGCGTTTTTCTAGAGCGGCTCGAAGAGGACCCCGCCAAATATTTGCCCGACAGCGTGCTGGCATCTTCGGTAGTTGCCTCCGAATCTCCGGTCCGAATTGATCTTTCCCGTCCAATGGCAGAGATTTTGGAACAGCTCCGTGACCTTCCCACCGGACAGCGAGTAGAACTCAACGGGCGGCTCATCGTCGCACGGGATTTGGCACATGCACGATTCCGAGAACGACTGGATCGTGGTGAGCCACTCCCGGAATACCTTCTCCAACACCCGGTTTACTACGCAGGTCCCGCTAAGACACCTGAAGGTCTCCCCTCAGGTTCTTTCGGACCGACTACCGCGGGGCGTATGGATGGCTACATGCGCGAACTCCTGAGGGAAGGGGGAGCTCGAGTGACTCTGGCGAAGGGCAACCGATCACCGTCTGTCGCTGAAGCCTGTGGCACCTATGGTGCGTTTTATCTCGCGACCGTTGGGGGCCCCGCAGCACTCATTGCTCAAGAGCACATTATTTCCTCGACAGTCGTCGATATGGAGGACTTGGGGATTGAAGCCGTCCGGGCCCTGGACGTCGTCAATTTTCCTGCCTATGTGGTCATTGATGACAAAGGTAGAGACCTTTTTGCCCCAACCGGCGGCAAGCCCATTCGTCTCGGTCCCACTCGACTCACTGGAGAATGATGACTAAACCCTTGCCACTTCGAGACTCTATTGCCGACTTTATTGTCCAAGCTCCGGGGGTCTCGGGTGATCTCAATCACTGGTTAGCAACACTGCTATTCGACTATGCCGTGGTGACGGAGGCCGGCAGCAGTTTGGATTCGAGCCGTGCAGCACGGGCGGCGATTGCCTACTCGCCGGAGAAAAAAACAGGGCTAGCAAGTCGAATTATTGGGACGAACGATTTTGCGAGGCCTGATGATGCCGCCCTAGTGAACGGCATTGCAGGACATGGGCTTGAGCTTGACGACACCTACGAACCTTCTTCCCTCCATCCGGGTGTCGTTGTGTTCTCAGCAGTACTTGCTGAATCTGCTGAACGAGACGTTCCGTGGGATGAGCTCGCCCGGGCCGCGGCGATTGGATATGACGTCATGTGCCAAGTCGGCTCCTACGTTGGCTCGGCTGAAACGTACTCCCGGGGTTTCCACCCGACGGGAGTCGCCGGAGCCTGGGGCGCCGCAGCAGCTGTCGCAGCTCTGAAAAGGTTGACCAAGGAACACACCGCAGCGGCCCTTTCTCTCGCGGCCAATATGGCCTCTGGATCGCTGGAGTTCCTTGGAGACGGCTCTTGGACTAAGCGGCTTAATGCCGGACACGCAGCAGCCGTTGGGGTCCGTGCTGTCGCTTTGGCCGAGAACGGCTTCACCGGACCAGAAGGCGCCTTGGAGGGTCGCCACGGGTTCGCAAGACTCTACGGAAATGGTCCGGTACCTGGACGAGAGCTCACGCTGAGCTTTGGAGAATCTGCCAGGAATACGTCGATCAAATTCTTCCCCTGCTGCCGCTACATGCATGGGGCCATGGATTTGCTCTCCGAGTATCGTCGCCGAGAGGAATCATTCAACCTCAACGATATTGAGCACATACAAGTCGGAGTCATCACAGCGGGTCGAACGCTAGTTGCAGACCCTCCCGAGGACAAGGTTGTCATCAACACGGCAGTGGATGCGCAATTCTCCATGCCATTCGGAGCGATTGCGTCGCTGGCCCTACCATCAGTGACAACGGATAGCTTCAGGCAGGCACCACAACTCGCAGAGGAATGGCAGGACCACCTCGCCAAAGTCGAGTGCGTGAGTGGCGATGAACTTGACGCCGCGTACCCGACACGATGGGGCGCGTTTGCCACGCTTCACCTCACTAGCGGTGAAACGGTCGAATTATCCGAAAGTGCGTTCGTCGGTGCACCCGAGAACCCAGCAACCAGCGAGCAGCTGTTTAAGAAGGCAGCTGGGCTTGTCGGTGATCACCGAGCATTGACCATCAAGAACCGCCTTGATGAGGCACAAAAAAGCGAGGTATTTCCGCTGGAGTGGTAGTTACGCTATCGCCCCGAGAAAGAACTTCAGCGGTCAGTAGGTACGAGGCATTCCTAGCAGTTTTGTGCCCACAAAAGACTTAATCATGTTCTTGTTTACCGGAGCCACCTGGTACATCCGTGTCTCGCGGAACTTTCGCTCAACGTCGTAACTGTCCACGAGCCCATAACCCCCGTGGACGTCCAAGCACACGTTTGCTGCCTCCCAGCTCGCCTCTGCAGCGAGATGGAGACCCATGTTTGCCTCTGCACCGGCCGCCTCCCCGCGATCGAAAAGTGCCGCGGCTTGATCGCGCATGAGCTCAGCAGCTCGCAACCGCATGTAGGCGTCCACGATAGGGAATTGAACACCCTGGTTCACACCAATTGGTCGGCCGAAAACTTCCCGTTCGTTGGCGTAGCTGGTCGCACGGTCAATAAACCAGTGTCCGTCCCCCACTGCTTCAGAGGACAGAAGAATACGCTCAGCGTTCAGACCGTCGAGCACATAACGAAAACCCTGGCCAACCTCGCCCACAACGCTTTCATCCTTCAGTCGCAACCCGTTGTAAAAGACTTCATTGGTCGCGTAGTTAACCATCGTGCGAACCGGTCTCACGTCCAGAGAGTTAGGCTGCCACTCTCGCACCTCCCGCAGATCAAACAGAAAAAGTGTGAGTCCCTCGGTCTTTTTCGCCGGCTGATCATCTGTCCGAGCAAGCACCAAGACGAGGTCGGTCTCCCCCATTCGACTTGTCCAGGACTTATGCCCCGTAATCACCCAGTCGTCGCCATCGCGGTCCGCACGGGTTTGTATTGCAGTGGTTTCGGACCCAGCGTCCTTTTCCGTCACGGAAAAGGCCTGGAGCCTAAGCTCCCCTGACGCAATCGAAGGGAGGTAACGATCTTTTTGCTCCGCAGAGCCATGTCGCAATAGTGCACCCATGGTGTAAAGCTGCCCATGGAGACCGGCAGCATGACCACCGGACCGGTTGATCTCTTCAAGAATCCCGGCCGCTTCGGTCACCCCGACTCCAAGCCCGCCGTACTCCTGGGGAATCAGGGCCGAGAGGAGCCCCGCACGTGTCAAAGCGCCCACAAAATCGTGAGGGTACTCCCTCAACAAATCTCTTTCTCGCCAATACTCATCCGGGTAATCGGCACAGACCTTGCGGGTGAGCATTCGCAACTCTTGTGCAGTGGGCTGGGCCGATAGTTCTGCCGGTTGGGCCTCAGTGTCCTTCATCGGGCGGGCCTTTCTTGAGCTAACGCTTTTGGGTCTTCTCGCCCTATAATACATAATATATTCTGGAACCGGAAGGAACGAATCCGATGAATGAGATCCGCCGTGTGGCACAACGGGTCAACAACCCCGAGGAAGAAGGTAGCTAAGAGATGCCAGAACAAGACAACGGCAAGATTGTGACCGGATGGGAAGGGCGGACGTTCGAGGACTTCCAGGTCGATGACATCTACCTGCATCCCTTCGGGAAGACCATCACCGAAGCAGACAATCACTGGTTGACCCTTGCGACCCAGAATGTTGCAAAAGCACACATCGACGACAATTTTGCCGCGAGGACCGAGTTTGGCAAGCCGTTGGTGAATTCTACGTTCGTACTGGCTTTAGTCGTGGGCCAGTCAACAATCGACTTGTCGATGAACGTATTCGCAAATTTGGGATGGGATGAAGTGCGTCTCCCCAACCCGGTATTTGTTGGAGACACAATTTACTCCCGCAGCAAGGTGCTCTCGAAGCGAGAATCAAAGTCACGCCCCACGCTGGGCCTCGTCACGGTTGCATCCGAAGGGTTTAATCAAGACGGAGTAATTGTCATTACTTATCGCCGCACGTTCATGATTTACAAGCAGGGACATGTGCCCGTTAACTCGCTCACAATGCCCGACGTGTCGACGCTTCCCCCGTCAGAAGATATCTAACGTCAGCGGAAGGTCGGCAACGATGCGGCACATCACACAGGCGCGAACGGCCCTTTTTGTTCCAGGAGATCGACCGGAACGCTTCGACAAGGCGATAGCTTCCGGCGCGGACAGCATCATTATCGATTGGGAAGACGCGGTGGAGGATGAGCGTAAAGCCTTCGCCCGCCTTGCCACTGCCGAGTGGTGGCCCACCAGGCAGTTCTCCCCTGGCTCGGTTGCAATCCGAGTGAACAGCGCCGACAGCGCAGAACACTCGCTCGATCAAGAGTCGATTAAGGCTCTGATTTCGGATGGTGGGAATGAGCCCGCAATCGTCCAAGCGAAAACCGAACGCGCAGACGACGTTCGCTGGATTTACGACTTATCGGAGGCGATTCCCATCGTGGCTCTCATCGAGTCAGCTGCCGGCCTTACCGAGCTAAAAGAAATCGCAACGGCCGGCAAAGTCCATCGGTTAGCGTTTGGGGCGATTGATTTTGCTCTCGACTGTGGGCTCCAGTCTGATCCTGACGTTTTGTCCCATCCCCGGTCCGCTATTGCGCTGCATTCTCGGTCCGCAGGCCTCCCGGGTCCCCTGGATTCACCCGAGGTGTCTTTTCGCGATGATGACGTCGTTCGGTCAGGAACCACAGAAGCGCGACGCTTCGGATTTACCGGCAAGCTCTGCATACACCCCGCTCAAATCACCGTTGTGCACGATGCCCTAAGGCCCTCGGAACAGGACATTTCCTGGGCTCAAAGTATTGTTGGTCCCGCTAAGGGCGCCGTTCAGCTCGATGGCAAAATGGTCGACAAACCTCTTTATGAACGCGCGAGAAGAATCTTGGACCAAGCTGCGGAGGCCAACACATGACTCGACTGCCCCTTGAAGGCGTCACTGTGGTCAGTCTAGAGCAGGCCGTGGCGGCGCCTTTTGCGAGCCGGCAGCTGGCAGATCTAGGGGCGCGAGTAATAAAGATTGAGCGCGATTCCGGTGACTTTGCACGTGGCTACGACAGCACCGTCGAGGGATTGGCCAGCTATTTTGTGTGGCTCAATCGAGGGAAGGAATCCGTCGTTCTCGACTTGAAATCTCCGGAAGGGCTCAGGGCCCTCAAGGCGATGGTTCAGAGCGCTGATGTGTTTATTCAGAATCTTGCTCCCGGCGCGGTCGACCGACTTGGGCTCGACCCAGAAACAGTCCAAAGAGAAAACGAACGGTTGATTTACGTATCGATTTCAGGGTACGGCTCCCAGGGCGATCCCTACTGGAACGATAAAAAAGCCTATGACCTTCTTATCCAATGCGAGACAGGTTTTCTGAGCGTAACCGGCACCCCAGAGCTACCGGTTAAGGCGGGAATCTCGATTGCTGACATTTCAGCCGGAATGTATGCCTATTCCGGGGTGTTGACCGCTCTCCTGAATCGGGTCACTACGAACAAGGGAGACATTGTCGAGATTTCGATGCTTGAATCCCTCGGCGAATGGATGGCCCAACCGTATTTCTTCGCCCACTACGGCGGAAATCCACCAGCACGCAGTGGCGCCCAACATGCGTCAATCGCACCGTACGGGCCCTTCGCCGCCTCCGATGGCCAGGTGTTTTTTGGTATCCAGAACGAGCGGGAGTGGATCACTTTTTGTGGGCAGGTATTGGAGATGCCACAAACCTCGAGTGACGAACGATTCAGCTCAAACAACCAAAGAGTTGCTCACCGAGAAGAACTCCACTCTCTCGTTTCTGGCGTGTTCGAGCAGCTCAGCACATCGGAGGTTATCCAGCGTCTCGATGACGCGGGAATTGCGAATGCAAGACTTCGGGACATGCATGAATTCAGCGCCCATCCCCAGCTCGAGGCTCGACACCGGTGGACGGAAGTCGACTCACCGGTGGGCCCAGTGCGTAGCTCCCTGCCACCCGCTTCGCTCGCAAATGCTGGGATCAAAATGGGGCGTGTTCCTGGGCTTGGAGAACACACAGAGCAAATTCTTCGAGAATTTCTTCCAAAAGAAACTGAGGGTCGGTGATGGCGCCTAGCCCGCAACCCGGCCATAATCTGATGGGGGCAACCAGTAAGCGACCAAAGCCCTGCAGAGGAGTTCTAATTGAGTGCAGCCAGCAAGCAGCCCCAGCTAAGTGACGTTGCCGCGAACTATGTTCGGCAACTAGTCATGTCAGGCGAGTTGCTACCGGGGTCATCCGTTCGACCTGAGCAAATTGGTGAAGCGCTCGGAATTTCCACGACACCGGCACGGGAGGCGCTCCAAGCGCTGCGGGTCGAAGGTTTTCTGGAGCTGTTACCCCGAAGGGGCTTCCAGGTTGCGCCGCTCACCGGAGGAGATATCCGCGATTTATTTGGCGCGCAAGCTCTGATCAGTGGCGAGTTGGCCAAGCGGGCCGCTGAACACGCCAATGACCAGGACATTGATGAGCTCGAAGCTCTCCACCTCGAACTGATCGCCGCCGCAAAGCGCAACGACCTCGCAGAGCTAGAGGCGAAAAATCATGACTTCCACCGACACATCAACCAGCTGGCAGATTCGCGTAAATTGTGCTGGGCCCTCAGCATGCTCACGCGTTACGTGCCAAGAAGCTTCTACGCAGAAATTCCTGGATGGCCACAATCCACTGTGGACGACCACAGCGAAATCCTCGACGCTATCCGTTCGCGCGACGCAGATGCAATTGCCGATGCTGTCCGACGGCACCTTGAGCACGCAGGAGAACTGCTTGCGTCCAACTTCGACCTCCGCCTTCATGGCGCAGATAAAGATTCCGACCCAGGTGCGGACGGACGATCGTCAGAACAGGTCGTCGTTTCCTAAGCGCTATTCCGTGAACTCGTCGATTGCCTCGCGTGCGATCCGAAACGAGTCGATAGCAGCAGGGACACCGGCATAAATTGCGACCTGCATAAACACTTCACGAATCTCCTCCGTAGTGACTCCGTTGCGAAGTGCTCCCGTCACGTGAAGCTTCAGCTCGTGTGGCCGGTTCAAAGTGGCAATCATCGACAAATTGATGAGGCTTCGAGTGCGGTGATCAAGGCCGTCACGTCCCCATACCGCTCCCCAGCAGTACTCGGTCACAAGATTTTGGAAGTCACGATTGAAATCATCCGCGCTTTCCATCGAGCGATTGACGTACTTTTCGCCAACAACCTTCTTGCGAATCGACAAACCTAAATCGAAAACATCTTGACTCATGACGTATCCCCTTCTAGCGCGTTTTTAAGGCTCTCCTTCGAGCACTTTTAATATATAATATTTTACCAGAATTCGGGGGACGGTTTTCGTGGGCGTTGACAAAAGCATGCTGTTACCGCTTACCCACCGTGTCGAGGGAAGGATGGTGCTGCTCTAACCGAGCACCAATTTCTCAGTGCGCTGGCCGCTGTAGCGGGCGATGAGCTCGAAATCGCTGTCAACGTGTAGCACGGTGTGCCCGCCCACCTCAGCACTGGCAGCAATCAACAGATCGGGAACGCTGACGCCACGATGTTGGGATTCACCAAGCAATTCCCACTGAATGTGTTGTGCCCGCGATTCGGCTTTCTGCCCCAAATACTCCACAGGAATCGCCCGCAGTGGCATTTCCTGGACGGCAGCGGTGGCCTCCGCGTGCGAGCGAAAGGAATAGGCCAATTCCATCATGGTGATTGAACTGATCCGCACCAGTCCCCGCCACACCCTCTCAGCCCACAGTGCGCTATCCGGGCTTTGGTTTAACCGAATCAGCGCGGACTTATCCACCAGCCAGGTTTCTACCGCCACGCTTCGGCCATGATCTCGGGATCAGCCAGGTCTGCTGCGGCTCGCGCGAGCCGCTCAAAGTCAGCCACCGTCACCTTGGGTCGGTCTTCTTCTACGTAGGGGCGCTGGATGAACTCGATCAGAAACTGGTTGCGAGACATCCCCCGCCTCGCCGCTTCGTCGTCAATTTTCGCCACCACATCGCGGCTGAGCCCCCGCACAAGAATGTCTGTCATCACGCCCTCCTCATTGGTATCACGATATCACTACACCATCCCGGTGCAACCCCGCACAATCCCCGCACAACCACTACGCGCTGTCGGGGGCCAAAGACCCCCAACTCCCGCAGGAACGGACACGGGGATCAGTGGCTCCAGGGAACTGCTTAGAAGGTTAGTGACCTCGAATAGCGGGGCGCCGTGGATATCCACAGCCCCCATGGGTGAGCGCCTTAACGACCACCCATGGTGTCCACAAAACCGTAGGGGTAGTCAGGGGTGTGGGGCCTGGAGACCCCCTCTAAGCGCTCCCACTGCTCAGTGCTGAGCTGCACCTCGGCTGCCCCCAGGTTGTCCGCTAACTGCTCCGTTGTTCTCGCGCCGAGGATCACACTGCCCACTTGCGGGTGTTGAATCAGCCAAGCCAGTGACACCTGGGCCATGCTCGCACCGTGTTCTGCGGCAATGTCTTTCACGACATCCAAGATGGCGAACGTCCGCTCGGTGTTTCGCTTGTCGTAGGCCTCCACACCGCGGCTGGGGTCTTCACCCAAACGGGTAGCACCGGTGGGAACACTGTCTCGCTGGTATTTACCGCTCAACCACCCTCCACCAAGGGGTGACCAGGGAAGCAGTGGAATGTTGTGGTTTCTACACACATCCATCACTTCGTAGTCGATGTGGCGATCGAGCAGGTTGTACTGCGGCTGCAGGGACACCACGGTGGGCAGGCCTTCATACTTCGCCACATCGAGAGTCTGTTGGAGTTGGTAGGACAAGAAGTTTGAGACACCGAGGTATCGAATCTTGCCCTGGTCGATGAATTCTTTAATCAGACCCAACCATTCAGCGACCGGCACATTGGGATCAAAAGCGTGTGGTTGGAACAGGTCAATCGTGTCGATGTCTAAGCGTCGAAGGTTGTCCTCAATGGCACCCCGGAGGTAATCCGGGTGTAGACCCCTCGGACCGCCCTTTGCCAAGGCAAAGCGCGCTTTGGTGGCAATGAGTACGTCATCCCGTTTCCCGGAGTCTTTCAACCAACGGCCAATGATTTCTTCACTGAGCCCCGCCGAATACACATCGGCCGTGTCAATGAGGTTTCCACCCGCCGCAACATACGCATCGAGTAGTGCATGGGAGGTGGCTTCATCAGCTTCTTTGCCAAAAGTCATCGTGCCAAGAGTGAGTGGGGTGACCTGGAGGTCGCTGGAGCCTAAGAAAGATGTCTGCATACCTTTAGCTTGCCAGAACTACTGACTGCCGCCTCCTCGCCCAAATCCGACCAGGATGAACCACCACTCGCGTGGCTGACCCACCTGGCCGATTCTCCGCCACAGCCTCTTGTTTCCCTCGTCAGCGATAAATATCCCGTCTGTGGCCTAGCCTCAGGACCCGCACAATCAGCTGGTCATCGATGACGTCATAGAGCAGGCGGTAGTCACCTATTCGCACTCGATAACCCCCTCGTCCTGTGAGTTTCAGTGCTTTGGGCGGATAGGGGTTGTGGCCAAGAAGTTCAATCGCTCCCTGTATGCGCCTGGCTACAACAGCATCGAGCGCAGCCAACTGTTTCGCGGCCTGGCGGGTCAGCACAACCTGGTACACGTCTACTCCAGCCCGAGATCGCGCTTAACGTCCTCCCAGGGAATCAGTGGTGAAGTATCGGCTGTCATCTCGTCATACGCTCGAATGTCTTCCAACTCTTCGTACGCCTCCTCGAGTCGCTTGTGCTGTTGCGGACTCAGCATGACCGCAACAGCATTTCCGTGGCGACGAATTTCCACAGGGCCAGAGCGCAGCGTCTCAATGAGGTCAGCGAGCTCATCACGAGCCTTCGAGACGGTAATGAAATTCATGACCTAATTGTACAAAATATTTTATAAAAAGTACAAATAATCCACAACGCCTACCCCAGCCGAACTATGCGCGTGGCGCCAAGCGTCGCAGTTGGGTGACGTGTGAAGGGTTTAATTCATCCAGGTGGGTAACCCCCAACAGTCGCATCGTGCGAGACATTTGCTCGGAGAGAATCTCGAACGTGCGATTCACCCCAGGTAGGCCTCCCGCCATCAACCCATACAAATACGCACGCCCCACCATCGTGAAGCGAGCCCCCAGGGCCACGGAGGCAATAATGTCCGCACCGGACATAATTCCGGTGTCCAAATGCACTTCAGTGTCTTTACCAACCGCTTTCACTACCTGGGGTAGCAGGTGGAACGGAATCGGCGCACGATCTAACTGCCGCCCACCGTGGTTAGACAACACAATCCCATCAACACCCAACTTCGAGACGTTCTTGGCATCCTCAAGCGTCTGAATACCCTTCACCACAATCTTTCCCGGCCACTGGCTTTTCACCCACTTCAAATCGTCGTAGGTGACGGTGGGGTCAAACATGAAATCAAGAAGTTCGGCAACCGTGCCATCCCAACTAGACAGCGACGCAAACTCCAAAGGGTCGGTGGTGAGGAAATCAAACCACCACCATGGCCGGGGAATCGCATTAATAATCGTTCCCACCGTCAGTGCCGGAGGAATCGAAAACCCATTCCTCTTGTCTCGAAGCCTGGCGCCTGCGACCGGCACATCGACAGTGACCTGAAGGGTGTCAAAACCGGCCTTCCACGCCCGATCCACCAATTCCATCGAACGATCACGGTCTTTCCACATATACAACTGGAACCACTTACGCGCATCAGGCCCCGCTGCCTGCACTTCTTCCATCGACCGAGTACCCATGGTCGACAGCGAGAAGGGAATGCCCCACTGGGAGGCCGCCTGCACACCAGCAATCTCCCCCTCGGTGTGCATCATCCGGGTGAAACCTGTGGGCGCAATACCCACCGGCATCGACACCGTCTGACCCAACACTTCCCGAGAGAGGTCCACTTTCGACACATCCCGCAGGATGGCCGGGTGAAACTCAATATCCTGAAACGCTTCCCTCGCCCGGCCCAGCGACAATTCCGCCTCAGCAGAACCATCCGTGTAATCAAAAGGAGCCTTCGGGGTGCGCCGCTTTGCGATATCCCGCAAATCCCAAATCGTCAGCGCCTTATCCAACCGACGCTTCGTCCCGTCCGGCTCCCACTTCTTAAACTTCAACAGCGGTGCAAGGTCCTTAGGCCGGGGAAAACGTCTCGTCGCCATAATTGCCTTCTTCTCGTGGGGGTAGTCGGGTGGTGTATTGCCTAGGTTTAGGTGCTCGGTTTAGATGCTGGGCTCAGTCAAACTGTCGGGGACCATGTTCAGTGGGAATGCCTTGCGGGCATACTGCCACTGGAGCCTTCTAAGAAGTCGAGGTCAGCACCGGTGTCAGCGCCGGTGACGTGTTGGATATACAGCTGCTCCCAGCCTCTGCTGCTCGGGGCGACCTGGGGTTCATAGTCGGCCAGCCGTGCGGCGATTTCCTCATCGGATAGTTCGACGTGCAAGATGCGCTTGTGCGCATCGAGCACGATCATGTCTCCGGTTTGGACGATGCCGAGCGGGCCACCGGCAGCAGATTCCGGGGCGACGTGGAGGACACAAGTGCCAAAGCCGGTACCGCTCATGCGCGCATCGGAGATGCGCACCATGTCGGTGACTCCCGCTTCGAGAAGCTTTTTCGGTAACGGCATGTTTCCCACTTCGGGGAACCCCGGGTAGCCCTTGGGTCCAGAGTTTCGCACAATCAACACAGTGTCGGGTGTGACCTCAAGATCCGGGTCATCGGACACGGCAATGTAGTCCTCGTTGCGATCGAATACGAGCGCAGGACCTCGATGTTGAAGAAGCTCGGGGCTTGCCGCAGAAATTTTTAACACGGAACCGTTAGGGGAAATATTGCCCTTCAGCACAATGGTGCTGGAGCCAGCCGGCTGGACGGGCTGGTCCCAGGGTGCAATCACCTCGCGGTTGTAGTTCGGCGCTCCCTCGATATCTTCAGCCACGGTGCGACCGGAGACAGTGATTTGATTGAGCTTAAGGACAGATTTCATTTCGGCCATGACCGCGGGCACTCCCCCGGCGTAGTAGAAATCTTCCATTAGGTAGGTGCCGGAGGGCATCAGGTTCACCAGCAGTGGGATCTCTCGACCGATGGCGTCGAAGTCATCGAGCGTCAACTCGATTCCCAGGCGCCTGGCGATCGCCAGCAGGTGCACGATGGCGTTTGTTGACCCGCCGAGTGCCGCGTTCACCGCAATAGCGTTGTGGAAGGCATCTTTGGTGACGATTTTTGAGAGTGAGAGTTGCTCGTCGACCATGTCGACGATTCGGCGTCCGGCGAGTTGCGCCATCGACGCACGACGTGAGTCCACTGCGGGGATGGCCGAAGATCCGGAGGCTTGCAGGCCGAGGGCTTCAGTAATGGCCGCCATGGTGGACGCTGTCCCCATGGTCATGCAGTGGCCAGCACTTCTGGCCATACACGCTTCGGCTTCGTAGAGGTCTTCGGTGGACATCCGACCGGCGCGGTGTTCTTCAGTGAATTTCCACACGTCGGTACCGGAGCCGATGTCTTTACCTCGGAATTTTCCGTTCAGCATTGGACCACCGGTAATCACCAGGGTGGGAAGGTCGACACTGGCGGCACCCATAATTGCGCCGGGTGTGGTTTTGTCACAGCCGGTGAGGAGCACCACCCCATCGAGCGGATTGGCGCGGATGAGTTCTTCCGTGGTCATGGCCAGCATGTTGCGATACAGCATCGTGGTGGGTCGCATCATCGGCTCACCAAGGCTGACAATGGGGAATTCGAGGGGGAAACCGCCGGCTTCCCACACACCGCGCTTTACCGCTTCTGAGACGGTGCGTAGGTGGGCATTGCAGGGGGTCAGCTCGGACCAGGTGGTGGCGATTCCGATGACTGGCCTGCCGTCAAACACATCCGGGGCGAAGCCTTGATTTCGCATCCAGGAGCGGTGAATGAAGCCGTTGCGCCCGGTTCCGCCAAACCAATCCTGGCTTCGTCGGTCATCTTGGGCGCGGGATTTGGGGTCAGCCACACCAATTCCTTTCTACGATTTTCCCAAATCCTATATTGTTTCCGGTCCGCCCGATAGAGTGTGGAAGTATTCGACTCACCACTCTGGAAAGGTTGCACCATGAGAATCGGCCGCGTTGGAAACCTAGGTCAGGAAAAACCCGTTGTCTTCGTTGACGACAAGACGGCAGTAGCTGTCGACTCACTGATCAGCGACTGGTCCAGAGAAACCCTCGAATCGGGTGCGCTGGAGAGCGTGAAGGCCGCCTCCCTCGACACTCTCCCCACCATTGACCTCGCTGGTGTTCGAATCGGCTCACCGGTTGCCCGCCCCACCAAAGTCGTCTGCATTGGCCTGAACTACCGCAAACACGCCGCGGAAACCGGCGCCACACCCCCCACCGAACCAGTCATCTTCATGAAAGCCCCTGACTGTGTCGTGGGCCCGAACGACGACATCGAAATCCCCCCGGGGTCAGAAAAAACCGACTACGAAGTCGAACTCGCCATCGTGATCGGAAGCCGGGTTCGCTACGCCACCAGCCAGGAACAGGCCATGAAAGCCGTCCTCGGTTACACCATCTCCCAAGACGTCTCCGAGCGTCACTGGCAAATCGAACGCGGTGGCCAGTGGGATAAAGGAAAAGCTTTCCCCACATTCAACCCCTGCGGTCCATGGATCGACACCGACGCCGGTTTTGACCCACAAAACCAAGCCCTCTCCTGCAGTGTCAATGGAGAAACCCGTCAGGACTCCAACACCAACGACATGATCTTCACCGTCGCGGAAATCGTCCACTACGTGAGCCAGTGCATGGAGTTATTCCCCGGAGACATCATCAACACCGGCACGCCAGCAGGAGTAGCCATGGGAATGAACCCCACCCAATACTTGGTAGCCGGTGACGTGGTCGAAACCACCATTGAGGGCATCGGTACCATTCGCTCGACCTGCGTCGAAGCGAACCTCTCTTAACACGTTACCCACTCCCACCCCGCAAGGCCGCGTGTGGCCACACGGGGGTAGGCGTGGGGTCGTCTAAACGCAGGAAGGGTAGTCACCCACGGTTTACCGGGTGACTACCCTTCCTGCGTTGTCCCACAAAAACTAGATCGAAGTGAGCCCTGGCCATTGATCAGGCGTCGCATTTTGAATCACGAGCGGCCGGACAAAGCGCATCATCGCTTGCCCACCCACGGAGGTGTGCAACACGCTCGTGGACGCCGGGTAGGGGCCACCGTGGTGTTGCCACGGACTCACGGCAAGCCCGGTCGGCCAGCCATTCATCACAATGCGCCCCACACGACCGGCGAGGGCATCAACCAACGTGTTGACGACCTCTTGGTCAGCGCCAGACTCAGCGTGGATTGCTGCGACCAAGGCGCCTTCTAATTCCTCTGACACCGTCAGGTAGTCCGTGTCTTCGGAGCAACGAATGATGACCGCAGAGGGTCCGAAGCATTCTTCCTTGATCCCGTGTGCGTTCACCAGATAGTCCTCAAGGCTGACACTGAGTAGGTGGGCCCCTACCGACAACCCTGATTCGTCATCATCGGCGACCAGCGAGGTGACTCCACTGCTTTCGCTCACTCGAGAGACACTGTCAATAAAGCGCTGGCGAATAGCCGGGGATAACAGCGGACCGGTTGGGGCTTCGCTTAGTTTCGACACCAGTTCATCCACAAACTCTTGATCATCCGGGATGAAGAGCAACGCCGGTTTCGTACAGAACTGACCCCGCCCCATCATGATGGACGTGGCGGCCTCCGCGGCCAACTCTGAACGCCTGGCACCCATGGCGGCCTGGGTAATGAAAGCCGGGTTCAAACTGCCCAGTTCTCCGTAAAAAGGAATCGGAACCTCGCGGGCATTGACCATGTCCAAAAGTGCTCGCCCGGCCACCTGGGAGCCAGTGAAGCCGACCGCACAAATCAGTGGATGGGATACCAACGACACCCCAGCCTCAAAACCTCGCACACCCACCAGCACGGACGCTGGAAGACCGTGGTCAACGAACACCTGTCGTGCCAATTCCACCACTCTCACCGAAAGGTTGGGATGGCTGGGGTGTTCTTTCACGACCACTGTGCAGCCGGCGGCTAACGCGCTGGCGGTATCGCCACCGAGGACGCTAAAGGCGAAAGGGAAATTACTGGCACCAAAGACCGCTACCGGCCCGAGTGGGACCATAGAGCGCACCATGCGCGGCCGACCCACGGGTGGAGCACCCTCAATGGGCTCATCGACGTGGGCAGCGAGAAGCTCACCCTCGTCAAGCAGCTGTGCAAACATGCGCAGCTGGAAACTTGTTCTGGCCACCTCGCCGGTCAGCCTCACTTCACCCAAGCCTGTTTCGTGCTCGGCGATGTCGACAAGCTCCTCAACGTGAGCATCAAGAGCGTCAGCGAGGGCATTCAACACCTCTGCGCGCTCGCGGTCCGGGGTTTTCGACCACGTCGAAAACGCATCATGGGCTTCGTGAACAGCGCGGTCTAGTTCCACGTGGGTGGTTTCCACCAACGCTTCATAGACGGCCTGCCCGGTACGGGGATCAATCGCTTGGATTGTTGCGGGGGGTGCCATTAGTGCTCCTTAGTACTCGCGCAGTCGCACGTGTTCGGGGCGGAGGTCATCGATTTTGTCGAGACCCATCAGTGTCATCGTATTTTCCATTTCTTCGCGGAACACGTCGGCCATTTTGTCAACGCCGGCCTCACCGGCGGCCATAACGCCGTAAAGGTAGGGGCGACCCACCAGTACAGCCGTTGCACCGAGGGCGACCGCAGCGAGTACGTCACCACCCGAGAGGACAGATCCGTCGATGTAGATTTCCATCTCATCACCGACGGCTTTTCTCACTTCCGGCAGTAGCTCGAGCGGTGTGGTGCCGCGGTCCATTTGGCGTCCGCCGTGGTTAGACAAGACGATGCCCTGAACACCGAGTTTTTTCATTTCCAGGGCATCCTCGACCGTTTGAATGCCCTTCACAATGAGCGGTCCACCCCATTCTTTTTGCAACCAAGCGACATCTTTCAGGGTGACGCTGGGGTCAAAGATGAGCTTTGCCAGCTCAAATAGCGATTTGTCGTAGCCGCGCATGGCCGCGAATTCCAACGGTGGGGTGGTGAGTAGGTTCGCCCACCAACGCGGCTTTGTGGCCATGTTGAGAAAGGTCTTCATCGTGATTTTGGGCGGCACGGTGAGCCCGTTTCTCGTATCCCGCAGACGTTGACCACTCACCGGAGTATCGACGGTGAGAATCAACGCATCAAAACCGTTATCCCTGGCTTGGGCGATGAAGTCCCGCGACTGGTCCCGGTTTTGCCACAAATACAGCTGGAACCATTTGCGCCCCTCAGGTGTGGCTGCAGCCAGATCGGAGGGCGAACAGGTGCCCATGGTGGACAGCGCGTAGACCATGTCCTGTTTCGCTGCCGAGGCAGCCACCGCGTATTCGCCCAGATAGTGCATCATCCGGGTATACCCGGTGGGGGCGAGGATGATGGGCATGGACGTGCGCTTACCCAACACTTCCCTGCTCAAATCGACTTTTGTGACACCGCGCAGTACTCGTGGTTTAAATTCCACGCGCTGGAAGGACTCTTTGGAGCGCTTAATGCTGATTTCTTGAAGCGCGCCGCCTTCGACGTAGTCGAATACCGACAGCGGGACGCGCTTTTTCGCTAGTTCCCGCAAGTCGGGGATGGTCAGCACCTTCTCCAGGCCACGATCTCGTTTCTTGAAAGTAGGCCAGGACCAACCCAGCAGCGGTTTAATGCTGCTCCAGCGGGGAAATTGTCGACGCACGCTCACTTCAGGAGTCCCTCCAGACGGTAGGCAGAAATCGCGGTGTTCGCCCAAATGGCTTCTTGTTCCGCCTCGGACCAGTCCGCGGTGAGGGTTTCGACAATGCCGACAACGTCGGCATATTGACCACCCAAAAGGCTGACCGGCCAGTCGGAGCCAAACATTAGTCGGGTGGGGCCAAACGCTTCCGCGCAGACATCGACATAGGGCCTAAATGTCTCTGGGGTCCAGTCGTCCCATTTCGCTTCGGTCACCATTCCCGAAATTTTGACCGCCACATTGGGGTACTGGGCAAGAGCACGCATGTCCTTGGCCCACGCGTCGATGTCACCATCGGCAATGTAGGGCTTGGAGATGTGGTCCAACACGAATTGCACATCTGGCGAGCGCTTGACGGCATCAATGGCGGCCGGCAGCTGCGGTGGCAGGGTGAGTAGGTCGTAGCTTAAGCCTCGCTCCCCCAGGCGTTGAATGTTTCGCACCACAGCGTCCCTGGATAACCAGTTGGGGTCTTCTTGGTATTGGGCGAGGTCTCGAATGGACACGAGGCGCTTCGATTCGGGGTGGGCCAGGTGGCTCTCCAGTGCGGCGGTGATGTCGTCTGATTCCATGTCTAACCAGCCGACAACGGCAGCCACTTTGGGGTGATCCCTCGCAATATCGAGAAATTCGGGGGTTTCTTCCATCACCGCAACGGTCTGCACGATCACGGTGTTGTCGATGTGTGATTGTTCTAACACGGGGTCCATGTCGGCCATGGTGAAGGTGCGTGAGATGGGGGCGACGGCGTCGCCCACCATCCAGTCTTGTTCTCTGACCGAGAGATCCCAGACGTGGTGGTGTGAATCGATTCTCATCATTATTCTTGTCCTTCCATTCCTCGAACGACGATGTTCATGGGTTCTTGTCCTTGCGCGAGCCGGTCCAATTGGGTGGCTAACAGGGCGCGCATTCCGGGTTCAAATGCGCTGGAGTTTCCGCCCACGTGGGGGGAAATGATCACCCCGGGCGCCTGCCACAGTGGGTGGTCTGCCGGGAGTGGTTCGGGGTCCATCACATCGAGGGCTGCCCGAATCCGACCAGTGGTCAATTCGGCAACGAGTGCGTCGGTGTCGACAATGACGCCTCTGGCGACATTGACCAACAGGGCTCCGTCTTTCATCAGCGACAGTCGCTTGGCATCGAAGAGTTTGGTGGTCTCTGGGGTGGCCGGCAGGATCAAAATCACCACATCGAAGGTGGGTAGCAGTGAGTCGAGTTGGTCCATGGTGGTCGCGCCGTCGGAGCCGGAGCGGTTAAAGGGCACCAAGTCGACGTGGAAGGGCGCTAACAGGCTGGCAATGGTTTTCCCAATTGAGCCATAACCGACGAGCCCTACTCGCTTATA
>CBFHPU010000017.1:0-30474 GCA_965657845.1 Pontimonas sp.
CCGGCTGGAGCCATTCTGCACGAGGCACTCGACGCGGGTTGGCTGCAGCCGGAAGCGTTTACTACCGGTCGGGTAGAGCTCAGCCTGAAAGGCAGGCTGCTTGCTGATGGGTTGTCGGCGCGGCTGACAGGAGGCTAGGGCAGTTTTCAGGACCACGGTCTACGCGCAAGTATCATTAGCAGTTGAGTAGTGAGACTGCTAAAGAGGAGGTGGCTAGTGGTTTCTGAGCGTGCTCTCAATGTTCTGCGAGTCATCGTCCAAGACTTCATCGACTCCAGCGAACCCGTCGCGTCGAAAGCGATCGCCGAGAGGCCAGGCTTTGGTGTCTCGGCAGCGACCATCCGAAACGACATGGCGCTGCTAGAAGAAGAAGACCTCATTGCCGCACCCCACACGTCGGCCGGTCGCATTCCCACTGACAAGGGCTACCGAGTGTTTGTCGACAGCCTCACCCACCACAAACCACTGAGTGCGGCCCAACGCTCGGCCATTGAACGATTCCTCGACCAGTCAGTCGATCTGGACGACACTCTGACTCGCACTGTGCGGATGCTCTCGCAACTGACCAACCAGGTCGCCCTCATTCAGTACCCCACCTTCGGGACTGCTCGAGTGCGCCACGTCGAATTGTTGCCGATGGATAGCGAGCGGGTCATGGTGATTTTGATCACCGACTCTGGTCACGTTGACCAAAGTGTTGTGAACTGGACAGATACCCCCGATGACGCCGTCGTGGGTGAAATTCGCGCCACCATTAATGAAGCGGTGATGGGCAAAAGCTTGGACGAGGTCCAAATTGCCCTCCAAGGCCTGCCCGCTCAGGCCAGTCCCGAGCGCCGGGAAATCATTGAACGCCTCGTTGATGGTGTGTGTCGCACCCTGGAAGCCCACCGCACGAACCGACTGTTGGTTGCTGGCGCGGCAAACCTTGTCCGCACCGAAACCGATTTTTCTGACAGCGTTTACCCTGTGTTGGAAGCAATCGAGGAACAGGTCACCGTGTTGAAACTCTTCACCGAAATGCAAGAGGGTGGTCACGACGTATTGGCCAGAATCGGGCGGGAAATGTCGGCACCGCTGTCGGAAACCTCGGTTGTCGCCGGGTCCTACCATTCGGGTGAAACCGACAAGGGCGTGGTGGGTGTGTTGGGCCCTACCCGCATGGACTACCCAGGAAATATGGCGGCCGTTCACGCCGTCGCCCGATACTTGACCAGATTGCTCGATGGGCAGTCAGGAACTGGAGAGAAATAGCGTGGCTGTTGACCACTACGAAGTCCTTGGTGTCGCCCGCGACGCCTCGTCTGACGAGATTCGAAAGGCGTATCGCCGGCTGGCGCGGGAACTACACCCCGATGTCAATAAAGACGAAGGCGCTGAAGACCGCTTCAAGCAGGTCACCCACGCCTACGAAGTCCTCTCGGACGCCCAATCACGTCAGCGTTACGACCGCGGCGGCGACGAACAGGGCGGGTTTGGTCCCTTCGGTGACATCTTCGAAACCTTTTTCGGTGGTGGCGGTCAAACTCGTGGCCCACGTTCACGCACCGAACGAGGCCAAGACGCCCTCTTACGCGTCGAAGTGGATCTGACAGACGTCATCTTTGGCACCACCACCACTCTGGAGATTGACACCGCGGTGGTGTGTGAGAGTTGTCAAGGCTCGTGCTGCGCGCCTGGCACCCAACCGCGCACCTGCGATATCTGCCAGGGATCCGGGCAGGTACAGCGCACCGTGCGGAGCCTGTTGGGCAACATGGTCACCCAAAGCCCGTGCGGGTCGTGCCGCGGTTTTGGCAGTGTCATTGACCAACCGTGCCCGAGCTGCGCTGGCCAAGGCCGGGTCCGCTCCAGTCAGTCGCTTGAGGTGGAAATTCCTGCCGGTATTGAAACCGGGCAGCGCATCCACATGGCGGGTGCCGGCGAAGTGGGACACGGTGGTGGGCCCGCGGGAGATCTTTACCTGGAAATCCAGGTGCGGGCGCACGAAACCTTCGAACGTCACGGTGACGACCTCGTCGCCACCATCGATGTCGACCTGGTTGACGCAATCTTGGGTGCCGAGGCCACGATCGACGCACTCGATGGTCCCGTCGACATCACCATTCGCCCGGGAGTTCAAAGCGAGGATGTACTCACCATCAAAGGCCGTGGTGTCACCAAATTGCGCGGAGCCGGTCGCGGTGACTTGAAGCTGCCCGTCCACGTGGTGACCCCCAGCAAACTGGGTGGAAAAGAAATTGACCTCGTGAAAAAGCTCCGAGAAATCAGAAAACCGCACCCGCCGACGCTGAAGGCCAACCAGTCAGGGACATTCCAGCGTCTGCGTGAGCGATTCTTTGGCGCCTAAACGCTGTGGCCCACCTGTATTTCGTTGACCCATTTCAGCGCCTCATTGCAGGCGAAAAAGTAGAACTGTCCGGCGCCGAAGCACGCCATGCAGCCAAAGCGGCCAGGCTTCGAGTGGGCGAAAAGGTTCTGATTGGAAATGGTCGGGGAGTTCTTGCCACTGCTGAAGCCACTGGGGTGAGCGCCGAGTCGGTGGCTCTGGTTGTTCTGGATGTCCGCCACACAGAAGGTTGGCAACCCGAATTGTGGCTCGCACAGTCTCTCGCCAAGTCGGGTCGAGACGAACAAGCAATCGAACAGGCCACCGAAGTGGGTGTTGATCGGATTATCCCCCTGCACGCCCAACGCTCAGTGGTCCGCTGGGATTTGGACAAAGCCACCCGCGGTGTGGAGCGTTGGCAGAAAATTGTCACCGAGGCGAGTAAGCAGGCCCTGCAGCCTCGGGTAGCCACCGTCGAGCCGGTGTCAACCATCGATGCATTGATTGAACGCTCTTCAGAGTTCCAACTCACTGTGTTGGATCACCGAGCCGATGCCACGGTGTTGGATGTGCCACTCGATGGGCTCCCGGAAGCACTTCCGATTGTGGTGGCTGTCGGGCCAGAGGGCGGCTGGAGCGATCAGGAATTTGATGCTGTGTCTACTGCGGGCATTCCGCTGGCGAAACTGGGCCCTGGCGTCCTGCGCGCATCAAGTGCAGGACCGATTTCCCTGGCACTCCTGCACGCCAGGCTTCGGCACTGGTAATACCTTCTTACTCTCGGGAAGGCCTTTGTAGACTGTGGGCATGAGTGAGCGAGAGCCCAGTATTTTCAGCAAAATCGTGTCGCGGGAAATCCCGGCCGATATTGTCCTGGAAACCGACCGAGTCATTGCTTTTCGGGACATCCAGCCCAAAGCCCCCGTTCACGTCTTAGTGGTTCCCAAAACCGGCGAATATGCCACTGTGTCTGAGCTGGCCGCTGGTGACCCCGAATTGCTCGCTCACGTGGTCGGCGTCGCACAAGACATTGCCAACGAGTTATGCGAAGGACAGTTCCGTCTCGTGTTCAACTCCGGTGAAAAGGCCGGCCAAACGGTGTTTCACGTCCACGCTCACGTTCTCGGGGGCGACTTAGCTGAGGGGTCCCTTGCCGAGCGATAACGCTGATTTTGTGTCCAAAGAGCCTGTCTCTTTGCGGGTAGACGTCGACGACGTGTCCATGATTCGGGTCTTGGGTGTCCACGACCGAGTGCTGAAACAAGTCGAACGAGAATTCCCGGACGTCTCGGTCCACGCCCGGGGCAACCAAATCACCATCGAGGGCGAGTCCCACAAGGCCCAGCAGGCAGTGGAACTCATCACACAATTGGTCGATCTCGCGAAAACAGGTGTCGAGGTGGACCGGGAGCAGGTGACTCACAGCGCTCGGATTGCTCGGGAAACGAACGATGCTCCCACCGATATTTTGGCGGCACCCATTCTCGCTCGTGGGGGTCGAAGCATTAGGCCAAAAACGCTCGGCCAAAAGCGCTACGTCGACTCCATTGACTCACACACGATCGTGTTTGGAATTGGTCCGGCGGGTACGGGAAAAACTTATCTGGCAATGGCGAAAGCTGTCGCGGCACTCGAGAGCAAAGCGGTCGACCGGATCATTTTGACCAGGCCCGCGGTGGAAGCCGGTGAAAGGTTGGGGTTTCTTCCCGGCACGCTGTCGGAAAAAATTGATCCCTACCTTCGGCCACTTTTTGATGCGCTTCAGGAAATGATGAACCCTGAGTTGGTTCCCAAACTGCTGGCCAGCGGAACCCTCGAAGTGGCGCCCCTGGCGTACATGCGGGGTCGCACACTCAACAAATCGTTCATCATTCTGGACGAGGCCCAAAACACCACAGCGGAGCAGATGAAAATGTTCCTCACCCGTTTGGGTTTTGATTCACGCATGGTGATTACCGGTGACATCACCCAGGTCGATGTGCCTGGGGGGCATTCTGGGCTTCGCGCGGTAGTGGACATTCTGAAAGATGTTGACGGTGTGCACTTCCACCACCTAGGCGCCAGCGACATTGTCCGACACCAACTAGTCAGCGACATTGTGGATGCCTATGAACGCTACGACGCGGCGAAGGAGCAACGTTGAGCGTCGAAATGACCAACGAGTCCGGAGTTGAGGTTCCCCTCGAGGGGCTTCAGGACCTCGTGCTTTTTGTCCTGGCCCAGTTGCGCGTTCACAAAGATGCTGAGGTCGCGTTGATCGCGGTGGATGAGACCGCAATGGCGCAACTGCATCAACAGTGGATGGATGAGCCAGGGCCCACCGATGTGTTGAGCTTTCCCATGGATGAATTGCGGCCACCCAAGCCAGGGGATGAATCGCCCACAGGGATTTTGGGTGACATTGTGCTGTGTCCGAGTGTGGCCGACGCTCAAGCGAAAACGGCCGGCCACAGTCTGATGGCTGAGCTTGAACTACTGACCGTTCACGGGTTGTTGCACCTTTTAGGTTTTGACCATGCGGAACCAGACGAAGAGCGAGAAATGTTTGGACTCCAAAACAGTCTCCTCCAGCAGTTTCGAGACCAAGGTTCTGCTCCACTCAATGAGGGGGCAACGGCGTGACCATCGCCTTCATCATCACCGCAGTACTCCTGATTGTCATCGGAGGGCTACTCACCGCCCTAGACGGCGCGCTGCACGTGCTCTCTCGCAGTGACATCCTCGACGAAGCGGACGGCGCGAAGCATCGCCTCCCGCTGCAACGCATAGCTACTGACGTCGCCGCGCACATCACCGCGTTAGGTTTCGTGAGGGTGGTTGTCGACACGTTGGCGGCCATTTTGGTGACATTGGCCGTGGTGAACCTATTGGACGAATGGTGGCAGGTGTTGTTGGTCGCCGGCATCATCCTTATCGCCGTGTCGTTTGTGGTGGTCGGCTCCTCACCACGCAGTGTGGGAATGACTCACCCGAGGGCGATGCTGACGACCTTTGCGCCGCTGATTCGAGGCATTCGTGTGGGCCTGGGCCCTCTCGCTGAGGGGTTAATTGTTGTCGGCCGACTGGTAACACCTGGTCGCCCCGCAGGTGGCCCGCTGACCAGTGAAGAACAACTGCGCAGCCTGGTCGATGAGGCGGCCCACCAGGACGTTTTGGAAGCAGAAGATCGCGAACTACTGCACTCCGTGTTTGAGTTTGGCGACACGATTGTGCGCGAAGTGATGGTGGCCCGCACCGACATGGTCACCGCGGAGGCCACCTGGACTCTGCGGGAAGTCCTGGAAGTCTTTTTCGACAAAGGGGTATCGAGGATGCCCGTTGTGGGGAAAGATTCTGACGACGTGGTGGGTGTCATCTATCTGCGGGACGTGGCCAGTGTCCAGCATGAGAACTCGCGCAAAATGGGTTCCACACGCGTCTCCACACTCGCCAAGCCGGCAGTGTTTGTTCCGGAAACAAAAAAGGCTGACGACACGCTTCGCTACCTTCAAACCCAACGCAACCACATGGCGCTGGTCGTCGACGAGTACGGCGGTATCGCTGGCCTGGTCACACTGGAAGACCTCATTGAGGAACTCGTGGGTGATATCACCGACGAATACGACACTGAGTCCAGCGAGTGGAGCGCGCTCGGCGAAGACCGCTACCGGGTGGCGACCAGGTTGCCTCTCGATGATCTTTCCGACCTGTTCGACATTGATATTGATGAGGATGACGTGGACACGGTCGGTGGTTTGATGACGAAATATTTGGGACGCCTGCCAGAGGGTGGCAGTGAAGCCCAGGCCCACGATTTGCTGATGGTGGCGGAAACCCCGGTCAGTCAAAAAACCGGTGTCGAATGGATCGTGGTCCAACCGACCACCCAGTTACGGGATGCGTTGGCCGAGCGACGTGCGCTGGATCAAGCCCTCACCGGCGAAATCCCCGTTCAATGAGCTCCGAGGGCTACCGCGCCGGCTTTGTCACCTTGGTGGGGCGGCCAAACGTCGGGAAATCGACACTCACCAACGCTCTCGCAGGGCACAAAGTGGCCATTACGTCATCGAAACCACAAACCACGAGGCGCACCATCCGAGGAATTGTCCACCGACCCGAGGGTCAGATTGTCCTGGTCGATACCCCAGGAATTCACCGACCCCGCACCCTGCTGGGTAAGAGGTTGAATGAATTGGTTGAATCAACCCTCGCGGAAGTGGATCTCATCGCCCACCTCATTCCGGCGACAGAAAAAGTGGGCCCGGGGGATCGACACATTCGAGAAACCATCTCGACATTCCCTCGAGCCAAAAAGGTCGCGGTGGTCACGAAAACTGATCAGGCGACTAAGGATCAGATTGGCGAGCGGCTTCTTGAAGTCGATGCGCTGGGGGAGTGGGACCTGATTATTCCGGTTTCTGCCGTGACGGGGGATCAGTTAGACGTCTTGGTGCGCGAGCTCCTCGCACTGCTGCCGCTATCACCCGCGCTGTATCCGCCAGAAGATTTACACGACGACGATGACGATATTCGAATTGCCGAGCTGATTCGAGAAGCAGCCCTAGAGGACGTTCGAGACGAATTGCCGCACTCGCTCGCGGTCACGATTGAAGAGCGTGTGCGCGAAGAGGGGCAGATTGAAAAGATTTTTGCCAACGTGGTGGTGGAGCGCGAAAGCCAAAAACGCATCATCATCGGCACCGGAGGTGAGCGGCTAAAACGCATCGGTAGCGATGCCAGGGCGGAAATCGAAAAAGACTTGGGCCACCGGGTGTATTTGGCGCTGCATGTGCGAGTAGAAAAAGAGTGGCAACGAGATCCCAAAAAGCTCGGTCGATTGGGTTTTTAATCCATCGGTGACCAGCGACGAAAAACGCTGCGCCCCGCTCGCTCCTGGCGCCCATCCGCCAAGGGGTGTTACCCTCGTGGCATGGGTTACACGCTTCTTCTTAGTCGCCGCGGTGGGGTCTCGCTCTAAGGCCACCCTCCCCGCGGAGTCGTCGCGGCCTTTTCCCCCGTCAGCCCGATTCCCGGGATAAGAAGGATTAACGATGAAAAACCGTCAACAACCCAGCACTTTGCCCATTCACCGCTACCGGCCATACTCGGAAACGTTTGCCGTCAGCCTGCCCGATCGCACTTGGCCAGATCAGACCATCACCACCGCACCGCGCTGGTGTGCCGTGGATTTGCGCGATGGAAACCAAGCGCTCATCGACCCGATGAGTCCTGAGCGCAAAAAGATTATGTTCCTGATGCTCGTCAAAATGGGCTTCAAAGAAATCGAAGTGGGCTTCCCGTCTGCAAGCCAAACCGATTTCGATTTCGTGCGAAGCCTCATTGAAGACGACCTCATTCCCGAGGACGTCACCATTCAGGTGCTGACTCAAGCGAGGCAACACCTCATCCAGCGCACCTACGAGTCCCTGAAAGGCGCCACACGCGCCATCGTGCACCTCTACAACTCCACCAGTGTGTTGCAGCGAGATGTCGTGTTCCACACCGACAAGCAAGGCATTATCGACATTGCGCTTCAGGGTGCGAAGTGGTGTGTTGAGGCCGAATCGATGGTCCCAGAAACCGAAATCTTCTACGAATACTCACCCGAGAGCTACACCGGAACCGAACTGGAGTTCGCCGCCGAAGTGTGTAACCGGGTAATGGAGGTCCTGGTTCCGACCCCGGAGCGAAACCTCATCATCAACCTGCCAGCCACCATTGAGATGGCGACACCAAACGTATACGCCGACTCCATTGAGTGGATGTCACGCAATCTCAACCACCGCGAAAACGTCATCGTGAGCCTCCACCCCCACAATGACCGGGGTACGGCAATCGCTGCGGCCGAACTGGGTTACATGGCCGGAGCTGACCGTATCGAGGGGTGTTTGTTTGGCAACGGTGAGCGCACCGGAAACGTTGACCTGATCGCCTTGGGGATGAACCTCTTCAGTCAAGGCATTGACCCCCAGATTGACCTGTCCGACCTGGATGAGCTAAAGCGCACTGCTGAATACTGCAACCAGCTGTCCGTGCACGAGCGAAGCCCATGGGCTGGCGACCTGGTCTACACCGCATTTTCTGGTTCACACCAGGACGCCATCAAAAAGGGCCTCGAAGCGATGCAAGCCAATGCGGATGCCACAGGCGTGTCCGTGGACGACATGGAATGGGCCGTGCCCTACCTGCCCATTGACCCGAAAGATGTCGGCCGCAGTTATGAAGCGGTCATTCGGGTCAACTCGCAGTCGGGTAAGGGCGGAGTGTCGTACCTGATGAAGACCGACCACCACCTCGACCTGCCCAGGCGCTTGCAGATCGAATTTAGTCAGGTCGTCCAGCAGCGCACAGACACTGAAGGTGGCGAAGTCTCCAGCGAGGAAATTTGGCGCATCTTCCAAGACGAATATTTGCCCGTCGACCAAGACGATGCCAAGTGGGGACGCTTCGAAATCTTTTCCACCGCCAGTAGCAGTGACCTAGGCGGTGACGTGTCACTCACCGTCCGGATGCGTGACGGCGACAGCGTCGAGGAATACCACGGCAGCGGGAACGGCCCTATTGCTGCTTTTTTGAGTATTTTGGGCTCCGACGGGGTCACGGTCAGGCTTTTCGACTACGTCGAACACACCATGGCGGCAAGCGGCGACGCCCGCGCAGCGGCATACGTCGAGCTGGAAGTGAACGGCCGAACACTGTGGGGCGTGGGTATCGATCCCGATATCTCCACCGCATCACTGAAAGCCATTGTGTCTGCGGTAAACCGTGCACTGCGGTTAGAGGCAGGTTCGCCCGCACTCGTCGCAGCCAGCGCCTAAACTCCAGAGGTCCTGAGCTCCTGAGCTCCAGAGTTTCTGAGTGCCTAGGGCCCCTGAGTCCCTGAGCCTCACGCGGGGGCCGGCTCGCCATACTGGTAGCTATGCCAAGTATTCGCGACCACGCCGTAGTGTTGCGCAACCAACTCATCGGTGAATCTGATCGCATTGTGACCCTGCTGTGTCGTGAAGAGGGCAAAGTGCGTGCCGTCGCAAAAGGTGTGCGAAAAACGACCAGTCGAATAGGGTCCAGGCTTGCCCCCTTCATGGTGGTGGATGTTCAATGGTCAACCGGTAAGTCGCTGGGCATTATCCAGCAGGTCGAAAGTGTTGGCTCCTACGCCAGTGCGCTCGCCACCGACTATGAGGCCTATACAGCGGCTGCAGCAATGGTGGAAACGGCTGATCAGCTGACGAATCATGAGGCCACCCGCGACCAGTTTTTGCTCCTAGTGGGTGGGCTGCGCGCGCTATCAGAGCGCGCCCACCCCACGTCGCTCATCCTGGATAGCTACCTGCTGCGGGCACTGAGCCTCGCTGGCTGGTCTCCCAGCGTTGATGCCTGTGCTCAAACCGGGGCGCCTGGCCCTCACCAACATTTCGTTCCCGCGTTGGGAGGCATGGTGTCGGCTGAAGTCGCACCTCCTGGTGCACTTCGAGTGGGGCCAGCCGTAGTGGAACTCTTAGCGGCGCTACTCGACGGTCATTGGGAGCGCGCCGAGGCGAGCACGAGTTCCACTCGCGATGAAGCCTCAGCGATAGTGTCGGCGTTTACCCAATACCACTTAGAGCGTGGCATACGCTCTTTGGGTGAAACATCGAGGCTTCGAAGCGAGCGAACGGCGGAGGCTAGACAGTGAGTGAACTGCTGCCCATCGATTGGACAGGGCACACGCCACCGCAGTGGGAGCAGGGCAAGGTTCCCCGCCATGTTGCGCTGGTGATGGACGGTAATGGTCGCTGGGCTAATGCCCGCGGTTTGACCAGGGTGGAAGGCCACCGTGCGGGAGAAAAAGCGCTCCTCGATGTTGTCGCCGGCGCCCTTCAAGCGGGGGTGTCACACCTGTCGGTGTACGCATTTTCTACGGAAAACTGGAACCGTTCACCAGAAGAGGTGAAGTTTCTGATGGGTTTTAACCGGGAAGTTCTTCGTCGCCGGCGTGATCAGCTCGATGCGTGGGGGGTGCGTATTCGCTGGTCCGGGAGAAGGCCCAAGCTGTGGTCGAGTGTGATTAACGACTTGACCGAAGCGGAGCGGCGCACGAAACACAACACTGATTTGACCCTGTCGATGTGTGTCAACTACGGAGGCCGAGCCGAACTAGTCGATGCGGTCCGGGAGATTGCCGCCGACGTGAAATCGGGTAAACAGAAACCTTCCGGCATACGGGAGTCGACCATCACAAAGAATCTCTATGTGCCAGAGGCTCCGGATGTGGACTTATTTGTTCGCACCTCCGGTGAGCAGCGCACCAGCAATTTTCAACTGTGGCAGTCGGCTTACGCCGAAATGGTTTTTCTGGACACCCTGTGGCCGGATATGACCCGAGTGGAACTCTGGGCGGCGATTGAGGAGTACCAGCGCCGACAGCGACGCTTTGGTGGCGCAATCGATGCTCCGACGCAGCCTGGTCCCACACCGGCCAGCTAGGCTAGTTATTTGGTGATTAACCCGCCCAGTCGCCAAGGAGAGAAGGACAATGGCCCATTCGTCGAAACTGGATAAAGTCATCGCGTTGGCTAAACGGCGGGGCTTTGTCTTTCAAGCCGGCGAAATTTATGGCGGTTCACGCTCCGCATGGGACTACGGCCCCCTAGGGACCGCACTGAAAGAAAACATCAAGCGCCAATGGTGGCGCTCCATGGTGCAGAGGCGAGAAGACGTTGTCGGAATCGACTCTTCGGTCATCCTGCCCAAAAAGGTGTGGGAAGCCTCAGGCCACGTGGACGTGTTTAGTGACCCCCTCGTTGAGTGCACCAGCTGTCACAAGCGTTTCCGTGAAGACCACCTTATTGAAGAGTTCGAAGAGAAGAAGGGTCGTCCGCCCGAGGGTGGCCTTGCCGGAATTAACTGCCCAAACTGTGGCAACAAGGGCCAATGGACCGAGCCCCGAGCGTTTAGTGGCCTGTTGAAAACTTACCTGGGCCCCGTGGACGATGAGGCAGGGTTGCACTACCTACGACCCGAGACGGCTCAAGGAATTTTTGTGAACTTCGCCAACGTGATGCAGGCCTCCAGAATGAAGCCACCTTTTGGTATCGCGCAGGTCGGAAAAAGCTTCCGTAACGAAATCACCCCCGGGAATTTCATCTTCCGCACTCGTGAGTTCGAGCAGATGGAAATGGAATTCTTCGTCGAGCCGGGTACCGATGAGACCTGGCACCAGTATTGGATTGATCTGCGCCACCAGTGGTACACCGATTTGGGCATTGATCCAGACAACTTGCGCCTCTACGAGCACCCTCAAGAGAAGCTTTCGCACTACTCCAAGCGCACCGTGGACATCGAATACCGCTTTGGGTTCCCCTCCGGGGAATTTGGCGAACTAGAAGGTGTCGCTAACCGCACCGATTTTGATCTCTCGACCCACTCTGAACATTCCGGGACCGACCTGTCCTACTTTGACCAGGCGAAAGATACCCGTTGGGTGCCCTACGTGATTGAACCCGCGGCAGGGCTTACCCGGTCACTCATGGCGTTCTTGGTCGATGCCTACTACGAAGACGAAGCACCCAACTCGAAGGGCGGTGTTGACACACGCACCGTGTTGAAACTTGATCGGCGCCTTGCCCCGATCAAAGTGGCCGTCTTGCCGTTGTCTCGTGACGAAAAACTCTCCCCGGTGGCCAAAGAGTTGGCTCAGACCCTCCGCGAGAATTGGATGGTCGACTTTGATGATGCGGGCGCGATCGGCCGGCGCTACCGTCGACACGACGAAATTGGCACACCCTTCGCGGTGACTGTTGATTTCGATTCCCTTGACGACCACTCTGTGACGGTTAGAGAGCGAGACACCATGTCGCAAGAGCGCATCGCCATTGCTGATCTGCCTGGCTACTTCTCCGAAGCGTTGGCGGGAGCGTAGCGAGAATGTCGGGTCCTCTACAGACCCTCGAGGCATCGCAGGAGGTCGCCCCTGCGATGCACATCGGTGATATCGCTCTGGACATTCCTGTGGTGTTGGCCCCCATGGCAGGGATCACGAACACTGCGTTTCGCAGGCTCTGTCGAGAATTTGGTGCCGGTCTTTACGTCAGCGAAATGATTACCTCCAGGGCGCTGGTGGAGCGCACTGAGGCCAGTATGCGCCTGATTACCCACCACCCCTCCGAACAGCCGCGCAGTATTCAGCTCTACGGCGTGGACCCGGCAACCATCGGTGAGGCCGTGACCATGCTCGTGGCTGAAGACCGGGCCGACCACATTGATCTCAACTTCGGTTGTCCTGTTCCCAAAGTGACCAAAAAGGGTGGTGGAGCTGCTCTTCCCTGGAAGTTGGAGCTTTTTCGCGCCATTGTGGAGCGGGCCGTAAAGTCCGCAGGGGATATTCCGGTCACTGTGAAAATGCGAAAAGGAATTGACTCAGACCACCTCACCTACTTAGAGGCAGCGAAAGCTGCCGAAGGGGCAGGGGTGTCTGCTGTGGCGCTACACGCGCGCACTGCCGATCAGTTTTATTCCGGCCACGCCGACTGGGATGCGATTGGGACTTTAAAGCAGACCATCAATTCCATTCCGGTGTTGGGTAACGGCGATATTTGGTCGGCGGAAGATGCGTTGAACATGGTTGCTCAGACCGACTGTGATGGGGTGGTTGTCGGCCGAGGGTGTTTGGGTAAACCGTGGCTTTTTGGTGACCTGGCGGCTGCTTTTCGGGGTGAACCCCTTCGCCACCAACCGGGCCTGCGTGAGGTGGCGGGAGCGTTTCGCCGGCACGCTGAACTATTGGTCGAGTTTTTCGGCGGCGAAGAAATCCGAGCCTGTCGGGATATCCGCAAACACGTCGCCTGGTACTTCAAGGGCTACCCGGTGGGGGGCGAGCTTCGGGCGGCACTCGCGCGGGTGGAATCCCTGCAGGAGATCGATGACCTGTTAGGTCACATGGATCTTGACCAGGAGTATCCGGGAGACCCTGCGGAAGGACCCCGCGGTCGGGCCGGTTCACCCAAGCGCACGGCTCTGCCCGAGCATTGGCTTGATTCGACCGAGCTCAGTGCCTCCCAGCGCAGTACCCTGCTGGAGGCTGAAATTGACACCAGTGGCGGGTAGTGCGCTGTGGTGAGTATCGACTACGGACCAGAAGACCGCGAACGATTTGTTCCCGAGTCGCATTCGTCGACGAGGGGAGATTTTCAGCGAGACCGCGGTCGCATCATTCACTCGTCGAGCTTTCGACGACTGTCCCAAAAAACCCAGGTGTTGTCACCGACCGCTGGTGTTGATTTCGCGAGAAACCGCCTCACCCATTCGCTCGAGGTAGCTCAAGTGGGCCGGGAAATTGGTGGTCGGCTCGGGCTTGATCCCGATGTCGTCGATGGTGCCTGTCTCGCCCACGACCTCGGCCACCCACCCTTTGGCCACAACGGCGAATCAGCTATTGCCGCGTGGGCAAAAGATATCGGTGGGTTTGAAGGAAATGCGCAAACCTTTCGAGCGGTCACAAGGCTCGAATCGAAAGTATTCGACGACAATGGGAGACCTCGAGGGCTGAACCTCACTAGGGCTAGTCTCGACGCGGCCAGTAAGTATCCCTGGCCGAGAGCGCAGGCGGTCGTGGAAGGTGATGGTCGAGAAAAGTTTGGCTTCTACGACGATGACCGCGAGGTCTTTCACTGGTTGCGACAGGGCATCCCGGAGCGCGCGGTCTCACTAGAGGCCCAAGTCATGGATTTAGCCGACGATATTGCCTACTCGGTTCACGATTTTGAAGACGCCATTGTGGGCGGGTTTATCAAGCCGGAGTCGCTGGTGGGACAAGAGTCTCTCCTCGGAACCACGGCGGTCGGTAACAACTGGTCCGGTTCAGATGTCGATACGGAGCTCATGCAGGAGGCCTTCATTCGGTTGCGTCGCCTGGAGCAGTGGCCGAAAGCGTTTGCCGGCACACGCTCCGATTTCGCCCAACTGAAGAATTTCACCAGCAGCATGATTGGCCGTTTTGCTCACAGTGTGACGCTCGGCAATGCCGAACGCGGCTCTGAGCTTCCCTTTCGGTACCGCTACCGATTGAACATTCCCCTCGACACTGTGGCCGAAATCGCGTTTCTGAAGGGTGTTGTGGCGACTGCCGTGATGCGCCACGAAACACGGCAGCCGATCTATCGGCACCAACGTGAAGTGTTGACCGACTTGTTAAATGGCATCTGGTCTGACCCCGTGCGCTACCTTGAACCCGTATTTCAGGCCGACTTTTCTGCACAAGACCGGGAAGACGCTCAGAAACGTGTCGTTGTAGATCAGGTGGTCGCCTTGACGGATGCCTCGGCATTGGCCTGGCATGAACGCCTCCATCAGCGTTAGTTGTGGATAGCCCAGGCACTCGCCCAACCGGGCAAACTAGACTTGGGCTGTGGCTGGACGAATCCGGCGTACTGATATTGATGAGGTGCGCCAGCGGGTAAACATCGCCGATGTTGTCGGCGATTACGTGACCCTGAAATCGGCCGGTGTGGGCTCGATGAAGGGACTCTGCCCTTTTCATGACGAGCGAAGCCCCAGCTTTCATGTCCGACCCCAAGCGGGTTTTTACCACTGTTTTGGTTGTGGTGAAGGTGGCGATGTGTACACCTTTATCCAAAAACTCGACGCCTTGAGCTTCACCGAAGCCGTCGAGCGTTTGGCGGCCCGGGTGGGTTTCACTCTCAGCTATGAAGACGGTGTGGCCGTCGAAGACGGTCAAAAACGCAGCCGGCTTTTGCAGGTCAACAAAGAAGCAGAAGAGTTTTTTCGAGCACAAATTCACACGCCAGCTGCTGAAGCGGGCCGTACTTTCCTTGCCCAAAAGGGTTTCGACCAGTTAGCGGCCGAGCGCTTTGGGGTGGGTTACGCCCCCGACTCGTTTGATGCGCTCTCGACACACCTCACCGCGAAAGGGTTCAGCATTCCGGAACTTGTCGACGCCGGGGTGGTCAGTAAGGGCGAACGCGGGGTGTACGACCGTTTCCGCGGACGCGTCATTTGGCCTATCCGTGATGTCACGGGTCAAACCGTGGGATTCGGCGCGAGGCGCCTGAGCGACGACGATAAGGGCCCGAAATACCTCAATACTCCGGAAACCGCCGTGTACCACAAGTCCAAAGTGCTCTACGGGCTGGATCTGGCGAAACGCCAGATTGCCAAAAACCACCAAGTGGTCATTGTTGAGGGCTACACCGACGTCATGGCGTGCCATTTGGCGGGTATTGACACGGCAGTAGCGACCTGTGGGACAGCGTTTGGGGCCGACCACATTCCGCTCATTAGGCGAGTGCTCGGTGATTCGGAACACAGTGTGGATCAGAGTCGTGGGGAAGTAATTTTTACCTTCGACCCCGATGAGGCGGGACAAAAAGCCGCATCAAAAGCGTTTGCTGACCAGGGAAAATTTGCCGCCCAAACATACGTTGCCGTACCTCCCGAAGGGTTAGACCCCTGCGATGTACGAATCGAACGAGGGGATGCGGCGCTGCGCGATGTCATTGACAGCCGCCGACCGATGTACGAATTCATGATCAAGCGCGTCATGGATGGCATGGATTTGAACACAGTCGAGGGTCGCGCTCATGCACTCCGACAGGCCCTGCAGGTGGTGGCAACCATTCGCGACGGCATCGTCCGCCAAGGTTATGTGCGGGAGCTCGCCGGTTGGCTGGGGATGGAGCCAGCGGAAGTCTCGAAGGAGTTGCAACAGACCAGTCGCAAGGCCCCGGCCACTGCCGGTCCGGTCGCTGTCTCGGAGGAGGCTCCGATTTACCAGTTGGGTTCACTCTCCAATGACCCGGTGACGGTGATTGAGCGAGACGCCCTGATGGCCCTGCTGCAACATCCGGAAGTGATTCCTGTGGAGCGGGCGAGCCTGGTCCTTCAAGCACACTTTTCCCACGGCGCACTCGCCCTCGTTCGAGACGCAATCCTCGCGGTGTTTGACCACTACGGCGAATCCGGATGGGTGGGCCGTGTTCAGGCGGAAATCCCGGACACGTTGCAAGTCTTCGTCCAACAGATGGCGATACACCCGTTACCCGAGCGTGACGACGAAGCCGGCCGTTACGCCCTGGGGGTGACGGCCACCCTGCTGGATAAAGACCTGCTTCGCCGTAAAGGCCAACTGTTGTCCACCCTGCAACGCAGCGTCGCCGGGAGCGATGAATATTCGGCCCTTCAGCGCCAACTGGTGGAAATCGAAACCACCCGCCGTGCCCTTCGAGAAGGTGATTAGGTGATCGAGCGTCCCCAACAACACGATGAAGGTCGATACCTGGCCCCATCCACCACCCACCGAGCCCTCACGGGAGGACCTATCGCCGTTGCGCCTACCCGAGGTGAAGCATTCGTCGCCGCGGTGCGCGCGGGGGGTGGCGATGTCCAGCCTCTCGGTGAGAACACGAAAGGGTTGGTGTGGCTCTCTGAGACACGCTCAGATGAGTTGGCTGACATCCTTCAGCACCACCCCGGCATTGAATGGTTGCAGCTACCGTGGGCGGGGGTGGACGCGTTTTCGTCGATACTGAAGGGGCTTGCGCAGACCGACGAACACCACAGACCCGTAATTACCAGCGCCAAAGGCGCATACTCTGAACCGGTCGCCGAACACGCTCTGGCTCTGCTGCTGGCCACCCTGCGAGAACTCCCTCAAAAAGCCCGGGCAGCACGGTGGCAAGAAGAGCGAACCGGTTTATCACTGTTTGGCAATCGGGTGATGCTTGTCGGGGCGGGGGGAGTGGCCAGGGCTTTTATGGACCTGTTGGCTCCCTTTCAGTGCGAGGTCACCGTGGTGCGCAGAGACCCCAGCCAGCCTGTAGACGGTGCCACCAGGACCGTGGGTCAGGATGGCTGGCGAGAGTTGCTTCCCGAAATTGATGCGGTAGTGCTCGCCGCCGCACACACTGACTCGACGCGGGCAATGTGGGCAGAGGCGGAGTTTGACGCCCTACCCACACACGCAGTATTTGTGAACATTGCACGCGGCGCTCTGGTGGATACGCCCGCCCTGGTGAGCGCCCTACAGTCCGGGAAAATCGCAGCTGCGGGGTTGGACGTGACCGACCCGGAGCCCCTGGCTGATGGTCATCCGCTTTTTGACATCCCGCAGTGTGTCATTACCTCCCATGCGGCGGACACTCCCGAGATGACAAGACCACTCTTGGCTGCCCGGGTGACACACAACACGAAAGCCTTCCTCTCCGGGGAACCACTTCGCGGTGTGGTCTCCGTGGAGGAGGGTTATTGACGCGCTGCGCCACGGGGTCTCGGTCTGCTCTGCTACGCTTTTGCCGTCCAATCCTCGATAGCTCAATTGGCAGAGCGACCGGCTGTTAACCGGTAGGTTCTTGGTTCGAGTCCAAGTCGAGGAGCCATCAAATGCCCGACTGAAGGCACTAGCCTTCAGAGTGACGGGCGGAATTTCGACGCGTAGGTGATGGGGTGGGCATGGCAGAAGCGAGCGTGGCGGTGCCACTCTGGCTTGTCTGGACCGTCTCGGGCCTTTTAGGTGTTCTGGTTGTTCTTCTGGCCACCACAACGACGCTCTGGTGGCGCCAGAAAACACGCGTCGATACCCGCGCGGCATCTCGAGTTGATGCCGAAAATCAGCGAATCGATGCCGAGTTGCGCGCAGCAGAGCTTGCTGATCGGATTCGTCTGATGACCGAAATTCACGACCAAGCAGCGGCAACGATCACTTCTGTCATCTCCCAAGCTGAGGGAGCCAGAATGGTGGCCCAAGTAGACCCACAGGTTGCCGTTCGGGTCGCATCAAGCATCGCGGATCAGTCCCGCAGTGCGCTCACCGATTTGCGCCGGGTAGCAAACGTGGGACGCCAGGGGGAAGAGCAGTCGGGTTCAGCGCCCACCCTCGGGTCGATTGATGAGCTGTTCCACGGCATGAACGAATCCGGCCTCATTGTGAAGTTTGAGGAGTCGGGGAAACCCTTTGACGTGAGCGCCAGTGCAGAAATTGCCATGTATCGAATCGTCCAAGAAGCACTCAATAACTCTCGCCAACACGGTGGTCCCGGAGTGACGGTAAAAGTGTCCATGGCGTGGAGTGGCAACGGCCTCCAACTGCGCATCGATGATGATGGCATTCGCGTCAAGAACGCCCAACGTGAACAGTGGGGGGAGGATTCGGCTTACAGCATTGCCGATGACCAGAGGGCTTTAGTGGAAATGCTCGAGGGGCGTGGCATGAAAGACATGAAAGCCAGAACCGAAGCCTTCGGCGGAGTATTTTCTGCCCACCGAGTGCCCGGTGTCGGCTTTAGCCTCTCCGCAGCATTCCCCACACTACGTTTCCACAACGCAGTGAGCTCACTGCCTGGCCCCTCCTGGAGCGCCAGTGGTGCCTCCCGCGGAGATGGTGATGAGAGCTAGAGAAAGCTCTAGCGCGGAGGCTCGACGGCAGGGCCTGCAAGTGGCCGTTGCCGTTTCTCTTTACGGTGTCTCATTTGGTGCCCTTGCAGTTATTTCAGGGTTTTCAATCTGGCAAACCATGGTCTTGAGTCTGGTGATGTTCTCCGGAGCGTCCCAGTTCGCCCTGATTGGGATTATTGCTTCCGGCGGCGCCGCCGCAGGTCTCGCCGCCGTATTATCGGCAGGCCTGCTCGGGATGCGAAACAGCCTCTACTCCCTTCGAATGTCACCGCTTCTTGGTGTGCGCGGTGGGTTACGCGTTCTCGCCGCCCACTTGACCATCGACGAGTCAACCGCGGTGGGCAGTGCGCAAACCAGTGTGGAATCGAGCCGGGTCGGGTTCTGGACGACCGGGGTTGCGTTATTTCTCGGCTGGAATGCGATGACCCTGCTGGGCGCACTCCTCGGCGACATTCTGGGTGATGTGCGCTCTTACGGTTTAGACGCTGCCGCGGCAGCAGCCTTTTTGGGGCTGGTGTGGCCGTGGTTGACCAGAGGGGAACCGGTAGTGGTCGCTGTGAGTGCAGCGGTCGTCACCGTGGCTCTCGTTCCATCCCTCCCGGCCGGTGTACCGGTTCTCATCGTTGCGCTCGGCGCCATTGTGTTTGGGCTGTATCGCCACCGGGTGGCGCCTCATGCCCCACCGCGTGAGGAGGCGATCTGATGAGCGCTATTTGGTGGAGCGTGATCGGGGCGTCAGTGCTGGTTTTTGCCCTGAAATTGGTCGGTTATCTCGTCCCTCAAAAAATTGTGTCGGGTCCAGTGGTGTCCCGAGTGGCGGGGCTAGTCACCATTGCCCTGTTGAGCTCCTTGGTCGCCTCACAAACGCTCGCGGGCGAGGGAGGAATTGTGCTCGATGCACGAATTCCCGCAGTGTTGGTCGCGGGAATCCTGTTGTGGTTTCGCGCCCCGTTCATCCTTGTGATTGTTGCGGCCGCCGTTGTGGCCGCCGCACTACGGTTCCTGGGGTGGATGCCCTAAACCCTTTGGCCACGCGGTGTCCCTGAGGGGTCTCCGGAACCGGTGGAATCGTCCGCTCAGGCAGGTTCGTCGGTCTCGTCGTTGAGGTCGTCCACGAAATCGGACTCTTGGCCGTCCGCGCCGGGAGTCCAGGATGTTCCTCGGCTGATGAAGTCCGACTGAG
Organism: Pontimonas sp.; assembly: GCA_965657845.1. Lineage (GTDB taxonomy): Bacteria > Actinomycetota > Actinomycetes > Actinomycetales > Microbacteriaceae > Pontimonas. Next base: position 19,878 of record CBFHPU010000017.1, read on the forward strand.
CGATGTCGATGTCCGCTTCTTTACGCCACTTCCTCGCCAAGCGGTCGCGGTACACAACTCCTTGAAGATGGTCGTATTCGTGTTGGAAAATGCGCGCCAACCATCCGCTGGCGGCAATGCTGAGGGGACGGCCTTCGAGATTTGTGCCCACCAAATGAGCACGATGTGCTCGTGCAAGGGGGTATCGAAGGCCCGGGATGGATAAGCAACCCTCTTCTGCGGGTTCTCCGCGAAGCCGCCCCTTCCAGGGGCCACGAAGAGTCAACCGAGGGTTCAGGACGTGGCCCTGATGGAGACCCTCATCAGATTCGTAATGCCACACAAAGATTTGTAGTCCCACATCCACCTGTGGTGCCGCGAGTCCCACCCCGGGGGCTTCGTGCATCGTGTCGGTCATATCGGAAACCAGGGTGCGAATCTCATTGGTCACCTGGTGGATTGGGGCAGCGCGTTGATGGAGAACCGGCGAACCCGTCGTCACGATAGACAATATGGCCACCGACTTAGGCTACTGGGCCCAGTCGTGCCAGGATGGTCACCAGGCGCCCGCGGTGGAGCACACGGCGAGTGGGAATGGCTTTTCAACACTGTGAAGGATGGGCAATGACAACACGTGCACTCGCGGCCATGGCAGCCGGTGTAGACCTGGTCCCTTTCGAGTTTGACCGTCGGGACGTGGGTCCCGGTGACGTGCGCATTGAGATTACCCACTCCGGTGTGTGTCACTCGGATATCCATACCGTGGGAGGCGACTGGGGTGACCAAGAGTTCCCCATCGTGCCCGGCCACGAAATTATTGGGCGAGTGGCGGCTGTAGGAACCGACGTCACCGATTTTGCGGTCGGCGACCTCGCTGGTGTCGGGGTCTACGTCGACTCGTGCCGCGAATGCGACAACTGCCTCGCCGGTGAATCGAATAGTTGCCACAAGGGCATGACGGGCACCTACGCAGCACCGGATCGCCGTCACGGTGGCTTTACCCAAGGCGGTTACGCCTCCGACATCGTTGTGGACCACGGTTACGTGGTTCATGTTCCCGAAAGCCTCGACCCGGCAGGAGCGGCTCCGCTGCTGTGTGCGGGAATCACTCTCTTTGCTCCACTGAGCAGGTTTAAGGCCGGCCCAGGCAAGCGAGTGGGCATTATCGGATTGGGCGGCCTGGGTCATATGGGCGTGAAGTTTGCCCACGCTATGGGCGCTGAAGTGACGGTTATTTCTCACAGTCCAGGCAAGGAAACCGATGCCAAGAAGCTGGGTGCCGACCACTTCCTCCTCTCGACCGATCAGGAGCAGATGGATGCCCACCGTTTTGGGTTTGATCTGCTGATCAACACGGTGTCGGTGCCTATTGATGTCAACGCCTACCTCGAGTTGTTGGACTTTAGAGGCACCTTGGTGATGGTGGGCTTGGCTGGCGAACCCTACTGCTTCGACGCTCCAGTGATTTTGAACCAGGGGCGCTCCATTACGGGCAGCATGATCGGGCCGGTGAGCCAGCTTCAGGAGATGTTAAATTTCTCCGCAGAGCACGGTATTCACTCCGACATTGAAGTCATTCCCGCGGACTACATCAACACCGCCTACCAGCGGGTGGTCGATTCCGATGTTCGCTACCGTTTTGTCATCGACGCGTCGACGATTTAAGGCCCAGCAATGACTGACCCGACAATGACTGAACGCTGCGTGGTCGTCGCCTTAATTCGGCCCCTAGAGGGCAAGACGGCTGAGGTGCGTCAGCACTTAGAAGCGGTGATCCCTGCTGTCCACCAGGAGTCAGGGTGTGAGTTTTATGCCCTTCACGAGAGCACTGACGGCACACTTGTTTTTGTGGAGGCCTGGGATTCCAGGCAGCAGTGGGTGGACCACGTGGAAGGCCCTACGGTGGCCGAGATTAACTCGCGACTAGACGGCTTGCTTGCCTCACCGCCAGAAGTGCACGAAATCTACGGTGCCCCAGCCGGGGATCCCCTCCGGGGAGTCATTCCCCAGGGGCGTGGCTAAAGCCACCACACCCTCCCACTGTGTCGAAGGTGACGCGTTCCCTACAAGGCCGCCTCTAGTTTCTGGTCTGTATCAGTCGAGAGGCCAGATTTCCGGTGGTAGCCCAGCCGCTTAAGGCTTGGGCTGGATGAGCTCCGGTGAGTCACCACGAAGCGGGTTCACGGGGTGGTGACTGGCGCGCTCCAGAATCTCTTGGGAGAAGCTCACCATGTCTTCCACGAGGTGCGCATCACCGGTGGAGTGCGGGTCAAGCCAGCGAGACCACTGCGTTGTGGGAAGCGGAACCGGGCTTCTCGGGTGAATCCCTGCAAGGGTGTCTGGGGCCTCCCGAGTGAGAATCGTTGCTGTCACGACCTGTTGATCGGTTTGACCCCACAGCGAATAGAGCCCCGCGAAGGCAAACAGGGGTTCATCTGCGGGGTAAATGTAGTGCGGTGTTTTGGTCTTGCCGTCTGTGTGCCACTCAAAATAGCCACTGGCGGGGATGAGCGCCCTGGTGTGGGCAAGAGCCTGACGAAACGTTGGCTTGGTCGATACTGACTCGCTTCTAGCGTTAAAGGTGGGGTAGGGGGTCTCTAGCGTGTTCGCCCAAGTGGGGGTGAGCGACCAGCGTGCGGGTCCCACAATGCGCCCAACCGAGTCGGCACCCGTCTCCCCGTCGATGATGATCGGGATGGTCGCGGTCGGAGCAATATTCCACGAAGGAGACCACCGGGTTAGTCGTGACCCGCCTACGTGGAAATAGTCAGACAACTGCTCCTCGGAAACTCCCAACGCATAGCGACCACACATTCCCCCATTGTGCCTCTTAGGCTGGGGACATGAAACCGTGGGATGTGATTGTGGTTGGTGCCGGCGTGACCGGTATGACTATCGCGAGGTTGCTCAGCGATCAGGGTCAGCAAGTGTTGGTTTTGGACAAGTCTCACCGACCCGGTGGTCGCTTGGCGACAAAAAATGTGGGTGGGATGGCCCTGGATTCGGGGGCAATATCGATGGTCAGCGCGGACCCTACGGTTCAAACCCTCCTCACTGGTTGGTTGGGCGCAAAATGGGCTTTTGGCTCCCAAGAGCGGGGTGCAGCCGAGTGGGAGTTCACCCATTCAGCGCGAGATATCGCCGAACAGTGGGCTCACGGATTAAAAGTCCAGCGGACCCACGTCACCCATCTCATTACTGACCAGCCGGGTGCAATTGGAGTTGTCCGACATGGCTTTGGCGATGCGATCTGGGGTCGATCTGTGGTGTTGACTGCGCCCATCCCGCAATCACAGGCAATCATTGCCTACAGCGACTTGGTGTTGGACTATTCATTGGACAGCGTCGACTATCGCCAACGCCAGGTCCTCCTTGCCGCGTTGGAGGGCGATGGGCTTGATCCTGATTCGCATTGGTCCACCGACATCATCGAGTCGGTGCGCTTTCGACCCCATCCAGATGGCCTGTTGGGAATCGAAGCGTATGCCCGCCAGAGCTGGTCAGAGGCCACCTGGAACGACGATGCCACCATCTCGCAGGGCAGGTTGCTCCTTGAGTTGGGTTTGTTGGTCGGGCACGCCCGAGTCGTCGACACGCAGGTCATGCGTTGGCGTTACGCCATAACCGACGTGCCCCATCCCGCCCCGTACTGGCGACACCCCGATCGGCCGGCCATTTGGATGGCCGGCGACGGATTTGGGCAGGCGACCGGAGCGGGACGCAGCATTGAACGGGCTGTGCATTCGGCCCAAGCCGTCGTCGCAGGACTCACCCAGTAAGTCGTGCCCCACGATTACGCGGGCCAGACTTACTGACGGCGTGTTCTGGGCCTAAGCCTGCTCCCGAAATGACGTGGCCACATCGGGAAGTGATGAGTCGCTTCCGTACATGAAGTGTTTGCTCATATCGGGCGAATACTTACTCAGGTAGCTCGGTTTGCCTAACCGTTCGCTGAGTTCGCGGTGATGAATAACGCTCCCGCCACAGCACAAACCAATCACTTTTACCCCTAAGGAGTGGGCGTACTCGCCAAATTCGGCCGTTTCGTAACGGTTGGAATTTTGGGCTTCCAGCGAGTCGGGGAATGTTCGGTCGTGGGGGAGGGTCGCCGTATTTCCAGCGTCTGGGAGGTTGAAAAAGGTGGTGTGTTCGTCGGTGGTGCGAAACGTTCCGGGCATGGCGCAGACGTTGTGTCCGCCGACGGCGTCCACGATGTCTTTGACGATCGGGCGAATGGTGTGTGGGCCTTGGAAACAGTTCGTGCCCACGACGTCTGCGCCAGCATCGGCGAGACGCTTTGCGGCTTCTCCGGGAGCCACCCCGTCGCGCAGCTCGCCTGTGGCGAATACCGCGACGTTTACAATTGCCGGTAGACCTGCGGCTTTTATTTCTTCGAGCGCGATTTTGGCTTCCTCAAAGAAATACATCGTCTCGGCGAGAATCAGGTCAGCACCTTCTTCTTTCGCCCAACCGACCATCTCTCGATACATCGCACGCACCTGGTCGGCAGTCGCCGGGTCATCAGGGTCGAAAATGTTGGAGTTAGAAATATTACCGGCGACGAAAATGTCTCGCCCCAACTCTTTGCGTTGCTCGGCCGCGACCTTTTTGGCGATGCGCATCGCTTCACGGTTCAGTGGTTCAAGAAGGTGCTCTTCACCGATGATCCGCATCTTCTCACGGTGGCCGTTATAGGTGAAGGCCAGTGCAATGTCGCTACCGGCGCGGAGGAAATCCCTGGTGACCTGTTCCAACACCTCGGGGTGTTCAAGCGCCACCTTGGGGACGAATTCGCCAGCGGTCAAATACCCCCGGCGTTCGACCTCGAAAAGGTAGCCACCGGCGAGGACTAAAGGCTCATCCTGGCTGAGGCGTTCGGTGAAGGACTGGCTGTTCATAAAGAGCTCCCGCAGAGTCGGTTAGTGATGGACTGCTGGGGGCTCCCGCAAGTATTCCTAGCGTAAGGCTCACTGTTCAAGATTGCGAAACATGACACGGGCGACGTTCCTTGGCACTGTCCGGGCGCCACGGCATTACAGACTGACGTCGCCCCAAGGTAGGTGTTGCAGCGGGACTTAAGCGTCCTGGCGCTTCAGCCTGGAGGCTGTCCGAGCCCGCATGGTTTGATCAAGCTCTACTTTGCGAATGCGAACAATTTCCGGCGTGATTTCCACGCACTCGTCTTCTCTCGCAAATTCCAAACACTCTTCGAGAGAGAGTTGGCGCGGTGGGGTGAGGCGCTCCAGCTCTTCCGCGGTGGAAGAACGAATGTTGTTGAGCTTCTTTTCTTTCGTGATGTTGACATCCATGTCGTCGGCTCGGGAGTTTTCGCCCACCACCATGCCTTCGTAAACCGCATCACCGGGTTTGACAAAGAAGCTCATCCGCTCCTGCAGGGCCATCATGGCATTCGATGTCGCCACGCCTTGACGGTCGGCCACAATCGAGCCGGAGCTGCGCATCACGATGGAGCCTGCCCAGGGTCCGTAGCCGGCGGAAATCGCGTTAGCGATTCCTTGACCGCGGGTAAGGGTCAAGAATTCGGTTCGGAAACCAATGAGCCCCCTGGAGGGGACAGTGAACTCAATGCGTACCCACCCGGTGCCGTGGTTGGCCATATTGTCCATTCGGCCTTTTCGTGCCGCCAACAGTTGGGTGATGGCTCCCACAAACTCTTCTGGGGCATCAATGGTGAGTGCTTCAAGGGGTTCGTGGGTGGCGCCGTCAATAACCCTGGTGACCACCTGGGGTTTGCCGACAGTGAGTTCAAACCCTTCACGGCGCATGTTCTCGACCAGGATGGCCAAAGCCAACTCGCCACGGCCCTGAACTTCCCAGGCATCTGGGCGGCCGACGTCAACAACTTTGATCGAGACGTTACCGATTAGTTCACGGTCCAAGCGGTCTTTCACCATTCGTGCTGTCAGCTTGTGACCCTTCACCACACCCGCCAGGGGAGAGGTGTTCGTACCGATGGTCATCGAGATGGCTGGTTCGTCGACCGTAATGGCGGGCAATGGCCGGACGTCTTCGGGATCGGCGATTGTTTCGCCGATTGTGATGTCGTCAATGCCGGCCACGGCGACAATGTCGCCGGCCATGGCACTCTCGGCAGGATAGCGCTCTAGGGCACGGGTTTTCATCAATTCGGTGATGCGCACGTTGTGTACGGTGCCATCGTGTTTCACCCACGCGACGGTTTGACCCTTTTTCATCGTCCCGTTGAAAATACGCAGGAGTGCGATGCGTCCCAAAAAGGGCGACGCATCGAGGTTGGTCACGTGGGCTTGGAGCGGGTGCTCATCGTCGTAAGTGGGGGCAGGAATATGGGTGAGGATCGCACCAAAGAGGGGTTCTAAGTCGGGGTTATCCGGCAGTGAACCGTCAGCGGGCTGATTCAAACTCGCCGCACCGTCACGCCCCGCGGCATAGATGATGGGCAAATCAAGGAGTGCATCGACATCAACGTCCGGAACTTCATCACTTAGGTCAGAGGCCAAACCCAAGAGAAGGTCCTGGGTTTCCGCCACGACGTCGTCAATTCGCGAGTCTGGACGGTCGGTCTTGTTGACCAGCAAGATGACGGGAAGTTTGGCCGCGAGGGCTTTTCGAAGAACAAAGCGTGTTTGTGGCAGAGGTCCTTCTGAGGCGTCAACCAGGAGCACAACACCGTCGACCATGCTGAGGCCGCGTTCCACCTCACCGCCAAAGTCGGCGTGGCCGGGAGTGTCAATCACGTTAATCGTGATGTCTTTACCGCCTGCGTGGATACCGGAGTAGGTCACCGCCGTGTTTTTGGCAAGGATGGTAATCCCTTTTTCCTTCTCCAAATCGCCCGAGTCCATGGCGCGTTCGGTGACTTCACCATGTGCGGCGAAAGAGTTTGTCTGGCCGAGCATGGCATCGACAAGAGTGGTTTTTCCGTGGTCAACGTGGGCGACGATGGCGACATTTCGCACGTCGTCGCGTGTAGTGAGAGCGATGAGAGTGTCCTTAGGGCTAAGTGGTGCAGAAGTTTCCAACCGAAGCCCTGCGACACCATCTTAACGGCGATGGGCAGTCCGTGTTGGGGGTGGGTTCAGACATGCTGGCTTCGCAGTTTTGGTTCTTGCACGTCTTAGACTTGAGCGCGAGGGGCGGTAGCTCAGCTGGTTAGAGCAGCGGACTCATAATCCGTCGGTCACGGGTTCAAGTCCCGTCCGCCCTACAGGGCCAAAATTCTTCGCATGTGGATTATGGGTTCGTTTCTAGGCGCTCTGGGGTGTTTGGGAACTACCCCGGTCGGTCGTGCTTGGGGGGGCTAAGGGAGTTCAGTGCGCACCACCACTGACTAGAACGCTGAGCGCTCTCTGCTGGAGACGAAGCTCTCGAAAAGACCTTTATGATAAGGTTTACTTATCATGTCTATTGTTAGGGATGTCCAGAGCATTCGTCGCCATCAGCAGGCAGAACAGTTGGCCAATGACGATGCTCTTTTTGCCCTGCGTGAATCACTGACGAATCATTCCCAACGTTCCGTCGCAAAACACTTGGGGGTTTCTCAGTCGGCAATTGCTCAGCGTCTCGCGGGCTTTGTTAGCGATTACGATGCGAACCCCTATTTCACGCTTCGCTCTATGTCTGAGGCGCTCGCACAACAATTGCGGGACGACCCCACTGATCTGAGCTCCTGTTTGCGGTTGGTTGCTCAAGCAGTCAGTGATTTCCGAAGCCTTCGATACCCGAGAGATCGCAGAACTTTTTTGCGTCAGCCGCCCACTACGGGAGATTCTCGCTGGGATGCGCTCATCGCAGCGGTCGCAGCGCGGGAGGCGAGGAAAAGTGGCATGGACGCACCGGTTTGGACCGAGCAGCCAGAGTTTTTTCTCGACCGGGCGTGGTTCGTGACCAAGTCTCCGGGTCTTCGAGCACTCGCCTTCGCCGAGGCACCGGCAGATTTTGTGCTGCGCAATGTCTATCTTGACCCGGCGGAATTGGAGTCCGTTTGATGAGTGGCTTCTTTACGAGTGACCAGATTCGAGAAGCACTTCTGGAGCTTGGCCGCCGTCTCGATGCGAAGGGGCACCGAGCCGACCTTTACATCGTGGGCGGTGCGGCGATGGCTCTGGCATTTGATCGCACTCGCGTCACCCGAGACATCGATGCCGTGTTTGCTCCGAAGACTGTCGTTTACGGTGTGGCCCGGGAGATGGCGGAGGCATCGGCCGACCTGGACGAAAACTGGCTCAATGACGCAGTCAAGGGTTTCCTTGCCCAGACCGAGGACGATGATGCAACTGTCTTCCTAGACGCAAAAGGAATCCGGGTTCTCGTGGCTTCTCCGAGGCGACTGCTTGCGATGAAGGTCTTTGCCGCGAGGGCAGACCGTGATCGAGACGACATTCTCAGTCTCTGCACACACCTCGGAGTCGGGAGTATTCAGGAAGTCCTCGACCTGACTGCTGAGATCTATGGCGACCTTTTGACGCCCAAGAGCAAGTTCATCGTTATCGAACTCCTCCAAGACATCCTTCCCATGGAGCCGCAGGCACCAGGAGACCGGGATTCCTGAACTGTCCGCAATGAAAGATTGTGTGCCACTCCACTTCTTTTTCCCAGTGTGGGTTGTGCGTCAACCTGGGTCACTTCGAAGTTCAGCCAGTTGGCGTTCAGATCAAGTTTGGATGCAACGGATAGTGCCGCCTAGCGCCCGCCTGTTTTCGTTTGCGTGGGTTTAGGATTTCCCGTGAAAGCGAGACGGACGTGACAACTGATAGCGACGGTCAGTCGGTGGCCGACCGTAGTTCTGCACGGAGAGTGGTCATCGTTGATGACCATCGACTGAGCGCGGTGGCTCTTGCGGACTCGTTGGGTGTGCGCGGAATCGATGTTGTTGCGGTCGAGCAGAACGGGTCGGATGGTTATCGAGCGTGTGTCGCCCACCGCCCAGACGCCCTCCTGGTTGATTTTGATTTGGGGCTCGGTCCCACAGGTGCTGACCTGGTCAAAAAAGTGCGTAGTGTGCAGCCTCGCCTAGGGATTGTGATGTTCACCGCCTTCGAGGATCCCAAGTTGCTCTCAGGGGCTTTCCCACAGTTGCCAAAAACTGCGGTTTATGTCGTGAAACAGCACGTCAAAGAGATAGATGAAATCGTGACTGCTCTCGATACGGCAATTGGGTATTCCACGAACGCCTCGCGTCCCCCCGACTCAACCCACCGGTTTCCCCTCACACAGGCACAAGCCCAAGTTCTCCGACTCGTTGCGCAGGGTCGCTCAAACCAGGCCATTGCTGACGAGCTGGTGCTTAGCCTCCCTGCCGTCGCCTCAGCGATCAAGAGGCTTGCTCGGAAATTTGGGATCACCCAGGCGTCTGACACCAACCTTCGGGTTCAGTTGACTCAGAAGTACTTCGATTTGGTGGGGTTTCAACGTGAGCCTCGGTGACAACGCAACGACCGCAGCGGGCACGACCCGGCTCCGTCTGCTCAATTGGGTCAATGTTCTCGGTGCACCATTCTTGATTCTTGGTTTTGCGCTGGTGGAGGCCTCGGCGGGTGCCAACCTAGAACGGTTTGTGTCGTTATTGCTCGTCGGGGTTCTCGGCAGTGTGGTGTTGGGAGTGTTTCTCTTCCTCGCTGGGTGGGCGCTGCGCCACTTCCCCTGGGGAGAATCCTGGACATCTGTTGTCATCCTTCTGATGCTGGGGAGTCTTCCCCGGACCCTGACGCTCGAGGGAGGTTTGGCCTTATTTGGCATCACTGATGAGGTTCCACTAACGACAAGGATTCTGAACTCCCTCATCCTCATCCCTGTGACCTTTGGTCTTTCACTGCGAGCACTGGAATTTATCCAGCGGTATCGCGAACGCAGAAACCACCTGGTTAGTTTGTTGTTGCGCGGTGAACAACAACTGTCCAGGCAGGTATTGCCCTTGACGACAGTGCAGAGTTCACTTGTGGCGTCAACGGAACGAGACGTCGCTGCTGTCAACGAGGGCCTCGTTCGGGCACTACTCGCCACCAAAGAGCGGCTTCGTGGGGGTGATCTAAGCCAGAGCAGCCTGGGAGAGATTCGCGATCAGGCTGATCACCAGTGGCGAAAGATCAGTCACCGGCTGTGGGACGAATCTGCCGGCCAGATTCCCCGAATGTCCCCCGGCGAGTTTGTGAACACCGTGGCACTTCTTCGCCCGCTCTCACTCGGGTACCTCGCGGTGGGGGCCTTTTTCTTGTTCACGCTGGCTCTGATTCGGATTTTTCCCCTCGGCGAGGCGCTGCTTTGGGGCATTGGATGGTTCGTGCTCATGGCGCTCGCATCGGTGACTCTCAACGAAATTCCCTTGAGGGTGCGCCAGCCCGGTGTGACGTTGGTGCTTTTGCTCATTCCCTATGTTTTTGGAGGAGCCATTTTCTTGGTGGCGCCGGGGGTTCCACCTGGCGAAGGCTTGGGTGCTGCTGGCATCCACTTGACGATAGCGCTGAGCATGGTGGTGATTGGGGCGGGGCCCGCTGTCAGTCAGAGCCAGGAAACGGTTCTGGCGGCACTGAGAAGACTTCTTGAAACTCAGTCTCTGCGACGCATTCAGATCGAGAGTGAGTCGTCAATTGTGGCCCTGAAATTTGCTGACCGACTTCAT
>CBFHPU010000018.1:0-30143 GCA_965657845.1 Pontimonas sp.
GCGTTTATTTCCGGAGGGGCCGACGCGCTCTACCAGCTTGATACCGACACCGCCCAGCTCACCCTCGGACAAAGCGCCAGTGGCGACATGGCCGGTGTCACCATTGTGGCCGCCGATAGCGCTGCCGATGACACCGTGTATTTACTCGCTCGGGAGACCGATAACAGCCTCTCGCTCTACACCAACGACTTAGCGGGAACCAGCACCCTGGTCGGGTCGATCACCGGGTTGCCTCTTGGTGTCGATGCGGGCAATTTCGCCATCGCCACCCTGCTCGAGAGCGAGCGTCTAGACGACGACACCGAAGAATCCTCCGGAGATGACTCCGGAGACAGTGAACCAGGTGGGAGCGGGGGAGGTGAGCGTGAGCCGGAGGACTCCGACGGTGATGACACCGTCCCCGCCTCACCCCTCCCACCTGCCAGCACACCACAACTGGCCCCCACCGGACCCGTCGCAGCCTTAGGGCTTGGAAGCACACTGGTGGGGCTAAGCCTTGGAACAGGAATAGGTGTCCTGCTCGGGCTTGGCATCACTGCCGCTCTCGTGGGACCAGGTGTTCTCGCCCGCCAGAGGGGCACACAACGCCCTCGCGCCCACAGCGAACGGCCCTAGAGCGGGCCCTGTGGTCGCAGTACGCTCTAAGGACATGAGCGAATCGTCCAATCGGGTAGACCCCATCGACCGAATCCTCTCTCGCGCGCCCAAAACAGAAACACCTACCCCCCGCGCCACCGTGTTCCACGCGGTAGATGACGTCACCGGTGAGTCCGACACGGTGAACACATCCGCGGCGCTCGCCCCAGAAGACAGTGATCGACCGCGCGTGGCCAATGCGAACGCCGATCCGACCACGGGGGATTTGGACCTCGAGGCGAGAAGTGGACTACGCCGTGTCGGTGGGCTCTCCACCGAACTCGAAGATGTCACCGAGGTGGAATACCGCCAACTTCGACTAGAAAACGTCGTCCTGGTGGGGGTGTATCGACACGGGGACGTTGTTGATGCGGAAAACTCGCTGCGCGAATTAGCGCTGCTGTGTGAAACAGCGGGCGCAGCGGTCATTGACGGTGTCCTGCAACAGCGTGATCGACCAGACCCCGCCACCTACCTGGGTAGTGGAAAAGCCAGAGAGCTTGCCGACCTGGTCGCCGATGTCCGGGCCGACACCGTGGTGGCTGATACCGAATTGGCCCCCAGTCAGCGCCGTGCCCTAGAAGACGTTGTCGGAGTGAAAGTCATTGACCGCACAGCGGTCATTCTGGACATTTTTAGTCAGCACGCAAAAACCCGCGAGGGTAAAGCCCAAGTGGAGCTTGCGCAGTTGCAGTATCTGCTGCCGCGTCTTCGTGGTTGGGGTGCGTCGATGAGTCGCCAGGCTGGTGGTCAAGTCGGTGGTGCCGGAGCCGGAATGGGTTCACGTGGTCCCGGTGAAACGAAAATCGAACTAGACCGCAGGCGCATCAACCAGCGCATGGCGAGGCTTCGAAGCCAAATTGCCGGTTTTGCACCCGCGCGTGCGGGAAAGCGCAAAAACCGTGAACGCACCAATATCGCCTCGGTCGCGATCGCGGGGTACACCAACGCCGGCAAGTCCTCACTGCTCAACCAACTCACCGGTGCCGGGGTCATGGTGCAAGACGCCCTGTTTGCCACACTCGATCCGACCGTGAGGAAAGCCCACACCCCTGACGGCAGGCCCTACACACTGAGTGACACGGTCGGTTTTGTGCGGTCATTACCCCACCAACTGGTGGAAGCCTTTCGCTCCACCCTGGAAGAAGTCGGCGATGCCGACGTGATCGTCCACGTTGTTGACGCGTCGCATCCTGACCCTGGTGCCCAAATCCACACCGTTAGACAGGTCATTGTCGATGTGGGGGCGAGGGATATTCCAGAAATCATCGTCTTTAACAAGTCTGACCTGATCGACTTTGACCGTGAGGTGGAACTGCGCGGGTTAGAACCCGGTGCAGTGTTTGTCTCCGCCTCCACCGGCCAAGGCATCGATGCGTTGCAGAGGGCAATCTCCGACGTACTTCCACGACCGACCCTGCACCGACACCTCCTCATTCCCTATGACCGAGGTGACCTCGTCGCCCTCGTCCACGAAACAGGGGATGTATTGGCGACGTCTTATGACACCTCAGGGACCCGCATGGACGTGATGCTCGATGACAAGGCTCTCGCCTCGTTGGAAGATTTTGTGGTCAACCCAGACGGTGGGGTAGTGACCCCCACACCCGTCACTGCTTCAGGACAGAGTCTCACTGTCGATAGCGACTAATCGCCCGTGACGTCCTCTGCGGATCCACGGGGAGCACTCCAGACCACTCCGGTGTCAACTGCCAGAAGAAGCATCCAGGTAACCGTCGGGCTGGGGTGAACCAAACCTCAGCGCATCCACCGCGTCAAAAGTGGCGTCTGGTCCGTGCGGGATCGCGACCGCCACCACGTCGGAACCCGCTGCGCGAAGTGTGTGAAGAACGGGGCTTAGTGCCACCCGGTCCTCCGGGGTGGACACCACAATGACCTGCTCTGCCCAGCCCAACAGCGAGCTGATGGTTTCGGAGACCACCTGTGAGAAACCCTCCACCGACAGATGCAACTCGCCGGGAGATGTCTGCGTCTGAGCCGGCGGTGTCCTTGGGCGACGTGTGGGGCCCGACCCACAGGGTCGGTGTTGTCCACCAACTGGCCACCTCAGGCAGTGCGGCATTTAACTCTGCGCGAATACCGGACGCGGCTGCTTCGACACGCAAAATATCGGAACCCAGTGGGGTATCGCCCTCGCGGGCGTGGAGACTGGCGATAGGCAGCAGCACCCGAAGTGCCCCGCCCGGGTGAAGGGACTGGACCGCAGCGACCTGTTCGGCGCTGGTGTGGAGAACATCGCGACCTGACATGCTCGCCAGGCTACTCCGAGAGCACTGTGAGGCATAGAGCGTGAGGCACAGAGGGCGAAGTCAAGAAAACCGTCTCAAGAGCGCAGCGACCATCTAGTCGCGAAGCGGAGTGCGCCCCGCGGATGACAGCCGGGTCGAAGGGGTTAGTCGACTTTGCGTAAGACGGTAACCACTTTGCCCAAAATGGTGGCTTCATCTCCCAAGATGGGTTCGTAGGCCGAGTTTTGGGGCAACAGCCAGGTGTGACCGTCTCGCTGTTTAAACACCTTCACCGTGGCTTCACCATCGAGAAGTGCGGCCACAATTTCACCGTTTTCTGCGGTCTTTTGTTCCCTGATCACGACGTGGTCGCCATCGCAGATGGCGGCATCGATCATCGAATCTCCGACGACGGTCAACATAAACAGGTTGCCACTGCCCACCCACTGGGTGGGCAGGCTGACGATTTCTTCCACGTGCTGTTCGGCGGTGATGGGTCCACCGGCGGCGATGCGCCCGACGAGGGGGATGGGCACCATGTTGGAATCCAATGGTGTGACGGGCGCTACCGGTGCATCTGCTTCCGGGGTGAGGCGAATGAGGACCTCGAGAGTCCGTGCGGTTCCGGGGTGACGCCTGATGTATCCGGCGCGCTCAAGCTGGCCCAACTGGTGGGACACGCTCGAGGTGGAGGTGAGGCCGGTGTTCTCACAAATCTCTCTCATGCTCGGGGGAACCCCCCTGGAGTCGAGACTGTGCTCGATAAAAGCCTGGATGCGTTCCTGCTGTGGCGTCAACATACGCACCAGGTTAGCGCTAATCGAACACTTTTGTGAAACATTCTTTCGAACGTGTCGCGCCAATGTCAGTGGTCCTTGGTGAAATTCATGGTGTTCGGTAGTTGACAGCATCAGCATTCGAACATATATTCGAAACAGAGATTCGCTCCCGACCCTCCCGGCCGAGGGTCGGGAGCGGAACTCAACACCAAGACAACGGAGAACACCATGTCAGACAGCACACTTTCTCACCCCACCACACTCGCGAGTGCTCCCCTTCGGATCACTCGGCGCGGACGGCTCGTCCTCGTGGGACTCATCTCACTGCCCGTGTTGGTGATGTCGTTGCTCTTTGCCACCCCTGGTGCACAAGCCGGTGCAGAAGACGGCACCGTTGAGCTCTACACGGTTCTCGCCGGAGAGTCACTGTGGGACATCGCAGAAGACATCGCACCCGAGCAAGACCCCCGTATGGTCATCGATCGTCTGCTGAGTGCTAACGGTCTGACGGCGACCGGACTGCAGCCTGGTCAACAGCTGATCATCCCCGCGGGGTTATAGAACTCGCGGCGCGGTAACGCCTGTCGTCACCACGAGTGGCCACTCGCGGCTGCCACTCCCTGCGGCCATTCGTGGCTGCCATTCCTGGCGCTCAGGCGCAGTGACTACTCGTGAGGTTCCCTCCGAAGCTTCGAGCTGATGGCCCATACGATGGGGGTGTGGAACTTTCCGACCTGCCCATCCGAGATGACCTCAAAGGAAAATCTCCCTACGGCGCACCCATGATTGACGTTCCCGTCACACTGAACGTCAACGAAAACACTCACAGCGTCCCCGCTGAAGTGCGAGCGAGCATCCTCGACGCGCTCTCGGGGGCCCTGGAAAACATCAATCGTTACCCGGACCGCGAATTTGTGGCACTGCGTGAAGCCCTCGCGACTTACGTGAACGAGCGCTCCTCAGGCTCGAACCTCCAGATCACCCCCGAAGGAGTGTGGGCGGCAAACGGCTCGAATGAGGTGTTGCAACATGTCTTGCAGGCTTTTGGTGGTCCAGGGCGACGGGTGTTGGGTTTCCCTCCCACCTACTCGATGCACCCCATCATCGCCGAAGCCACGGGAACCCAGTGGGTCACCGCATCGCGCGATGCCAATTTTGAGATTTCTCCCGCCACCGCAGTGGCTGCCGTAAAAGAGCACCAACCCGACGTGGTGTTTTTTTGCAGCCCCAACAACCCCACCGGGACAGGGGTGTCCCTGGACACCATCGAGGCCACCTACGACGCAAGCGATGCCATGGTCTTAGTTGATGAGGCCTACATCGAATTTGCCCCGGATGAACACCCCTCCGCACTGCGGTTACTACAAGGCCGGCCCCGGCTGATGATTTCTCGCACGATGAGCAAAGCATTCGCCTTTGCTGGTGCACGGCTTGGCTACCTCATCGCTGATCCGGTCGTGAACGACGCACTTCGTCTCGTGCGGCTGCCCTACCACCTCTCTGCGCTCACCCAAGCGGCCGCCACTGCAGCCTTGGCCCACCACCAGGTCATGCTCCAGACGGTCGATGAGATTCGTGAACAGCGAGACCGCCTGGTCACTGAACTCACCGCCATGGGCTACACCGTCTGGCCCTCGCTAGCGAACTTTGTCCTCTTTGGGGGAGTGGCAGACCCCCAAGCCACCTTCACGGGCCTCTTGGAGCGCGGGGTGTTGGTCCGAGACGTCGGAATCGAACACACCCTCCGGGTCAGTGCAGGGACGCCCGAGGAGACCAGCGCTTTTCTTGAAGCCCTCAGCAGTGTTGACGCCCTGGCTAGACTGGAAAAATGAGTAGAAGCGCCAGCATCCAGCGCCAGACCAGTGAATCCACGGTCAGTGTGAGCCTGAACCTTGATGGCACCGGGGACAACAGTATTTCCACCACAGTGCCCTTTTTCGACCACATGTTGACTGCACTGTCAAAGCACTCGTTGATTGACCTGACCGTGGAATCCCACGGGGATACCGACATTGATGTCCACCACACCGTGGAAGACACCGCTATTGTCTTTGGCCAAGCACTGCGTGAAGCACTAGGAGACAAAGCCGGCATTTCACGCTTTGGCGACGCCCTGGTGCCCCTCGATGAGGCACTTGCGAGAGCGGTTGTCGACGTATCTGGGCGGCCCTATTTGGTGCACACCGGTGAACCAGAAGGATTCGAACACCACCACATCGGTGGCCACTTCACCGGGTCTTTGGTGCGCCACGTCTTTGAAGCCATCACCATGCACGCCATGTTGACCGTGCACGTGAGCGTGTTGGCCGGACGAGACCCCCACCACATTGCCGAGGCCGAATTTAAAGCGTTCGCGAGGGCGTTGCGCACAGCAATTGCTCCCGATACCA
This sequence comes from Pontimonas sp., assembly GCA_965657845.1. Classification (GTDB taxonomy): domain Bacteria; phylum Actinomycetota; class Actinomycetes; order Actinomycetales; family Microbacteriaceae; genus Pontimonas. Next base: position 6,055 of record CBFHPU010000018.1, read on the forward strand.
AAGTCAGTGGCATCCCTTCCACCAAAGGGGCGCTCTAGTCGTGGCACACACACCCCACGTCGTGGTCTTCGACTACGGCTCGGGAAACGTCCACTCTGCCGTGAAAGCGCTCGAGCGGGCCGGCGCCAGCGTGTCCCTGAGCGCCAATCGTCAAGACGCGATGGATGCGGACGGTTTGGTTGTTCCCGGAGTGGGCGCTTTCGCGTCCGTCATGGACGCGCTGGGTAAAAAGCGTGGCGGCGAAATTATTGAGCGCCGACTCGCCGGCGGACGGCCCGTATTGGGTATCTGCGTGGGCCTCCAAATCATGTTTGATCGTGGGGTCGAACACGGTGTGGATACCCCGGGTCTTGCACAGTGGCCCGGTGTGGTGGAAAAACTCGACGCACCGCGGCTGCCACACATGGGCTGGAACACCGTCGATGTCGCGGGTGGCAGCGAACTCTTTGCCGGAATAGAACAGGAACGGTTCTACTTTGTGCACTCTTACGCAGTGACCCAGTGGAGTCTTGAGCCCGGTCCACAATTTGTGGCACCGAAGGTGAGTTGGAGTGAACACGGCCAACGCTTTGTGGCCGCGGTAGAAAACGGTCCACTTAGTGCCACACAGTTTCATCCCGAAAAATCGGGTGATGCGGGAATCGCGCTCTTGACCAACTGGCTCAGGCGCCTATAGTAGGTGGGTCAGTCCGGGCTGAATCCTCAAGGGAAGAAGTGGGCCCGGTTGCTGCATCTGAACAATCTCACCGCTTGTGATCGCGACACTGAGGGAAAATTCCGAACACTATGGCTGTTTCTTCCACCCCCAAGTTGGTACTTTTACCCGCCGTGGATGTCGCAGACGGCAAAGCCGTGCGACTCACCCAAGGGGAGGCAGGCACAGAAACCGCCTACGGCGACGCTGTCGCCGCCGCGGAAGAGTGGGCCCGCCTGGGCGCTGAATGGATCCACCTGGTCGACCTCGACGCAGCGTTTGGCCGAGGCTCCAATCGCGGCACCATCAAAAAGGTCGTCAAAGCGGTTGGCAAAAAACTCAACGTCGAACTCTCCGGCGGAATTCGCGACGACGAGTCGCTAGAAGACGCCCTCTCGACCGGTGCTGTGCGAGTAAACCTCGGCACAGCGGCACTGGAAAACCCTGAATGGACCGCCCACGTCATCGCCGAATACGGCGATGCCATCGCGGTGGGGTTGGATGTGCGCGGCGAAACCCTCGCCGCCAGAGGGTGGACCCAAGAAGGCGGAAACCTTTTTGACGTGCTCGAGCGACTCAACGACTGCGGTTGTGCACGTTTCGTGGTGACCGATGTCACCAAAGATGGCACCATGCGCGGCCCCAACGTGGAGCTGCTGCGCCAAGTATTAGAAAACACCGACCACTCGGTGATCGCCTCGGGAGGCATTTCCAGCCTCGATGACATCGCCGAGTTACGTGAATTGGTGCCACTGGGGCTTGAGGGAGCCATTTTGGGCAAAGCCCTCTACGCCGGTGCCTTCACGTTGACCGAAGCGCTCGACGTTGCAGGCCGCTGACTCCGCAGGCATCCCTTTTGACGGCCGAGAATTTCGGCCACACCCCTTCGCGGGTGATGACGGCAGTGCGCCAGAGCGGTTAGCCGAAGCGCTCGATGTCTGGTCTAGAGACCCCTCCGGCGCTGCCCTGTCTGAAGTGGTCGAATCTCTTCGAGATAGTCGAGTACTTGTTCCACTGATTGCTGAAGCGGGCGATTTCGGTCACACCCCGGAAGGGCGTGTGGTGGAAAAAACCCAAGAGCTCTCCATTGTCACCGTGGAGGGGCCAGACGGCCAACCGGTGGGCCTCATGTTTTCGGATGTCGAATCGATGGCGAACTGGCGGCCAGAGGCAAGACCACAACCGGCTGAAGCGCTCCGCGCCGCGGCTTGGGCACTAGAAGAAGGGCTTACCCGGCTGGTCATCAACCCGACCACTTCCACCGAGTGTGTGCTTCGCCGAGGGGCGTTGGTCGCTCTGGTGGCCTCCCAGCCCTACACCCCACCGTGGGAAGACCCCGAAGTGATTGAGGCCATTGAGCGTGGTCTGGGAAGTAACGGGGTGTTGCTCTCGGTGCGAAGTGGCTGGGGTGAACCGCCAGCACCTGGTGCTGACCTCATCGTTGAGGTGGGTTTGGAGCCGGGTTTGAACCAGTCGGAACTCGCCCAACTCCACAGCCAGTGGTCTAGCGCGTGGGGCGCAGAAGTGGTGTTGAACCAAAGGGTTGACGGACTGCGCCTGGCCATCATTGCGTTGTAGGTAAAACTCTTCAGGTACTGACTAGTAGGTCAAGAATCGAGTTGCACTGCGGTCAGGTCTCAGTCGAATTGAGGTCTCAGTCCAGTTGAGGTGTTAGTCCAGCAGGGAGGACTGAGAGCCTGACCGAGGCTGTGGAGGAATTTCTGCTAATCCATTAGTTGACTGGGCCGGTGTATTTTTCACCGGGGCCCTGGCCGGGTGCATCCGGATAGGTGGAGGCTTCCCGGAAGGCGAGCTGCACGCTGCGCAGGCCGTCTCGCAGGACTCGTGCGTGGTGGTCGCCAATTTCCGGTGCCGCGGCAGTGATCAGGCCCGCCAAGGCGGTGATGATCTTTCTGGCTTCAGAGAGGTCAATTTCCTCTTTCGGGTTGTCTGAGAGACCACACTTGACGGCTGCCGCAGAGAGCAGGTGAACGCACACTGTTTGAATCAGTTCTACGGCTGGCACATCACCGATGTCCCGCTCAGCATCCAACAGCGCTTCTTCTAATTCGTCGCTCATTACTCTCCTTCAGACGTTGGCCCAGAGTATCGGGCTTTGTTCTTACGTTTTGTGGGAGCGCCCTGTGCATAACTCCCCACTCCCGACGTGCACCTGCTACCCTTAGCAAGTTACTCATCCGAGTAACAGTGAAAGTGGAGAAGACTCCCACCTAGGTATACCGAAAATCACGGTTTCCGGGTCGTTGTGCTCCGTCGGGTAACCGGCAGCGTGAAGGGCACAGGGGGATACGTCCCCCGGGGACGACACTCGCACTCTCGCTGGTACCACGTGTTGATGTGTGTGAAAGGAGCCCCCATCAGCGATCCACGAATCAACGACCGTATCCGAGCAAGCGAAGTGCGCTTGGTCGGGCCCGAAGGGGAACAGGTCGGAGTGGTGCGAGTCGACATTGCATTGCGCCTCGCCCAAGAATCCGACTTGGACCTGGTTGAGGTTTCGCCCAACTCGAACCCACCCGTAGTGAAAATCATGGACTACGGCAAGTTCAAGTACGAAGCCGCACAAAAGGCCAAAGAGGCCCGCAAGAACCAGGCCAATACGGTGTTGAAAGAAGTGCGTTTCCGCCTCAAAATTGACACCCACGACTACGAAACCAAGCGCAAGAAAGCTGAATCGTTCCTCAAGCAGGGCGACAAAGTCAAAGCCATGATCCTGTTTCGAGGACGCGAACAGTCGCGACCCGAACAGGGTGTGCGCCTCCTGCAGCGGTTTGCCGAAGACGTGGCCGAATTTGGGCAAGTGGAATCCACACCCACCATCGACGGACGCAACATGGTCATGGTGATTGGACCGTTGAAATCAAAGGCTGACCAGAAGCAACAGGCACGTAAAGGCCAAGAGGCTCCGGCCTCTGGCGAGTCCAGCGAGTAAGGCAACGAGGAGAAAGGCCACACAATGCCTAAGCAGAAAACCCACTCAGGGGCGAAAAAGCGTTTTCGCGTCACCGGTAGTGGAAAAATCATGAAGCAGGGTGCGGGTATGCGCCACAACTTGGAGCGCAAAGAGACCAAGCTCACCCGTCGACTCAACAAAGACCGCGTCATCGCACCCGAAGACGCCAAGGTCATCAAGAAGCTACTCGGTAAATAGACCGACAACCAGGAAAGGTGTGAATCATGGCACGTGTTAAGAACGCGGTAAACGCGCACAAAAAACGCCGGGTTGTCCTCGAACAAGCCCAGGGCTACCGCGGGCAGCGCTCCAGGCTGTACCGCAAAGCCAAAGAGCAGGTCATCCACTCGCTGAACTATGCCTACCGCGACCGTCGCGCCCGCAAGGGTGACTTCCGTCGGCTGTGGATCCAACGCATCAACGCCGGGGCACGCCAAAACGGCATGACCTACAACCGTTTGATCCAAGGCTTGAACCTTGCCGGTGTCGGTGTTGACCGTCGTATGTTGGCTGATTTGGCCATCAACGACGAGAAGGCCTTCAGCCAACTCGTGGCCGTAGCGAAAGCGGCTTTGCCCGAGCAGCGCTAACAACCTGAAGTACGAGGTGTGGGGCTCCGGGTCTAACCCGGAGCCCCACACTTTTATCGCCAGCGTTATCCACACCGATTCAGTGGCACCCACCACTTTGTATTCCTCGGGTGTGGTGTGACTATCAGCTCCACCTTGGCGTTTATTCGCCTCGTGTTCACCTATCCGACATAACCTGAGGACGTCATGATTGACAATCCGCGTTCACCCCGCGTACGAGCGGTAGCGAAGCTTGCCAAAAAATCCCGGCGTCATGAAGCCGGCATGTTTCTCGTCGAAGGCCCGCAGGCTGTTCGAGAAGCCCTCGCCCACAAGGCAGGTGACGTCATTGACGTGTTCATGACCGAGCAAGCGGCCACCCGACACCAGGACATTGTGGAGTTGGCCACCACTGCCGGGATTGACGTTGAGAGTGTCACCGAAGAAGTCCTCGAACAGATGGCAGATACCAACACACCCCAAGGGGTGATTGCCGTTCACCACATTGTGCCCTTCACCCTGGACCAGGTACTAGAGGGCACCCCACGACTGGTTGTCGCCCTTGACCGGGTCAGTGACCCAGGCAACGCCGGAACCATTATTCGCGTGGCGGTAGCGGCCGGAGCGGATGCGGTCATCGTGACCGATGAATCGGTCGATATTTACAACCCCAAGGTGGTCAGAAGTACTACGGGAAGCCTTTTTCACATCCCGTTTGTCACCGATGTGGAGTGGGCTGTCGCCGAAACTGCTCTGCGGGCTGCCGGTATGCAGGTGGTGGCTGCAGACACCTCTGGTGAATCGCTCCCCGATGTGGCCGAATCGAGGGGTCTTTCCACCCCGACTGCTTGGCTATTTGGCAATGAAGCACACGGGCTGGACCAAGACGTCTTAGATCGAGCCGACCGTGTGGTCTCCGTTCCCCAATACGGCCCCGTGGAGTCGATGAACCTTGCCACCGCGGCGGCGGTGTGCCTTTTTCAATCGGCGTTCGCCCTCCGCGGCAACACGGGCCCTGCCGAGGTCTGACCGCTAAGTTTCTTCTGCGGGTTACACAGACATCACGGGCTCACCGCGTCGGTCCTCGCCCAGTAGACTGGGCGCTCGTGTCCGAGGTCGAAGAAATCAATGAAGCTGTCATCCAGCAGGCAGTCGATGCTGCCCTGCTCGCACTAGAGCAGGCAGACACCCCGGAAGCACTTCGCGCAGTGCGAAGCGAGCACCTCGGCGATGCCTCAGTGTTAACCAGGTTGCATGCGACACTGAAAAATCTTCCCCAGGATCAGCGGGCTGCTGCCGGCAAACTCGTCGGTGGGGCGAAAGCCACACTCGGTCAAGCCTTTGAGGCCAAACACATTGTCGTGGAACAGGCGGCAGAAGCCGCCGCGCTCCAAGCCGAAGCTCTCGATGTCACCGCCATCGCTCCTAAGGGGCTGCCTGGCGCCAGGCACCCGCTCAGTGTGTTGATGGAATCCATGGCGGACGTTTTCGTTCAGATGGGCTGGGAAGTCGCCGAAGGGCCTGAGCTCGAACACGAATGGTTCAACTTTGATGCGCTGAACTTTGACGCCGATCACCCCGCCAGGGCACTACAAGACACGTTTTTTATCGACCCGGTGGATCGACATGTGGTGTTGCGCACCCACACATCTCCGGTGCAAATCCGCTCCCTGCTCGGTCGCGAGCTGCCCGTCTACGTGGTGGCACCGGGCCGGGTGTATCGAACAGACGAACTTGATGCCACCCACACACCGGTGTTCCACCAGATCGAAGGCATCGCCATCGATCGGGGGCTCACCATGGCCCACCTTCGAGGCACCCTGGACCACTTAGCGCGCTCAATGTTCGGTGAGGAAGCCAAAGTGCGACTTCGCCCCAACTATTTCCCCTTCACTGAACCGAGCGCCGAGATGGATATTTGGCATCCCAGCTTTAAAGGCGGTGCGCGCTGGATCGAATGGGGCGGTTGCGGCATGGTCAATCGAAACGTTTTAGCCTCTGCCGGAATCGACCCCGACGAATATCAAGGTTTTGCGTTTGGCATGGGCATTGAGCGCACCCTGATGTTTAGAAACAACGTTCAGGACATGCGCGACATGGTCGAAGGCGACGTGCGCTTCTCTCAAGGCTTCGGGATGGTGGTCTAAGTGCGCATCCCGCTCTCGTGGCTGTCCGAATACGTCACCAGCCCTACGCCCCTGAATGCCGAATCGCTCCACGACGCCCTGGTGTCGGTGGGGCTTGAAGAAGAAGACGTCCACCACTTTGATGTCTCAGGACCCGTTGTGGTGGGGGAAGTTCTCGACTTCGTCGATGAACCACAAAGCAACGGCAAAACTATTCGCTGGTGTCAGGTGCGCGTCGCACCCGGAGACTCTGAAGGCTCCATCCGAGGCATCGTCTGTGGTGCACACAACTTCTTTGTGGGCGACAAAGTGGTGGTCTCCCTCCCCGGCGCGGTGCTGCCCGGTGGGTTTGAGATTTCTGCCAGAAAAACCTACGGTCACGTCTCGGACGGCATGATCGCCTCGGCCAAAGAATTGGGCCTCGGCGACGATCACGCCGGCATTCTTCGCCTGGCGGAAATGGGCCTCGACCCCGATGCTGGCGTGGATGCAAAAGCGCTGCTGGGCTTAGACGATGTTGCCGTGGAGGTTAACGTCACTCCCGATCGTGGCTATGCCATGTCTATTCGGGGTATTGCCCGCGAATACCACCACGCCACCGGACACGACTTTGTGGACCCGGTGGCAACGGTCACTCCAATTTCTGCGACAGGTTTTGACGTCCACGTCGACGACCAAGCCCCTATTCGCGGTGTGTCTGGCTGCCAGGTGTTTATTGCCCGCAGTGTGATGGGTATTGATGCCACTGCACCGACACCACCGTTGATTCAGAGCAGGCTGCTTCTCGCCGGTATTCGCTCGATTTCTCTGCCGGTCGACATCACCAACTATGTGATGTTGGAATACGGCCAACCTCTCCACGGTTACGACCTCGACCGGTTGACCGGGGGAATCACGGTCCGCCGGGCAGTAGCCGGTGAACAACTGACCACTCTGGATGATCAGGTGCGCACGCTTGACCCCGAGGATCTGCTCATCACCGACCAGTCCGGGCCTATTGGTATGGCGGGGGTGATGGGTGGTGCTCAGACCGAATTGGGTGATTCCAGCACCAATGTGTTGATCGAGGCGGCCTGGTTTGATCCGGTATCTATTGCGAGGACCGCGAGGCGTCACAAACTCCCCAGCGAGGCGTCCAAGCGTTTTCAACGCGGCGTTGACCCGCTGGTTGCCGAGGCAGCCGCCCAGCGGGCCGTTGACCTTTTGGTGACCTACGCCGGCGGAACCCCGGGGGAGTTGGGTGCACGGCTCATCGACGACGCGGTATCCACGATGCCCGTGATTACTTTTGCCCCCGAATCGGTGGAATCCCTGGTCGGAATCACCCTCCCGCACCCCCAGATTGAGGCAATCCTCAGAGATATCGGCTGCGCAGTCGACACCACAGGTATCGCTGCGGATGGCTCCTGGCAGGTCACGCCACCCAGCTGGCGACCGGATCTGGAGGACTACCCAACCCTTGTCGAAGAAGTCGCCCGAATTGCCGGGTTTGACAGTATTCCCTCCATTCTCCCGGCGGCACCGTCTGGAAAAGGGTTGACGCCAACTCAGCAGGCAAAACGGCGCATCACTCAGGGGCTTGCCCACCGCGGGCTCACCGAAGTGCTCTCCTACCCGTTTGTGGATTCAGCGGACAACGCACTGTGTGGTGGGGTTTCTGAGGACCGCCAAGTCCGAGTAGCCAATGCACTCGACCCTCAGAAGGCAGTGCTTCGCACCAGCATGCTGCCCGGATTGATCGACATTGCACAGCGCAACGTTTCGCGCGGACTCGTGGACCTCGCACTGTTCGAAGCAGGAAGTGTCTTCCTACCCCCAGAGACCCTGGGAACGACAGATATTGCCCCCGGAGCACAGCGACCCGACCAGGACACCCTTGACCAGATGAACCAGTCACTGCCCGACCAGCCCTGGTGGGTCAGTGGGGTCCTCATCGGTAACCAACGCCCACAAGGGGTCAACCAGCAGTCCGAATCCGCCACCATCGCCCACGCATTAGACGCTGCGAGGGCCGTGGTCGTCCTCGCAGGTGGCGAGCTGCAGATCGAGCAGGGTAGTCACCCGGTGTTCCACCCCGGTCGAGTCGCGACGCTGTTAGTGGCCGGTCAGCCCATTGGTGTTGCCGGAGAATTGTTGCCCTCGTGGTGTGGGGAGCGAGACTTACCCAGACGCGTCGCCGCGTTCGAAATCGATGCCACGCGCCTTATCGACATCGTCGGGGATCACCCCCACACGGTGGAATCGTTGTCGGCGATGCCGGCAGCAACCCAAGACATTTCGGTCGTGGTCGATCGCAGTGTGCCGGCATCGACCGTTCAGGCGGCAATTGCTGAAGGTGCCGGGGAGCTGTTAGAGCACATCGTCTTGAGCGATGAATACGTTGGGGAGGGTGTCCCGGAGGGGACGCGCTCGCTGACCTTCGCCCTCCGGTTTAGAGCAGCCGATCGCACACTCACCCAAGCCGAAGCGACCGAGGCCAAAACACACGGTTTACAACGGGCCACTGAGCTCTGCGGTGCCCGCCTTCGCGGCGAGTGACCGCGGCCCTGTCTCACCCTCTGGCTTAAGCTGAGAGCATGACGCGTATTGCGGTAGTGGGTGCCAGCGGCTATGCCGGTGGGGAAATCGCGCGACTGATTTCTTCCCACCCGCACTTTGAGCTCGGCACACTGACCGCTGATCGAAACGAAGGACGCCCTGTTCGACAGATTCACCCCCACCTGCGCTCCGTGGGCGATCAGACCTTCGCGGGAATCGACATCGATGCACTGACTGCCCACGACGTCGTCGTGTTGGCCCTGCCTCACGGGCATTCCGGTGCACTGGGTGACACACTCGCCACAGCCCGGCCAGACCTTGTCTTAATCGATTTGGGTGCCGATCGGCGACTCCACGACCCCAAGGCGTGGCAACAGTATTACGGCGGTACGCACTACGAACCGTGGGTGTATGGGATGCCAGAGCTTGTTGTGGCCGACGGCCAGACACAGCGCTCGCGGTTAGCTGGGGCCACACGCATTGTGGCACCGGGCTGTAATGCCACCGCGGTGACTCTCGCACTGGCCCCGCTGATTCGTGCAGGCCAGATTGAACCAGCCGATATTGTCTCGACGCTGTCGGTTGCACCCAGTGGTGCAGGGCGTGCCCTGAAAGAAGAACTCTTGGCCTCTGAGCGGCTCTCGTCAGCAGCCGCTTACGCAGTCGCTGGCTCGCATCGCCACATTCCGGAAGTCATCCAAAACCTCGGTAACGCCCACCCTTCAGGTGGAGGCGACCTCAGTCTCAGCCTCACTCCCGTCCTAGTACCCATGTCGCGAGGGATTCTCGCGGTGAACACCGCCAGGAGCCTCCCCGAAGTCACGGAAGCTGATCTGCGCCAGAGTCTTGTCGATACCTACGCCCATGAAGTGTTTATCGATGTCTCCCCGGAGGGGGAGCTACCCACCACGGGCAGTGTCCTTGGCTCCAACACGGTCGCACTCGGGCTCGGGTATGACCCCGCCACCCACAGAGTGACCGTGGTGAGCGCTATCGACAATTTGTATAAGGGCACGGCCGGTGCGGCCGTGCAATCTCTCAACATCGCCCTCGGTCTGGATGAAACGGCTGGGCTTGAGGCAAACGGGGTGGCCCCGTGAGCGTGACCTACCCCAAAGGCTTTCGCGCGGGATCCGTCGCTGCAGGCCTCGCTGCCAGAGGTGGTGTGGATTTGACCGTGGTGGTCAACGACGGGCCCACCTTCGATGCCGCAGCCGTGTTCACCAGCAATCGTGCCAAAGCCCACCCCATTCGCTGGTCGATGGCCGTCATCGATGACCACCAGGCCAGGGCAATTGTGTTGAACTCTGGCGGCGCCAACTGTTTCACCGGCCCAGAAGGGTTCGCCCTGACCCATAAGTCAGCCGAACACACCGCGGAAACTCTCGGTGTGGTCGAGGGCCTCGACGTGAGCGCATCAGATGTGCTGATCTGTTCGACTGGCCTCATTGGTGAGCCATTGCCGGCTGGCGCCGTCATCCAAGGCATCGAGGTCGCCATTTCCCACCTTGACGACACCCCAGAGGCGGGTGAGCAGTCCGCCCAGGCGATTATGACCACCGATACGGTGGCGAAGGTTGCCACCCGGGATGTTGACGGGTGGCGGATCGGGGCTATGGCAAAAGGTGCGGGGATGTTGGCACCCGGACTCGCCACCATGTTGGTCGTCATCACCACCGACGCTCACGTGGACGGTGACACCGCCGATGCGGCCCTTCGGGCCGCCACTGCGGTCAGTTTTGACCGCCTCGATTCTGATGGTTGCATGTCGACAAATGATCAAGTGAGCTTGATGGTCTCCGGTGCAAGCGGGGTCACCCCGGAGCCCTCACGTTTTGAAGAAGTGCTCCAGGAGGTCTGTGTTGCCCTTGCCCGTCAGTTACAACAAGACGCGGAAGGCGCCAGCCACGACATCACCATTGAGGTGACTGGAGCGGCCGCCGAAGCGGATGCCGTCGCGGTGGGTCGAGCGGTAGCCAGAAGCAACCTGTTCAAGGCCGCCATTTTTGGGGGGGACCCGAATTGGGGTCGAATCTTGGCCGCCATGGGAACGGCGGAAGCCGATTTTGTGGTCGATGTCACCGACGTGTCCATCAATGGTGTTCGTGTGGCCAGTGCGGGAATGCCCGATCAGCCCCGCAGTGCGGTGGACTTGACCCCCCGGGACACCCACATCCTCATTGACTTAAAAGCCGGTAGTCATAGCGCCAGCATCTGGACCAACGATCTCACCCACGACTACGTGCACGAAAACAGCGCGTATTCGAGTTGATTCGATGATTACTCCTGAACCGCGTTTTCACGACGCCCACGTGAAAGCCCAAACTCTCATTGAGAGCCTGCCGTGGCTGTTGCGCTTTGGCGGCAACACCGTGGTCGTGAAGCTGGGCGGTAACGCGATGGTCAGTGATGACCTGTTGGACGCATTTGCTGCCGACATGGTCTACCTGCGCACGGTGGGAGTGATGCCCGTCATCGTTCACGGCGGCGGCCCGCAAATTTCTGAAGCTCTCAAAGCCCGAGGTATCGACAGCGAATTTCGTGGTGGCTACCGTGTGACCAGCACCGAAGCCATTCCCATTGTCCGTGACGTGTTGCGGGAAGAAATCTCGGCCGATGTGGTGGAGCGCATTGAACGCTACGGGGTCACAGCCCGCGCCCTCAACGGGTTCGATGAGGGGCTTTTTCATGCCACCCGGCGCGGCGCCATAATTGATGGCCACGAAGTGGATTTGGGTCACGTGGGAGAGGTCACTGAAGTGAACCCCGCCGTGGTGCGCGCCCTGTTAGATGAAGGCGCGATTCCGGTGATTTCGTCACTCGCTCCCGAACGGGGCGGTTCCGGTACTGGCGCGGAGGGTGGCACTGGGTTAGATACCGGGTTGAGCGCTGAGGTGAACACTGGGTTGAATGTGAACGCCGACCAGGCCGCCTCGGCGCTTGCCGTGGCACTGGGGGCCTCAAAACTGATTCTGCTGACCGACGTTCCTGGCCTTTATGCGCACTGGCCGGACACCTCTGAAGTGATTTCCACCATCACGGTGTCGTCGTTGGAGGCGATGTTGCCCGAATTGGAATCGGGCATGATTCCCAAAATGACCGCCTGTCTGGAAGCTGTTCGGGGTGGTGTGGAGAAGGCGGCCATCATCGATGGCAGGCTTGGCCACTCAGTCTTACTAGAAATATTCACCCCGACAGGAATTGGAACTGAGGTAGTGGCATGACACGACACTTTTTACGAGATGACGATGTCACCCCCGAAGAACAGGCAGAAATCCTCAGTCTTGCCCGGCGGATGAAAGCCCAACGCTTCGAACACCGACCACTCGAGGGGCCACAGACGGTGGCGGTCATTTTCGACAAGTCGTCTACTCGCACCCGAGTGTCCTTTGCGGTGGGGATTGCTGACCTGGGTGGCACTCCGCTGATCATCTCGACCGCGTCTTCCCAACTCGGGGGTAAAGAGACCCCGGCGGATACGGCTCGGGTATTGGAGCGCATGGTGGCGGCCATTGTCTGGCGCACCTACGGCCAAGAAGGCTTAGAAGAAATGGCTGACGGCACCACCGTGCCCGTCGTCAACGCCCTCAGTGATGACTTTCACCCCTGTCAGTTATTGGCTGACTTGTTGACCATGCAAGAAAAATTGGGCACCCTGCAAGATCGCATCGTCTGCTTCAGCGGTGATGGTCGCTCCAACATGGCCCAAAGTTACCTTCTGGCGTGTGCGACAGCCGGTATGCACGTGCGCATCGCCTGCCCCGAAGCGTTCGCCCCGAGGGCTGACGTGGTGGCCGATGCGGAGCGCATCGCCCTGAACACTGGCGGAAGTGTTCGGGTGGGGACCAACCCAGAAGAACTTGCCAGTGGTGCGGACGTGGTGGTCACCGACACCTGGGTGTCGATGGGCAAAGAAGACGAAAAAGTCCAGCGGGTAAAAACCTTCACCCCCTATCAAGTCACCGACCAGTTGATGGCACTGGCGAAGCCGGCCGCCCTGTTTATGCACTGTTTGCCCGCAGACCGAGGGTTTGAAGTCGAACAGTCCGTCATTGACGGTCCACAAAGTGTCATTTGGGATGAATCCGAAAACCGGTTACACGCCCAAAAAGCACTGTTGGCGTGGTTGTTGGAGCGCGCATAGCCGCTCGTGGCCAGCGGTAGGATTGGGTGAACTCCCCACCTGACCCTCCCCATCTCGGTCAGTGCGTCACCGGGAGTGCGAGCCGAGAGGAAACCCCATGTCAGAACGCGTCGTCCTTGCCTACTCCGGAGGACTTGATACTTCAGTAGGAATCGGCTGGTTGAAAGACCAAACCGGCAAAGAGGTCGTCGCGCTCGCCGTTGATTTAGGTCAAGGTGGCGAAGATATGGACACTATCCGCCAGCGAGCCCTTGACTGTGGTGCAGTTGAATCCATCGTGGTCGACGCCAAAGACGAATTCGCGAACGATTTTGTGATGCCGGCACTCAAAGCCAACGCCCGCTACCAAAAGCGCTACCCGCTGGTCTCCGCCCTGTCCAGGCCCGTCATCGTGCGACACCTCGTGCGGGTGGCCAGAGAACTCTCCTGCGACACGGTCGCCCACGGGTGCACCGGTAAAGGAAACGACCAGGTGCGCTTCGAAGCCGGCGTCTTGGCGCTCGCACCTGAACTGTCCAACATTGCCCCCATTAGGGATCTTGCCCTCACCCGGGATAAAGCCATCGCGTATGCCGAAGAGCACAACCTTCCCATCGAACAGAGCAAGAAAAACCCCTATTCGGTCGATAAGAACGTCTGGGGTCGCACCGTGGAAACCGGGCCACTGGAAGACCCCTGGTCTGCACCCGCTGAAGATGTGTGGGAATACACCCAAACCCCTTCAGGCGATAAGCCAGCCGATGAAGTAATCATTACCTTCCAACACGGTATTCCGGTTGCCTTGGACGGGAAAAACGTCACCCCGCTCCAAGCCATTCAACAGCTCAACGCCCTGGCCGGACCCCACGGTGTGGGACGCATCGACATCATGGAAGACCGCCTGGTGGGTATCAAGTCACGCGAGGTCTACGAAGTACCCGGTGCGGAAGTGTTGATTAACGCCCACGAAGAGTTAGAAAACTTGGTCATGGAGCGCGATGTGAACCGCTACAAGCGCAGCATCGAAGCCGACTGGTCCCACCTGGTCTACGACGGCCTGTGGTACTCGGGGCTGAAGCGCTCGCTGGATGCGTTCATCGACGAAACCCAAAAACCGGTCTCCGGTGAGGTGCGGGTGCGCATCCACCAGGGTGCGGCTGTCGTCACCGGACGGAAATCCGAGGAAAGCCTCTACGACTTTGACCTCGCCACCTACGACACCGGTGACACGTTTGACCAATCCCACGCCAAAGGCTTCATCGAATTGTGGGCAATGCCTGGCAAGATTGCGGCTAAGCGCGACAGCAAATAACCACGGGGTGTTAAGCCCCCAGTTGCTGTCACGGGTCACGAATCGAGAAGGGCGCCACACTCATGAGCGAACAACACTCGGGTGACCACGAAGGCGTTGGCGATGCCGCTGGGGAAGCTACCCACGACGGGACCCACGAAGGCAGCCTGTGGGGAGGGCGCTTCCAGGACGGGCCGTCCTGGGAAATGGCGCAACTCTCACGCTCCACACATTTCGATTGGCAACTAGCCGCCTACGACCTTGAGGCCACTGCTGCGCACGCGAAACAGTTGCAGGTCCACGGTTATCTGGAGCCTGAAGGGTTAGCTACGATTCTGGCCACACTGGAATCCATGCGAGAAGACTTTCTCGAAGCCCGGCTGGTGGCAAAACCTGATGATGAAGACGTGCACGGTGCACTCGAGCGGGAACTCATCGAACGGGTGGGCCCAGAACTGGGTGGCGCGATTCGTGCCGGGCGCAGTAGAAACGATCAAATCGCCACCTTTGTCCGGATGTATTTACGCGATCGCTCCCGGGCGATCCGCCACATCCTGATCGAACTGGTCCGCATCCTCATCTTGCGCTCAGAGGAGGCCGGGGAGCGGGTCATGCCAGGGCGCACCCACTTCCAACACGCACAGCCAGTCTTGGTCGCCCACTATCTGCTCGCCCACGCCTGGCCGCTAGTGCGAAACATTCAACGCCTCGATGACTGGGCGGTGCGCAATAACCTTTCGCCCTACGGTGGCGGTGCGCTGGCGGGTGGCGGCCTCGGTCTAGACCCACACGCTGTTGCCCAAGAACTGGGCTTTGATGGGGTACTGCCCAACTCTCTGGATGCCACTAGTGCGCGCGATAGCGTCGCCGAATGGGCCTATGTGGCGGCACAAATTGGTGTGGATATGTCTCGCCTGGCCGAAGAAATCATTGTCTTTTCCACCGCAGAGTTTGGATACATCACCCTGCACGACGCCTATGCCACAGGGTCGTCAATGATGCCGCAAAAGAAAAATCCCGACATTGCTGAGCTCGCTCGGGGGAAAACCGGTCGTCTGATCGGAAACCTGACGGGGCTGCTCAGCACCCTGAAGGCGCTGCCTTTGGCGTATAACCGGGATCTTCAAGAGGACAAAGAGCCAGTCTTTGATTCCGCCGAAACTTTGCTGGTGACGCTCCCGGCGATGGCGGGTTTGGTCGCCCACCTGGAATTTGATTACGACCGGATGGAGAGCCTCGCCGCCGCCGGGTATTCCCTCGCCACAGACGTCGCCGATTGGCTTGTCGTGCGGGGTATTCCCTTCCGCGAGGCACACGAAATTGCGGGCTCACTAGTGCGCACGTGCGAACAGCGCGGTGTGGGGCTCGACGAGCTCACAGACGACGAGTATGTGGCCGTGTCAGCGCATTTGGACCCGTCGGTGCGAGACATGTTGAGTGCGGGGGAGTCGGTGTCTAAAAAGAACGGACCAGCCGGAACAGCTCCGCAGTCTGTTGCCTCCCAGCGCGAAGCCCTCCGGCAGTTGATTGAGGGCCTCGACACTTAGAGGGTCTGCCCGATCACGTACGTGCGGCCGAAGTAAGTGAGGCTGCTGTTCTCATGGCCCGGTGGGGGACACCAGCGATGTCTCGTGCTGTCTCGACACTGTCTCGACACTGTCTCGACGCTCACTCCAACCTGGCTGTGAGCCACGCTGTCCACATGCTGCTTGAGATGGTCCGCTTTTCCGTCCAAGGAGCTAGTTGGCTCTTTGGTGTACAGGCCATGGCATTCTGAACACAGCAGTAAATAAACCTTTAATGTTGTAATCTTGGGGTGTGGTCGCATTTCTTCTGCCTGGCACATCGACACCTCCCGCATTGAGGGGTGGCTCTCAACACTTGCGCCCAGAGAGGCGGAACGCATGATCGCGCTCTTAGGGATGCTCGCGACACACGGTCCCCAATTGGGGCGCCCCTACGTGGGCAAAATTGCGGGATCGCGCTATTCGCACATGAAAGAGTTGCGCCTTACTGGACAAAATGGTCGCCAACTGCGGGTTCTGTGGTGTTTCGATTCGCGGCGCCGTGCGGTGATGCTTCGTGCGGGGGACAAAACGGGTCAGTGGGACAGTTGGTACTCCCGCGAAATACCCATGGCCGATGCTGCCTTCGATGACTACCGGAGGGCTAACAATGAGTGACGTCGAGAGTGAATTAGCGCAATTGAGTAATCGCTTGGGTCTTAGCGCTGAGTCAATCACTCAGGAGCGTGAATCCCTCGAAAAGGAGCGCACCGCATACCAATTGCGGGCTCTGCGTCGGGCCCGAGGGTTGACGCAGGTCGAGCTGGCCGAACGTCTTGGGGTAAGTCAAAATCGTGTCTCCCGCCTCGAGCGGGGCGACATCGAGCGCGTGCGAATCGATACCCTTGCCCGCTACGTCGAGTCGCTCGGTGGCTCACTGCACATCGAAATGCGGGTGGGCGACGCGCGCTACCCCCTCGTGGTGGCCCATAGCGAGAGCCTCGATGACCTATCTGGCGGAGAACTATCCGACACAGACTCATCCGATGCTGACGAATACTCGAAGCCCGCCATGCCGCTCTGGCAGGAGGCCACCACGCGAGGGCGATAGCGTAGAGGAATGCCTCGCACACTCTTTTCCTCTGTGGGGATTTTGCTCCCCGTCATCCTCGTCGTATCGGCATGCCAGGGACCCGGTGCCCCGCTTGCGAGCAACGCTGACGCTCCAGCCCCGGTAGACATTGACAGCTATTACGACCAGGAGATTTCCTGGGACGAATGTGATCCGGAATGGTTGATCGAAGCCGATGTGGCAGCCAGTGGCTTTATCGACGCTGAGGTGACCTGCGCCACTGTGGCCGTGCCCGCCGTGTATGAGGATGCTTCCGAAGCAGTACCCGACTTTGAGATTGCAATGATGCGGCGCGGGGCAAGCGATGACGCCATGGGCACGATTTTTATTAACCCTGGCGGGCCCGGTGTGTCCGGGGTGGGCCAAGTGCAGTTTTCCAACTTCCCCGAAGACTTGACTGACAACTTCGACATCATCGGCTTCGACCCCAGAGGGGTGCAGTACTCCGGGTTTGCCGATGGCACCGATATTCGCTGCTCCGATGTGACCGACTTCATCACCTACTTCGAAGAAGGCTCACCCGCCAACGAAGACGAACTCGACGCCGTCGTTGAAGTACTCGACGTCCACTACGAAACCTGTCAGGAAGACAACCCCTACTGGTGGACACTCTCCACCCACAACGTGGTGGCCGACCTGGACATCATGCGCGAAGTGGTCACCCCCGGTGAACCACTGAACTTCATCGGTTCGTCCTATGGCACCACCATCGCCGGGCGCTACGTCAGCAACTTTCCCGACAATGTCGGAAAAATTGTGTTCGATAGCCCCACCACCGTGGATACTGACCGGATTGCCAGTCGTCTGGAAAAACTCGCCGCCGATGAAGAAAAACTGGCCGGGCTTGTCCAAGGCTATGCCGATAACCAGGAAATCAGTTTTGATGAAGCCTGGGATACCGTGCTGGAGTTGCGCCAGCTCGCCGATGACGACCAGCTCTACGGTTTTGCGGGGATTGAACCGGCAGGGGAATTTGAGGACACCCAAATTAGCTCCGAGTCACTGTTTACTCGGGGTATTGCCGCACTGAACTACCTACCCGAAGCCGACGCGCAAGCGTATTTCAACCAAGCCATATTCGATGCGGTTCAATACCGATGGAATGGCACCTTTGAATGGTTTGCCTTCTGGTTGGACGGTTACGAGCCGGATAGTTTGTATGGCGAAAGCCTGGAAGATAAAGAAATCGCCCGCTCCAACGAGTTCGAGATTCGGGTGATCGTCAACACGATGGACTTTTCCCAACCGCCACTCGATGAAGACGAGCAGCGAGAGTTTTCCCGCAAAGCCGAAGAGGTCGCGCCCATGCTGACCGCCCTGTATTCCGATGCCTCCGGTTACGAGTACTTTGGTCCCCCCAAAGGGCTTAGTTGGTACCAACTGGCTATCGACAACCCGGAAATCCCGGACCCGCCGACAGAGCCGTTCGTGCCGTCCAACCCGTCCGGGGAAGACCTGCTGATTATCGGCTCCCTCTATGAATCGGTCACCCCATTTAGTTTCGCCGAAGACACCGCAGAAACCCTCGGGGCGACCCTGGTGTCGGTGGAATCAGAAATCCACGCTCCCGCAGGTAATTACACCAACGTCTGTGTCAACCGAATACTGGTCGACTACTTCCTGGACCGTGGTGAGATGGCTCCAGTGACCTGCCCGGGGCAATCGTGAGCCTAGAAACCATTGCCCTTGGGCTCTCGATTGCCATCGTGCTGATTTTGGCGGGCGGGGCAATGACCCTCGCGTCAAAAACTCGCCGCGACAGCCATTGAGTGCAGGGTTCTCACCGATTATTGAATCGGTGCAAGAACTCCTTGGTGCGGTCCTTGGTGGGCGATTCAAAAATCTGCTCGGGGGAACCCTGCTCGCAAATCACCCCTTGATCGAGAAAGACCACCTGGTCAGACACGTCTTTGGCGAAATCCATCTCGTGGGTGGCCATCACAATGGTGGTCCCATCGTCTTTCAAGGTGCGCACCAAATCGAGTACTTCACCGACCAGTTCAGGATCCAGTGCACTCGTAATCTCATCGAGTAGCAACACCTCAGGGTTGGTCGCAATGGCACGCACCAGCGCCACGCGCTGCTGCTGGCCTCCCGAGAGCCGGTCGGGAAACGCTTTGGCCTTATCGGCGAGCCCCACACGCTCTAGCAGACGCATTGCGGTGGCTTCCGCCTTAGCTTTGGGGGTGCCAAAGACTTCCGTGTCTGCCAGGGTGATATTGCGCAGCACGCTCAGATGAGGAAACAGGTTGAACTGCTGAAAGACCACTCCAATGCGGGCGCGCACCTTGTCGACATTGACCCGGGGGTCAGAAATATCGTCACCGCTCAACCACATTTGCCCGTCGTCTAACTGCTCCAACAGGTTGATGCACCGCAACAACGTGGATTTGCCGGACCCACTGGCACCAATCAGGGCGACCACGTCGCCCTGATTGACCGTGAGGTCGATGGAGTCCAGGACGACGTGGTCACCGAACTCTTTTCGGACACCGCTCAGGGCAAGGACCGGGGGAGTGGACATCAGACGGTTGATCCTGCCTGCTCGCGGTCTCGAAGCCTGGCCGAATACCAGTCGGTGAGCCTAATCATGGGAAGGGCCATCAGAACAAACAAGAGTCCTGCGAGGACGTACGGGGTGAAGTTAAACGCCTGGGCGGTTTCGATTTGGGCGGCACGCACCGCATCGACCGCACCGAGAACCGAAATCAGCCCGACATCTTTTTGCATCGCGATGAAGTCATTCATGAGCGCGGGAGTGACTTTGCGAATAGCTTGCGGCATCACAATCATGCGCAGCGTTTGACCGTAATTGAGCCCCAGTGATCTCGCTGCGAGCCGCTGGGAGGGATGCACCGATTCAATACCCGCGCGAAACACTTCAGAGACATAAGCCGAATAGGTCAAAATCAGTGCGATGGTGCCCCAAAACTCGAGAGGCATCCGGGGGAGTGCACCGAGACCGGGAACACCAAAGCCCACCAGGTACAACACGATGATGAGCGGCATTCCCCGAAACAGGTCCGTATACCCGGCGGCAAAAGCCCGAAGTGGGAAAAACACGGGGCCGCGAAGAGTGCGGAGGGTGGCCAGAAGGAGGGCAATGATCAGCACACCAATGGCGGCAAAAACCAACACTCGGATGTTTAGCCACAGGCCCTCGATCACTCGAGGCCACGCGCCGACCAACACATCGATGTTAAAAAAGGCCTGTTGGACCCGCGCCCAACCTGGCGTGTTGATGACGGTGAAATAAATCACCACCGCGAACACCAAGGTGCTGCCAAATGAGACCGCTACGGAGCGGCCGGATTGTTTTTTCCGAAACGCCCGGCGCTCGAGCTCAATAGGGCTCGGGCGCCGGGCAGCGGATTCCACACTCACGAGTGGGTGAGAGTTTCTCTGTGACAGTCGTTACTGGAGGACCGGAGCGGACTGGTCAGCGCCCAGCCAGGTGTCGGTGATTTCCGCCAGCGTGCCATTGTCGGTCAAGGCCTGCAGTGCGGCGTTGACGGCGTCGGTCAGTGCGCTGTCCTTTTCGAGGACGAAGCCCCACTGGTCGGGCACACCCACATCGCCGGCAAGCTGACCGACAATCAAGCCGTCAGTGATTTCCACACCGGTCAGGTAAAACGCGGTGGGGAGGTCGACGACGAGAGCGTCAATCTGACCGGTCTCGAGCGCAAGTTTCGCCGCATCGTTGTCGTTAAACGCCTGGGCGCCACTGGTTGGGTCGATGATTGCTTCAATGGCTTGGAAACTGGTCGTTCCTGTTGCCGCGCCGATGATCAGGTCTTTGAGATCAGCAATCGAGGTGGCCTCCGCGGCGGCCGAAGACGCGTTGGTGATGACAGCCTGCGGGGTGGAGTAGTAGGGCAGCGAGAAGTCAACGTTTTCTGCCCGCTCCGCAGTAATGGTGTACTGCTGCAGGTTGAGGTCGAAATCTTTTGGTCCGGGCTGGATGGCCGCCTCGAACGTGGTGCGCACCCACTGGACTTCTTCTGGCGCAAAACCAAGTTCCTCGGCCAGTGCGTAGGCGACGGCTGATTCGAAGCCTTCACCACTGCTGGGGTCGTCGTCGAGTACGTAGGGGTAGTAGGCCGGTTCACCGGTCGCGATGGTGAGCACACCATCGGTCAGCGTCGGCAGGGACTCGCCAGTGGGAGTCTCTTCGGTGGTTTCTTCTGCGGCCTCTTCAGGTTCGGCAGTTTCGGCTTCTGGGGCGGTACCCGACTGGCAGGCAGCAAGTGCCAGAACCAGGGCACCGGCACCCGCGAGAGCGCCAAAGCGCTTACTCAGTGTCGACATGGTGTCTCCTCGTTGTGCTGTGTGATGTTGTCACTCTGCTGTGTGATGTAGTCACTGTGATGGTGCGCCTCCGGAGGCCTCCTGGCGCAGGGATGCCTCTATTCTGTCTTAGCTTTGGCATCCCCGTGTGCTGCATGACAGTTCATGACGCCACAGTGATAACCTGACCGCGTGTCCCAGGCCTCTTCTGGTGGGCAAATTCCCACCCCACTAAACGATGCGAGCTTTGAGGACGTGTGGGAGGAGCTCTCCTGGCGCGGGCTGATTCACGTCTCAACGGATCCTGTTGCGCTAAAGGCTCTCTTGGCTGGACCTGCGGTGACGTATTACTGCGGTTTTGACCCCACAGCACCCAGCTTGCATCTGGGGAACCTGGTGCAACTGTTGGTGATGCGCCGGCTTCAACTTGCCGGCCACCGTCCGCTTGCGCTGGTCGGTGGCTCAACCGGGCTGATTGGTGACCCCAAACCCACGGCAGAGCGCACCCTCAACGACCCGGACACGGTCGCGCTGTGGGTGGAGAAACTGCGCCACCAGGTCACCCGGTTTCTTGATGACTCCGGCGATAACGCTGTGGTGATGGTCAACAACCTCGACTGGACCAAAGATCTCACGGCCATTTCTTTCCTGCGAGACATTGGCCAATACTTCCGCGTGGGAACAATGATCAAAAAGGACGCTGTGGCGGCGCGTCTGAATTCCGATGCAGGAATCAGCTACACCGAGTTTTCCTACCAAATCCTCCAAGGTATGGACTTTATGCGCCTGCATGAGGATTACGGCTGCATGCTCCAAACCGGAGGTTCCGACCAGTGGGGCAACCTCACGAGTGGCACCGACCTAGTCCACAAAGCCCTCGGCAAAACCGTGCACGCTCTCGGAACGCCGCTGATTACGAATTCTGATGGCACAAAGTTTGGTAAATCAGAAGGCAACGCGGTCTGGTTAGACCGCGAGCTCACCAGCCCCTGGGCGATGTACCAGTTTTGGTTGAACACCGATGATCGTGACGTGATTGACCGGTTGAAAGTCTTTACCTTCCTCACTCGGGCAGAAATCGAGGAACTGGCGCAATCCGTCGTCGACGAGCCGCATAAACGCCGTGCCCAACGGACCCTCGCCTTGCACGTGACCGCGCTGGTTCATGGTGAGCCGGAAGCCAGGGCCGTGGAGGATGCTGCGTTGAAGCTGTTTGGTAAAGAACCCTTGGATGGTATTGATCCGGCCGTGTTCGACCAGGCCATGCAGGAATTGCCCCGAGCCGATGTAGGACCGGATACCCCGGTGACTCAGGCGCTTGTTGATTCGGGGCTGTGCTCTTCAGTATCAGAAGCCAGACGAGCTATTTCCCAAGGGGGAGTGTCGATTAATAATCAGGCAGTCGCTGCCGACACCGCGGTTGTCGGTGGGCCACAAGCGCCATCGGATTCGTGGCTCCTGCTCAAGCGCGGCAAGAAAACCCTTGCGGGCTTGCAACTGGGCTGACAATGTCGAGCGAACTCGAAGTGGAGCTCTCTGGGGGTCACCCCAATTCACTCGGGAACACGTTGGCTGTGGCCGAGCGAGTGAACGCTGACGAGTCACTGCTGGACGAACTCATCGGCACGTATGCCAGTGAGGATGCCGTGGTTCGACTGCGGGTCTCCAGTGTGCTCAAGCGGGTCGCCACAGAAAACCCACCGTGGGTACTGGCGCGTCTGGACAGCATCCAACAGTGGGTTCGGCACTGGCGGCAACCCTCTGCTCAGTGGAGTCTCGCGGAGATCTATCGGACGCTGGGGGCGTTGCTGAGCCCGGAACAGTACCAACATGCGGTGTCAGTGATGAAAGCTCACTTGCACTCCACCGGTGACTGGATAGTGATTAACCACACTCTGGAAACACTGGCGCAGTGGGCGAGGACGGATGATGATCTTCGGCAGTGGCTGATCCCGCAGCTCTGGCGCTATACGCAGGAGCCCAGGAAGTCTATTTCCGGGAAGGCGAAACGGTGGATCAGTATCCTCGACACGCCCGGGATTACGGGGTAATTTGGTGATTGGCCTGGCAGGTCCCTATAGTTATCAAGTCTTCGCAGCGGGCCCGTCTGGTGAAAACCCGAAGCCCTGAAAGTGAAGGTAGCTAGGCCACAATCCTCTGGTTGCCAGAGCGACAGAAATGGACTAGTGTGGTGGGTCTGACGCTTCTACGGAGCGAAACGGTCGAGTAAGGAAACTTCTCCCGGTTCGCAATCAACAAAGCGGCAGATAAGTAAAAGGTAGAGACGCTTCGACGTTAACCCGAAAGGGAGCGAGTCGGAGGCGCCCGATCCTTGAGAACTCAACAGTGTGCACTAAGTCAATGCCAAAAAACCTCCGAGGCAGAGCAATCTGCCTTTGAGATTCCTTTGGATTATTGAACGAGTCAGACTCGTTCCAATAGTCAGAACACATTGGCATCGCGAGCAATCGCGGTGTCGCCAAGTGTGTGGTGATCTTCGGATCATCACAGACAAACTCTTTACGGAGAGTTTGATCCTGGCTCAGGACGAACGCTGGCGGCGTGCTTAACACATGCAAGTCGAACGATGAACACCGGAGCTTGCTCTGGTGGGATTAGTGGCGAACGGGTGAGTAACACGTGAGCAATCTGCCCCCGACTCTGGGATAAGCGTTGGAAACGACGTCTAATACCGGATACGACACCTCCTGGCATCAGGTGGGTGTGGAAAGAATTTCGGTTGGGGATGAGCTCGCGGCCTATCAGCTTGTTGGTGAGGTAATGGCTCACCAAGGCGACGACGGGTAGCCGGCCTGAGAGGGTGACCGGCCACACTGGGACTGAGACACG
>CBFHPU010000019.1:0-24905 GCA_965657845.1 Pontimonas sp.
GTCGGACTCGCCATCGTGTTACTACTCGCCGTCTTCCGATCGATCGTGGTCCCCCTGAAAGCGGCGTTGGGTTTTGCTCTGTCCGTGACCGCAGCGTTCGGAGTCGTTGTGGTGGTGTTCCAGTGGGGTTACGGGGCAGACCTGCTACACGTGACCCCGGGACCCATTTTGAGCTTCATGCCCATCATCTTGATGGCGGTGCTCTTTGGTTTAGCGATGGACTACCAAGTGTTTATGGTCTCCGGCATGCGCGAAGTCCAAGTGCACACCGGAAATTGGCGACACGCTATCGAGGAGGGCTACTCCCAGGGTGCACGGGTGGTGATGGCTGCCGCTCTCATCATGTTTTTTGTCTTTTTCTCCTTTGTCCCGGAAGGCTCCAACACGATCAAACCCATCGCGTTGGGCTTGGCGGTCGGGATTGCCTTTGACGCGTTTATCGTCCGGATGACCCTGATTCCCGCCCTCATGGCGCTCTTTGGTCGAAAAGCCTGGTGGCTTCCCGACTCCTGGAACACACGGGTGCCACGGGCGGATGTAGAGGGCGAACAGCTTCGAGACCACATCCGAGACACCCAGTGGGCGCGCCAACACCAACACCTTGCCGTCCACGCCGATTTCTTGGTCACCCAGTCGGGGCCCGAGCAGCCACTCTCACTCGAATGGGAACCCGGTGCACGCATTGACCTGGTGGGCGAACCCCAACAGACCAGTGCACTCGCCGCAACCCTTTCGGGCTATCTGCCACCCCGCTCTGGAGCGCTCCAGGTCGCAGGTCACCCTCTGCCCAGTGAGTCTGGGCGCGTCGCGCGCAAAGTGTCCATCTGGTCCAGAAGAGATGACGACCTTCTCGACACCTTGGGAAGCGCTTTCGGCCAGCGTTTAGCGTATGCCGGGAGTGGCAGTAGCCGATCTACCGCCTCGCGAGCCACCATCGTGCAAGACACTCTTCGACACCTCAATACCCTCAGTGGGCAACTGCCCCCAGAAACCGGGGTCATCACTCTCGATGAGAACACCAGAGCAGGGGTATTACCCAGAGCCCAACAAATCCTGGTGTGGGCGGCACTTGCGCTGGTAGATCGTGCACCCATCACCATTGTGGGCGCCGGTGATCCCGTTTCCAGCCTGGACGACCATGCCCTGTGGTGGCACGCAATCGACAGCTTTGCTGCTGAAGACCAACTTGTGGTGTTGTGTGTCCTCCCGCCGGCTCGGGCTCTGCCCTCGAATATGGCACGTCGAGTCGTCGATGTGACTCCTGCCGCACTGCAGCTGGGCGGTGTCCAATGATCAGAGACACTCGTCGCCAACGTCTGTCGTGGTGGGCCGGCGCGGTAGCACTCCCATTGATTCTCATTGCCACCCTGCTCGGTGTTGTGACCTCCGCAGACACCGCAATCGAGCGCATCCCGGTGGCGCTCGTCAACAATGACGAACTGGTGGAGCGCACCGATGACAACGGCGAGGAAGAAATCATCTTGGCTTCCAGGCCACTGGTCACAGAACTGGTCTCCAGCGATGATTTTGAGGTCAATTGGGTCATTACCGGCAGCTCACAAGCGGCCGACCTTCTCGCCGCTGGCGAGGTTTACGCGGTCTTAGAAATCCCCGAGAACTTCTCTGAAGCAGTGCTCTCGCTTGACACAGACTCCCCCGAGCAAGCCACCTTTTCCATCACCACCGACCCCTCACACAGTTACCTCGCAGGTGTCCTCTCAGACCAGCTAGGGGCCACTATTGCCTCCACAATCAGCGCCGAGTTCGGCCGGGAAATCACCGCAGGTCTCTTCACCGCCATTGTTGACCTAGGTGATGGCATCACTGAGGCGGCCGAGGGTGCCGAAGAGGTCGCCGAGGCGACCGAGGAACTCGCTGACGGCGTGAGCGAGTTGAAGGAGGGTTCACAAGAACTCGCGGAGGGAACTTCAGACCTCGCTGACGGCTACATCGAATTTGACGACGGGCTAGAGGAATACCTCGATGGCTTGCGAAAGCTGGCCGATGGTGCAGAGGACCTCAACAGGGGCACCGAGGGACTTCCGGCGCTGGCCGATGGCGTGGAGACGTATACCGATGGAGTAAGCGGGTTGGCCACCCTACTGGGGGTCTACCAACAGGCAAACCTCTTGGGAGGTGGCGGTCAGACAGTTGCTGACCTCATTCCGGGAACACCCTCGCCCACTGGGGATAAGACACTCGATGATCTCATTACCGACCTCTCAACGGCTGCTGCCGGGGGTTCAACCCTGGCCACAAGTGTTGACACCGCCATTTCCGGTGTCCGCACGGGAATTACCGGCCTTGATGAGGGCGCAGACGCCCTGGCAGAAAACAGCTATTCCTTGCAGGAAGGCTCCGACGATATTCGCTCGGGACTGATCGACCTCGCCGACGGTGTCGAAGAGTTCGATGACGGCATCGGCGATCTCGAAGAAGGCACCGCGGAACTTGCTGAGGGCATGGAAGAGTTTGCCGATGGGCTTTCCGATGCCGCAAGCGATATTGCTGCCGAGGGATTAGAAGAACCCTCGGACTCTGAGCTCGACACGCTCCTGTCCCCCATTGGTTTTGTGGAGGACGACCGTCCGGAGAGCATTGGGTTCCAAGAAACTCTCACCAGTGTGTTTGTCCCCGTCGCACTGTGGTTTGTGGCGCTGCTGGGAACACTGCGTCTTCCTTCACTGAGCCACAGAATCTTGGGCTCCACGGCAACGACAGCCCGGATTGTGCGAAAGTCACTTTTGCCGGTGCTGGGCACTGTGGCGATTCAAGCCATTGTGGCCATCGCCTTGATGCACACCCTTGGCGGCTTAGCGCTTGGCGACCTGGGTTGGTCAACCCTGGTGGTTACCAGTACGGCACTCGGGTTCACTGCCGTGCACTACTTCGTGTGGCTGTGGAAACCCCGCCTACTCGCCTCACTCTCTATTTCCGCGGGGGTCATCCAAGTCATCACCCTGGGCAGCGTCATTCCTTTGGAAGCCCTTCCTGGCCTCTACCAAACCTTGGGCGGGTTCAGCCCAATGGCCTGGAGTGCAGACGCCCTGATTGCCGCAATCGCAGGCGGTGATTCCGGACGCATTAGCGCCGGCGTGGCAGGACTGTTGGCCATCACCGCTGTGTCGCTCGCACTTGCGCGCATTGCCTTGGGCCGCTTAAGAGCGCGTGCAATGCGTGAAACGCTGGGGTTAACCGACGCGGTGTAACCACACCACGCGTTCGTGGTCGCCCGCGTGGCGGAAGGGCTCGAGTTCTTCGTCCCAGGCTCCACCTAGAGCGAGCGTGAGCTCTTTGGTGATTTCACTGGCGTCTCCCGCGGCCACCTCGATGGCATAGCGGACACGATCTTCCGGGATGACCAGGTTTCCCGCAGCATCCATGGGTGCAGCAAAAACACCCAGATCCGGGGTGTGCAGGAAGCGCATCCCATCAACACCAGGTGAAGCATCTTCGGTGACTTCGTAGCGCAGGTGTTCCCAACCGCGAAGCGCACTGGCCAGCAGTGCGCCTGTGCCGACCGGGCCATACCAGGTGTATTCGGCGCGAAGGGAACCGGGAAGTACTGGCTGGTCTACCCACTCCACAGTGATTTGAGTGCCCAACGCACTACCCAGGGCCCACTCGATGTGGGGAGCAAGGGCGCGCGGAGCAGAATGCACAAAAAGCACCCCACTTACCGTCGGTGCCACCATGTTCTCCTCCGTTCCTGTTGGCTCGACTTCCCCATCGACCACAGAAACGCGTGGAGTGCTGTGCAGTTATGTATGTAGTGTGACACAACGCCCGCCTAAATCACAAGCGTGTGATTCCCAGGTAAGAGCCTGAGTCCGCAGTGGCCTGAGGGTTACTCCGGGTGCAAGAGCCCACCAGAGGTCGCCATGACCTGTTTCTCACCGGCACGAATCGGGAAAGGTAACCGGTTATTTGGCGGCGGCAGTGGGCAGTTGTACTGGTAACTAAAGGCACACGGGGGCAATACGGCGTAGTTGAAATCCAACAGGATTGTGCCATCGGGTTGCGGGGCGCAAAAAAGAAAGCGTCCCACGCTGTAGGTCTCGACACCACTCGTCGCATCAGCAAAGACCAACTGCAGGGCGGTTCCTGCCTTAAATGCACTGAGCGTGTAGGACTCGCCCTCAAACTCGAGGACAATATCGCCGGGAACCACCTCATCGCGTGCGTTGCCGTCATCTTTGAGATGCTCAAAGCCCACAATCGAACCACCCGGTATTTCCCTCCACGCGGCAGTGAGCACCCAGTCGGGGTTGTAGTCGTAGCGATCGATGTGTGAGAAGCCGGTGGCATCATCGGATTGCTGATCGAACACTCGGAGGGCGAAACCAGGTTCACCCGAAATCACCGTGGCGCTCACAGTGTCAGAAAAGCGGATCTCGGATGCGGGCTTGTCACCCTTGGGTGACACTGAGGCGTCACCGTCAACCAACTCCCCGTCCACCGTGATGTTGTCGGAGGCCACAGCCTTCACCACCAGACCAGGCTCACCATCGGGCCGGGGTGCCCACACACCGGGAGCGGCCCAGACGGTTTGTTCGTCAGTCACCCACTGGGTGTTCACTAACGCTAACGACCCTTGGGGGCTGAGCGCTGCCTGGTGGCGCCGCTCAGCGAATGTGGTGTAACGGGCAACGGGCTCTTCGGTCATCCTCAACCTCACTGTGTGGTGTGCTGTTCTCAGGCTATGCCAGGCGTGAAGCACACGGGCGGTTCACACGCCCGACTAGTCCTCAGCGTGCAAGGCCGAATCGGCCACACCGAGACTCCAGCGGGAAAAGCTGACCTCAAGACCCGCTCTCGTCGGGCTTGCCGCGTAGGGACCTGCCCACCACTGACGGCTCGATTCGATGGGTGCCAAGCGCACCAGCTGCCACGGCTCCCCCGGTCGTTTCGCTCGAATCGTCAGGGCGTCAGCCATTCGACTGACCCGAAAGCGAGTGATTCCTTCTGACCAATGTGGGACGGGAGCGGCTGACCAATCGGATACCTCACTGGTCACCACAGCGCCTAATTGGGCTGAACCGTCCGCAAACTCAATCCCACATTTAATCCAGTGAGAGGGTGTAGAAAAAACAATGAGCCCCGCCTGGTCAAACTGTTTTTGGTAGCGGGCCTCAACATCACATTCCATTGCCTGGCCGTCCGGCAAGGGCGCCAACAGGGCGTGCCCCGAGTCGTGAACAAAACCGTAACTGGTGTGGCGCCACATATCCGTGGCTTCTTTCGTGCGCACCCTCAGTGCATCGCCGTCCACCGTGGCATCAGCGGGTGGATTGCGCCAACTTCCTGCGTCCCACGGGATCGTTTCCACTCCCCCAGGCTAATTGCACGAACCCTCTTCACTTGGTCAGCAACGCCCCCTAGTGTGAGGTCACAGGGGGAATACTCATGGCCAAAGATAAGAACATTCCAAGTGACAACACGGGCATCGTCCCGAAGCGGGTACTCGACGGTATTGAAGATGTTGTCCACGCCGTGTTGGGGCTCATTTTGCTCGTTGTGGCTGTTGCCGCCGTCGGTGTCACCGTCTGGCGGGTAATCACCATTCGACCGTTTTTTCCCAACGGAATGCTGGAAGCGATTAATGACGTGTTGTTTATCGTCATCATCTTGGAAATCATTCGCACCGTCGTCGCACGGTTCACGGACGGGTTTTTCCAACTCAGCAAGTTTCTTGTCATCGGTGTAATTGCCAGCGTGCGACACATTCTCTCGGTGGGCTCGTCGCTGACACTCAATCAAGGAAAAACCACTGAGGAGTTCCAGCGGGCCATTTTGGAACTGGGTGTCAACGCCGGAGTTGTGCTAGCGCTGGTCTTTGCCATTGTGCTGGTTCGTCGCTCCGAGAAAGACGCCAAGGCGAAGGCTTCCTAACCCGAGCCTTCTAGACTGGCGTTTTCTCACCCGTGCACGGTTTAACACGAAACGCCGAGGAGGACACCGTGGAGTTGTGGATTGGGATTGCCACCCAAGCGGGCATTGCCCTTGGGCTCAGCCTGGCGGTGCTGTTCACCCTGTGGTTGGTGGTAAAAGTCATTGGCCGCAAGGTTCCCTGGTTACCCCCGGCATACGAAGATATTAGGCCTCGCCTGCGGTTCACCGTGTTCGTGCTCGCAAGCCTCATTAGTGTGGCGTCCATCGCCCAAAGCGACCAGTTGTGGTGGCAAGTCACCACACAGGCCCTCCTCATTTTGTTGATCCTCTCGGCAGGTTTCCTGCTTCAAGAAGTGGTCAACTACTCGATTTCCCGTGTCATTAACACCTTCGAACAGGGTGACCTCAACAACGCGGACACTAGGCGAATCGCCACCCAGCTTCGTTTGCTTCGCCGACTCGCCAATGCCGTGATTGGCATTGTCACAATCGGGTTGGCGTTATTTACCTTCCCGGATATCCGCGGCCTAGGGGCTGGGGTGTTGGCTTCCGCCGGTGTCCTTGGGGTGATTGGTGGCCTCGCCGCCCAGTCGGTACTCGGCAACCTGTTCGCTGGAATACAACTCGCCTTCAGTGACGCGATCCGCGTGGGGGACGTCGTTGTCGTAGAGCGCGAATGGGGAACCGTAGGCGAAATCACCCTGTCCTACGTGGTGGTGTACATCTGGGATGAAAGACGCCTCATCGTGCCCTCCACCTACTTCACGAACCACCCGTTTGAAACCTGGACGAGGCACTCCCCCAAGGTGTATGGGGTGGTCATGGTGGATATGGATTGGCGGGTCCCCGTCGAGGCGGTGCGTGAAGAATTCCACCGGTTTATTGACACGACTGAACTCTGGGATCGGCGGACCGCGGATTGCCTGGTCACCGATGCCACCGGCGGGTATTTGCAGATCCGGTTCGTGGCCTCTGCAGAAGATTCAAACAAGCAGTGGGCGCTTCGCTGTTTGATTCGCGAGCACATTGTCGCGTGGGTGCGAGAAAACTACCCTGATGCCCTGCCCAGTACCCGCGTCATCGTGGAACACGAAAAGTCCCAGTTGCCCAACTAACAGCTTTTTTGTTACCTGTATGACACATTGCTCGCCTACAGTAGAGGCGTGGATGGAAGGGATTTTCGGAGAGTTCTCCGTGGCTACGACCCAGACGAAGTCGTCTCGGTCCTCGAGCGGCTCGATGCTGAGCTGGCTCAGGTGCGCACTCAGCTTGAAGAAACTGATGCCGCCTACACCCAGTTGCGCCTCAACGCAGCCAAACAGGTAGAAGATGCGGGCGCGGAAGCAAACGCCGTCCTCGCCGCTGCGCGAAACGACGCCACCCGAATCCGGGAAGAAGCCAACCAAGAATCTGAGCAGCGGCGTAACGCTGCCGAGGTTGAGGCGAAGGCTCTCGTCGCAGAAGCACAACGTCAATCCGCGGAGATTGACCGTGAATCTCAAGAACGCATTGACAAAGCCAATAAAGAGGTCACCCGAGCCGAAAGCCGGGCCGAAGAAATTGTGCGTTTTGCGAACTCCCGAGCCGAAAAGCTGAAGTCTGAAGCGTCAGAAATTCTTCGAAACGCGGAAGAACGTGCGCAGTCGTCGGACAACCAGATCCGACTGGCCACCCTGGAGCTTGAGCGAAAAGAAGCCGAGGTGCGCGATCAGGCTGACGCCTACGCGCGAAAGACCTACCTCGAGGCCGATCGCTACGCCCAGTCGACTGAGCGGCGAAGCCGTGAGCTCCAAGCCCATGCGGAACAAATCGTGCGCGAGGCGAAACGGCGAGCGGAAGAAATCGCCACCCAAGCCATGGACTACGCGAAACGCATCCTGGGTGACGCTGTCGACCAAATGAACCAGGTGAGCCAAGATGTGAGCGGCTCAATGGCGGTCGTGAACAGAATGCGGCGCTCCGTCACCGACCAACTGGAACGCGTCAACCAAATGGAACCCCCCACGCAGAGCATCACGGAAGATGCCGGCGTGAGCTCAGTGGAAACCTTCATTCAGCTGTCGCACGTCGAAGCGACGATTGACGAGGACTTCTTGACTGAAGACGCCAATCCAGAAAGCGATTCAGACCACGACGAAGAGTCGGACGACGATACCGAATCGGAGTCGAAAACGCCTTAACGTCGAACCGTCTGGGGTAACTCACCAGTGACTGCGAGTGCTTTCTTATCGAGCCGCCAGGTGAGAGCCATGTGCGGCACGGTGAGGGCCCATACCACCACCAACACAATCCACAGGTAATCCCGCTCAAGATTTCCACCGGTGATCATGGTGATGGCAACAGCCACCACCATGGTGCCGAGGAGCGCAGGAAGGCCCGGTAGCACGGCTTTCATAAACCCGGCGGCGGGTGAATGATCTCTCGTGCGAGTAATGGCGTCTGGCATCTCGAGGACCAAACGAGCGGTGTGACGCTGCGCGTGCCAAAAGCCAAAATACACAGCGAAAGCGACAAGGGGTGGCGCAAGAAGCGCTAGCGCACCTAGTGCAATGACGTCTAGGGCATCCCGGTACTGTCGCCTCCCTGCCAGCCATATGACGCCCACAACCCCGGCGAGAAGGCTGAACCACAGCAAGTAGGGCCCCGAGCCTTGATGCCATTGCTGAAGAACGGGGTTCACAAACTCCAGAGCATCGTCAGCCTGATCACTGGTTAACGGCACGACCACTGGCAGCGCCCCTGCGGGGATGGCATACACCCACCAAGGGGCCTGTCTCCGGGGGTGTGACTGGGAGCGTGAGAGTTCTTTGAGAAACGCCGCATCACCGATGCCGAAATGTACGGCACTCATCAACACCACGAGGGCAAACCCCCACACATTCCAGGTCAAAATTGCTAAGACAGCGAGGGCGACCACTGAGAGGTACGCAAGGATAAAAAGGGTCATGCGGGTCGGTTGCATGCCCGGCACTGTGACCACATGATCCATCGCCCCGTGGGGAATACCCACCGCGAGAGCAATCACGGCCAGCCACACTTGCCAATCGGCAGAACCGCTAACTCCCAGGGCCAGCAAAATCCCCGAAACACCTGCTGTCGCGAGGGCCGCCGTGGTCGACACATCGCGAGTGCGCCGGAAAAGAGTCACAACGTTGCCGTGCATGGTTCCAGCTTAATCTTCGGACATGGCACGGTAATGTGTGGGGGTGCTCGAATGGTCTTACATGGCGATGTTGGGCTTCGTGCTTCTCGCTTCGGGTTGGCTCGAGTGGGCGTTTGACTTGAGGGTGTATCGCCGGCCGGGTCGCCTATTCGCTACGGTAGCCGTCGCGGCACCGCCCTTTATCCTCTGGGATGCGTGGGCCATTTCTGAAGGCCACTGGTTTTTTGACCGGTCCCAGATGCTGGGCATTGTCGGCCCACTCAACGTTCCCCTTGAGGAATACCTCTTTTTCATCATCATCCCCATTGCCGCGGTATTGACACTTGAGGGCGTGACCCGCTTTTTAGAGATTGTCCGGGCACGGAGAGTGGCCTCGTGACCTACACAATGCTCGCGGCGACAGGCGTCGCTGTCGCCGTTATTCTGGATCTTTTCATTCTGCGCACCAAGTTGCTCACCCAGGGCCGCTTCTGGTTTGCCTGGACGATTCTCGTGTTTTTCCAAATACTCACCAATGGGTGGTTAACCGGCCGTGGAATCGTTCAGTACGACCCGGAGATGATTCTCGGCGTGCGCATCGCCTTCGCACCGGTCGAGGATCTCGCGTTCGGGTTTGCCCTCATCGTGGTCACCTTGGCAGTCTGGCTCACCATGAGCCCTGCACCGGACCCCGCAGAGCGTGAGCGCCGATAGTCCAGAATGGCGTGATTCCTTACGGCACCACCGGTGCCGTCACCTGCGTTGCGGTGTTTCCCGAATCCCCCGGTCCGTTGATGATGCGCTTTCTCACCAACCCGGAGAGGTAGTCGATGGCGATGGTCCCCACAATAATGATGACCAAACCCAAACCCGCCGTACCGAATTCTTTAAAGCGAAGTGCCTGAGCCACATCGTTACCAATACCGCCTGCACCGATGAGACCCATCACCGCAGAGGCCCGGATGTTGACTTCGAAGCGGTAGAGCACGAAAGACGCATATTCCGGTAACAGCTGGGGCAATACGCCCCAGCGCAACCGCTGGAGCCTGTTCGCCCCCGTCGCATCCAACGCTTCGATTGGGCCCGGTTGAATACCCTCAGCGATTTCGTAAAAAAGTTTGCCAAGCGTACCAATCGAGCCAATCCCAATCGCCAACACACCCGCCATGGGGGTGAGACCAAAAATCGGAATCAGCGCGATGGCCAAAATCACTTCCGGCACAGCCCGCAGCAGATTGAACACTTGGCGCATTGACCACGCAATGGGGCGACCCACCAGGTTTTCGGCGGCTAAAAATGACAGTGGAATGGCGAAAATCGCGGCAATTATTGTTCCAAGCCACGCGATGGACACCGATTCCCACAGCGCACCAATCAGGTTCCCCGTTTCCTGAAAAGGCATCTCACCAAACATCAGCACGGCCACCCGCCACAAATCGGCCGGCAAATCGATCAGTCGCTCCCATTTGATGTCAAGGCCCAGAAGCGACCACAAGACCAAGACCACCACGACAGCGGTTCCGATCCGCCGCACCCAATCCGCGGGCTTGGTGGGTATCGCGGGGCGGCTCACACCAACCTCCGACGAAGAGACACCGAAACGCGCTCAACAATGAAGACCACAAGGAAGAACATGAGGACCAACCCCCACACTTCGCTCCACTCCCCACGACCGCGGAAAAATTCGATTCGGGCCCCGATACCACCAGCCCCCACCAATCCCAACACTGCTGAGGCGCGAAGGTTCAGTTCAAACCCGTAGAGCAAAAACGAACTGTATGCCGGAAGGATTTGTGGCAGAACGGCGGTGTGCAAGGTTTGGGTAATGCTGGCACCACTGGCTTGCGCGGCTTCAATCGGGCCCCGATCAATACCGTCGAGAGTGTCGGAGGTCAACTTCGATACCACCGCAATCGAGAAGAAAAACAGTGCGAGCCAGCCGGGGAGCACTCCGATTCCAACCGCCGTTACAAACAGAAGTGCCCAGAGAAGGTCAGGAATGGAGCGAACCACCGCGTTAAACGTCCTCACCACAGTGCGCACTACGGGATTCGGGTTACCAAAATCAGTCGCCCACATCGCCAACGGCAGGGCGACCACACCCCCTGTGGCAGTACCCAAAATCGCGAGCTGCAGTGTTTCAATGAACGCCCGAAGGGAACGGTCCGACCAGATTTGCGACACATCGGGCGTGAGGAGCCCCTCGACGACAAGATTGCGTCTCGTGAAATTTTCCACAAGTTCCGAGAAAGAAAACTCGACAGTAATAGCCGTAATAACAGTGATGACAACCGCCAGCACACTGCCGAGAACCGCAAAACGGCTGGCTTTCGGTGCGGGAGGGACCGGCCGAACCGCAGTGAGGGTGGGGCTAGTCATGTGAGTGGGGAGTCCTCGGTGAGAGTGTCCTCCGCAGTCAGCGACCGGCCGTAAATACCCTCGAACACCTCCGGGGTGCACTCGGAGCCCGGACCGTCAAACACCACTTTTCCTTCACGCAAGCCAATAATTCGCTGCCCGTAAGCCACGGCCAGATCCAAAAAGTGGAGGTTCACCACAGTAGTGATGCCCAGGTTGTGGTTGATTTGTTGAAGGTGTTGCATGACCGTGTGGGAGGTCGGCGGGTCCAGTGAGGCCACCGGCTCGTCGGCTAACACCACTTTGGGCTGCTGTGCGAGCGCCCGGGCAATACCCACCCGTTGACGCTGGCCTCCGGAGAGCGCCGTGGCGCGAGAGTGGGATCGCTCGAGCATTCCCACCCGATCGAGCGCTTCAGCGGCAAGCTCCACATCCGCACGCGGATAAAAACCTATGAGGGAGCGCCAGGTGGGAACCGAATGCAGCCGCCCCACCAACACGTTGTGGAGGACGCTCGCGCGGTCCACCAAATTAAAGCCCTGGAAAATCATTCCCACACGGGCTCTCAATCGACGAAGCTCACGGCGTTTCATCGTGTGCACGGCGTCGCCATCCACGTACAGCTCCCCCGAGCTGAGTGGCACTAAACCATTAATCGTTCGAATGAGGGTCGATTTTCCGGCACCGGAAAGACCGACGACCACAACGAATTCACCAGGACTGATTTCTAGTGAGACCCCGTCGAGTCCCTTTGTTCCATTGGGGTACTCCACGGTCGCATCGACCAAACGAATCATTGGCTCCCCTGCCATACCTTCGACCTTACGACAGTGGCCCGGCACGTCGTGCCGGGCCACTGCCTGTGATGATCACTGTTGTTAACCGAGCAGGTCGCCCAATTCGGTTTCCAGGTCGCGAATCACGTCGAAGTCGGAGGACTCGACGGGAACGACCGCGTCAATGTTGTACAGCTCACTGAGCAGTGCGGCGCCTTCTTCCGTGTTGGAGATGGCGACGAATGCATCCTGAATGCGCTGACGCAGTTCGGGTGACAGGTCGCCCGAGGCGGCGAAGCCGTCGTTCGGGATGGCACCTGACCAACCGAACACAACCACCTTTTCACCTACATCTGGCGAGGTTTCAGCGATGTCACCGCGAGCATCGTTGTAGGACACACCCACCACGGCGTCGCCGTCGTAGACGGCCTGAACGGAGGCGTCGTGCCCACCAGCGAAGATTCCTTCAATGCCGTCGATGGGGTCCACGCCGGCTTCGAGAAGCTGGAGTGAGGGCACTGCGTAACCGGAGGTGGAACCTTGGTCAACAAAGGAAACCGTCTGACCTTCGAGCAGGCTCAACTTGTCGGCACCAATCGGTCCATCAGTCACCTCAGCACCGAGCACACCATTGCAGTACAGGTAGCCTTCGTCGTTGGCGACAGGTTCGTCGTCACAGAAGGTGTCGGGGTCGTTGGTGATCCACTGGGTGACATACAACAGTGAACCGAAACGCTCCGCCTGAAGCAGGAGCTCTGCGCCTGCTTGGTCTTCTGCTTGAACCATCTGGCGTGGGCCGAGGCCACCAGCGATTTGTGCCTGACCGGAGGCCAGGGCCGCAATGACACCGGCGTAGTCGCTGGGAACGAGTGCGGACACGGGAATTCCGAGCTCCGCCTCCAGCAAGGCTGCGAGTGGCTCAGCCGATTCGATCAGGCCGCCAGCTTCCTGGGAGGGTGTCAATGTGAACACCAGTTCTTCGGGGTCACCCGATGCGGTGTCCTCGGTGCTGGTTTCTTCTTCGGTCTCAACCGGAGCGGGTGTTTCTTCTTCCACCTCGGTGCCACCGGCACAAGCGCTCAATGTGAGCACTGCAGCGGCACCAAGTGCCGCGAGTGAACGTGTTCTCAATTTTTCTCCTTGGCGTTTGGTTGCGAAATGGGGGTCAACTGACTGCTAACGTCCCTCACCCTTCCAGCCTAGTTTTCTGGATGAACAGAACGTTTACGCAATGTATCCATTGGCTGACAAACGAAGTCCTGAGCAGAGTCGGGACTCCACTTGCGGTGCCACTCAGGCCGAAGCTTCGGCCACAGTCGGTAACTCGCGGCGACTGTTCGGGCAACACCCCACGGCGCAAAACTCTGGCCATGGCCCAAGCGGTGACAGCGCCACTTTCTCTGCCCCGGCGAGGCGCTCCAGCAGAAGATCGCAGATGCCATCAACAAATGCTTCATGGGTCCCCGCTGTTGCCGTCCTGGCAAACCAGAGGCCCTCTTCCTCGGCGGTTTCTTTCGCTTCGTTGTCGAGGTCCCAAATCACTTCGACGTGGTCGCTCACAAATCCTAGAGGAGACACCAGCACGGCTTTTTTGCCGCGAGCCTTGGCCTCACGAATGGCGTCGTTCACATCGGGTTCCAACCAAGGAACGGATGGGCTTCCACTGCGTGACTGGTAGACCAGCTCCCATTCGGGGGCCACCTGCCCACGACGCTCCACGTCGTTGATCACGAGCGCGGCCGCAGCGAGGTGTTGTGCCGCATACGCACCGCCTGGTTGTTCAAACTCGCCGCGCCTGGCCGGTGGGCCACTGGTTTCGCCCATGGTGTTTGGCACAGAGTGGGTCGCAAACATGATGACGGCGTCTTTCGGATCGACCCCTTCACTCACCATCCTTGCCAGCTGATTGGCAATATCTTCCGCCACGGGGGTCACGAAACCCGGGTGATCAAAATAGTGCCGCACTTTGTCAATCGTCATTTTGCCCAACAGTTCAGTGTCCTGGAGGGCTTTGTAAAAGTTTTCGCGGTACTGGCGACAGCCCGAATAGGACGAGTAGGCCGAGGTAACCCACGCCAGAACCCGACGGTGACCATCGTCATACATTTGCTGAATCACGTCGGCAAAATACGGTTCACTGTTTCGGTTGCCAAAGTAAATCGGCACGTCAATGCCGCGCTCCGGAAACCTCGCACGCAGGGCTTCCAACAGCTCTCGGTTTTGGGCGTTGATCGGGCTTACCCCACCCAGTGCCATGTAGTGATGGGAGACATCAACGAGACGCTCGTAGGGAACACCCCGGCCGGCGGTGACTCGCTCCAGAAAGGGCATGACCTCGTCGGGACCTTCTGGTCCACCAAAAGAGGCCAGCAGGATGGCGTCATAACTCATGAAAACAACTCCCCCATTTCGTGTGTGGTCATTTTGCGTCCGGTAAAGAACGGCACTTCTTCGCGCACGTGCAGTCGGGCTTTCGTGTAACGCAGATCACGCATCATGTCGACGATGTCGTGGAGCACATCGGATTCCAGGGCGAGCAGCCACTCGTAGTCACCGAGACCGAACGAGGCGACCGTGCTGGAAATGATGGACGGGTATTTGGAGCCCTCTTTGCCGTGTTCGACCAGCATTTCGCGACGCTCGGCCTCTTCCAGCAAATACCAGTCG
This sequence comes from Pontimonas sp., assembly GCA_965657845.1. GTDB lineage: Bacteria > Actinomycetota > Actinomycetes > Actinomycetales > Microbacteriaceae > Pontimonas. The sequence continues at coordinate 14,836 of CBFHPU010000019.1, forward strand.
TAGGAGCGAACGAAAGGGTAGAAACACAACCACTGGGCGGGATCTTTGCCCATCATGAAACCGGGAACGTGGCGGCGGTTAAATTCGGCTGGTCGGTGCAGGGCCATGCCGGACCAGGTCGATTCGGTCAGCGCCCCCATGTCTGAAGAATCAAATTGGTGGAGAGCTTCTTGAATTTGTTGTGCTTCCGGGGCGTGTAACCACAACAGGAGATCTGCTTCCCCACTAAACCCGCGAAGGTCGTAGGCGCCGCGCAGGGTGATGTCTAGGGCCGCCCAGGTGGCGACCAGCGCTTCCCAATCAGCGGCGGCTTGAAGCGGATCACTGATGCCCGATTGCACCCGATAGGCCGTCCAATTGGTGTAGCGAATAGTGTCGTTGATTTCTTCCAACGCTTCAGACACGGTGTACCTCCTGTGTGGTGTTAATCGAAGAACTCTTGGCGATACGCAGTAGGCCGTTTCCGCTGCCCACTCCGCCACGAATGTCAATACCTCGGGCTGCCGCCAGGGTTTTCAGTAACGCGACGTGTTCGCTAAAGCCTGGGCGTGGGCGCATCAACACGTCACTCCAACTGTGAAAGGCCATCTCGCGCACAGCTTCCTTGGGCACGGCCAGGACACGCCAAAGGGCGTCCATGACCGCCTCACGCTCAGCATCCGAGCCGCCCACCGAATCTCCATCGCCTTGAACTCCTCGGGAGTGGTTGTGGTGCAGGCTCAACCTGATGATGTGCCGGTTGGCGGGTAACACCTCTGACAGCCAGGCCCATTTGGCGTTCACATGGGTGAGAGCTTTCACTCCGACCCCCACCTCATCGGCGATGAGGGCACCGGAGCCAACGGGAAAACTATTGAGCGTGTCGTCGTCAACACTGACGATCGCTACGCGGCTGTTCACGGGCTCTAAGGCCTCCAGCATGGGCAGTAAATCATCGTGGTCACCCAACAGGGTGCGCAGTGCCGATGGCCCCACAGCGAGGGTGACCCGTTGTGCAGTGAAGGGCACTGGGGCATGCACCAGGTGGCCGCCTGGCACCGAAGTGATTGCGGACACGGGAGTGGACAGGTGAACTGGGATATCGCGGTCGGCTAAGCGTTGGGCCATCACCTCGGCCAACTGGTGCAGGCCGCCCCGGAGTGATTGGACGGCTTGGCCCATTGAGGGTCCGTTCGCCCGAAGGGTGGCCGCTGCCTCCAAGAGGGAACCGCATGCTTCGGCTGTGGCGAGCAATTCGGGAAACACCGCTTCGGCCTCAAGCGAATCGGGGTGTGTTCCAAAAACGCCGTAAATCACGGGGGCCACCAGGCGATCAAGAACAGGGCGGCTGAGGCGAGAAACCACCACGTCGGATACAGACCACCCTGACCAGTCCGGGATGGGCTGCGAGTCATTCTTCGCTACCTCTGCCAGCTCACCGGCGTCACACAAACCGCTCTGCGCAAGAGTGTCGATTCCTGCCGGGATCCCCATTACTCCCCGCGGAACTGGCACGGATGATTGGGCCAAGACAATTCTGGGCGGAGTGGGCTCCGGGGAGACAATGTCGCTAGCTAGGCCCCAGGAACTCAGCAGCTCAGTGACATCCGGGGCCACCACAGAAAACGATTCAGCCCCCACGTCAACGCTGACTCCATCAAGTTCGTGGCCGTACAAAGCCCCGCCCACGCGATCGGAGGCTTCGAGCACGACAACGCTTTCGCCAGCGGCGTGTGCCTCCAAAGCGGTCAGCACACCCGAAAATCCAGCGCCGATGACGACCCGGTCGACCTGTGTCGTGGAGGACATCTCTAGTGAGCGGCCGGCGGAGCGCTCGATCACGAGCTCACCTCGTGGACGTGGTCGACAATCTTTGTCAGAACCCCAGGATCTGTGTCTTTGGGAACACCGTGGCTGAGGTTCACTACATGCCCCGGCGCTTCCGCGCCGGAGGCGAGAACCTCATCAATGTGCGCGCGGAGTGATTCCCACGGGGCATCAAGCATCGACACATCAATATTTCCCTGGAGGGGAACCGTGCCCCCCAGTAACTCGTTGGCCTTTGCGAGGGAGAGAGTGGCGTCCACCCCGATGGCATCGACTCCGACAGCCAGCATGTCGGGCAAAAACTCGCCTGTGCCTAAACCGAAATGAATCCGTGGTACGCGCTGACCCGAATCGTCGACAAGGTGGTCCAGTTGACTCAACAGTGCTTTCGAATGGGGTGCGGCAGCCTGTCGATAATCCTCTGCCCCGAGCTTGCCCGCCCATGAATCAAAAAGTTGGAGTGCGCTGGCGCCTGCCTCAACCTGGGCGGCAATGAAGGCCGCCGTAATATCGCCACACCACTGCAAGACGGCGTTCCACAGTTCACGGTCATCACGCATCATCGCCCTCGTGGTGGCCAAATCTTTTGAGGGCCCACCCTCAATCAAGTAGGAGGCGAGAGTGAACGGTGCACCACCAAAAGCAATGAGCGGCGTAGGCCCCAATTCATCAACCACTTGAGCCACCGCCTGCGAAATGGGCTCCAGAGTTTCTGGCTCCAGGGGCCGCAGGCGGTCCAAATCCTTACGGCTTCGCACCGGAGCATCAATGACGGGTCCGATGCCCGCCTGAATCTCCACATCGATACCGGCGAGGAGAAAAGGCACCACGATGTCGGAAAAGAAAATTGCGGCATCAACACCGTGCCTGCGCACCGGCTGCAGGGTAATTTCTGCTGCCACGTCGGGAGTGACACAGCTTTCCAACATGGCGTAGCGCTCACGAAGGGCCCGGTATTCGGGAAGGGATCGTCCGGCCTGGCGCATAAACCACACCGGGCGCGACGTGGACGGTTGGCTCCTGAGCTGCGCCACCACACCACTCGACGCCGTGGCGCCCGAGTTGAGGGGATGGTTGGGGCCCAAAGTCACCTCTTTATTGTGAGCGTGCGTGGGGTTAGCCCGCTGACACAGTGTCAGCAGGCCCCCTTATAACGTGGGGGCATGTCTGTGGTGTTTTTGGGCGCCGATTTTCACGATGCGCCACTGAGTCTGCTGAACCACTTTGACGTGTCCCAAGAAGCTCTTCGCCACGAGTTGGCGACCTGGTCCGAACCTGTTCACGGCGCGGTTGTTGTGGCCACCTGCAATCGTGCCGAAATCTATATCGACACGGACAATCCCGAGCAGACCTTTTCCGACTTGATTTCTCTCATTGCACGACACCTCGATGCCGACGAGTCAGAAATTGCCAAAGTGTTCCGGGTGCTGACAGGCGGCAGTGTGGTCCGGCACCTTTTTTCGACAGCTTCGGGCCTCGAATCAATGGTGTTGGGTGAAAGTGAAATTGGCGGTCAAATTAAGCGGATGCTGCACACCGCACAGCAGGAACAGATGGTGTCGCCACGGCTCCAACGGCTGTTCCAACGAGCCCACTCAGTATCAAAGTCCGTCACCACCCACACGGGCGTAGGGGCTTCCGGACGCTCCCTTGTGCACACTGCTCTTGACCGCGCAGAGCGCACACTGGGGCAACCGGTCCAACCTTCCGCTCTCATCATTGGAACGGGCGCCTACGCGAGGGTTGTCGTTCAAGCCCTGCGCAAACGGGGCGTGGGGTCAATTAGCGTCTACTCGCGCTCGGGTCGAGGGGCCGAATTTGCGTCACTGCATGACATCAGAGCGGTCGATCGAGACGTACTACCGAGCGTCCTTCGCGAGGTGAACTGGGTCATCAGTGCCAGTGGGCAATCCGGCTACGCCCTGCCGTTAGACATGGTGAGTCACGCGGTGGAACACTCCACAAGGGTCTCCGAATTGCTTCTCGTGGACGTGGCCCTGTCGGCCGATATTGACCCCCGGGTGGCGTCCCTTCCAGGTTGCACACTCATCACGTTGGAGCAGCTACGCGAAGATAATCCCGCAGAACACCGCGACGCGATTGTGAAAGCTGATCGAATCGTGGAAGAAGGCGCCCAGCTTTTTGAAGAAACCGAAAGGGTTCGCCGCGTAGATCCGCTCATTACCGCTCTTCGCAGTGACATGGAGTCTCGCATCAATCAGGAAATCTCTCGGGCCAGGGGGCGCTTCACCCCCGAACAGGTCGATGAAATTGAACGTGCGGTACGTCGTGTCACGAGGGCTCTACTTCACACCCCCACCGTTCGGGCGCGGCAACTGGCCAAAGACGGTCGCGAGGACGAATATTCGACGGCACTCTCGTTGCTCTTCGACCTGAACCCTGAACAGGCTGTGACTTCCACACACGAAGACACTGACCAGGACGCCCCACACGCTGACACTGCTCTGTCGCGAGCCCACCATGACTCTTAGGGTCGGCACCCGCGGAAGCCAACTCGCGAGAACCCAAACCGGTTGGGTGATGACTCAGCTCGACGCGCAGCGTGAGACGACTGTGAGTGAGAAGGCCGTGAAGTGGAAAGAAGTAATCGTCACAACAGAGGGAGACACCTACACGGGGGAACTCTCAAAGGCTCCCATTCCAGGCATTTTTGTTTCCCGTTTGCGGGAGGAATTACTCGCAGGCCGTGTCGATGTGATTGTGCACTCCATGAAAGACCTTCCGGCGGCACCTCACGAAGGCATTGCGTTGGCGGCTGTGCCGACCCGAGAGAATCCGGGCGATGTCCTGGTGAGCCGCGGCGACCTCACCTTGGCAGGCCTCGCACCGGGCAGCGTGGTGGGTACGTCGTCACCCCGCCGGGCAGCCAGTATTCTTCGGGCACGGCCCGATCTCAACCCACAGTCCATTCGAGGCAACATCACAACCCGAATCGACAAGGTCCTACGGGGTGAGTATGACGCGACAGTGCTCGCTCGGGCAGGCCTGGCCCGGATCAATGCTCTGGAATACATCAGCGAAGAGCTGGATGGGGCGATTTTTCTTCCCGCTCCACGCCAAGCCGCACTTGCAGTGGAGTGCCGCGCAGACGACCACGACACCATTGCCCTGTTGCACTTAGTGGATGACCCCGTGACGCGCGTTGCCACGAGGGTGGAGCAAGCGGTGTTGATTGGCCTGAATGCGGGATGTCATACGGCAGTATCCGCCCTTTCCACGTGGGAACCCGATCCCTCCGGGTCGAGTGGAACCCTGCGCTTACAAGCGGAACTGGCCGATGCGGACACCGGTGAGGTGGTGAGCTCATCGGGCGAGATTCACGCGCCATTTGACACCCTCGTCAGTGATGAGAGGCTCGCGTGGAATTTTGGCCTTGAGCACGCACACGTCCTTGGATCCACCCCATTGGGCCGAGCTCTCGGGAAGGAAGGTCTGCGCTGATGAGTGTGCTTCTGATCAGACCCCGGCGTAACGAGGACGACCGGGCTGCACTGGACGCTAAGGGCATTCAGACCATTGTTGAGCCTTGGCTCGAGGTGGCAGCGGTGGCCAACGAAGCCGGCGCCATGAGACTTATTGAGCTACTGAGTGCACCGGGGCCGAAATGGTTGGTCGTCACCTCGTTAAACGCGATTGATTTTTGGCAGCAGCAACTTCCCACGGGACTGCTAGAGGCGACAATCGCCGAAAACCCGTCGATACGTTTCGCCGCAATCGGCGAATCGACGGCCAGACGCGCACGGGAATTAGGCGCAACGGAGGTACTGCTCGCCGAGGAGGGCACCTCACGCTATGTCGCCGACGCCATCGCCGCCCATGAGCCCGCACCAGTGGTGCTACCTTCAGGTTCCATTTCGATGCGCTCCATTCCCGATCGGCTTCAACCCAAGGGTTTCGTGATGCACGAAGAGGTCTTCTACACCACCGAGGTCATCGACACACCACCCCCCTCTGCCAGGCAAGTACGGGAAGGGACTGTGGATGCCGTGGTCCTGCGCTCCCCCAGTGCCGCACGGGCTCTCCAGCACCACTGCCCCGACCCGCACGTGTCGGTGGCGTTAATTGCTACCGGGCCCACCACAGCGGCCGAAATGGCGCGACTGGGTCTGAGAGTTTCTGCGACCTCACCGTCTTCGTCGCCGGACGCGGTCGCCGACACCGTTGCACAGGCACTAGCAACCCGTCACAGTGAGGACACAGCAGAGTGACCCTTCAGCATCGCCCCCGACGACTAAGAGCACATAAAGCGCTTCGTGAGATGGTCGCCGAAACACACATTGACCCTCGTCAGTTAATCCTTCCGGTGTTTGTCAAAGAAGGAATTGATTCACCCCAACCCATTTCGAGTCTTCCCGGTGTGTGGCAACACACCCTGGAGAGCATGGAGAAGCTGGTCAGAGAGGCGGTATCCGCCGGACTGGGCGGCGTAATGATTTTTGGTGTGCCGTCTGTGCGTGACCCCGAGGGCAGCCAGTGTGACAATCCGGCCAGCATTCTCCACCGCGCCGTATCGGCAGCGGTGGAGGCCTCAGCCGGTCAGCTCGTGGTGATTGCCGACCTCTGTCTCGACGAGTTCACGTCCCACGGCCATTGTGGAGTGTTGAACGAGGCGGGTGAGGTGGACAACGACCGAACCCTTGTGCGCTACCAATCGATGGCGGTGTCCCTAGCAAAAGCGGGGGCTCACATGATGGGTCTGAGCGGAATGATGGACGGCCAAGTCGCTGCGGTCAGAGCAGGTCTCGACAAGGCGGGCCACACCGATACCGCGCTGCTCGCCTACGCCGCGAAATACGCGTCCGTGTTTTATGGGCCCTTTCGGGATGCCGTGGAGTCGACGTTGGATGGGGATCGAAAAAGCTACCAACAAGATCCGCGCAACAGAAAAGAAGCGAGGCGAGAAATCGCTCTCGACCTTGACGAAGGTGCCGATGTGGTGATGGTGAAACCCGCACTGTCTTATTTGGATGTCATTTCCGACGCTGCCACGATGTCGGATGTTCCCGTCGCGGCTTACGTCGTCTCTGGAGAAACCGCGATGATTGAATTGGCCGCACGGGAAGGCATTGTGGAGCGTGATGCGGCAATCGATGAGACCCTCACGTCCGTGCGTCGAGCGGGAGCCGACATTGTGTGCACCTACTGGGCCTTGGAATACGCCATGCGGCATGCCCACCGCGGCCGAAACGAAAAAGGAGCCCGAGCATGACGTCACGAAGTGAATCGGAGCGCTGGCACGAGCGGGCGCAGTCGAGCATTCCCGGTGGGGTGAGCTCACCGGTGCGAGCATTCTCCGCTGTCGGAGGAACTCCGATGTATATGAAAAGCGGTGCGGGCTCCCGCGTAACCGACATCGACGACAACTCTTACGTGGACTTCATTGGCTCCTGGGGTCCCATGATCATGGGTCACGCCCACCCTGAGGTGGTGCGCCGAGTCACTGAAGTAGCGGCCGATTCATCGAGTTTTGGCGCCCCGCACCAACACGAAGTCCTCCTCGCTGAGGAAATCATCCGACGGGTGGCACCGGTGGAGAGGGTGCGTTTTGTCTCGTCGGGGACTGAAGCGGTGATGACTGCCCTTCGGTTGGCACGAGCAGCAACCGGGCGAAACCTGATTGTGAAGTTCGCCGGTTGCTATCACGGCCACATGGATAGCTTGCTCGTACAAGCCGGCTCTGGTGTGGCGACGCTGGCAATGGCGAATTCGCCGGGTGTGCCACCCGGTCACGTGGAAGACACCATCGTGGTCCCCTACAACGACCCAGACGCACTGCGTCAGGTCTTTGATGAACACTCTGACCGCATTGCCGCGGTCATTACCGAATCCTCAGCGGCGAATATGGGCGTTGTTCCACCGACCACTGAGTTTGCCGACGCAGTGTTTGACTTGGCTCGGGAACACGGCGCTTTGGTCATTCTCGACGAAGTGATGACCGGTTTTCGGGTGTCCTCGGCCGGTTGGTGGGGCCTCGTTGATGGACCTGCTGGTCGCGTCCCCGATCTGCTGACCTTTGGAAAGGTCATTGGCGGGGGCTTCCCACTCGCCGCTGTGGGTGGCCGCAAAGACGTGATGGAACTGCTGGCCCCCACCGGGCCGGTGTACCAAGCAGGCACGCTCAGTGGAAACCCGGTCGCCAGTATTGCGGGACTGACAACCCTCCAACTGTGCCAACGAGATGTCTACGATCATTTGGACTCTTACGCGCACCAAGCAGGCGAAATCGTTTCGGAAGCATTAACCAAGGAGGGTGTTGCCCACCGCCTACAACGGGCGGGCAATCTCTTTTCCGTGTTTTTCACACCCGATGAGGTGCGCAATTTTGACGATGCGAAAGCCCAAGACACCACAGCTTTCGCCCGGTTTTTCCATTCGCTGCTCGATCACGGGGTGAGTATCCCACCGTCTGCGTTCGAAGCGTGGTTCGTTTCTGCCGCGCACAACCAGGATGATTTGCAGATTTTGTCTGACGCATTGGGTCCCGCAGCGCGTGCCGCTGCCGCAGGGTGAGCTTCTCGGGTCCTGAGAGTTTCCCCCAGAGCGAGCCTGATGCGCGGTGTTGACAGCATTCCTTCCGGCGGTGTTCGTATAATTTCCGGGTGATGCACACTCCCACCTACGACGCGAGGCAGTCGACAATTGTCGATGTCGCGAAGAGCATTGTGGTGGAGCATGGCCCAGAGGCGGTCACGATGAGTGCGATTGCCACCAGTACGGGTCTTTCTCGTCCCGCGATTTACCAATACTTTTCCTCCAGCGCCCATATTTTGGGTGAGCTTGTACTAAACGACATGGCGGACCTCAGCAACGAAGTCGAGCGAATCGTGGGGGCTCTCGAGGAGCCCACGGAGCAGATTCGCGCGTGGATTCACTACTGCCTGGCGTATTTGTCGACCGGTGAACACCAGGCGATTATGACCATTGGTCGTTCGTCACTTCCCGAGGAACACCTCGGCGTTGTAAAAGCCATGCACGGGTTTTTCATGGAACAGCTTGTGCGGCCCTTGGAGCAACTCGGGGTGGAAGATGCCAGGTCGCTGTGCGGAATGATTTACGGGGCCGTGTCTGCTGCTGCAGGACGTATTGCTGAGGGTGGCGAATTCCTCACTGAAGCGCGCTTACTGGAAACTTTTGTCGACGCGGGTCTGGAATCGACCCTCGCGCAGCGCCAAGCGAACCTTCCTGCACGCGACTAAATCATTCGCCGGCACGACGAGCGTTTCTGATACTCGCGCACAGACCCATGGGTTAGATTGAAGGGCATCTAGGCGGAATACTCGTCTCCCCGGCTGAGAAGTCACACCAGGTTTGAGACGAGGATTTATGTCGGTGGTCATCACCACACCCACCCGCGGCGGCAGGACTGTTAACCCCGCTGACCACCCTTACACTTCAGACTTCGCCGGCCTCATTTCGCGCGTTCGAGAAGCCGGACTGTTAGCCCGACAAAGTGCCTATTACACCCGAGTGATTGTGGCCTTGAGTGTCTTGATGTTGGTCACGATCGTGGCAATGGTGTGGATTGGCGCAAGCTGGTGGCAGGTTGCGTTAGCACCAGTGATGGCGATTGTCTTCACGCAGTTTGCGTTTTTAGCCCACGAAATGGCTCACAAGCAGGTCTTTGAAAAGGGCACCACCAATGACCGTGGGGGCAAAATTCTCGCCAACCTCGTGGTGGGAATTAGTTACTCCTGGTGGATGAATAAACACTCCCGCCACCACGCCAACCCCAACACGGTGGGCAAAGACCCCGATATTGAATCTGATGTGATCGTGTTCCAGGAGGAACACGCTTCGAAAACGAAAGGCTTCCAACGCGCCATTACGAAGCGACAGGGCTGGTTATTTTTTCCCCTGCTCACACTCGAAGGCCTAAACCTCCACGTTCAAGGGTTTAAGCGCGCGTTTTCCAAGGAGCCCCTGCAGGGGCGAGCCAGTGAAATCACCATGCTGCTTGTCCGCCACGGTCTGCTCTTTGCGTTGGTGTTTCTGGTGATGCCTTGGAGTGTCGCTCTGGTATTCCTTGGCACCCAGCTCGCGGTGTTTGGTGTCTACATGGGAGCTTCGTTTGCCCCCAACCACAAAGGCATGCCCATCATTCCCCGTGGGGAAAAAGTGGACTTCCTGAGACGACAGGTTCTCACCAGCCGCAACATTCGCGGCGGTCGGATGATGGACGTGTTCATGGGTGGGTTGAACTACCAGGTGGAACACCACCTCTTTCCCAACATGCCCCGTCCCTC
>CBFHPU010000020.1:0-21579 GCA_965657845.1 Pontimonas sp.
ATTTCGCCGGGGTGGACTTCGATAGACACGCCGTCAACGGCGGTGGCGCCGCCGAACTTTTTGACGATGTTGTGAGCTTCGATCACTGGCCCGGATGTTGAGGACGCAGAAGGTGACACGTCTGGGGCTCCTTTGCCTAAGAACTGACGGCCCACATGCTGGGCTGCTCGCCAAGTGTAAACACAGACATAACACTGTGTCCACTAGCGGTTGCAGATTTACCGAAACGTTACCTAGAGGTGAACGTTCTGTCAGGTGGAGAGCAGTTAGAAGTCGTGGCCGTTGCGGTGTCCGACCGCAGCAGCGTTAGGGGTATCGCCTTCTGTCGCATCATCGTGGTCGGAGACAAACCAGACCGCACGAACTTCCTCTAACCCTGAATTCCAGAAACGGTGTGGGATACGTGAATCAAAGGCGAGTGAGTCTCCGGCGCCGAGTTGGGCTTCGCTAAACCCAATCTGCACATTGAGTACGCCGGAGAGAATCACACCGTACTCGCGCCCCGAGTGGCGAATGTAGTCCTCTGGGGGTTCCGCACCCGGATTGGGGGCATACACCACCTCGAGAAATTCACACCCCTCTTCAGGCTTTGCCGTCAGGCGCTCCCAGCGGGGGCCAGACTGCAACTTCAGGCTGGGGCGCGAGCCGCGGCGCAACACAATGCCTGATTCGTCTAATGGTCCGCCCTCGGCGGTCACATCTGCCTCACTGGGTGTGTCGACAAGCGGTCCACCCTCAGGAGTGATGGCCTCCTCGAACAGCGAGTCCATCGAGACACCCAAAATGCTCACCACGTTATAGAGGGAGCGAACACTGAAAGAGGCGAGGCCGCGTTCAACCTGTGAGACGTGACTTGCCGAAACATCCACTCGGCGGGCAAGTTCTCGAACACTCATCCCCATCGCTTCTCGCGCAGATCGAATACGGTCGCCGACAACAGCCCATTCCTGGGTTGTATCGGTTGTCGCATCAATCCCCGCCACGAGGGTTACCTCCCTGTTTACGCGCTCAGTCGACTCCATACTCTACGCCTGTTCTGCCAGGCAACACGCTTCCAGGTGGGCCAAGCCCCACCGTGACTACACGCGATGACCCTCAATGGCGCGTTGTGGAAAAGTCCTGCGCTGACGTTTCCTCTCTTCGTACCGTGTGGTCATGACCATGAATTCCCACGCTGTCAACGCCGCTGCGAGCTCACCGAGGCAAACGTGGTGACCGCCCTGGCTTGCCTGTCACGAAGAAAAGTGGATGGCTGTGAGCGAACCCGAGAGTGCCGTCGTCATGGTTCACCACACCGTGCGACGCACCTGCGTGGAAATGCTCCCGGAGGAGTGAGCCCCACATGCGGCAAAGGTTGTGTGCCGAAAGTGTTTAGCTAGCTAAACACTTTCCGCTTTTTGCCCGTTTTATCCGACAATCTCGCGACGTTACGTCCTGTTCCCGCATAATCTTCAAGTCCGATTTGACGAGAAAGTCTGGCGTGTGATGTCGAGAATTGTGTCGGTGGCTCCTGGGGTTGTTGTTGAGGGCGTGGGTGATGACCTGATGGTCATTGTTCCTGGCCGGAGCGATGTGGTGTCGTTGTCTGGTCGCCCCGCTCAGGTGTTGGCAAATGTTCGATCAGGCATGAACGTGGACTGGGCTGATCCAGCATTGCGTGACTTAGTCGACCTGGGAATTGTGGCCGCGCCTGGTCTTTCACGGCGCGGGCTCATCAAGGCGGGGGCAATTGGTGTCGGTGCTGGCGTGGCATCGCTCGCACTACCTACCGCTGCCTACGCGGCCTCCGTCTCCTATGTGGAGATTGCCGGTATTTGGGCTGGTTTCCCTACCGGCGCGAACTTTGAGGCGAGTGGCTTCGATTGGCCAGATGAGCTGGGGTCCGACTCTTCCGGGACAGATCCAAGTATCCTCACCGTTGTTAGCCTGGTGGACTTCCCATCTTTCCCTACTCCGTTCACGGTTCCCTTGTTTTCTTATGACGCGACAGGAGGGGAGGGCGACGATTCGGTCGTTTGGAAGGCCACCACTGGGGACTACTCCGCGGTTAACGGGTCTAATGCGGTGGGGACATTTAGTTGGGGCGGAGTGGACTACAGAGTTACCTTCGGTACCCCAGATTGATTTGGGGTTAGCCCTTTTTCTCTACGCCGTCTGGTGAGGTTTTCTGGGCCCTCTGCGCAATACCGCCTGGGGATAAATTCCCCCGGGCGGTGTCGACCTTTCTTACTCTGTCAGCCACAGGCAAGGAAAGGAAAGCCATGAACACAGTCGAGAACCATCCCGGAGAAAGAGGTGACGTCCCTGGGTGGGTGTTAATCACTTTGATGACAGCAGGGCTGGTCATTGTGATTTGGTCTGCCGCTGGTCCCGCCCTTGCCGGTGTGTTCGAACAAGCCATATCCCGTGTTACTTCGTTTTAGCCCTCGCACGCGAGACTCTCGCCTCCCCGATGTGGGCAACGAGTCTCTTGAACGGGGTAATGCCCCTGCCGAGTTTGTGTTGGTCTCGGGGCTCCTTGTCGCCCTCGCGCTAGCCACACTTCACATCACCCTGGTCACTCACGTGCGACACACCCTGCAAGCCTCAGCGTGGGAGGGTGCCCGGCTTGCCAGCTACTACAACGCCACATCAGCAGACGGGGCCGAACTGACCAGGCGACTCATCACCGTGGGGCTTGGCCCAGGCTATGCAGAGACGATTTATGCCGGTCGGGCCACCGTTGACGGCCAACCAGTCGCCCTCGTGAGCGTCGTCGCGCCACTACCCACCGTGGGCTTATGGAGTCTGGGTGGTGAGATCCGTGTGGAAGCCACTGCCCCACTGGAGCGACCCGACTAATCGTCTGTCATTAGATGCTGGTCGGGCATCGCTTGAGTTTCTGGTCGCCGGAGTAATCCTGTTCATCCCTCTGGTTCTCCTCACCGTGTCGCTTTGGGGACTGCAACAGGCGGCGCTCGCGACCGACGCGGCCGCCCGTTACGGCGTAAGAGTGTTCACCCAGCACACAGCGCTCTCGAGCGCTGTTCCGGGGACCCAGCGAGCGATTTCCCACACCTTAGAAACGTTCAGCATCGATCACGACGTTGACATTTCCCTCATGTGCCGACCTACGAATGGCTGTTTGGATCCCGGAAGTTGGGTCGAAATTACCGTCGTCGCTGATGTTCCACTGGGTGCAATTCCACTCATCCCGGCTGCCCTGCCCTTCAGTGTCCCCATCACCGGGGTGGCCCAAGCGCAGGTGTCTGATTATCGGGGTGACCCATGATTCACACGCGCCTGTGGGAACGGGGTGGGAACCAGCCATTGAACGCCGAGCGCGGCTCCATTCTTCCGCTCGTGGCGGGAGCAATGGCTCTTGCCGTTGCCGTCACGCTCGGTGTCGTCTCAGCGACCTCGCTGACGATCGAGCGTCATCGACTGGTCGCGCTCGCTGAAGCCACTGCCCTTCGAGGTGCTGAATCGTTTGACCCTGCAAGGCTTCGCCGAAGCGGCAGTGAAGTGGTGGCACCCTTGGAGTCTTCTCGGGTGGCTGATGCGGCACTCGGTTTTCTCCGCGGTGTGCCGGAGATTTCGCACCACGAACTTCGGCTCATCCGCGCGGATACTCCCGATGGGCGCCGAGCGCGAGTTGTTCTTGAGGCCACCTGGAGGGCCCCCTTGTGGTCAGAGTTTTTGCCACTGTCGCTCCCGATCCAAGCCGAAGCGCTCTCGCAGAGCGTGATTCGCTGAGGCCGACTGGCACCCGTGACTCCCGGGCGTTCGGAACACCCCGCCCAGGGTTTCACCATGACTCCTTTGGAGACACTGAGCGAATATGCAGAAAGCGCTGGGACACTCACCCCATGACAGATCTTCATGGAGCGTCCATTCTTCTCGTTGGTGCCACGGGCGGTTTAGGGCGCGAGTTTGCCCAGATACTTAGCCAAAAGGGCGCCCAGCTCACCCTCGCCGGCCGCGACCAAGCCGCCCTTGAGGCGCTTGGTATTCCTGGTGCCACCGTCACCGGTGACATCACACAAGAGGGAGTACCCGAGCGCTTCGTCGAAGCGGCAGTGGCTGCCCACGGACGCCTTGACGGCGTCATTTTTGCTGTGGGTGCTGTCGCGTTTGGCCCAGCAGCTGAAGTGAGCGACTCAACCCTGGATGCCCTCTGGAAGGTCAACACAAAAGCTCCGATGGCGCTGCTGCGAGCCGCGACTCCCGCTCTGCAACGCTCCGCGGAAGCAGGAGGGTCACCGTTCATGCTCGCGCTCTCTGGTGTTGTCTCCGAATCACCCACAGCCGGCCTCGCTGCCTATTCGGCGGTCAAGTCGGCCCTGCACGCACATTTCTCGGCCGCTGGCCGCGAAATGCGCCGGGTGGGAATTCGACTACTCGACGCCAGGCCCGGTCACACCGACACCGAATTGTCTAAGCACCCGGTGGCGGGGCAACCCCCGGCGTTCCCGAAGGGTTTGGACCCCCACGCTGTGGCGGCGCGCATCGTCGAAGGAATTGAAGCTGACGAGCGGGATCTGCCGAGCACGGCCTTCAGCGCACTCGCTTAACGGCCCAGAGTGGTCAGCTGGCCTCGGTTAGTCTGGGGTCACGATGTCTGAACCCGATATTTCCCAGCGCATCGCCCACGCCCGAGAAAACTTCGAGGACATTGCCTCGGTGTTAGATCTGGGTCGTCTGCGAGCAGAAATCGAGCGACTCTCCGTGGATGCTTCGGCACCCGATTTGTGGGATGACCCCGACGCGGCCCAAAAAATCACCAGTGCGCTGAGCCACCGCCAGTCAGAAGCGAAAAGCATCGAATCGCTTCGTCAACGACTCGACGATCTGGACGTGTTGCGAGAAATGGCTGAAGAGGACGCCGATTCGGCGACTGAACTGGTCGCCGAATTGGACTCCATCGAGCAGGCACTAGCCGATTTGGAAGTCAAAACTCTGCTCGATGGTGAATACGACGAGCTGCCGGCGATTGTCACTATTCGCGCGGGTGCGGGGGGAGTGGACGCTGCTGATTTCGCCGAAATGCTGATGCGAATGTATTTGCGCTACGCCGAATCACACGATCTTCCCGCCCGAGTGTTGGACACCAGTTACGCCGAAGAGGCCGGAATCAAATCGGCCACCATCGAAATCGACGCCCCGTTTGCGTTTGGCACCCTCGCCTCAGAAGCCGGCACCCACCGTTTGGTGCGGATGAGTCCGTTCAATTCGGCCGGCAAGAGACAAACGTCTTTTGCCGCTGTGGAAGTGGTTCCGTTGATGGCCGAAGTCACCGAGGTGGACATCCCAGAAAATGACATCCGGGTGGATGTGTTTCGCTCCAGTGGACCAGGCGGCCAGTCGGTGAACACCACCGATTCGGCGGTGCGGATCACCCACCTCCCGACGGGCCTTGTGGTGTCGTGTCAGAACGAAAAAAGCCAAATCCAGAATCGCCTCGCGGCGATGCGTGTGCTGCAGTCTCGGTTGATGCTCCTTCAGCGTGAAGCAGAAGCGGCAAAGAAAAAGGAACTCGCGGGAAACATCACCGCCAGTTGGGGCGATCAGATGCGCAGCTACGTGTTGGCGCCCTACCAAATGGTCAAAGACCTGCGAAACGATTTCGAAGTGGGCAACCCGCAGGCCGTATTTGACGGGGACATTGACGGGTTTATCCGCGCCGGGATTCGTTGGCGCAACGCACCCGATCGAGTGTCGTAGCCGGTTTGCGGGGTAGGTGAGACCTACCCTGGAGTGGCCATGATTCTTTTCGACCAGGTCTCTAAGGTCTACCGAGGCGCCGCCCAGCCGGCGCTCTCGAACGTGTCGCTTGATATCCAACCGGGAGAGTTTGTCTTCCTCGTCGGATCGTCGGGTTCTGGTAAATCGTCGCTACTTCGGCTGATGCTGAAAGAGGAGCGTCCGAGCGCGGGAAGTGTTCACGTCTTAGGCCAAGACCTGCGCCGCATCCCGGCACGAAAAGTCCCCATCTTCCGCCGCAGCTTGGGTGTGGTGTTTCAAGACTTCCGTCTTTTGCCGCAAAAGACGGTGTTCGACAATGTCGCGTTCACTCTCCAGGTCATTGGAAAAAGCCAAGGGTTTATTCACGAAGCAGTACCCGACGTGCTCCAAACGGTGGGGCTTGCCTCCAAAGCGGACAATTTCCCCCACGAACTCTCCGGTGGTGAACAACAGCGAGTCGCCATCGCGCGTGCGGCGGTCAATAAGCCGGCTATTTTGCTGGCCGATGAGCCCACAGGAAACCTCGACCCGGCGACCAGCGCCGGAATTATGAACGTGCTGTCTCGGATTAACGCTTCGGGAACCACCGTGTTGATGGCTACCCACGATGCCGGCATCGTGAACCAAATGCAGCGTCGCGTGGTGGAAATATCCAAGGGTCGGATTGTGCGCGACGAGCACCAGGGCGGCTACCAGACCAGCACGATTCCACTCGGTGAAGCCGATACTGCTCCGACTCCGGTTCAGTCGGACGATGGCGCCACGATGACCCCTATTCGAGAAAAAGTTGACCTGTCGGTTGACCCTGACGAAGTACCCGCCTCGTTCCCGTGGGAGCTTCGGGCGTGAGGATTGGTTTCATCCTCCGCGAGGTAGCAACAGGCCTCGCCAGAAATGCCTCCATGGTGGTCTCCATCATTTTGGTGACCTTCATTTCACTCACTTTCGTGGGAACGGCAGTGTTGTTGCAGTCACAGATTCAAGAGATGCGCTCTTACTGGTTTGATCGCGCTCAAGTCGCTGTCTATTTGTGTACTGACTTTTCGACACTGGGTGGATGTGACCAGCAGGAAGCGACGACCGATCAGATTCGCGCGGTCGAAGCGCAACTGGAATCACCGAGCCTAAGTCCCTACATCGACACGTTTTATTTCGAAGACCGACAGATGGCGTTCGATAACTTCCGGGAACAATTTGCCGGCAGTGCGGTAGTCGACCTGGTCTCGCCCGAATTTTTACCCGAAACTTTTTGGGTGAGTCTGGTGGACCCGCAACAAACCGACCTCATTTTCGAGGCGATGGCTGGGCTTGCGGGTGTCGAGAGCGTGGTCGACCAAAGAAGTTATCTGGACCAGATTTTTGCCCTGCTGAATGCAGGAAGTATCACTGCGGTCGCCGTAGCATCGCTGATGCTGGTCGCCGCTGCACTGTTGATTTCGACGACGATTCGTTTGAGTGCTTTTTCGAGGCGTCGCGAGTTGGGCATTATGCGACTGGTGGGTGCCTCAAACCGGTTTATTCAAACACCGTTCGTGTTAGAGGGTGTGGTCGCAGCACTTGCGGGTGCCGTGTTGGCAAGCGGTGCCGTCTGGGCAATTGTGCACTACTTCGTGCGCGGCTACCTCGTCGAGGCACTACCCACGACAGTGTTTATTGGCTACGACGAAGCCTTTGCCGCGATGCCGATTTTGTTGGCTACCGGCGTACTACTCGCGGCTCTCGCCTCCTACGCATCGATTAGCCGGTACCTTCGGGTGTAGTCCCGGAGCGGTTGCCCGGGTGAGACGAGGGGGTGAATCGTGGCGAAAGAAGTGGGCGAAAAGCTCGTAGCGAGCAATAAAAAGGCGCGACACGATTTCCTCATCGAGGACACCATCGAGGCGGGCCTGGTCTTAAGTGGCACCGAGGTGAAGTCACTTCGAGCAGGTCGGGCGTCGCTTGTCGACGCCTACGCCACGATCGACCACGGTGAAGCCTGGATTGAAGGCGTCCACATCCCGGAATATACGGCGGGGACGTGGACAAACCACCCGCCGAGGCGTAAACGCAAACTTCTGCTGCATCGTCGGGAAATCGACCGTTTGGCCGGTCAGGTCTCCCGCGGCGGCTACACCCTGGTGCCGTTGAAACTGTATTTCTTAGATGGTCGGGCCAAAGTGGAGATTGCCCTAGCGAAGGGTAAGCGCGAATTTGATAAGCGCCAGACCTTGAGGGAAAAGCAAGACAAGCGTGAAGCGGAGCGGGCAATGGCGAAGCGCAACCGGGGAGAGGCGTAAGCCGTTCGCTCTCACACTCCAGGTCTAGACTCAGAGTCAATGACCACTTCAGCTGATACCGGATCGTCCCGGCCATCGACTGCCGCGATTCCTATCCTGAGTCCTGAGGAACAGAAGGTTCGTTGGCGGGCCTACGCGATTGCTGTCGCTGTCGCATCGCTCACCATTTTGGATTTGGCAAAAATCAATGTCGCTATTCCGGCGATTTCTGATGATTTGGGAGCAAGCGCCACCCAGGTGCAACTGTTAGTGGCGGGCTTTGTCCTGGCCTTTGGTCTTCTGTTAGTGCCCTCTGGTCGAATCGGCGACCTCTACTCGAGGCGCACCATGTTTTTGGTGGGGTTAACTCTTTTCACCCTGTCCAGTCTTGCCGGGGCGCTCTCGCCGACAATTGAATTGCTGGTGGCCAGTCGCATTGCGCAAGGTTTCGCCGCGGGTCTGTTGATGCCACAAGTGTTGGGGTTAATCCAACAACTGTTTTTGGGCCAAGAACGCGGTCGAGCGTTTGGTATTTTCGGCGCCGTCATTGGCCTGTCCACCGCATTTGGCCCCACCCTGGGTGGCATTTTGGTGGGTGTGGGGGGCTCAAGTTTTGGCTGGCACCTCCTGTTTTGGATGAATGTGCCACTGGGTGTCGCCGCGTTTATTGGTGCGGTGCGTCTGCTGCCCAAAAAACAAGAGATCCCTGACTATGTGGTGAAGGATTTCGACGTGATCGGCACCGTGTTACTGGGTATCACGGTGTTTTCTTTCATGCTGCCCTTTGTGCTCACCACGGGTACCGAAACGGATGACCCGGCACGGTGGTGGTGGTTGGTACTCGCCGTCGCTTCCGCCCTGGCTTTTGGCGCGTGGGAAAAGGGTTACCTGGCCCGTGGCCGGGTAGCAATTATCGATTTCACGCTTTTTCAGGTCTCGTCGTTTCGAAATGGTGTGGCGATTTCGAGTTTCTATTTCGCCGCCCTTCCCGCGACTTTTATCGCCCAAACCCTGTGGCTTCAAAACGGTTTGGGTTTCTCCCCTGTGGTGGCGGGAATGGTCACCATTCCCTTCGCCCTGCTTTCCGCGCTCAGTTCCTGGCGCAGTGGTCTCGTCGTGCACCGCTACGGACGCATTTTGGTGGTGGCGGGCTTGATCCTGGTTATTACTGGTTTCTCCAGCACCCTGGTATTGGGGTATGTGGTGTCGAACGAATGGATGGCCTGGGCTGTTGCCGGCTCCATGGCGGTGGCCGGTTTGGGTGGTGGTGCGGTGATTTCACCGAACCAAACCCTCATGTTGGAAGACATTCCCGTGCGTGAGGGTGGTTTGGCGGGCTCTATTGCCCAACTGGGCCAGCGCATCGGAACCGCAATCGGTTTGGCCGGTGTGCTCTCCGCCCTGTTCTACGGGGTGAGCCAAGCAGGCGCTGCGCTGAATTCTGACGCCTACTTGCAGGGTTTCACTCTGGCCGCGCTCGCATCTGTGGGACTCGTGGTGGCATCCTTAGTGTTTGCCCTGTTAGACATGAGGGCTCGAAAACACCCCATTGTTCGCCGCTAACGACCGGGTAGGACTGGCTGGGAGAAACACCTGGTGCTGGGGTGTCCCGGGGTGTACACTGGAGGGCTGGCCACGGCCAGTTGATAACTCCACAGAGGCAAAACAGCTTCACGAGTGATTCATCATGGGGATGATCGGTTTCGACATTGCTAATGAGTCGGAGAGAAGCGGGTCGAGAACGCAGGGTTGTCTCGTTAACGCCCCCTGCATACCAATAGGTGCCAATACAAAGCGCGCCGACTTCGCCCTCGCTGCCTAGTAGCTAGCGAGCCCGAAGTCCGTCAGACCACGTGAGCCTTCAGCGTGGATTCTGGCGTCATGGAGAAGGCTAGCTGGGTGGTGGCGTGTCAGCGCCACTCGGGACTTTTACTGATACTGGGCCTGTCGTTCACGGTGCGTGTGCCGAATGGACGGGGTCGAGATACACGACATCGCACGCTACACCCGTAGAAGACTTCGTTTGGTAGCAGTGGACGGGGGTTCAATTCCCCCCATCTCCACCCAGTACACAAAGGCCCCACCGTTTGGTGGGGCCTTTGTTGTGTCCGACAACTAACGGGCTGACCGGGCCGAGCTGTTCGTTATCAGACGGTGACCTCGTTCACAATGGAACCGGTTGGTTTGCCTGATAATCTGAGCGACGCGATGGAGCACATGCGTGCCCATCGCGCCTACTGTCCAATTACTAAGGAGTATTGATGAGGCACACGATTCGTGGTCGCTCTATCATCGGTGTTGCTGGCCTTTCGGTCGCCGCACTGGTGCTGGCCGGCTGTGCAGGAGGGGCTGGAGAAGAAGCCGCCCTGTCCGAAGACGACATTCTCACAGAAATCAACGACTGCGTTGGCACCTACGAAGGTGAAACGGTCGAGATTTACACCACCATCATCGAACCAGAATCCACACTGTTCGAAGAGTCCTTCGTGGGCTTTGAAGAGTGCACCGGTATCGACATTGAGTGGAACGGTTCGCAAGAATTTGAAGCACAGATTGCCGTTCGCGTTGAGGGTGGAACTGCCCCCGACCTCGCAATCTTCCCCCAGCCCGGCCTCCTCGCCGCATTCCCCGACGACCTCGTCGCCGGATCAGCAGCGCTCGAGAGCTCGGTTGACGCCAACTACACCCCCGACTGGAAGGGTTATGGCACCGTTGGTGACACCTTCTACGGTGCACCCCTCGGTGCAAACGTGAAGTCCTTCGTGTGGTACTCGCCGAAGGTCTTCGCCGACAACGGTTGGGCTATCCCCACCACATGGGATGAGCTTCTTGGCCTCTCCGACGACATCGTCGCGAGCGACTACGACGGCAACGCCTGGTGTGTGGGCTTCGGCTCCGGTGACGCTACCGGTTGGCCCGGAACTGACTGGATGGAAGACCTCATGCTTCGCTTCCAGTCGGCAGAAACCTACGACCAGTGGAGCGGCCAGGCCGATGAGCGCCTCGCCTTCAACTCGCCTGAGGTTGCCGAAGTTCTCGCAGAAGCCGAGAAAATCGTGAAGAACCCCGACTACGTGGGTGACGTTGCGTCGATCGCGACCACCTCGTTCTCTGAGGGTGCTGCCGGCATTGTGGATGGCTCCTGTGCCATGCACCGCCAGGCTTCGTTCCTCGGTGGAATCCTCGTGGGTGATTACGGTGCTGAGATTGTGGCACCAGACGCCACTGACGT
Organism: Pontimonas sp.; assembly: GCA_965657845.1. Classification (GTDB taxonomy): domain Bacteria; phylum Actinomycetota; class Actinomycetes; order Actinomycetales; family Microbacteriaceae; genus Pontimonas. The sequence goes on from CBFHPU010000020.1 coordinate 11,212, forward strand.
TGAGGGTGGAATCTCCGTGTTCTACTTCCCCGGCGTGAGCGCTGACCAGACTCCTGCCCTCGGTGGTGGCGAGTTCGTGGGTGCCTTCAGCAACACTCCGGCAACCCAGGTTGTCCGTTACCTGCTGACCACTCCTGAGTGGAACAACGAAAAGGCAGCTCTTGGTGGATGGTTCTCCGCGAACCTCGGCCTGGACACCGCCAACGTGGCAGACCCGGTCAACGCTGTTGCCGTGGAAATTCTGCAGAACGCCACCACGTTCCGCTTCGACGGCTCCGATGTGATGCCCGGTGAAGTCGGTGCGGGTTCGTTCTGGCGGGAAATGACTGCATGGGTGGCAGAAGACAAGGACAATCAAGCTGTCCTTGACGCCATCGAGGCCAGCTGGCCAGCAGAGTAATCTCGCTACACTGGCGCTAGCCAATCGGGGGGTCTGTCCTTAGGGCAGGCCCCCCGATACCAGCCAACACAGCCGTTGGGGAAGGGACGACACGTGGGATCTGAACTGTGGGCAGTAATCGCCCCGAACCTGGTGCTCCTCATCATTTCGCTGGTTGTCTTCGCCGCGGTGGTCTATGCGGTGTTTCTTATCGGCGCGCGGGCCTCACTCAAGCAGCAAGAGTGGTTGCGTTACGTCATCTTCCTAGGGCCTGCGGGCCTGCTTCTCCTGATTGGCCTGATCTACCCGGCCATTCGCACGATCATTCTGTCCTTCATGGACAAACGGGGCGACAATTTCATTGGCCTCGATAATTACATCTGGGCGTTTACGATGCCCGAGATTCAAATTGTTTTGCGCAACACGGTCATTTGGGTCATTTTGACCCCCATTCTCGCGACAGTCATCGGGTTAGCAATCGCCTACATGACCGACCGTATGAAGCGCGGCGCGTGGGTGAAATCCTTAATCTTCATGCCGATGGCCATTTCGTTCGTCGGTGCCGGTGTGATCTGGCGCTTCGTCTACAGCTATGAGCCAGACCCCAGCAAGCCAGAAATTGGCCTACTCAGTGCGATAGCTCGCGGTGTGGGCGCAGAGCCCGTTAACTGGCTTCTTGAAGCCCCACTGAACACCGTGCTCCTGATTGTGGTGCTGGTGTGGATTCAAACCGGTTTTGCCATGGTGATTCTCGGGGCGGCAATGAAAAACATCCCGGATGAAGTGGTGGAGGCTGCGATGCTCGATGGTGCATCGAGTTGGCGCCGCTTTACTAGAGTCACGCTACCCATGATCCGCTCCACCATCGTGGTGGTCTTGACCACCATCACCATCGCGACACTGAAAGTCTTCGACATTGTCCGGACCATGACCGGCGGTAACTTCCAAACCAACGTTGTGGCCAACGAAATGTATTCCCAAGCCTTCCGGCAGCTGAACTACGGTCAAGGAAGTGCGCTCGCTGTGATCCTGTTCCTCGCGGTCGTTCCCATCATTTGGTACAACCTGCGACAACTGCGCCTTGAAAGGACGGAGCGATAATGACTGCACTGTCCGCGCCTAAAGGTCTAAGCCTTGGCCAGAAAAAGAAAGCGAAGGACATCTTCTCTTCGCCGATTGCTTCGGCTCTGGCGATCGTGTTAGCCATTGTGTGGACGATTCCCACTTTTGGTTTGTTGGTGAGCTCGATTCGTCCCGAACGGGACATCAACAATTCGGGTTGGTGGACATTTTTCGCGAGCCCCTCATTCTCGCTCGAGAACTACCAGCAGGTGTTGTTCGTGGGTACTGGCGTGAATCCGCCACTGTTCCAATATTTCTTCAACAGCCTTGCCGTCACCATTCCGGCGGTCATCTTTCCGATCACCTTGGCGACTTTTGCCGCCTATGCCCTCGCCTGGTTTGACTTCAAAGGCCGTGACTTCCTCTTTTTCACCATCTTTGCCTTGCAGATCATTCCCCTGCAGTTGGCGTTGGTTCCCCTCCTGCAACTGTTCTCCCAAGGGCTAGTCATTGGTGGAGTGACCCTCATTCCGGCCTTTGGAATCACCGGAACATATATTCCCATTTGGATCGCCCACACCATTTTTGGGTTACCGCTCGCAATCTTTTTGCTCCACAATTTCCTCCGCCAAATCCCGCGCGAGCTGATTGAAGCGGGTCGCGTGGATGGAGCCAACTGGTTCACCCTGTTCACGAAAATTGTTCTGCCACTGTCAATCCCGGCCATTGCGTCCTTCCTCATTTTCCAGTTCTTGTGGGTGTGGAACGACTTACTGGTGGGCTTGACCTTCGGCGCTGGGTCGAAAGAAGTGGCGCCCATGACGGTGCGTCTGGCGGAGATGGTCGGCACCAGAGGATCAGGTTGGGAAGTGCTCACTGCGGGCGCTTTCGTGTCCATTATTGTGCCCTTGATTGTGTTCTTTGCCCTTCAGCGCTACTTCGTCCGAGGCCTTCTGGCCGGTTCGGTAAAGGGCTAACTGGTCCGGCGGCGCCTGCGTTTGAATCGTCAATCAGTAACCTAGAGGTGTTGCGGCCTGGATGAGGGACGGCATGGAGTGGGCCAAGCTAGGTAAACCTAGGATGTGCTGCTCGCTGTTCACAGGGTAGTTGCGTCGTAGCGCCCGATTATCGGGCTACACCCTGGAGTGTGCCTACGGTCTCGACACCGGGGTCAAACACGACGCAGTAGATGGAGCGGTCTCCCAGTGCCCAACTACTCGCCGTCGGGTAGTAGAAGTGGTAGTTCAGGCGTGAAGCGGCAAAATCAAGACCCACAAACCGTCCAAATTCGCTCATACACTCACTCGTCGCTTGCTCAGTGACTGTATCCACACCCGGGTATTCGCCGCTATCGACGGTCACCTCGGCGAACACTTCCGACTGGTGTGGTTCATTACAGGAGACCGACGGGATATCCGTGAGGTCTTGGGCGAGCGGCTGATCCACATCGTTTAAGCACGTGCCCACCTCCAGCTCTAACACCGCCACGGCTGTGTCACCACCATCCGCATCACCGGGGGTGACCACAGCGCTATCACTGGTGCTTTGACAACCAGAAAGCAGCACAATGGTCCCGAGGACAGCTCCGGCGAGGAGATGATGGGGGTGTGCACTCCTCATGACTGGCCACCGCGCATAATGGCCAACACGTCGTCGTGTAACAGACCGTTAGTGGCAAGAGCCGACCCAGCACCGAGATCTTCCGAACCATCCAATGCGCTAAATCGACCACCCGCTTCGGTCACAATCGGCCACAGTGCGGCGATGTCATACGGCTGTAGATCAAACTCCCCGGCAACTTCCAAAAGACCCTCGGCGACCAGCATGTAGGACCAAAAGTCGCCAATAGCGCGCGCCCTCCACGCAGTGGTGACGAGGGCCATCAGTTGATCGTGGGCGCCCGCCTCAAGCCACCCCGGAAGACTGTTGTAGCTGACGACAGCCTCCTCCAGTGAGCCGATGTGACTGACACCGATGGCTCGGGCCTTCCCCCTCTGCCTGGTCCATGCGCCGTGACCGGTAGCCGCCCACCAGCGCTGTCCTAGCGCGGGTGCGCTGACCACACCCACCTCGGGAACACCGTTAATGGTGAGTGAAATGAGGGTTGCCCAGATAGGTAACCCGCGACTAAAACCTGCTGTGCCATCGATGGGGTCGATGACCCACTCTCTAGAGCTCTCCGAGCCAGAACTGTGACCGCGTTCTTCGCCCAAAATCTGGTCGCGAGGACGTGCCGCTCTAATCACTGCCCGCACCCGATCCTCCACCGCCCGGTCGGCGTCTGTCACGGGTGTGGAGTCAGCTTTGGTGTCTGTCTCGAGGTCAGCCGCCTGAAAACGGGCCATCGAGATCAAGTCAGCGTCTGCTGCAGCGGCAAGCGCCAGAGACAGGTCATCAGCGAGGGAAAACGTTAAGGCCACCGCTTCAGGCTAGTCGAGGGTCCCCTTCAGAAGCGTGGCCGTGGCCGGAGTGTTCGACGGCAAGGCCGCGAAGGCGAACCAGCGACTCTGCCCGGGCTTTTTGGCGGGCACTGAGTGTGCCATCAGCCACCGCCTGGTGCAGGGCACAATCGGGTTCGGATTCGCTGTGACCACAGCCCCTCGGACACAACTCGAGGAAAGGTTGGAGGTCGGAAAAGCCGCGGTCGATTGCCTCCGGTGTCACGTGTCCTAAGCCAAATGAGCGCACGCCAGGGGTGTCAATAATCCAACCCCCACCGGGAAGCTCCAAGGCCCGACTGGAGCTCGAGGTGTGTCGACCTCGACCGGTGACGACGTTCACCACGCCGACATCGCGGTGGGCGCTGGGGACAAGACGGTTTACCAGGGTCGATTTCCCTACACCGGAATGGCCCACCGCGACCGTTGTGCGATCGGCCAAAAGTTCCCGCAGGGCATCTTCGTCATCTGGTTCACCGTCGGTGCGCAAGACCACGACAGGGATGTCTAATTGGGCGGCATAGTCACGCAACCAGTCAGCTGAATGGACATCTGCCTTTGTGACACACAAGATGGGGTCAATCCCAGCATCCAGTGCGGCGATGACGTAGCGGTCAATCAACCGTGGTCTGGGTTCCGGGTCGGCGGTGGCGACCACCATCAGCAGGTAGTCGGCATTTGCCACAATCACTCGTTCAAACTGATCCGTGTCGTCCGCACTTCGACGCAACACATTGTCGCGCTCTTGGACGCGAACAATGCGGGCCAGTGTGCCCTCCTGGCCCGTCACATCACCCACTACGTCGACGCGGTCACCGACCACAATTGCCGTGTTGCGTAACTCCCGCGCGCGGTTTGCCCGCACCTTTGTCGCTTCAGAAGTATCGAGTACGACGTCGTAGCGGCCCCGGTCCACCCCAATGACCATTCCTGGAGCCGCATCACTGTGGGCGGGGCGTTGTTTACTGCGTGGCCTGCGGCCTGCTTGGGCACTATCCAGAGACTCCTCGTAGGCATCGACCCAGTCGTCATCACCCAAGCGGGGGGTCACTGATTGGCTCCTCGCAGCATGTCCGACCACAGCGCGACAAAACCGGGGAGTGTCTTCGCCGTTTGGTCAATATCGTCCACTTCGACGCCTGGGACGGCCAGGCCCACAAGCGCACCCGATGTGGCCATTCGGTGGTCCCCAAAAGCCTTCCAGAGGCCACCGTGCAAGGGCGCAGGGGTGACAATAATGCCGTCACTGGTTTCTGTGGCCACACCCCCCAGGGCGGTGATGTTTTCCACCAGGGCCGCCAGTCGGTTGGTTTCGTGACCACGCAGGTGGGCAATGCCTCGAAAGGTGGAGGTCCCGTTCGAAAAAAGAGACAGGGTGATCAGCGTGGGGGCTAGTTCACCGGCTTCACCCAAATCCATCGACACCGGCTCGAGTCCTAATCCGGGACCTAGCCCGGCGCCTTGGACCAGCAGGGTGTCGCCATCAAATTCCACCAACGCGCCAAATGCTTTTAACAGCTCCGGTAGGCGCCCGCCCACCTGGGTGGTGCTGTGTGGCCAGTGGTGGATCGCCACTTGACCACCGGCGACCAATGCCGCGGCAAGGAAAGGTGCCGCGTTGGAGAGGTCTGGCTCAATGTGGACGTCGGTTGGCTTAATGGTGTGCGGTGTGACCCGCCATTGGTTGCCCCGGTCCGATTCGACAGGGACGCCCCGATCGGCCAAACACTTCAGGGTCATTTCGATGTGGGGGAGCGAGGGAACACTGGCGCCACTGTGGGCGATGGTGAGTGGGGCGGGAAGCCTCGGCGCTGTGAGCAATAGTCCGCTCACGAACTGACTCGATGCTGAAGCGTCGATTGTGATGGTGTGATCTGTGGTGGGCAAGCCTCCAGGTTGTACCTCAAAGGGCAGCCCTGGGGTGCCCTGGTCGTAGACCTCCGCACCCAGTTGTCGCAAGCCTTCTAACACCCCCGACATGGGGCGGTGGCTGGCGTGTTCATCGCCTTGAAATTTCACGGGTTGGAAGCCGAGTAACACCATCGGGGGAACAAAACGCATCACTGTTCCCGCTAAACCGCAGTCAATGACGACGGGTTTATCGGCAATGGAACTAAACGACATGGGGGTGATGTGCCACTGTTCCAGGCCGTCCGCGTGGTCAACCTTGATTGTGGCGCCCAACGCTTCGAGCGCCTGAATCATCAGGTCGGTGTCTCTTGCTCGCAAGCCACCCGTGATGGTGGACGGCCCAGAGGCCAGTGCGGCGAGAACAAGTTCGCGGTTGGTGAGAGATTTCGACCCCGGCAATTCCACGGACGCATCGAGGATTTTGCTGGCCACGGGAGCCTGCCACGGCGATGGTGCTGCGGGGGAATGATTTTCGGTGCCCATTGGTTATCAAGAGTAGTGGCAGTCGTCACCACGAAGGAGAAACTCACGTGAGAGCCCACACGGCAGTGTTGACACCCCACGGTGTGATGCAGGATTCTTCGTCGACACCGCTGATTGTGTCACCGCGAGTCGCGCCCACACACCCGCCGAGCGGGTTGACATCCATAGACTGGGGAGCGATGTCGGACAACCTTGAGGATGACGCCCCGGACAGTGTTTCTGTGGAGGACGTTTCTGCTGAGGAGGTCTCTGTAGGGGGACCTTCTTCCACGGAAGACTTTGTGGACCAGGCCATGGTCTTTGCCGACCAGCTCTATGCCGGAGCGATGCGCCTGGCAAAGAACCCTTCTGATGCGGCCGATCTGGTTCAAGAGACCTACCTCAAGGCCTACCAGTCGTTTCACCAATTCCAGCAGGGCACCAACCTCAAAGCGTGGCTGTTTCGCATTCTCACCAACACGTTCATCAACCTGTACCGAAAGCGCTCGAAAGCGGGCATCCAGGAGGGCTTAGATGACCTGGAGGAATGGCAGGTCGGTGAGGCCACCTCACTCACACAAAGCCGCACCCGGTCAGCCGAAGCCGAAGCGATTGACAGAATTCCTGACGACACGATTCGTCGGGCCCTCCAAGCGCTGACGGAGGAGCGCCGAATGGTGATCTATTTGGCTGATGTGGAAGGTTTTCGCTACCACGAGATTGCCGAAATTATGGACACACCAGTAGGGACCGTGATGAGTCGCCTCCACCGGGGGCGGCGCGAACTTCGCGAAGCACTGAGCGACTACCAGAAGACCCCAACCCACACTCAGGAGGTAGACCATGGCTGATTGCGGCTGCGACAAAGCACTCGTGGCGATGGAGGACTACATCCACGGGGAAATAGACGAAAACACTGGCAAAGATGTGGCCGACCATTTGGCCTGCTGCCCGCCCTGTGAAGAGGAATGGCGTGTGGGCCAACACCTCTCTGAGGCGGTCAAGCGTGCCTGCTGTGAAGAAGCCCCCGCGGACCTGAAAACGCACATCGTTCAGACGTTAACGTCGGCTAAGAACCAGTAGAACGCCAATCAGGCCACACGGCCGAGTCACACAGCCGAGTCACACAGCCGAGTCACACGGCCGAGTCGAGTGGCCGAGTCGAGTGGCTTAGTCGAACGACCGATCCAGAATCAGGCGCAATTCTTCGCTGCTGCGCTTCGATGAACCGGTAGCGGGTGATGCTGCCGCCGGGCGAGAAATCACGCGCATCGTCGGGAGTGCTGCCCCCAACGACTCGACTGCCATGAACGGCCATGCGCCCTGGTTTTCTGGTTCGTCTTGCACAAACACGTATTCGGCGTTGGGGTAAGACTCGAGTTCCGCGCGAAGTTGTTCCGCAGGCAGAGGGTAGAACTGTTCCATTCGCACTAACGCCACGTTCTGGGCACCCCGAGCATCGCGTTCCGCAGCGAGGTCGTAGTGAATCTTTCCCGCGTGGATGAGAACCCTGGTGACCTGCGAACGATCTGCGATGGTGCGGTCTCCCAAGACCGGTTCAAAACGGCCCGAGGTGAGATCGTCCACGCCACTTGTTGCCCCCTTCAAACGCAGCATCGCTTTCGGGGTGAACACCACGAGGGGGCGACGCGGGCGCTGGTAGGCCTGGCGGCGAAGCAAATGGAAGTAGGACGCGGGGGTCGACGGTCTCGCAATCGTCATATTGTGTTCGGCGCCGAGTTGCAGGAACCGTTCAATTCGAGCCGAAGAGTGGTCCGGGCCTTGTCCCTCATAGCCGTGGGGGAGGAGTAACACCACACCGGAGCGTTGGCCCCATTTTTGTTCCGCGGACGAAATGAACTCGTCGATCACGGTTTGAGCACCGTTGACGAAGTCACCAAATTGGGCTTCCCACAGCACAAGAGCATCGGGTCGCTCTACCGAGTAGCCGTATTCGAACGCGAGTGCCGCATATTCACTGAGCAGCGAGTCGTAGATCGACAACCGAGCTTGGGTGTCGGAGAGATTCATCAACGGCAACCACTCTTGCCCGTTTACGCGGTCGTGCATGACCGCGTGGCGTTGAACAAATGTCCCACGCCTCGAATCTTGACCCACCAGACGCACCGGCGTTCCCTCCAACAGGACGGAACCTAGGGCTAAGAGTTCGCCAAAGCCCCAGTCGATGTCGCCGTTTCGGCTCATGTCGAAGCGTTTGGTGAGCAGCGCCATCAGTTTGGGGTGAACGGTGAAACCGGGAGGAATGTTTTGGTGGGCGTCACCGATGGCGTGGAGCACATCGGTGTGGACACCGGTGGAATCAGGAACCTCGACCCGGTCGTCACGCTGTGCCTCAGGACGCTCCACACCGCTAATCGCACCCTGGTCGGCTGACTGGACTTGGATAGCGCCGGTCTGGACTGCGTGGGTTTCAGCAAACGCTTCTTCGAGGCGGTTCTGGAAGTCCCGTTGGGCAGCTTCAAACTCTTCGGGGGTGATGTCACCACGACCCACCAAAGATTCGGTGTACAGGTTTCGCACACTGCGCTTCGCTTCGATGAGGTTATACATCAATGGTTGCGTCATCGAGGGGTCATCGCCTTCGTTGTGACCGCGACGGCGGTAGCACACCAGGTCGATGACGACATCGGAGTGGAATTCTTGACGGTACCTAAACGCTAACTCTGCGACCCGCATAACCGCTTCGGGGTCGTCACCGTTGACGTGGAAAATGGGCGCCTGAATGGTTTTCGCCACATCAGTGGAATACACGGTGGAGCGTGCGTCGTGGGGCAGGGTGGTGAAGCCGACCTGGTTGTTGACCACCACGTGCACGGTGCCACCCGTGCGGTAGGCACGAAGCCTCGACATCTGCATGGTCTCGAACACCACACCCTGTCCCGCCATGGCGGCATCACCGTGAATAAGTACCGGCAACACACCAAAGCGTCCTGGCTCAAGACGGTCCTGTTTGGCTCGAACGATTCCCTCAAGTACGCCGTTGACGGCTTCTAAGTGAGAGGGATTGGCCGCCAAGTACACGGGAATACTCTGACCGCTGGGGCTTGTGTAGGCACCTTCAGTGCCGAGGTGGTACTTCACGTCACCGGAGCCCTGCACGGTGCTGGTGTCTTGAGTTCCTTCAAACTCGCGGAAGATTTGTCCGTAGGTTTTTCCGGCAATATTGGCCAACACGTTGAGGCGGCCGCGGTGTGCCATTCCGATGGCGACCTCGTCGAGACCCGTTTCGGCCGCTTTTTGAAGGATCTCGTCCACCAGTGTGATGGTGGATTCTCCGCCTTCGAGGCTGAAGCGTTTTTGCCCCACATATTTGGTTTGAAGGAAGGTTTCAAACGCTTCGGCTTGGTTCAGTTTGGACAGAACCCTCATCTGAGCATCGTGGGAGGGTTTCTCGTAGGGCTGTTCGAGGTGTGATTGGAACCAGCGGCGCTGGTCCGGGTCTTGAATGTGCATGTATTCGATGCCGATTGTCCGGCAATACGAATCGCGAAGAACACCCAAGATCTCCCGCAACAGCATGGTGCGGCGACCACCAAAACCGCCGGTGACGAACTCTCGGTCCAAATCCCAGAAGGTGAGCCCGTGGCTTTCAATTTCCAAGTCAGGGTGTGAGCGTTGGCGGTACTCCAACGGGTCCACATCCGCCATCAGGTGACCGCGAACCCTAAACGCGTTGATCAGTTCTTGAACGCGCGCCGTCTTATTGACCGCATCGGCCGGATCAACCGCAATATCTTCCGCCCAGTGGATGGGCATGTAGGGGATGCGCAGAGCGGCGAATACTTCTTCGTAGAAGCCTCCACCACCGATGAGCAATTCGTGGATCTTGGCCAAAAATTCGCCGGAGCCAGCCCCCTGGATGACCCGGTGGTCGTAAGTCGACGTGAGGGTAATCGTTTTGCCAATGCCCAGTTCAGCCAAGGAGGACTTTGCAGAACCTTGGAACTCCGCCGGGTATTCCAATGCCCCGGCGCCGATGATGCAGGCTTGCCCTTTCATCAGGCGGGGCACCGAGTGGACGGTACCAATGCCGCCGGGGTTGGTTAACGAGATTGTGTTGTCTTGGAAGTCGCTGGCTTCCAACGCACCCTCCCG
>CBFHPU010000020.1:21679-24820 GCA_965657845.1 Pontimonas sp.
GCTTCCCACATTTCGTCGACCAACCATTGGTTGGCCCCAAAATCGTTGGTGTCTACACCCACGGGTGACTTTGTGGTGTCCGATTCCGACACGTCGCGATGCCCACTCTCAACTGTGCTAGTCCGATAGGTCCGGCAAGGTTGTCTCAATGCTAGCGCGTGAGCGGGGTGTGCACGGTCAACAACTTCCCGGCGAGTGTGCTGTTATTCTGAATCCACCATGGGAGAACCTCCGTCTGCATCGGCAGACCCCGGTCATAGACCGCGGGGCACTCGAGGGAGTGCCCTTTGAGTACTGAACTCATCTTGCTCCTCACCGGAGTGCTCTTAGCCGTGGGTACTGGTGTCTTCGTCGGGAGCGAATTCGCTCTACTGAATTTGGACCGCTCCGAGCTTGAAGCGAGAAGAGACCGTGGAGTCAAAGGTTACGGCCCGACCATTGCGGCACTGAAGCGCACCTCAACACACCTCTCCAGTGCGCAGTTAGGTATTACCCTCACCACACTGCTCGCCGGTTACACCCTCGAGCCGTCGATTAGCTACTACCTCGCAGGCCCGCTTCAAAGCCTCGGATTGGGAGAAGACTTCATTCGACCGGTGGGAGCGGTGTTGGCCATCGTGTTGGCTACCGCACTGTCGATGATTGTCGGCGAGCTGGTGCCGAAGAATTACGCGCTCGCGGTGCCAGAAGCCACCGCGAAAGTGCTGATTCCCTTGCAGTTGGCTTTTACCTGGACGTTTAGACCATTCATCGCTGTTCTGAACGGCAGCGCCAACAAGATCCTCTTAGCAATGGGTGTTGAACCCAAAGAGGAACTCTCGGCGGCGCGCACCGCCGATGAACTCTCAGCGTTAGTGCGCCGCTCTGCCCTGCACGGTCTGCTCGAGCAAGACACCGCGACCCTGCTGTCGCGCACACTCGCGTTTGCTGAGCTCAATGCTGAAGATGTGATGACGCCTCGAACCCGGGTCGAATCGGTGCACCGCAGTGATAGTGCTGAACACATTGTTGACCTTGCAGGACGCACTGGTTTTAGCCGTTTCCCTGTTATCGATGACTCTATTGATGAGGTACGAGGCGTCGTCCACATCAAAGCCGCGATGGCGGTTCCGCGTGATCGACGCTCTGATGTTCCCGCCTCCGCGTTGCAGTCTGATGTGGTCCGTGTTCCAGAGACCATGCCGTTGGATGCGCTGCTGACAGAACTTCGTGGGCGTGGATACCAGTTGGCGATTGTCGTGGACGAATACGGCGGCACTTCCGGTGTGGCCACCCTGGAAGACCTCGTTGAGGAGCTGATCGGTGAGGTCTCTGACGAACACGACCGCCGGCCGCTAGACGTGGTGCGGGCCAGGGACTGGTTTACGTTCCCGGGCCGTTGGCGACCCGACGAACTAGAAGATCAGACCGGCGTGAAACTGCCCGAAGAGGGTCACTTCGAAACGGTTGCCGGGTTTGTCATTGAACAGTTGGGGCGCCTTGCCGAAGTCGGTGACACCGTCACCATCGAATCGGGCACGATTCGAGTGGAACGACTTGATGGCAGGCGCATTGAGCGTCTGCGTTTTACTCCGGAAATCCGCGTCGAGGAGGTGGAGCTGCTGTGAGTGACGACTGGTGGGGCATTTTTTGGCTCTTTTTCCTCCTCGCGGGCAACGCGTTTTTTGTGGGGGCCGAATTTGCCGTGATTTCGGCAAAACGCTCCCAAATTGAACCTCGTGCTGAAGAGGGGTCCAAAAGCGCGAAGACCGCCCTTTACGCGATGGAACACGCCACCTTGATGCTCGCCACCTCGCAGCTGGGCATCACGGTGAACTCTTTGCTGATCCTGTTGGTCAGCGAGCCTGCACTGCACCACCTGTTAGAAATTCCGCTAGGAGCAACGGGGATTGACCCCGCCTGGGTGAGCACCATCGCGTTCATCATTGCCCTGTTAGTGGTCACCTACCTACACGTGGTGTTGGGTGAAATGGTGCCCAAAAACATTTCCTTCTCCCTGCCCGATCGAGCGGTGTTATTCCTTGCCCCACCGTTAGTCCTGGTCTCGAAAATCATTTCTCCCATCATTCGAGGTCTAAACGCTGTGGCGAACGGAATCTTGCGGCTCACCGGGGTGGAGCCCAAGCAGGAAGCCACCAGCACTTACACCCTCGATGAGGTGGCCACTATTGTGGCCGAATCCACCAGGGAAGGAATCCTCGAAGACCACACCGGCGCGTTGACTGCCGCATTCGAATTCACCGAAAAGAAGGCCCAGGATGTGGCCATCCCGGTCGCCAATCTGATTACGCTGCCCGAAGGGGCCACCCCGCACGATGTCGAGCACGCTGTCGGCCAACACGGGTTTAGTCGATACGTCCTCGTTGATGACGACGGCGAACCAAACGGTTACCTCCACATCAAAGATGTTTTGGACATTGATCCGCAACAGTATGACTATCCGCTACCGCCCAAGCGGTTGCGCTCCCTCATTTCCGTTGTTGCTGACACTGACCTCGAAGACGCCATGGCGATGCTTCGACGCACCCGATCACACGTCGCCCGGGTGATGGACGAAACGGGAAACACCACCGGCGTGTTATTCCTCGAAGACATCATTGAAGAGCTCGTCGGTGAAGTCCGTGACGCCACCCGGCGCGGTGTGGGAACCGAGCGGCGCTAATGGGTGGACTTTTTGAGCTCACCCTCGACGACGTGGCGGGAATCATCCCCGCGCCCACGCCTCAAGACGATAAGTACTCCCGGGGTGTAGTCGGTCTCGCGGTCGGCTCCGATGATTACCCTGGTGCGGCTGTTCTCGTGGCTGAAGCAGCCATGCGCGCAGGTGTTGGAATGGTTCGACTCATCGCCCCGAGCCGCCCCTCACAGTTAGCCCTCCAGTCGCGGCCCGAAATCGTGACCGTTCCGGGGCGAATCGACGCCCTGGTGGTCGGCTCAGGGATGCCAGAGGCGTCAAGTGCGGATATCACGGCACGTGTTGCCCTGTGCGAATTGGCGGATCAGGCCCCTCGAATAGTCGACGCAGCCGCACTCGGTGACACACCGCATCTGGGCGGTCCCAGAATTCTCACCCCGCACGCAGGTGAAATGACCCGACTGGCTGAAGCCCTTCGATTGCCGGGCAGTGCACCCTCAGCGTGG
>CBFHPU010000021.1:0-8225 GCA_965657845.1 Pontimonas sp.
CGGTTCCTGCAGTAGTGCGAATGAACAGGGCCAGAGCATCGGGGATGGAGTGGTTCACCGCCAAAAATTCCACATCGAAGGGGCCGAGCTTTTCCCTTGTGCCCTCTGACACGGTCAGTGTGTAGGGGCTGATGCGGTGTTCTTTGAGTTTCGCTTCAATCAGCGCCATGGTGAGTGTCGAGCCGACCAGGGGAATATCGTCGCGGATTTTCAACAGGTAGGGCACGGCACCAATGTGGTCTTCGTGCCCGTGGGTCAACACGATGGCTTCAATGTCGTCGATGCGGTCCCTAATGGGAGCAAAATCCGGGAGGATCAGATCCACCCCGGGTTGGGTTTCTTCAGGGAACAACACACCCGCGTCGACGACGAGGAGTTTTCCACCCAGTTCAAACACGGTCATATTCCGCCCCACTTCACCAATTCCGCCCAGCGGAATAATGCGAAGTGTTTCGGAATTTAGTGCGGGGGGATCGAGCAGGGGTTGGGCCACCGTGGGCTCCTTCAATATTTAGCGGGTGGTGCCTGCCACTTTGGGCAGTGCGCCGCCGGCGGCCGCATTGCGGTCGGGACGGAAGTTAGAAAAGTCGACGCCTGGAACACCGGCTACTTCATCGATGTCGGCTTCGATAATGGCCGCCTGGTCGTCTTCTGGACCCACTAGAGGCAGTCGCACCCGCGGTGAGGTGATGTGACCCAGGCCGTGGAGGATGTATTTGGTGGCCACCGTGCCAGGCACGTGGGTCATCGTGGCTCGGACGAGTGGCTCCAACAGCTGGTGGGCTTCTGTGGCCTCGGGCAGGCTGCCGCGGTTTACCGCGTCCACCATGATCCGGTAGGGCTCAGGGGCGATATTCGCAGTGACACTGATCATGCCCACTCCCCCAATGGAGAGGGTGGGAAGGGCATTGCCGTCATCGCCCGCGAAATACATCAGGTCGGTTTCGTTGAGCACCCGGCTGACTTCCATCAGGTCACCCTTGGCGTCTTTCACGGCCAGGATGTTGGGGTGTTTTGCTGCACGAAGAATCGTTTCGTAGTTGATGGGCACACCGGTTCGACCGGGAATGTCATAAAGAATCACCGGTAAGTCAGTGGCGTCGGCAATCAGACGGAAGTGGGTGAGAATGCCCGCCTGGGTGGGCTTGTTGTAATACGGGGTGACAACCATGACCCCATCGGCGCCCGCTTTTTCCGATGCCTTATAGAGCTCGATGGCGTGAGCGGTTTCGTTGGAACCACCACCAGTAATGATCTTGGCCCGACCGGCAGCGACCTGCTTGCCCACCGTGACCAGTTGCAGTTTCTCTTTATCGGTCAAGGTCGAGGTCTCACCAGTGGTACCTGTCACGACAATTCCGTCAACGCCCTGGTCGACAAGCCCCGCCATCAACGCTTCGGTTGACGGCCAATCCACTTCACCCTCCGCGTTCATCGGCGTCACCATCGCGACGAGAACTTGGCCGAAGGGGTTTTCTTGAATACTCACAGCCTCCAGGCTACCCGGCCCTTACGTCGATGTCGTCCACAGGATGCTGCGCAGACTGCGGCATCACCTGAGGCCGCTCGGCGCCCCAATCGCGGAGGAAAGCGGGTAAAAACCAGATTGACCGGGTAAAGCATGCAGATGCCCGCGCATTATCTGAATAAACGTCGCCTCAAGCGGTTACGTTCAGCCACACAGTCTCCAACGAAACACTCCAGCCAAGCACCACCGCAACAGATGTAAAGGACTTCCCCCATGACGCAGAGGGTCGATGCCGAAGCGCTCATCGACTCCGGCATTCTCGACTGGCCACGGTCAAGCTCCGGCACAGCACACTCAGCAGACCAATCCCTCGAGCGCTACTGCGCCCATCTCGTGATCAAAGTGTTTGGCCAGCCTCCCGCGAGCGGTGCCGCTGTCCTGCGTGTCACCGAGCGAGCCCAGTGGCACTACCTAGGGGGCTTCGGAAGTACTCACGACATCTCCGAGCCCCTCGGAGACCACACCTCAGCGTTCGGCACCTCCTACCTCGCCGCTCTCCGGGAGGGCTCTCAGCACATACCCCTCGAGTCTTCGCCTGGTGGAACACGACACTTAGTGGGAATCGACTCCCCCTATTTGGGTGTGATTGCCCTCGACTTCACCGAAGCCCTCTCCATCAGCCCAGGGGCCTTTGAGTTAATCAAACACAGCACCCAGTTTTTCTTAGGGGGCCTTCCCCACACAGATAGCGCCGGAGGAGTGCGTCGTTTCAGTGGGGATGCCGAATCCTTTTTCTCCCCCCGCCAGCATGAGGTTCTTCAGCTGGTCGCTGAAGGAAAGTCCAATACTGAAATCGGCAGGAAACTCTCGATCAGTGCCTCGTTGGCCAAGCTCGAAGTCACGTTTCTGATGCACGCACTGGGGGCACGCAACCGGCTCGACGCGGTGGTTCAGGCCCAGCGAACCGGACTACTTCCCATTTCCTCGACCCACACCGACTAGATCGTCGCTATGAACCTACGGCGCAACGCGTCCGTTCGCATTGAACGTTTCTGCCGTCATCGGCATGAGGGGCTCCCAGAAGGCTTCCATCTTCTCGGCAACCATTTCGATTTCTCGCTGCGGGAAGGACGGAAAGTGCGTGCCCTCACGCGTGGTGCGGAGGCTTAAGAAGTTCATCAGCGAGCGCGCATTCATGGTCACATACATGGACGAATACAGCGAGACAGGTAGTGAAGCTCTGGCGACTTCCCGAGCGATACCCGCATCGAGCATGCGGGTATACGCCTCGTAGCCTGCAGTGCAGGCTGCTTTGATTTCATCGACGGCCATCTGGTGTTGTTCACTCGTGCCGTCTTCAAATTCGTAGGCGCCAGGTTTTCCCACCTGCACCAGTTTGCGTTCAGGACCGGGAACATAGAACACGGGACGCAGTTCGCGGTAGCGACCAGATTCTTCGTTGTAGCTCGCGATTCGGTGTCGCATGAATTCGCGGAAGACAAAGATGGGTGCCTGAACGTAGAAGGTGAGCGAGTTGTGCTCGAAGGGCGAACCGTGTCGATCACGCATCAGGTAGTTGATGAGGCCTCGGTCACGCTCGGTCGCTTGTTCGCCGGCCGCAGCACCCTCTAGGGTTTGTTCACCCTGGGTGGATACCCGGGCAGCAAAGATCACATCGGCGTCGGAGGCCTGATGGCGGACAAGCTCCACAGTGACATCGGAGCGAAAAACAATTTCGTGATGTTCTGACACCCCTTCAGCATACGCAGACAACCTGCCGTCATTCTTTGTCACACACGGGCACGCGTCAGCAACTCTCAATAGCGTGGGGGAACATGGATTTCACGCTCAGCATTGTGTTGATCATCAGCCTCGTTGTCCTCGCGAGCGCTGTGGGTCTCATCTGGCGTGGCACACAGTCACGGGTGACCACCCCGGTGAGTTCCCCCGCATCAGCACGAGTCCCATCTGGCTACCTTGCTCCCGGCAAAACACTCACCATGTTGCAAGTCTCAGCACCGCTGTGTTCCTACTGCGGCGCAATGCGCGGCATTTTGGCCGGCGTCGCCGAGAGCGACCCGCAGACAGGACACGTCGAATACGACGTGTCCGACATTCCGGACCTTATTGAGGCGTTCAGCATTCGACAAACACCCACCACATTGTTGGTCTCCGCCTCAGGTGATGTGCTCTTTACGCTCCAAGGTCCCACACCGCCTGGTGTGGTGAGCGATCACATTCACCGCGCTTTCGACGAAATCCAGAGGAGATCCGATGAATACCTCATCTAACCCACCCGTTCAGATTGATCCGCGTGGCCCGCGCTTTGGCGCCGGTATCACCAGTGTGTTGCTTCTGGTGGTGTTGGCCGTTGGCCTACCGGTAGCGAACTCACCCGCCTTTGATGGCGCCTGGTGGTTGTTTGTGGTCATTACCGCGCTATTTGCTTGGGGCACGGTCTTAGGCCCCGCCAGACACCCCTACGGGGCGTTGTTTAAGGCCTTGATTCGCCCGCGCCTGGCTCCACCGTCTTATCTCGAAGAGGAAGCACCGCCCCGTTTTGCCCAACTGGTGGGGTTGATGGTGAGCGCAGTGGGCGTTACCCTGCACGTGCTGGCCGTCCCCTACGGATTAGTCATCGCGGCAGCGGTGGCGTTCCTTGCGGCTTTTCTCAACGCCGTCTTTGGCCTCTGCTTAGGCTGCGAGTTGTACAACCTGTTGCTTCGCATGCGACGCGGCGGCTCAACAACACAGGCTTGAGCTTCTGTAAACACCTATGAACACCTGTAAGCCCTTGTGAGCACTTGCAAGCCTTGGGGCCACCGTGGAACTCCGCTGAACGCCCCAACTGAGTGAGAACTTGCTGAATACCACTCGCCAAAACCCGCAGATAGTGGTTGCATTAAGACCACCTCGCAGGGTTCGCGCGGAATGGCAGGCTTTTCTCTGTTACCTGCGCGAACACCACGAAGTGACCAACAGAATGTTCACCCTAAGGAACGGACAACACGATGGCTATTACGAGTGAAGCAAGTACCCACTGGGAAGGTTC
Organism: Pontimonas sp.; assembly: GCA_965657845.1. Lineage (GTDB taxonomy): Bacteria > Actinomycetota > Actinomycetes > Actinomycetales > Microbacteriaceae > Pontimonas. The sequence goes on from CBFHPU010000021.1 coordinate 4,521, forward strand.
ACTGGCTGAAGGCCATGGCCAAACCCGTTTGCAATCCTCCGGGGCGGCCACATTCGATGTGACCTGGGCGGCGCGCTCCACGGGAGAAACCGGGAAAACAAACCCGGAAGAACTCCTCGGTGCCGCACACTCTGCCTGCTATTCGATGGCACTCACCCACGCTCTTGGTGGCGCCGGTTACACCCCCGAATCGTTGGATGTGACCGCAGCTGTCACCTTCGTGCCCGGTGAAGGCGTCACCGGTTCCCACCTTCTGCTGGTGGCGAGCGTCCCCGGTCTGGCAGAAGACGAATTCCACCGGTTTGCGGAAGAAGCTAAAGCCGGTTGCCCCATCTCACAGGCACTCGCTGGTGTTCCAATCACCCTGGAGGCGAGTCTCACGTAATGGCACTCCCCCACAAACCCGCCGAGACCCTGCGGGTGCTGATTTCTGGCGCCAGTGGCCTCATTGGGACACCGCTAATCGAGCGTCTGCGAAGCCGCGGCCATGACGTCCACGTACTGGTGCGCCGCGAGCCTGCTGATGCGACCGAGCACCGCTTTGATCCAGCGCTAGGTCAGATCGATCAGGGCATCGTCGACCACGTCGATGTGGTGATCAACCTCTCCGGTGCATCAATTGCGAAACTGCCGTGGACGGCCGCGCATAAGCGCGCCATCCTGGACTCCCGCATTGATGCCACCACCACACTCGTTGGCGCGATCACGGCCTCTGCTACCCCTCCACACAGCCTTATCCAGGCCTCCGCGGTCGGCTTTTATGGCGACCGCGGTGAAGAAGAACTCACTGAGGACTCGACATCGGGCTCTGGGTTCCTCGCTGAGGTCACCACCGCCTGGGAAGGTGCCACAGCCCCCCTCGAGGGGTCTTCGACCCGGGTCGCACTGGCCCGGACCGGTTTGGTCATCGCCCAGGGCGGAGCGATGGCACCACTTCGACTACAAACCCTGCTGGGTGTGGGGGGTGCCATTGGCTCCGGCCGTCAGTGGTGGCCGTGGATTAGCCTGCGAGACGAAGTCGATGCCCTGGTGTTCTTAGTGGAAAACCCGAAGCTCTCTGGGCCGCTTAACCTTGCCGGCCCCACCCCCGCGATTTCCCGGGAGGTGACCCAGACTCTCGCTCAAGCTATGAAGCGCCCGCACTGGCTAGGCCTACCCGAGTTCGCGGTGAAACTCCTGCTCGGCGAAGCAGGGCGCGAGCTTCTGCTCGCCAGCCAAAAGGTGATCCCTACAGCACTAACGGACGCGGGATTCGAGTTTTCGGATAAAACCATCGCCGACGCACTGGGTTCAGCCGGTCTTTGATGTCGACTAACTGGCCCCACTAAAGTCCAGCCGCTCCAAACCACCGGGCTCAAAATCTTGGGAGAGCTGCCACAAGTCATAGGAAGCCTGCATCGACAGCCAGCTTCGTGCGGAACGGCCGAGAACCACCGACAAGCGCATAGCCATCTCCGGACTGACTCGGTGGGAACCTCCGAGTAGTCTCTGCAACGTCGAGGGCGCCACCCCCAACTTGCCAGCCAGTTGTCTTCCACTGAGGCCAAAGGGCTTTAGATACACCTCGGTGATGAATTCACCGGGGCGGGGCGGGTTGTGCACGGACCCGAGGATAGTGACGGCCACAGACACCGCCGTAGAAACCGACGCCGAGCACTGGCCCGAGACCGTTACCGGACTGTCTTATGGCCGACGATCGCTTTTCTCTAACGAAATCGCTCGTCTAATCGCCCAGCGCCCACGCCGGCGATCACCGCAGGCGTCATAGGCGAGGCCCAGTCGAAACCAGGTTTTCCAATCTTCTTCGGCTGCTTCGACCTCGGCTTGGAACTGCGGAAACAACTGGGTGGCTTCTTCCCTTAGTGCCCGACCACCGATGGTGCGGGGGAAGTCGGGAACTAAGCCCTCATCCTCGAGCATTACCCGCAGACGACTAGAGGCCGCCCCGAAGCGCCACTCAGCGACAAGCCCCCATGCCCCCAGTAGCGGCAGTACCAGCAGGGCCAGACCCATGATGTTGACAATCAGATTGTCGTCCTGCAGCAAGATTGAGGCGTAGACCACGGCAAAGCCCAAGTACACCAGTAGCAGCAGTGACATCACGACACTGCCAGCGAGGTAGCGATTCACCAGCGCTACGCCCCCGGCTCGACAGGATCACTGGATGCAGCGTCCACACTCACTGGCTTACCAAGCCCCAACGCCTGGTCGAGTCCCACCACGAGGCCCTCCTGGTCCATCACGGCTTTCATCGCCACAGCAATGCCGTGGCGATAGGCATCAGCCGAATAGGTGTCGTGTCGAATGGAAAGAGTCTCTGCGGTGCCCCCAAAAATGACTTCTTGCTGAGCCACGACTCCGGCTAAACGCATGGAGTGAACCGACACACCGTGGATGTCATCCCCACGGGCTGTTTGGTTGGAGTGTGGCGCCACCACACCACCATGAGCATCGCGGACCTCCGCGATGCGCTCTGCAGTGTTTCTTGCTGTGCCGGAGGGGGAATCGACTTTGCCCTGGTGGTGGGCTTCGATGATTTCGACCGACTCGAAATAGTGGGCGGCAATGGTTGCCAGGTGGGTACCCACAACGGATCCCACAGAAAAGTTCGGCACCACCATCACCCCTGCACCGGGAAGGGTGGCGAGCTTTTTACGCAGGCCGTCGAGTTTGTCAGCATCCCAACCCGAAGTTCCCACCAACACCTTTGCGCCGTGCTCGAGGGCCGCATCGACAACTTTCGAGGACACTCCAGGGAGTGAGACATCAACGACCAAATCCACACCGGCTAGCTCGTCCAGGCTGTTGCGAGAACCAAGCTCTTTGGCGAGTTGGAAACCCGCAGTGGCATCAACTACTTGAGAAACAATCCGACCTAAACGGCCAGAAGCCCCGACCACCGCCACCTGGATATTCACAGAGGAAGCCTAGCAACTGGGCAACTTGCAGAACCCGTAATCCGCCGCCATCGGTAAGGGCAGCGAGGTTAATAGCGACTTAAGACAGCGACAAGAACAGTTTTTCGAGGTCCTCGACAGAGGGTTTGCCTTCCTCATCGAGGCTTTCCTCGGCAACACATTCGCGCATCGCGGTGGCAATGATGGCAAAACCTGCTTTGTCCAGTGCGCTAGATACAGCGGAGAGTTGGGTAACAACGTCTCTGCAGTCACGACCGGATTCGACCATTGCAATGACCGCCCCCAGTTGCCCTTGTGCACGGCGCAGGCGGTTCACAATTTTCTTATCTTCGGCCACCGGAAGCTTCGCTTCCGGTGCGATTGCTTGGGTACTGCCGGGTTTCTTCGTGGTCGCGACTTTCTTGGCGGTCATGACGTCGATGCCTCCTGTTTTGTGGCGGTGGTGGCAAATGTTCCCAACTGCCAGGTGAGGTAGCCACCATCGAGGTTTTTCACCTCAATGCCCTCCAGGCGAAGAATACTCGCCGCAGTGTGAGCTCTTTGGCCGACACGGTCAAAGACGATGAGCTTTCGACCCCGAAGGGAGTCGAGGTTGTCCCGGATGGAATCGAGGGCGACAAACTCTGCCCCGGGGATGGTGCCCCTGGTGTATTCGAAGCTGGAGCGTACGTCGATCAGCTCCCACCCATCGGCAGCGAGCTGGTCGACTTCGTGCCACTGTGCGGAATCTTCCCCGCCGACCCGGTTGTCGTTAATGTATCCGGCCATGTTGATGGGGTCTTTGGCA
>CBFHPU010000021.1:8322-21820 GCA_965657845.1 Pontimonas sp.
CTGGATCCAGTAGCGGCATCAGTTGGGGTAGTGCCTCAACGAGGGTGACTTTCATGCCCTTGTGGGCGAGGTTTTCGGCCACTTCCAGGCCGATAAACCCACCACCCACAACAATCGCTGACTGGGCAGTCTGAGTGCGCTCAATCATCCGGTCCATGTCATCGAGATTCCACAACACGTAAGACTTTTCGACACCGGGAAGTGGGGGCCTAATCGGGCTAGAGCCGGGGCTCAACACCAGAGCGTCATAGGAGGCGGAGTATTCCTTGCCGGTTTCTACTTCGCGCACCTGAACGGTTTTGTTGGCACGATCAATCGCGGTCACTTCGGTGCGCACGTGCACGTCGATGTTGAACCGGTTTTTCAGCGCACCGGGTGTTTGCAGCACCAGTGAACTGCGGTGGGGAATGACCTCACCCACGTGGTAAGGCAGACCACAGTTGGCAAACGACACTTCACCACCGCGTTCAAACACAGTGATTTGTGTGGTTTCAGAAAGTCGTCGCAGTCTGGTCGCGGCGGACATTCCGCCGGCGACACCACCGATGACGACAACTTTTTCGGGGACACCGTTGTCGTTGGTGGGTGCGTGTGAAGGGTTGGAGTGAGTGGAAGTCTGCGTGGTCATACCCACCACCTTATACCCTGGGGGGTATCATTTCCACACCCAGCTAGTTCGTGTCACCCTTAATCCTGTGTCAGGCCAACCGATGAAAAAACCCCTCAACCAGGTCCTCTTTGGTTGGCTGCGAAAAGACCTCCTGATGATGTTCTCGGGAGACCCGGAAGGTGGCGCCCCGTGGGTGGCGCAAATGGCTGATGGCCACGATGCCGGCTACTTCGGCCCCGACTCGGCCGTCTGGCACGTCAACGGCGCAGCCCCCACCCTGGTCGCCGGTATTCGTGCACTCATGATGCAAACACTGCACCCCGGCGCAATGGCCGGGGTGGCCGACCATTCTCGCTACCACAGCGATCCGCTCGGCCGCCTCGCCGGCACTGTGCGGTGGGTGGTGGTCACCACTTTCGGCAGTACCGACACTGTTGCCACAGAGGTTGGCCGGGTAGAAAAAATGCACCGCCGGGTGACCGGTGAATACCAACCCAACAGCGATACCGGGTCTACAGCACCACCGACCCCCTACGCGGCCAGTGACAAGTCACTGATTGCCTGGGTGCACCTGGTATTCACTGACGCCTTCTTGGGAAGCCACCTAAGCCTCGGTCGAGACATCCCGGCCAAAGACGGTGAATCAGGCCCCGACCGCTACGTGCGCGAATGGGCCACCGCGGGAATCCTGATGGGCTACAACACTCCCCCCACCACACAACAAGGCCTCGCTGACGCCATCGAAGCGTTCCTTCCGGAGCTTCGCTCCGATGAGCGCGTCGCCGACGCGCTGAAGTTCATCTTGGACCCGCCTCTTCCTCGCAGTATTCGACCCGGCTACCGACTGCTTTCTGCCGCAGCGGTCGCGAGCCTGGAGCCGCAATATCGAACACTCCTTGGCTTAAAGCGCCCCTGGTGGCCAGCGCTCACCATCGGAAGAGCGGCTGTGGCATTCATCGGTTGGGTGTTGGGTGCGGAGTCACCGAGTATGACCAAAGCCCGCGAGCGCATCAACGCGTTACCCGAAGATGAGCGCCATCCCGTGGTCATTGCACCCTTGGGCGGCAACACACAGGACTAAATGAGCCCGCAGGCCTCAAACCCTTGGGTCGACAACACCCTAAACGCCTAGGGCGATAGGTACTACGCAGTAGGCACTAGGGCCTACTGCATTCCCAAGATGTCGACGACAAAGAAGATGGTGTCCTCTGGTCCAATCCGACCATCACCGGTTCCGCCTTGCGGGCCATAGCCCAAGGCGGGGGGAATAGTGATCAGGACCCTGGAGCCCACATCTTGGCCGACCAAACCATCCCTAAAGCCGGGGATGACACCGTTGGTGGGGAAAGTGGCGGGCTCACCGCGTTCGAAACTGGAATCGAAAGTCTCTCCGGTGTTCCAGTTCACCCCGTGATACTGAACGACCACGGTGGCACCGTCGTACACCATGGGGCCTTCACCGTCGATGACGGCTGTCACCGCATACGTGCTGGGGATGTCCCCTTCGGGAAATTCCACGACCGGCACACCATCAACGAGTTCCACCGCGGGGAAGCCTTCAGGCGCGGGCTGTTGTGGGCCGACCAGTTCTTCAAGGGGTGGTGGCGGTGGTGGCTGAATATCGAGGATGTCGGCGATGAAAATAATCGACACGCCCGCACCTAAACCAAACTCCGGCGCCCCCTCAGAACCAAACGCTTCTTCGGCGGGAATCACACCGGCGACGCGGGAGCCCACCGTGGAACACATCAGGGTGTGGACCAGGCCGACCAGGTAGGGGGTTTCCGGTTCGATCGGGATCATGTCCGGCGCTTCATCTTCGTAGCCAATGTGGCCAATTTTTTCGCCCGTGTCACCGTTGAAGTAGGCATACGACAGGGTCACCCGGTCGTCGGCTTTCACCTGCTCACCTTCACCCTCAACCACCACCATGCGCTCGGTGGAGGCGGGGGTGAGTGCTGAACTAAAAGTGATCTCTGGTGGCGCATCGAGGTCGGTACTGACCTCCAAGGACTCCACATCGGGACCGGAGGGCTGACATTCACCAGGAGCCATCGGTTCGCTGCCGCCGGAGGCTTCAGCGTCTTCTCCTAGCGCGGCCGGGTCAGCTTCGCCGGCAGCACAGCCGGCAAGAATAAGGGTCAGTGCTACCGAGGCAGCAGTAGGGGCAAGCCTGGGCACGAGCGACAACCTTCCAGATGGGAAAACCAAACGCACGCTATCTTCGCAGGCGAAACCTGGATATGCGGTCAGGACAGGGAAATTGTCTGGGCAATCACAGCCACCTCAAAGTTCACACTGCGGGCAATAAAACACGCCTCGTGTGCTTCGTGGTGGAGGGCTTGGGCCTGATCTCTCTGCCCACCCGGCACACTCACAAAGGGACGAAGCTCGACACGGGTCATCTGCCCCTTCCCGGCACTGTCCCACGCCAAAATCCCGGTGGCCTCCATCTCAAAAGCCCGGATGTCTATGCCTGCACCACCGGCGAGGTACACAAAGCTCAAAAAATGGCACTGTGCGAGAGCGGCAATGAGTAACTCTTCTGGGTTCCACCTCGAGGTTTCACCGTGGAACACTTTCGCCGAAGAACCCACAATGTCGGGTTTCCCCTCCGCCGCAATCAGGTGCCTCCTGGCGAGCGCTCCCGGCCTGGCCGGGCGGGACTCGCCCAGGTCGGCGTGATCCCCCTGGGGTAACTCCCCCTGCAGTGGCTCAGAGTCCGTAGAGGTATCGAGCTCACCTAGTGCATGGAGGCGCAGATGAAAGTGGTGCTCTGGCATCTACACCCCTTCCTGTGTGGGCCTTCTTCAGCGGTTGGTTGGGTTGACTGAGGCCGGAAACACCGAACGCCCAACACTCAGCGCTCACGCCTCTCTCTGCTCACACTCTAGGGTTGCCCGGCCCCTACACGCACGAACCCAAGACCCAGGAGCGCACGCGCAGAACTGTTGATCCCTGGTGGCATTGGGCAATGCGGACACCCCCATCACCATCGGGTAGAGGCGGGCCATAGTCGGTTATTTGCTCGTCACGGAGGGCGAAAAGGGACACTCCTGGAGGGGCAGAGCTGCGACGTGTGACACAGCGCAGAGCTACTTCCTGGGCGTCAGTGTGGAGGTCTACACTGGGGCACTATGACCGACATTCTCCACTCCCCCGCTACCACTTCCGAGTCGACCAACCGGAAAATTGTGACCGCCATTCCGGGGCCGAAAAGTGTGGAACTGCACGATCGCCGGGTGAAGGTGGTCTCGGAGGGTGTGTCTGAGCTGTTCCCGATTTATATCGACCACGCGCACGATGCGCTCATGGTCGATGTCGACGGTAACCAGTTCATTGACTTCACCGGAGGAATTGGTGTGACCACTGTGGGTCACACCAATGATGCCGTTGTCGAAGCGGTGCGCGACCAGGTCGGAAAGGTCACCCACACGCTGTTTGGTTTGGTCGGATACGAGTCGTATATTCGCGCAGCGGAGTTGTTAGCCGAACACACTCCGGGCGATTTCCCCAAAAAATCGGTTTTTGTGAACTCGGGTGCGGAAGCACTGGAAAATGCGGTGAAAATTGCGCGTAAGTTCACCGGTCGCACCGAGGTTGCGGTGTTGCACCACGGCTACCACGGTCGCACCAACCTCACCGCGGCAATGAACTACAACATGCACCCGTACGGGACAGGGTTTGGACCACTGGCAGGCTCAGTCCACCACGCACCCAACTCCAACCCGTTTAGTGACGGTCTCACCGGGGAGCAGGCTGCCAAAGCAACGATTACCCACCTGGAAAAGCGGGTCGGGGCAAGCCAGATTGCGTGCCTCGTGGTGGAGCCCATTCAGGGTGAGGGTGGTTTCATCATCCCCGCCGATGGTTACTTAAACGCGCTTGTGGACTGGTGTGAAGAAAATGGCATCGTCTACGTCTCCGACGAAGTCCAAAGCGGTATGGCGCGCACCGGCAAATATTTTGCCAGTGAGCACTTTGGCATTGTGCCCCACCTGACAACCTCAGCGAAGGGAATCGGTGGTGGTTTACCCATCGCCGCAGTGACAGGCCGTGCCGACATTATGGATGCCTCCCACTCGGGTGGCTTGGGGGGAACGTTCGGGGGAAACCCGGTCGCCGCGGCCGCCCTCGTTGCGGTTTTTGAACAGGTGGAATCGAGAGGTCTCCTCGCGGAAGCCCAGCGGGTCGAATCGGTGATGCGCCCGCGCCTGGACGCCATCAAAGAACGCTTCGACGTTGTCGCCGATGTTCGCGGTAAGGGAGCGATGATGGCAATCGAACTTCACGACCCTGCCACCGGGGAACCAGCGCCCGCCGCCGGCAAAGCCGTCCAGCAGTTCGGACTTCACCAGGGAGTGCTGTTTCTCACAGCGGGAACCTTCGGCAATGTCCTTCGATTCTTGCCCAGTGTGGTCATCACTGACGAGCAGCTCCACGAAGGTCTCGACGTTCTCGAAGCAGCACTTGAGGCAGCCATGAGTGCCGCCTCAAGCCAGGCTTAGGCCACCAATGTCGACCTGGTTAGCACCCACAGATGGTGCGGTGTTGGCCACGGTGGAGCGAGACGGACATTCGGAGTCTTTTCACCACGGCATCCTCAGCGTGGTCGACGCTCAGGGGAAAGTGCTCTTTGAGGCGGGTCACGCTGATCGTGTGGTCTATCCCCGATCCACGATTAAACCCCTGCAAACCCTCGCGGTGCTGCGCACCGGAGTAGAGCTCACGGACCTGGAAATTGCTTTAGCCACTGCCAGTCACAGCGGCTCACTCGCGCACCGGCAGGCGATTTCCGCGTTTTTGCAACGACACGTATTGAGCGAAGGCCTATTGCAGTGTCCCCCGGATTGGCCACTGTCGGTCTCCGAAAAAGCGGCCCTGATCGCCGAAGGCGGTCAAAAAAGCTCCCTCGCGATGAACTGTTCAGGAAAGCACACCGGTTTTTTGGCCGCCTGCCAACACCGCGGGGACCCGTTGGAAAATTATCTCGATGTGAACCACCCACTACAGCGAGACATCAAAGCAACCATCGAAGAGTTCACCGGTGAAACCGTCAGCCACACCAGTGTCGACGGCTGCGGGGCACCCCTGCACGCGATGACCCTTCGTGGTCTCACCCAGGGAATTTCTCGGCTTCTCTCGAGCGATGACCCTCATGCGAAGCGCATCGTGAGCGCCATCGGCGCTCACCCGTGGGCACTCTCAGGGGATAACACCCCCAACACCAGGGTCATTGAGACCCTCGGGGGAATTGCCAAGATCGGCGCCGAAGGCCTCGTCGTCGTCGGCCTCCCCGGAGGAATCACCGCCGGTGTGAAAATCTTGGACGGGTCAATGCGAGCAACCACACCGGTAGTACTCGAAGCACTCGCAAAAGTGGGTGCCGTGAGTGTGGAAGTAGTGCAGAATCTACGAGGCTGGCTCGAAGAGCCTGTTCGAGGCGGCTCCACAGTAATCGGCGGTCTTCGCGTGACGTTGGGTAATGGGGCCGCGGGCGACGACCACAAAGAAAGGCGCAGGTCATGAAAATCTCAATCCCTCGGGAAATCAAAAACAACGAATTCCGGGTTGCGATTACCCCTGCCGGCGTGCGCGACCTCGTCACTGCGGGACACCACGTCACCATCGAAACCGGAGCGGGGTTGGGTAGCGGGATCACCGACGCTGACTACCAGCAAGAGGGTGCTCACATCGTGGCCTCCGCCGAGGAGTGTTGGGGACACGCCGACATGGTGGTCAAAGTGAAAGAACCCATCGCCGAGGAGTACCGCCACTTCCGAGAAGGTCTCACCCTCTTTGCCTACCTTCACCTCGCGGCCGAACCAGAGCTCACCCAGGCCTTGATGGATGCCGGGGTGACAGCGATCGCCTACGAAACCGTTCAACTCCCCGGTGGTGCCCTTCCGCTGCTTGCCCCGATGAGTGAGGTAGCCGGACGCCTCGCCGCCATTGTCGGTGCTCACACGCTGCTTCGCCCCCAAGGGGGCAGTGGTCAGCTTGTTCCCGGTGTTCCAGGAACCCATCCCGCCCACGTCGTGATTTTGGGTGGCGGTGTCGCCGGTACCAACGCGATGGCCGTCGCTGTCGGACTCGGTGCGCGGGTCACGGTGTTGGACACCAACATTGCTCGGCTTCGAGAAATCGATGCGTTGTATGCCGGCCGGGTCACCACCCTGGCCTCTAACTCGTTAGAAATTGAGCGTGCAGTAACCGATGCGGACCTCGTCATTGGGTCTGTCCTCATTCCCGGGGCAAAAGCGCCCAAGTTGGTCTCGCTCGATCTGGTGTCGAAGATGAAACCCGGAAGTGTGTTGGTAGATATCGCTGTTGACCAGGGCGGATGCTTCGAAGGGTCCAAGCCCACCACCCACGACGACCCCACCTTCGCCGTGCACAACTCGGTCTACTACTGCGTGGCCAACATGCCAGGGGCAGCCCCCGCCACCTCGACATCTGCCCTCACCAACGCCACCATGCCCTACGTGCGGTCACTGGCCAATAAGGGGTGGAAAGATGCCCTTAAGACCGACGCGTCGCTGGCCGCAGGACTCTCTACCCACGCCGGTGCGCTCACCAACCAGTTCGTGGGAGCTTCTCTGGGTATTACTGCGGAAGACGCTGCCCTCCACCTCTAAAGAGCCTCACTGCTCGTGCCCTGCCGCGTATTTAGCGGCTGCGGGCGCGAGCAGGGAACACCTGCTTACGTGCAGTCAATTAGCCGCACTCCTCGCGCGCTCACCCACCACGCCTGAGAGTCCGGAGGTGACATTAAGGGTGCACGTTCGTGCCCGACAACCTGTCGCATTTGGGCGGGTGACAGACCCCACATAATTACCCCTGGGCCACCCAGCGCCGCGTCGAGGCCACCTGACTCCAGCCCACCGCCCGCGAAGACGCGGTGTGCGGGGGCCTGTGACCAGCCAGCCTGTTCCACCAGAGCGCTGATCTCACTGCCGGGCTCTGTGTGTTCGGCCACAACCAACAGACCACCCCTCTGGTGAGCGAGTACCTGATGGAGGGTGGGCCTTGGAAAAGAATGCTCGGCGTCGAGACGAGTACCCACTCCTTCTCTGCCAGAGTCAGGCCTCGCCCAATGAATTGGATGCTCTCGCCACAGCCCCCGACCCGGAGGCGCGTGTGGCGAGAAATAGCGTCGATTGATACCCCACTGGTCCAAAAGCTCCGCTTGGCTCACCCGGAGCGTGATCAACTCGGCGCCGGCTCGAACCAGGGTGCGAATGATGGCGCAGCCGGGTCTACTTGAGACGACCAGTCGCCCGGGGTGTGACGAGTCGGCGAGCGCTTCACCCGCTCTGATGAGTCCTGTCGCTAACTGGGCTTGCACCTGTTCAGAACAGTCATTCCACACTCGATCTATTCGCGGGGCAAACACTTGTGGCGCATGTCCCACACGGATGGCACCGGTCAACGCCAGCGGACCTGTCGCCTTCTGGCCACCAGATGACACAGTGCCTGGTTCGTCATCGAAAACACCGGTGAGAAGACTCAGCGCGTCGAGTAATGCCGCCGGTTCATCCGGCAAATATGACGCTCGTGCACTGGGTGAAGTGCATTCCATAAAACGCGCCATCGCTTCCCCCACACCGCTACCGACATCACCGACAATCACGACCAGTCCGGAGGCGACGTCGCCTGGCTTCCAGGGCGACAGGCACTGCTGTTCGGCCTGTTCGATCAGGCCCAGTTCACCGTCTACCGGGGCGACAACATCGGGCAAGGATTCACTCCACAGCCTGGCAGCGGGAGGCTGTGTGCCCTCGGGCGGACCCAGTGGCACTACCTGGGAGGTGTACGGGGAATCACCGAGGCTCAGACCAAGGGTTGTCCCTGGTGGGGTGGCGTGTAGGCGTCGAATGGTCGCTTCAGGAACCCCCGGAAGGTATTCGCTTGCCTCCATCGGGTCGGTCACGCCCAAACAAAAGCGCAGCCCGGCGTTGACAATGACACCTTTGGGAACCTGGGAGGTCATCCGCTGGCCAGAAATTACTAGGTGTAAACCCAAAGAGCGGCCACGTGCGGCGATGTCGGCCAGTAGGTCGACAAAGCTGTCGTCGCGCTGCACCAGTAGCGCGATCTCGTCGATGGCGATAATGCTTCTCGGGCAGACCACTTCCGGAGGAAGGTCACTAATATCGGCCACGCTGTGGCTCGCGAGAAGTGTTTCTCGCCTGGCAATTTCGGACACCACACCGGTGTGAACCCGGCGCAGCGCATCGGGCTCCAAATCGGTGAGTACCCCGGCTAAGTGACCCAGTCCTTGGAGACCGAGAGCTCCCGAACCCCCTTTGAAATCAATCAAGACACAGCTGAACTGTTCCGGGGTGTACCGGCTTGCGACATCGAGTAGGAGGCGCTGCAGGAGGATGGTTTTTCCTCTGCCTGTTTGCCCCCACACCAATGCGTGAGGGCCTTCGGTGGCGAGGTTGTGACTGTGATGACCATCGAGAGAAAACCACAGGCTGCTTCGATCATCAGAAGACCCAGCCTCTGCGTGAACTTCCGGTGCCACCCGTCGCCACTGGGCCATTCGCCGCAGCGCCCACAATGCTCCGGGAGCGCCCAGAAGATCGGGCCTCAGCGCCTGATCCATGCGCCTGCCATCTTGGTACACCTGAGCTTGGTCAGGACCACTCACCAGCACCACGGTGTGGACTAGGGGGTGCACCTCGCTCTGACTGGCTACTCGTTCACAGCGCACGCCACCAGCCCCATTGACATGAGCACCTGCTGTGGGCGCCGCCATCTCGGGCAGTGCAACACTGCAGGGTGGCTCCCCCGGCAGAGAGCCCTCAGTATCCACCGGCCACACCAAGTGAACATCTCGCTCGGGGTCCCCACCACACCACAGCGCCAGTGCTTGAACGACCACTGCGCGGTACACCGCGCTCGCGTGTGGCCCCTCACCCACCACGGCCACACCGCCCGCAAGGTCCACCAGGTGGGGAAGCCCAGAGATCGCCTGACCGGATTGCCCACTGTGATCGAGGCCCCCCTGTGTGGGGCCCCCATGATTGATGACCACACGGTCGAGGCCTACCCGAAGGGGCCAGGAGGCGAGGTTTTGGGTGTGCGCACCCCCGAACGATTGGCCTCCTAGCGAGCTGCCGCTGTGTGGTCGCCAGAGCGGATTCGCCATCCATTCATCGACGCTGGGGTGTTGCTCGAGTGCCTCCTGTCGAATGCGACTCTCTTCGTGCTCCCTGGTGGCTTGGGTATGAGCCTGGCTGGCCTCTTCAGTCGCCATATCTTCGGCAACAGCCAGGCGGTGGCTTCGCTTGGCTTCCCACCACGACCCGAGCGCCATCACGGGTCCCAAAATGCCGATCATGAGGGCGAAGGGTGAGCGAAAGATTGCCACCATCACCAGGGAAATCACCAGAGGGGCCACCAGGCTGAGCCACGGAAATCGTGGTGCAGAGCGGGAAGTTCGTGGCGCCACGGGCGGAGTTGGCCGGCTGATAGGTGGGGAAAGTAGGGTCACAGCCTGCAGAAAAGCGCGTGCGGGAGGTGATGCTTTGCTGTGTGCCCTGTTACGTGGTGACAGGACCACTTGCGATTCACTGTGGACAGCGAAATTCTCGGTAGTACTTAGCCCAACACCAAAATGACAGACCCTAAGCGGATTTCTGAACCGCGCACCAGGTGGTAGCGCTCGTAGGGCACACACTGGAGTGCGGCTCGGCCCGGTTCGACCACGACCGTGCCAAATACTGAATTGGCGTCTTCGACCCACAACACCCCGTCACTGACCCCAAAGCGCAGGTGGACAGGATCGACAGACTGGTCTTCCGCAACAATCTGAATCCAATGCAGACGATCGCCTTCGGGGGCGCTGTCTCCCGAGCCGATACCGCCAGGGGTTTCCCCCAAGGTGTAGGTCACACCGGTGTGGGAGGTCAACACAAAGCGGGCTCGAACTCGAGACGACTGTGACAGCCGCTCCGGGTAGCTCTGGTGGGCCTTTTTTTCACTCAGCAGCGGCGAATCGTCAGGATCTAATGGTTCAGGCTCGGGAGCGTTAGTCCCGCGACCAAGAGTGCGACGCAACCACTGTGTTGCACGAGTCAATGTGTCACCACTGGTGTGGTCCCCGTCAGATGATCCGGTGTCGGACTCTGATTTTTCACCGGCTGTGTTTTCTCCGACCTCCGCACCCGGACCCGTCGACTCGGGGTCTTCGTCACCGCGATCCTCAGCGCCTGCGGGGTGTTCCGAGGGGTCCTCTTCGGGTTCGTTCTTGATCAACGGGTTGACCCGTGATTGGCCACAGGAGGGACAAAAAAGACTGGTTTGGGCCACTAGGAGCCCACAGCGTGAGCACTCCTCGGGGGGCGCTACGTCTTCACGGTCAAACAAACTCACGTATCGAAGGCTACCTGTTGGGGTGCACACTGCCCGGGAGGCAGTGTCGGAAACCTCCACACGACACCCAGCTGGCATACGGCGACTATCCAGAGTGAAGGCTTAACCTCCAGGTTGAGAGTTTTTCGTTTACTGCCCCATCAAAGGTGACCAGGCCGAATGTCTAGTGAAGGTTTGCCCTCTCCCGATCAGACCAGGGAGAACACCCGGAGCACTTCGCGCACCCTTTCTCAGGACGTCGGGGCACTACTCCTTTTTCTGATCGCCAGTCTTGCGGTGGCGGGTATTGCCGGCCTCGCAACCGTGTCCACCGTGAACGGTTGGTATGCCGAAGCAGAAAAGACCCTGTGGAATCCCCCCAACGACATGTTTGGCCCCATCTGGGGTGTGCTCTACACCCTGATGGCGCTTTCCGCGTGGCTGGTGTGGCGCCAACCGCGAAGCCTGGAGCGCACGCGGGCCTTGGGGCTTTTTGCGGGCCAGTTGGCAATGAATGCGGCCTGGACACCACTGTTTTTTGTCGCCTACGAATATGCCGGCGGTCTGGCACTGTGGGTGGCCCTGGTGTGGATTGTCCTTCTCGATTTTGTGGTGCTGGCGACCGTTTTCGTATTTTGGCCGGTCCAGCGCTTCGCGTCCGTGTTATTGGTGCCCTACTGGGTCTGGTTACTGTTTGCCACCGCGCTTAATGCCTCCATCGCGGTAATGAACACGTAGTCTCCCACCTCCAGCTAAATACGGGTCCGATTGGCTAGATTTCTTGTGACGCCACCGCTGTGGATGGCCCCCGGTTCTAATACTGCAACTAGTGGGCACCCACCCGCTTTGGTGCAGAAAGTGTGAGGCAATGAGTTCGCTGAGTACCCCCGCAAAGATGGGCCGCGCATTCGTGGCCCTCGTTGCCGTGGGCGCACTGGCCGGCCAAGCCGGTGTGGTGTGGGCAGCGAACTGGGTGGTCGACCACCACCAGTGGATTGCCGATCGCTCGATTGCCCTGCAGTTTGAGCCAGGACCACAGCTTGCCGACTATGCCAACAAAGCACAGTTCACCCCCGAGGGCGAAGTGTATTTTTACGCATCCAGGCCTGAAGTGGTGCCGGCTTTAGAGTTTGACAACTACTGTTCCAGAAACGAGCCCGGCATTGGCGTGTTGGGCTGTTACCGCCTACAAGAACAGCGAATCTACCTCTACGACGTCACCGACGAGCGACTCTCCGCAATGGAACCCGTTATCGCCGCTCACGAGATGCTCCACGCAGTGTGGGATCGATTCGATAGGACCACAAAGGGTGACCTGGCCCTGCTGCTAGAAGAAGCCTTCGCCGCTCTGCCGGAGGATCACCCCATGCGGGAGCGCATTGCCAGTTACGAAGACTACGACCCTAATTCGCGCATCCCAGAGCTGTATGCCCTGTTGGGAACAGAAGTCGACACGCTCCCCCAAGCGTTAGAAGACCACTACGCCCTCTACTTTGCCGACCGCCAGCGGGTAGTGACTCTTGCCGCCGAGGTCTACGGCATTTTCAACTCTTTCGGTGCGGAACTTGACTCCTTGGTTGCCGACCTTGACGCCCGGTTGACGGTCATTGATGCGCGAAAAGCGCAATACGAATTGGACGCCGAAATTCTGGGCGCCGATATTGCCATCTATAACGACAGGGTGTCTCGTTACAACGACGGTGAAGACGTCCGGGGTGCCGCAGGGTTTGAAGCCGAACAAGAAGACCTGGTCCAACGCCAAAATGCTCTGCGCGCTGAGCGCGCAGAGGTCGAAAACCTGATCGACGAATACAACGCACTGCTCGATCAGCTAAACACCCTGAACCAAGAGCTGACCGAGCTGAATCAGGGCATTAACATCACCCTCGAGCAGGAAGAAGAACTGGGCGACATCGACACCGTCGAACAAGCCTCCTAACCCTCGCGTTACCCATCCACAGGGCGGTGGCACTCCTGGCGCCATGTCAGTGCCTGGCTTTACACTTCACCCATGGCACCCACGAAGACCTCAGCACATACCCGAGACAACCCCACTGGCGGTGACTTACAGGGCGAAGCAACCCTCACCATGCCAAGCCCGCTCGGCACCCTCACGCTTCATGCCACTGATCACGCCGTGATCGGACTGGAGATCGGCCACGCATCAGATGCGGGGTCAACGCCGAGTCACGCGTCCGCACCTCATGACCTCGCCCACCCCGTATTGGAGGCGGCGAAGGCCCAACTGGAGGAATACTTTGCTGGCTCCAGGCACACCTTTGATGTCCCTGTGGTGATGCAGGGCACCCCATTTCAGGAAGCAGTGTGGTCAGCACTCGAGTCCATCCCTCACGGCCAGACAGCCAGCTACGGTGAGCTGGCCGAGGCGGTAGGGCGCCCTGGTGCCGCACGCGCGGTCGGTGGTGCAGTGGGTGCCAACCCGGTTCCCATCATTGTCCCCTGCCACCGTGTCATGGGCTCAACCGGCAAAATCACCGGCTACAGCGGTGGCGATGGAATTGC
>CBFHPU010000022.1:0-21017 GCA_965657845.1 Pontimonas sp.
GGCAACGGCGACCAAACGGCCTCTGACTTCTGCCTAGACTGTGGGGGTTATCCATAAAGCGGAGAGAAATACATGACACACGTGTTGGTGACCGGCGCGGCGGGCTTTATTGGCGCGCGACTGGTTCAGATGCTCTCCGAACGCGGTTACACCGTCACCGGGGTCGATTGCTTTTTGCCCGACCTGTATTCCGCAGAAATGAAAAAGGCGCGATTTGAGTCCCTTGAGGGACTCCCGGGTGTGACCTTGGTCGAAGCCGACCTGCGCACCGACGACCTGGGCGACCTTGGCTCCCCCAACGTTGTGGTCAACGAAGCGGCAATGCCGGGGCTCACCAAGTCGTGGGAAGACCTGCAGTTGTATATGGACAACAACGTCATGGCGCTGGACCGGGTCATTCGCCAGACCTCCAGTGACCAACTGACCCAGTTCATCCAAATCTCCACCTCGTCGGTCTATGGCCGAATCGCTGAAGGCGCAGAAGACTCCCCCACCAACCCCTTTTCCCCATACGGAGTATCCAAACTCGCTGCCGAGAAACTGGGCTTCGCCCACCGCGACAACTTTGGTTTGCCTTTTAGCGTGTTGCGCTATTTCTCCGTTTATGGCCCAGGACACCGACCCGACATGGCCTACCACCGCTTCCTCGCAGCAGCCAGAGACAACACCCCCATCACCATTTATGGTGATGGTTCGCAACGTCGGACCAACACCTACGTCGACGACTGCGTCGAGGGCACCATTAACGCGATTGAGCGCGCAGTGCCGGGAGAGATCTACAACCTGAGCGGCACAGAGTCTTACAGCCTGAACGAAGCCCTCGACATGATTCGAGACATCACCGGGGTTCCACTTGATGTGCGCTACGAGCCGGTCCGAGCCGGTGACCAAAAGGAGACCAAAGGTGCGATTGCCAAGGCTCAATCAGAGCTTGGCTACCAACCCCAATGGTCGCTACGTGATGGCCTTGCCGCAGAGTGGGACTGGATTCGCTCGCTCTAGCGACCAGTCTCTTCCGTCCACAATGGGCGCCTCACGGCGCACTGGTTCGGCTTAGGCTGGAGCCATGACAACTTCGATTCACCCCCTCGATGACCCCAACAGCGATCCCTTTGAGGTGGCTCGAGCGGCCGCAGCCCAAATCGCCGAAAAGACGGGCGTCAAGTCTCACCGCATCGCTCTCACACTGGGCTCCGGGTGGGCAAAAGCCGCCGACGTGATGGGTGAAACGGTTGCCGAAATTCCTGCCAGCGAAGTGGTGGGTTTTTCCGCTCCCGCCGTAGAGGGCCACGTGGGAACTCTTCGAAGTGTGGCACTACCCGATGGTTCCCATGCCCTCATCATCGGAGCTAGGACACACTTTTATGAAGGCCACGGCGTGAGAAGGGTCGTGCACTCCGTGCGGACGGCAGCGGCTGCTGGAGCAAAAGTCATGGTCCTCACCAATGGGGCCGGGGGCATCAAAAGCCACTGGAGCCCTGGAACCCCGGTGCTCATTAGTGACCACTTGAACCTCACCGCAGCATCACCGCTGGAGGGGGCAACATTTATTGACCTCACCGACCTGTATTCGACCCGTCTTCGGGATCTGGCCAGAAGCGTCAAACCGGACCTCGATGAGGGTGTGTATGTGCAGTTTCGGGGTCCCCACTACGAAACTCCTGCCGAAGTGCAGATGGCGAAAACCATGGGTGGCCACATTGTGGGGATGTCCACAGCCTTGGAAGCAATTGCCGCGAGGGAAGCGGGAATGGAAATTCTCGGGTTCTCACTCATTACTAACCTGGCCGCGGGGATCAGCGATTCACCGCTGAGCCACGAAGAGGTCATTCAGGCCGGTAAAGATGCCGAATCGGTCATTGGTGACATGTTGGCCAAAGTGGTGGTGGCACTATGAGCACCGAAACCTCCGAGCTCATCGACCAGGCACGCTTGTGGATTGCTCAAGACCCCGACCCCACCACACAAGCCCAGCTGAGTGCCCTCGTGGAGGCTGCAGAAGCCCACGATGAGTCAGCATTGAGCGAACTTCGCTCGCGCTTTAGTGGACACCTCACCTTTGGCACAGCGGGTCTCCGCGCGGAAATTGGTGCCGGGCCTGCCCGCATGAACAGGGTTGTGGTGTCTCACGCCGCCCACGGTTTAGGTCAGTTCCTGACAGAAAAACACTCTCCGAGGCCACCGTCTGTCGTCATCGGTTTCGATGCCCGGCACAACTCTGACGTGTTCGCGAAGGACACCGCCGAGATCCTGAAGGCGATGGGTCTGCGAGTGGTCCTTTTTGACCAGGTAACCCCCACCCCGGTCCTTGCCTTCGCTGTTCGGCATTTAGATGTTGATGCCGGCGTGATGGTCACGGCGAGCCACAACCCACCCGCCGACAACGGATACAAAGTGTATTTAGGCGGAGATGACGAAGGTTCGCAGATAGTTCCCCCCGCGGATTCCGAGATTCACCGTGCCATCATGGCCTCGCACGAGACCGAATCCGCCTCGACATTGCCGCGCTCACACGACTACGACACCGCCGGCCAAGACGTCATTGAGGCCTACCAGAGCGCCACGCTGGCTCTCGCCCAGTCCTTCACCGATGAGGGTCGCGCCTCGCTCAAGGTTTGCTACACCCCTATGCACGGTGTGGGCGGTGACGTTTTTCTGTCCCTGATGGCCGATGCCGGTTTTTCCGCCCTGCACCCCGTGGAGGAACAGTTCACACCAGACCCTGACTTTCCGACGGTGTCTTTTCCTAACCCCGAAGAACCCGGCGCACTCGATTTGGCCTTCACGAAAGCCTCCGCTGTCGGTGCCGACCTGATCATTGCCCACGATCCCGATGCGGATCGGCTTGCCGTGGCCCTTCCGCTTCCCGATGGTGCCGGTTGGCAAATGCTCTCGGGCAACGAATTGGGGGCCATCCTTGCCTCGGCAAAAGCGAAGGACGCAGTGGCTCAAGGCAAGGACGGGGTAATCGGATTCAGCATGGTGAGCTCACCAATCGCTGCCACGATTGCGAAGCAACATTCACTCACCCCCCAAGACACCCCCACAGGTTTTAAGTGGATTTCTCGCATCCCAGGGCTCCTCTTTGGTTACGAAGAGGCACTGGGATATTTGGTCAACCCGGAGACGGTGCGCGACAAAGACGGTATTTCAGCCGGGCTATACCTTGCCTGCCTCGCCGCCAACCTCCACTCGGAAGGACGCACTCTCTGGGATGCACTGGAGGACGTGAGGAGCGAATACGGTGGCTTCGCCTCCGACCAGATTTCGCTGCGCTTTGACACGATGGCCGTTGCCGGTTCGGTGATGGATACTGTGCGAAGCGCACCTCGGGAAACATTTTCCCAGCTGAGCATTGACGACCTGACGGACCTTCTGAATCCAAGTGATGACACCCCGCCTACAAACCTGATGACGTTTACCCTCGACGGTGGTGCTCGAGTAATCGTCCGCCCCAGTGGAACGGAGCCGAAACTGAAGGTCTACCTGGATGTCCTTCGTTCCACCCAGGAGGATGCAGAACAGGGTCTAGCAGACCTCAGTGCTGCAGTACAGGGCGACATCGACGCCTTGGTGGCATCTCTCATTAAGAGCTAGATTTTTTCGAAACCTGCGATCAGGGTGTCGATAATCTCATCTTTGTCGGCCCGGGAGACAAACGCCGCGTGGGCGGCGTTGATCTGGAACGCAAGAAGGTCATCGGCGTCGTAACCGAAGGTATCGACAAGTAGTGCCAACTCTTTGGAGAGGGTGGTGTTGCTCATCAGTCGGTTGTCGGTGTTGACGGTGACGGAAAACCCGAGCCGGTAAAGCAGGTCGAAGGGGTGTTCGGCGAGTACGCGCTGGGGACCAATCGCCCCGGTCTGAAGGTTCGATGAGGGGCTGGTCTCCAGTGCAATTCCTCGGTCAAGAACCCACGTCGCCACAGTTCCCAATTCAACGGTGATGGCATCCCCATCTTCGTGGACATTCATGTCTTCGACAATGCGCACACCATGGCCAAGGCGCAGCGCCCGACCATCGATTAGGGCACTTTTAATGCTGTCCACGCCATCGGCTTCACCGGCGTGGACGGTGACGGGGAAAAACTCTGAGGCGAGCAGGTCAAAGGCATCCTGAAGCCTGGAGGGCGGGAAGCCAGCTTCTGGTCCGGCAATATCGAAGCCAGCGGCCCCACTGTCTCGGTGTCGAAGGGCCAGCTGAGCAATCTCGAGTCCATTGTCGGCCTGGCGCATGGCAGAAATCAGCTGGCCAATCCAGATTTTGTCTCCGGCAGCTTCAATTGCGGACACTGCTTCGTCGATTCCTGCCTGAACGGCTGTCACAGCGTCGTCGAGGCTCAGACCCTTATTCAGGTGTTGTTCCGGCGCCCAACGAATTTCGCCACAAATCACGCCGTCAGCGTGGAGGTCTTCCACGAATTCGCGGGCGATGCGCGTGAGACCAGCAGCGGTCTGCATCACACTGGTCGTCACATCGAACGTTTTCAAATATTCGACCAATGATCCGGAATTGGACTGATCGGCAAACCACTTCCCTAGAGCGTCGGCATCGGTTTCTGGAAGCTCAATTCCCTCTTCGCCGGCCAGGTCGATGATTGTTTGGGGGCGAAGCCCACCATCGAGGTGATCGTGGAGGGAAATCTTTGGCAGCGACTCGATAGCGATGTCTGTTCCGGGCACGGTGTGGGTCATTGCTGATAATTCCTTAACTGTCGTGGTCCAAAGGCATCGGGTAACACCTCATCGATTGTGCGAATACCCGAGACGGTTTCTAACACCATGTCTTCGGTTGAGTGTTCGTAGAGCAGTTGACGACAACGCCCACAGGGCATCAATACTTCGCCGTGGCCGTCAACGCAGGTAAACGCGACCAGTTTGCCGCCACCGGTCATTGCCAACTGGGAGACCAGGGAGCATTCGGCGCACAGTGTGACACCGTAGGACGCGTTTTCGACGTTGCATCCGGAGACAATACGGCCATCATCCACAATGGCGGCAGCCCCCACGGGGTAGTTCGAATACGGTGCGTAAGCCCGGCGCATTGCGCCGGTGGCAATGTCTCGAAGTGCCGCCCAGTCCACGTTGGTCATCGTGGTCTTACTCTTTCACATAGGGCTTGCCCACTGATGCAGGCGGGCGGACTCTGCCGACAAAACCCACCACGGCAATCAACGTCACCAGGTAGGGCACCATCAAAATGAAGTCGGTGGGAATTCCAGGGCTCACCTGGTTCGCCCACACCCGAAGGATGATGCTAAAACCAAAGAGCAGTGCCGCAGCCGACATGTAAATGGGGTGCCAACGGCCCAAGATCACGACAGCGAGAGCAATAAAGCCTTGACCGGCGGTCATTTCTTTCCCAAAGGCCCCCACGTTTCCAATGGTGAGTGCTGCGCCACCAAGTCCCGCGAGCAGCCCACCAAGGCCCACCCACCAAAAGCGTGTTCGACCGACGTTGATGCCGACAGTGTCGGCCGCCAGCGGGTATTCACCGACGGAGCGACCGCGAAGGCCGATCCGGCTGCGGAACAAAATCCACCACAGCAGGGGCACCGCCAAGAAGACTGCAAACACGGTGATGCGGTTCTCGAACAGCACCGGGCCAATCACCGGAATGTCTGACAGCAGTGGGATGGAGAAAATGTCGAGCGTGCCAGGGAAGTTATAGGCATTACTGTCGGTGACCAACCACTGCGAATACAAGAAGTTGGTGATACCAATCACCAGGACGTTCAGAACCACGCCGACGATGATTTGGTCGGCCAAATATTTGACCGAAAAAGCCGCCAGGACCATACCGAGTAGCATCCCGGCAACCATCGCGGCCAACACCGCCACGTAAAGGTTGCCGGTCAGTGTGCCGACGACCGCTCCGACGAAAGCACCGGCAAGCAATTGCGCCTCGATGGAGATGTTGACCACACCGACGCGCTCCGACATGACACCGGAGAGACCGCCAAAAATAATGGGAACGGCCAACACCAGTGCGTTACCCAGCAAGAACGCCAAGGGAACCGTGTCGCCAGCGGCCAACCAGCCCAAAAGACCAAACAGTGCGACGGCGCCAAAGATCACAATCCACCACAGCGGCACCGCGGTGTTCTTCGATACCCACCAGGCGGCGACTGCCGTCATCAGAACCAGGAGGGCCCCGGCGATGAGGTTGATGGTGTTGGACGCCACAATGAAGGGCGGCAGCACGAAGCTGGCGTTTTCGGAGGTCAGTCGGTAGGTGACCAGCTCGTCTGAGCCAAACAGCCCAAAGGCCAGCAAGACGAGCAGGGCGAAAGCCCCCATCACGATGGTGGAGCGCCAACTGACTTTTTCTTCCGCGAGCGAAAACATCCCCGGTGTCACTTCAACGCGTGAGTCGGTCATTTCTTTTCCCCCTCACGCAACACTCGTCGTCGAAGCCGATCTAAGGATGGTGTGGATGACACCGAGGGCAGTCGGAAGATCGCTCGAATCAGCGGCGGTGCAGCAATAAAGAGCACAATTGCACCCTGCACGATGGCGAGAACCTCCGGCGAGACACCAATGACCTGCATCTGTGGTCCACCTGCTTTGAAGGCGCCGAAGAGCAGGCCGGCGAAGAGAATTCCAATCGCGTTGCCACCGCCCAGTAGTGCCACGGTGATGCCGTCAAACCCGATGCCTGCGTGGATGCTCTGGGTGAACCCGGTCGTCAGCCCCAAGCTTTGGTGCGCCGCGCCGACACCCACTAGTGCGGCGGACGCAAACATTGCCGCGATGTAGGTTCGCTCAACATTGATGCCGGCGCTTCGCGCGGCATGCGGGTTTAATCCCACCATCCGGAATCGATAACCAATGGTGGAGCGCTCCATTAACCACCAGTAAAACCACACCGCCAGCGCCACGAGGAACACCCCGGCGTGGAGGTTATAAGTGTCCGGGAACAGGGCGGGAAGTTGCGCGGTCTCTGCTGGTGCGGGCGCCCTCGGTGAACCACCCGATTCGGGGTCTTTCAAGAGTCCCGGTGTCCGAATAAACCAGGTGAATAGGTAAATCGAAATGTAGTTCAGCATGATGGTGAGGATGACTTCGTGGGCGCCTGTTCTGGCTTTGAGATACCCCACGAAGGCCCCCAACATGGCTGAACCCAAAATGGTCGCCAACACGGCAACGACCACGTGAAGAACGATGGGAAGTTCCATGCGGGTGGACACGAATGTGCCCCAGAGGATTCCAAACATCATTTGGCCGTTGCCACCAATGTTGAATAAGCCCACACGGAACCCTAAGGAAATGCCCAACCCCGCGGCAATCAACGGACCGGCAAAACGGATGGTCTCGGTCAGGGGCTTCATCATGTCGACGAGGCCTTCAGCGCGGAGGTTCAGAATCGACCCACGAAACAGGGCCGCATAACCATCGGCGATTGCACCAAAGCCGCCCGCAACAGCGAGACCTGCGTCTCCGGCGGCGACACCGTCAATGAAATCTTCTGCCGAGAAGAAAATAAAGAGCGAGCCGATGATAAAGCCCAACACGATCGCCGCCACAATTCGGGTGGCACTGGTGGAGAGAATTTCGCGCAAAATGGTCACGCCACACTCTCCTTCGAGTCTTGGGTAATGCCGGCCATCAATTGGCCGAGTTGTTCGCGAGGAGTGTCGGGACTGACCACATCCACAATCTTTCCCCGATACATGACAGCAATTCGGTCAGCCAGTGCATACACTTCGTCGAGCTCGCTGGAGACGATGATGACGGGAATACCCCGGTCTCTGGTGTGGATGATTTGTTCGTGGATAAATTCGATGGAACCCACATCGACACCGCGGGTGGGTTGGGCGGCGACAAGAATCGTCAGGTCGCGGCTTAATTCCCTAGCGACCACCACTTTCTGCTGATTTCCACCCGAAAGGTTCTTCACGAACGTTTGTGCTGACGGTGTGCGCACGTCGTAGGACTCAATCAGCTCATCTGAGCGCTGCGCTCGGGCTTCCAAATCGATGGATATGCCTTTTGCCCACGGCGCCTGGTGATAACCGTTCAGCATAAAGTTTTCGGCAATGGTGAAATCTGCCACCAAACCGTCACGCTTTCGATCCTCCGGAATAAACCCGACCCCTTTATCGAGTACCTGGCGAACAGTGTCGCGGGTGATGTCAACTCCCGCCAACGTGATGATCCCTTCAGCCGGTTCGCGCAAACCTAAGACAGCTTGCGCTAACTCTGTTTGACCGTTTCCTTGCACTCCCGCAATCGCGAGGATCTCCCCGGAGCGCACCTCGAAGCTCACGTTGTCCAACACTTTTTGGTTGCGCTCATCAATGACCGTCAAATCGGACACCGATAGCACAACGTCGCCCGGCTTCGCCGGAGTCTTATCGACCGAGAGATCCACCTCACGCCCGACCATCAGTGCCGCCAACTGATCAAGTGACGTATCAGGCGCGGCCGTGTCGACCACGCGGCCCGACCGGATGACCACAATGCGGTCGCACACTTCTTGGACTTCGCGCAGTTTGTGGGTAATAAAGACGATGCTGGTTCCCTCCGCCGCGAGCTGGCGCATGATGTCCATCAACTCGTCAGTCTCTTGCGGGGTCAACACCGCCGTGGGCTCGTCGAGAACCAACACTTTGGCATCCCGGGCGAGCGCTTTAATAATTTCGACGCGCTGCTGCACGCCCACCGGGAGGTCTTCCACGACTGAGTCGGGGTCGACATTGAACCCAAAACGATCCGAAATTTCGCGGACAAGCTTTCTCGCTTCATCAAGATCCAGGGCACCAAAACGAGCCGTGGGTTCGTGGCCCAGGATGACGTTCTCGGCCACCGTGAACACGGGAATCAGCATGAAGTGTTGGTGGACCATCCCAATTCCGGCAGCCATCGCGTCACCGGGGCCTTTGAAGGACACCACCTGATCGTCTAGGAGGATGTCGCCAGCATCTGCTTGGTAGAGGCCGTAAAGCAAGTTCATCAGGGTCGACTTGCCGGCACCGTTTTCGCCCAATAGGCCAAGGATTTCTCCCGGGTTGACGGTGAGGGAA
Source organism: Pontimonas sp. (assembly GCA_965657845.1). Classification (GTDB taxonomy): domain Bacteria; phylum Actinomycetota; class Actinomycetes; order Actinomycetales; family Microbacteriaceae; genus Pontimonas. Next base: position 9,026 of record CBFHPU010000022.1, read on the forward strand.
ATATCGTCATTGGCGATCACACTGCCAAAACGCTTTGACATTCCACGCAGTTCAAGCTTCATCGCTTTTCCCTCCCTCCGACCTACACGCTGCGCTTATATTACGCCCCTCAGGGCTGAAGAAAATCCTGACAGATTGTGAGCCGAGGTTCCCTTCTGCCCCGGAACGACAATGGCCCCCGGGAATCCCGGGGGCCATCTGTTTCGACTGGTCGCTTAGGAAAGCGGGTCGATGTCGCCGTCGATGATGCCCTGCTTGATTTCTGCGAGGCGATCTTTGGTTTCTTGCGAAACTTCAGCATCGAACTCGTAGAAGGGGGACAGGTCAGTACCGTCGTTCGCCAGGGTTCCGACGTAGGTCTCGCCGGAGAACTCTGCTCCACCGGAGAGGTCGGAGATGATGTCGAACGTGGCGGAGGTCATGCGCTTTTCGGCGGAGGTCAGCACGTAAGGTGCGTATTCCGGAGCGGTCAGCGCAATGTCCTTGTCCACACCGATCATCACGGCTTCGACACCGGATTCAGCGATTGCTTCCGAGGTGGCACCGAACTGGTCGCCGCCCACGGGGAAGATCACATCGGCGCCGGCCTCGAGGAGGCTGGCTGCGATCGACTTGGAGGTGGCGGAGTTGGGGACGAAGTCACCGATGAAGTCACCGGTTTCTTCCATCGGGTTCCAACCCAGAACGGTGACGTCTTCACCGGTCTCTTCGGCGTACGCCATCGCGCCGTAGTAGTAGCCGTCCATGAAGTCGGTCACGGCGGGAATCTGCATTCCACCGTAGGTACCCACAGTCTTGGTGGTCGAGTAGGCAGCAGCCAGGTAACCGGCGAGGTAGCTCGACTGGTTCATCGAGTACACGACGGGCTTCAGGTTGTCGTTACCTTCGCTGTAACCGTCGACGGTCACGAAAGACTTGTCGGGGTTGGCAGAAGCGGCAGCGTTGATGTCTTCAATGAGGTTGAAGCCCACACCGAAGATGACGTCACAGTCGGCGTCAACCATGGCCTGGAGGTTCGGAGCGAAGTCTTCCGGAGTGTTGGACTCAGCTTCGGCGATCTGAACACCCAGTTCAGCTTCAGCCTGCTGGAGGCCGTCGTAGACGGCTTCGTTGAAGGACTTGTCGTTCCAGCTTCCTTCGTCAGACACAGCACACGCGAGGTAATCGAGCTGTGCGGGAGCTTCGGCGGTTTCTTCGGTTTCTGCTGGCTCTTCGGTCGCTTCTTCAGTGACCTCGGCCGATCCACCGGCACAGCCGGAGAGAACAAGAGCGATTGCTCCTGCGGCCGCGAAGCCCGCGAGGGTCTTCTTGGTAAGTGTTGCCATGTGTTGGGGATTTCCTCTCATACGTGAATGTCGTCCGGGGCGGGCCTGACTCGTCTGTTGTCAGATTGAGGGCACCGCCGGACTTCTGGTGAACCACATCTTACGCTCGCATGAACGCCAAGAAGCGCCCTAGCGAGCGGCGTGGGCAGACCGTATCCAAGCTGTTACTTATGAACGACCCAGGAGTCGTTTTGCAAGGTTTTTGCGAGCGCGCTTTCTGGTTTTCGCCTGCCGGTGGCGAGCAATGCGCTGTTTTTCTTCCGTGGCCACTCGCATGAGTTCGGGGTGGGGTTCATACACCCGGGCTGTTGATTCAGACGTTTTCACGAAAAACCATGACGGGTAGCGGTTGTAACTGTGGTCTTCGGTGCGCTCAGTCTGTTTGAGTTCCACACCTAACGCCTCAGCAAAGTCGTTGACTGCCCACTGCACCAGTGGCCAGTCATCGTGGTAGTCGTCACCGGCCATCACGCCACCCACTTTCACGGTGGGGAACCAGTCAGCGAGGGTTTGGCCTCCCTCTTGACCGGTGTGGGCAAAACCGTCGACGTAGACAAAGTCAAAAAATTCGTCGGGAAATAACTCGCGAGCTTCTTCAAACGTCATGCGCAACAGTGAGTAGTTGGTGTGAAGACCGACAGCGCTTAGTGCCTCGCGGTATTCGTCGATGTGGTGGTAGTAATCGTCGTAAGTATCCACTCCGAAGACTTTTGCGAACTTTCCGGAGCCGGTCATTTTTGCGGAAAAGCTCCCGGCGGCCACACCCAACTCGATACCGACATTCTTTTTTCCACCGAGGGCGTTAAGAACACCCTCACGGCCCACCCCAGAAACAATCTCCACCGTGGGTCGGTTCATGTGCTGGTGGGCTAACACTCGCAGTGCGTCACTCACAGCACTCCTCCACGATCTTGCTGGTTCAACATGTCCACTAATGCTCGCACGCGTTGAGCGTGTTCTTTCGACGTCACCAGCAGCGCATCAGGAGTGTCGACCACGACAATGTCGTCAAGGCCCACCACGGTCACGAGCCTGCTGGATTGGCTGACCACAATTCCGGTGGCACTATCCGAGAGCACCATGGTGTTATCACCCAGGATGGCCAGATCGCCGGGGCCTTTGGAGTGCATACGAGCAAGCGCTGCAAAGTCGCCGACATCGTCCCAACCAAAGTCACCGGGAATGACGACCATTCCTCCAGCCGCCGCGGTCGGCTCGGCCACGGCGTAGTCGATGGCGATTTTTTCTAACTCTGGCCACAACCTGTCGGTCACCCGGTCACGCTCTGGGCTATCCCACGCGGCAGCCATTTCGCGAAGCGCTGCGACGAGTTCAGGTTTCTCTTCCGCCATGCGCCCCAGCAAGACAGACGCTTTGGCAATAAACATCCCTGCATTCCAGAGGTAGTCGCCAGAGGCGACGTATTCGGTGGCGGTGGCGAAGTCGGGCTTTTCGACAAAACTGCTCACCCGCAATGCCGATGGCGCTCCGTCAATAGTTTCCGGGGTGGAGGCGTGAATGTAACCAAACGCACTGGAGGCCTCACTGGGGCGAATGCCGATGGTCACTACCCAGTTGGCCTGGGCCGCGTGATAGCCCTCGCTGACCGCGCGGTGAAACGCCTCCTCGTCGGAAATGACGTGGTCGGCAGCAAACGAGCCCACTATGGCTTCTGGGTCTCGCCGCTCAATAATGGCCGCGACCAAACCAATGGCGGCTGCAGATTCTTTCGGGCTCGGTTCGCTCACCAGGTGGTCAGGCTGTAGGTCGGGTAACTGCGAGCGCACAGCAGGCGCATGAGACACACCGGTGGCCACCACAATGTGGTCTTCACCAGCAAGGGGCACTAGCCGATCCCATGTGTTTCGAAGCAGCGTGTTGCCGTTACCGGCGAGGTCGTGCAGAAATTTGGGGTGGTCTGCTCGAGAGAGTGGCCACAGTCTGGAGCCGACACCGCCTGCGGGAATGATGGCGTGAAAGTGGGGCAAGGCTGCCTGCGTGTCGCCCATCTACTCCTCGTTTTCCCCTTGTGTGACTTCTGCGTCCTGTGGTTCACCAGAGGCTCGTCGAGTGTTTACCCCGTGGTTACCCCAGTGAACCCGCTCTGGTTCGAAAGCCTACCTACTGTGGGGCTCATACGCCGGAGTGGGGCCCTCAGGAGCTTGTGTGGGGCTGGAAACCAAGGGGGTTTGGATGCGCGTCGCGATCGTCACTGAAAGTTTTCTTCCGACATTAAACGGCGTCACCAACAGCGTGCTTCGGGTGTGCGACTACTTACGCTCTGAGGGTCACGATGTCATGGTGATTGCGCCGCAGGTTGCCGGCAGTGACACGGCTGAAGTCCACAACGAGGTTCCCGAAGGGGTCAGTGTCCACCGGGTGCCCTCGGTGGCGTACCGAGAATTCCCGGTCGGGCTTCCACACCCGATGGTGAGTGCCCTGTTGCACAAGTTTCGACCCGATGTTCTCCACGCCGCGAGTCCTTTCTTATTGGGTTACCAAGCCTTATTGGCGGCCAAGAAGTTAGGGATTGCGTCGGTGGCTATTTTCCAAACCGATGTCGCCGGCTACGCCAACCGAAATGCTTTGGGCGCGACGGAGCGTTTTGCGTGGTGGGTGGTTTCTCGCATCCACAACACGGCTGATCTCACTCTTGTGCCGTCTCAGACATCCCGCGATCAGCTGGAAAAATGCGGGGTAGACGCTATTGCGCATTGGGCGCGGGGCGTTGATGTGGAGGGGTTCCATCCGGCTCATAAATCGGATCCAGACGTTGTGCGCCTGAAAGAGTCGTTTTCCCCACAGCAGGAGGTGGTCATCGGCTACGTGGGCCGCTTGGCTCCGGAGAAAAATGTGGAGCGCTTGGCAGCGCTTAAAGGCCTAAAGGGTGTGCACGTTGTGGTGGTCGGTGATGGTCCCTCAGCTGACAGTGTGAAAACTGCTCTTCGCGGAGTGCCCCACACGATGACCGGTGCCCTTCGAGGGGAAGAGTTGCACAAGATTTACGGCGCGTTTGACCTTTTTGTTCACACTGGTGAGGAGGAAACGTTTGGCCAAACGCTTCAAGAAGCCCACGCGTCTGGCCTTCCCGTCATCGCACCGGCCATTGGCGGCCCCCTGGATTTGATTGACCACGGCCGTGACGGGTTGCTCTATCGCTCCGGTGACGATGCGGGCATGCGAGCCGCGGTCGAATTGCTGGTTCGTGATGCCGCACTTCGTGCCCGAATGGGCGAAGCGGGTCGCAGAAAAGTACTCGGACGGGATTGGGGTTCTTTGTGTAGTGAACTGGTCGGCTACTACCGGCAGGTCAGTGCGACACCTCCCCGGGTCCTTACCCCCGAGAAAGCTGCTTCGCGTGCTGTGAAGCTCCCGGGAAAGGTCACCCAGGTCGCCTAACTGAGAGCGTTGTTATCTGCGGAGGATTATGCTGGCGGGTAGCGCAACGAGGAAGGTGCTAGCTCCGTGACGACGACAGCGACTCCCGCGTCATCACCGGTGGCCCCGGCTCCCCGCCGATCGGTCATCCCAGGTGGGACGCTTTACCGTGGCAAAGAAGGCATGTGGTCTTGGGTTCTCCACCGCATTACCGGTGTGGGCCTCTATTTCTTCTTACTGGTGCACATTTTGGACACCGCTCTCATTCGGGTGAGCCCCGAGGCGTACAACGTGGTGATTGGCGCCTACCAAACACCGATTATGGGTGTCGCCGAGATTGGCCTCGTGGGTGCAGTGGTCTTCCACGCCTTTAACGGCTTGCGGATCATTTTGGTCGACTTCTGGAACATCGGAACCCGAATCCACAAGTCCATGTTTTATGTGGTGTTGGGCCTGTGGCTCGCGACCATGATTGCGTTTACTCCCCGTCACCTGATGAACGTGTTTGGTTGGTGATCGCATGACTGTGACGATTGAAGTTCCCAACGCCCCTGTTCGCCCGCACAAGCGTGGCGTGAACTGGGAAAAGTGGGGCTGGATTTACATGCGCGTCTCCGGCATCGCCCTCATTGTTCTCATTTTTGGTCACCTGTTTGTGAACCTCATGGTGGGTGACGGTGTGAAAGCCATCGACTTTGCTTTTGTCGCCGGAAAGCTCACCAACCCGTTCTGGATCGTGTGGGACACGGCCATGCTGTGGTTGGCACTCATTCACGGCGCCAACGGTATGCGCACCATCGTGAACGACTATGCAACCCGCGAGCGCACCCGCATGATCCTGCACGGTGCACTGGTGGTCTCCACGGTCGCTCTGCTGATCTTGGGAACACTCACCATTTACGCGTTCGACCCCTGCCCGGCTGGTTCGCCCGCTGAGCTTCTACCCTCGTTCTGCGGTGTCGCAGGGTAACTATGCGCAAAGTAACTATGCGCAGGGTAATCACCAACAAGGGCGATTATTCGCCCGGCAGCACTGTCTTTAACACATTCGCATAAGGAAACTGGCACAAGGAAAAAGGAGCCATGACCACCACCGATCACAACCCCGTGAGTAGCACCACCGATGACAACGGGATTACCACCCACACCCACGAATTTGATGTCGTCATTGTCGGTGCCGGTGGGGCTGGCATGCGCGCCGCCATCGAGGCAGGCCCGCACGCCAAGACCGCGGTGATTTCCAAGCTCTACCCCACCCGCTCCCACACCGGTGCCGCACAAGGCGGTATGGCTGCTGCGCTGGCCAACATTGAAGAGGACTCCTGGGAGTGGCACACCTTTGACACCGTCAAAGGTGGCGACTACTTGGTGGACCAAGATGCTGCCGAAATTCTCGCGAAGGAAGCCATCGACGCGATTATCGACCTAGAAAACATGGGGTTGCCGTTTAACCGAACCCCGGATGGCAAAATTGATCAGCGTCGCTTCGGTGGTCACACCCGCGACCACGGTAAAGCTCCGGTGCGCCGCTCGTGTTACGCCGCGGACCGCACCGGTCACATGATTTTGCAGACCCTCTACCAAAACTGTGTGAAGCTCGGCATCAACTTCTTTAACGAGTTTTACGTGCTGGATCTCATCATGGCTCCGGACACCTCACGTAAAGCGAAAAAGGGTGGCAAGAAGCCTCAGCGTGCTGCCGGAGTTGTGGCCTACGAACTGGCCACGGGCGACATCCACGTGTTCCATGCCAAGTCGGTGGTCTTCGCTACCGGCGGGTTTGGAAAGATTTATAAGACGACGTCAAACGCTCACACCCTCACCGGTGACGGTGTGGGAATCATTTGGCGAAAAGGTATTCCGCTGGAAGACATGGAATTTTTCCAATTCCACCCGACAGGTCTCGCCGGCTTAGGCATCCTGCTCACTGAGGGTGCCCGCGGTGAGGGTGCCATTTTGCGAAACGCTTCCGGTGAGCGATTTATGGAGCGCTATGCACCGACCATTAAAGACCTCGCGCCCCGAGACATCATCGCTCGCTGCATGGTTCAAGAAGTACAAGAAGGCCGAGGCGCTGGACCCAACAAGGACTATGTGTTGCTTGACTGCACCCACCTGGGCGCAGAAGTGTTGGAGTCGAAACTTCCTGACATCACCGAATTTGCCCGCACCTATTTGGGTGTTGACCCGGTGACTGAACCTGTCCCGGTCATGCCGACCGCGCACTACGCGATGGGTGGTATTCCCACCAACATCAAAGCCGAAGTGCTCTCCGACAACGACACGGTCGTTGCCGGACTCTATGCCGCTGGTGAATGTGCGTGTGTGTCCGTTCACGGCTCCAACCGCCTAGGAACCAACTCCCTGTTGGACATCAACGTGTTTGGTAAGAGGGCGGGCCGCTACTCGGTGGAATACGCGAACTCGGCCGATATGCCAGAGCTTCCCGAAGACCCCAGCGCCGAAGTGCGAAACCTCATCGCGCAGACTCTTGCTGCTGATGGACCGGAGCGGATCGCCCCGATTCGTAAAGAGCTGCAAGAAGAAATGGATAAGAACGCTCAGGTTTTCCGCACCGAAGACTCACTGAATTCCGTGGGTCAGACCATCCACGAACTGCGTGATCGTTACCAAAAGATCGGTATTCACGACCGCGGTAAGCGCTACAACACCGACCTGTTGGAAGCCATCGAGCTCGGATTCTTGCTCGATATTTCCGAAGTGGTGGTCGCGTCAGCGAAAAACCGTGAAGAAAGCCGTGGCGGTCACATGCGCGATGACTTCCCGGATCGAAACGACGACAAGTTCATGGTCCACACCATGGCTTACCTCACGGGGGACCCCAAGTCCTCCACCGTCGATGACCACATCGACATTGATTGGAAACCCGTGGTGATTACGCACTACCAGCCCATGGAGAGGAAGTACTAATGACTATTCTCGACGCCTCCGTTGATGGCGCCATCGACACCGCCACTCCCCCGGCTGCTGCCGCTGAGATTGAATCGTTCACCGTCACCTTCATTGTCCGACGGTTTAACCCCGAAACGGACGCTGAGCCGTACTGGCAAGACTTTGACGTGGAGATGTATTCCACCGACAAAGTCCTCGACGGTTTGCACAAAATTAAGTGGGACATGGATGGCACCTTGGCCTTCCGCCGAAGCTGCGCCCACGGAATTTGCGGATCTGACGCGATGCGCATCAACGGTCGAAACCGCCTGGCCTGTAAGACACTGATTAAAGATTTGGATGTCTCGGAGCCGGTCTACATCGAAGCGATTAAAGGCTTGCCGCTGGAAAAAGACCTCATTGTCGACATGGAGCCCTTCTTCGAGTCGTACCGTCAGGTTCAGCCTTTCCTGCAGGCAAGCTCGAAGCCAGAAAAGGAGCGCCTGCAGTCGCCAGAAGAGCGCGCACGTTTTGATGACACCACCAAGTGCATCCTCTGCGCGGCGTGCACGTCGAGTTGCCCGGTGTTTTGGACCGACGGACAGTACTTTGGCCCAGCCGCCATCGTGAACGCCCACCGTTTTATTTTCGATTCGCGTGACGAAGCAGCCGATGTGCGCTTGGAAATCTTGAACGATAAAGAGGGTGTCTGGCGCTGTCGGACCACCTTTAACTGCACGGACGCCTGCCCCCGAGGTATCGAGGTCACTAAGGCGATCGCTGAAGTGAAGCAGGCCATCTTGCGCGGCGGGGCGTAACAACCGTTGCTTCGTATCGCCTCGATTAACGTCAACGGCGTGAGGGCGGCCTACCGCAAAGGAATGGCCGACTGGGTGGCCACCAGCGGTGCCGACATTCTCACCCTGCAGGAAGTGCGCGCTGAGACGGCCGATCTGGAAAAACTGATTGATGACGGCTGGCATATCGCCCACGATGCCTGCAGTCAAAAAGGTCGCGCAGGGGTCGCGATCGTCTCAAAACTTCCTCTGGGTAACACCAGTACGACGCTTGGGCCCGATTCGGTTGATACGTCGGGGCGTTGGATTGAATGCGACATTGCCACTCCTGGGGGGAACACCCTCCGACTGGTGAGTGCCTACGTGCACTCTGGTGAAGCGGGCACCCCGAAACAGGACGCCAAGTACACCTTTCTCGACCACATGCACACTCGCATGCAAGAGCTCGGCACACAACCCCACGCCCTGGTCACCGGCGATCTAAACGTCGGACACCGCTGGTTGGATATCAAAAACTGGAAGGGTAACCGCAAAAACTCTGGGTTCTTGCCCGAAGAGCGCGAATACTTTGACCGCTGGTTAGGCCACGAAGACGACGATGACTACAACACGGGCACTGGTGGCAGGTTTGTGGACGTGGGTCGAAAAATCTCCGGAGAAGTCGAAGGCCCCTACTCGTGGTGGAGCTTCCGCGGGAAAGCCTTCGATAACGACACCGGGTGGCGCATCGACTACCAGTTGGCAACACCCGCCCTGGCACAGACCGTGAAGGCCTACCGGATCGACCGCGCACCCAGCTACGACACTCGCTGGTCAGACCATGCGCCCGTTGTCGCCGACTACGACATCTAGTCGACTACTCTGTTCCGGGTGACTACACCCCGTCTTTTCTCTGGCATGCAGCCCTCGGCTGATTCTCTGCACTTTGGCAACTGGGCAGGTGCTCTCCTGCAGTGGAAAGACATGCAAGACACCCACGACGCCACCTACTGTGTGGTGGACTTGCACGCCATTACGGTGCCACAAGACCCCACCGCGCTCACCCACCAGACCAGGCGGACCGCCGCGCAATACATCGCGGCGGGTATTGACCCAGAAAAGTCCACGCTGTTTGTGCAATCCCACGTTCCCGCACACACCCAGCTGGCGTGGGTGTTAAACACCATCACCGCATTTGGTGAGGCGGGTCGGATGACGCAGTTCAAAGACAAATCCCACAAAGAGGGAACCGACCACGCCAGTGTGGGGTTGTTTACCTACCCCATCCTGCAGGCAGCCGACATCCTGCTTTACGACGCGGATGTCGTCCCGGTGGGTGAAGACCAACGCCAACACATTGAACTGACCAGGGACTTAGCGGGGCGTTTCAACCAACGCTTTGGTGACACGTTGGTGCAACCCGAAGCGAAAATTCTCAAAGAGACCGCCAAAATTTACGACCTGCAACACCCGGGTTCAAAAATGTCCAAATCGGGTGAGTCACCCCAAGGAATTGTGTGGTTGTTGGATGACGAAAAAGCACTCACCAAAAAGATCAAGTCGGCTGTGACCGACTCTGAGCCTGAGGTGCGCTTCGACCCTGAGGAAAAACCGGGTGTATCCAACCTGTTGACTATGTTCTCCATCACGTCGGGGATGACTATTGCCCAAGCAGAAGCGCATTTTGCCGGCTCCGGCTACGGCGACTTGAAAACCCAGGTCGCTGAGGCAGTAGTCGCCGCCTTCGCCCCGATCAAAGCCCGCACGGAGGAACTCTTGGCCGACCCAGCAGAACTCGATCGACTGTTGGCTCAGGGGGCCACCCGGGCCAACGAGGTCGCCACAGCGACACTCCAGCGGGTGTATGACGCGGTGGGGTTTCTAGCGCCCACCAACCGTCCCTGAACTGATTAGGCTTACCGGGTGAAGATTTCTGTCATTGGGTGTGGATATTTGGGTGCCGTTCACGCGGCGGGAATGGCCGAAATCGGCCACGAAGTGGTTGGCATTGACGTTGACCCTCACAAGGTGGAGCGCTTGAACCGCGCCGAGGCACCCTTTTTCGAACCGGGCTTCGATGAGCTCTTAGCCAAAAATGCCGCAGGCTTACACTTTTCGACCGATATGGCTGACCTGGCCGACGCTCAGGTGCACTTTCTGACAGTCGGAACACCGCAGTCACCCTCCGGGGCTGCCGATATGACTTACGTGAACCAAGCCACCGAAGCACTCTTGCCTTACCTCTCAGAGGGCTCTGTCGTGGTGGGAAAATCCACCGTACCGGTGGGAACCGCGGAGCGGCTTCGCGCGATGATCGAACCCACCGGGGCGAAGCTGATGTGGAACCCAGAGTTCCTGCGTGAAGGCTTCGCCGTTCAAGACACTCTCGCTCCCGACCGCCTGGTCTATGGCATCAACGAAGGCGATGAGGACTTAGTTGAGGTTCTCGATTCGGTGTATCGACCACTGATTGAGCGGGACACCCCGCGGCTAGTGATGGACTTTGCGACCGCTGAGCTGGTGAAAGTCGCCGCGAACTCGTTTTTGGCCACAAAAATTTCGTTCATTAACGCGATGGCGGAAATTTCCGATCAGGTCGGTGCGGACGTGACCATGTTGGCCGATGCCATTGGCCACGATTCGCGCATTGGGCGCAAATTTCTCAACGCCGGTATCGGCTTCGGCGGTGGCTGTTTGCCCAAAGATATCCGCGGGTTTGTCCAACGAGCCAATGAGTTGGGTGTCGGAAACGCCGTGGCCTTCCTAGGCGATGTCGACGACATCAACATGCGCCGGCGCACCCGAGTCCTCGATGTCCTCTCAGAAGAATTGGGTGACCTGTCCCAGGTCACCATTGCCTTGTGGGGGTTGGCGTTCAAACCAGACTCTGATGACATTCGAGACTCCCCCGCATTAGACATTGCCGAAAATCTCGCCCGGGCCGGAGCGCACGTGCGTGCTTACGACCCAGAGGCGATGGGTCCCGCCAAAGCCCGGCTGGAGCAGTCCGGGCTGGCCGACCACATCACCCTGGTTGATTCAGCGCAGAACGCATTAGAAGGCTCCGATGCGCTAGTGGTGGCCACAGAGTGGAAAACGTTCCGCGAATTTGACCCCCACACAGCAAGCGCGTCCCTCGTCGTCGATGGGCGAAATTGTCTGGAGCGTGAGACCTGGAAAGCAGCCGGGTGGCGCTACCGCGGTATGGGGCGCAAGTAACCAGACCACCCAACAGGAGACCCAGAGGGTAACCGACGGTCGTGTGGGCGGTGATCTGCCAAGGTGTGGCCAATAAACAGTAAAGACCAAGGCTCTTACCGGGAGCCCGGCCTATACTCGAAACAAATTGAACAATGCTCCGGGGTCGGTGAAAGTCCGAGCCGGCGGTGATAGTCCGCGACCCGACTGGCCTTGTGCCAGGCGGTTGATTCGGTGAAATTCCGAAACCGACGGTGAAAGTCCGGATGGGAGGAGCAACAACGGGTACCCGCGCGGGAATGCGCAGGGCCCATTTAGTGTTATTCACCCCGGGGCTCGACACAACCCGGATGAGATGAACAACACAGCACAAGACCAGAACACGCTCGAGGCCATGGCCCGAGCGCTGAGTCTTGCCGCCCA
>CBFHPU010000023.1:0-19110 GCA_965657845.1 Pontimonas sp.
GCTCACAACGTGGGACTTCGCCGGGTCTAGAGCCCGCGAGGCGGTGGCAAAGTGAACGCCAGCACGCTCGGCCACCTGAATAAGGGTGGGCTTCCCATTGGTTCCTGCCATGTCGCTTCTCTTCCTTGAGTTGCCGTGCGCCATTTCAGCTAAACGGTTCGTGCGAAATTCTACGTGGGCTTGACAAACCTTTGCACACTCCACTAGAAACTATGTCTAACAAACGTTTGCAAAATTTTGCAAGCTTCCAAAGCAAGTAAAAACATCCCCGCGTCAACGAAGCCGGAGGGACTGGGCTAAGTGGAAAATCTGATGAAGGCAGCTGTCTATTACGGCGCGCACGACGTTCGGGTTGAGACAGTACCCGTGCCGTCTCCCGGCCCAGATGACATCCTTCTCCAGGTCTGCGCCGTGGGGATCTGTGGAACGGACGCACATGAAGTGCATTCCGGTCCGCACATGTTTCCCATCAACTCCCCGCATCCAGTGAGCCAGCACAGTGGGCCGATGATCATGGGTCACGAGATTGCCGGAAGAGTCGTTGCCGCCGGCAAGAACGTGAAGGGCTTTAGCGAAGGTGAGCTCGTCGTAACAGGGGCGGGGGTGTCGTGTGGCCAATGCATTCAGTGCCAGCGGGGCCGGACGAGCCTCTGCGAGAAGTACTGGACGATTGGCCTGCAACGCAATGGTGGCCTGGCCGAGTTTGTCACTTCCCCTGCGGACATCTGTTTTTCCGCTGATTCCTACGGCCTATCTGAGGATTTGGCCGGAATCTCCCAGCCCATGTCAATCGCTGTCCACGCTGCAACAAGAGCCCGCCTGACCAATCAGGATGAAGTGGTCATTTTGGGCGCTGGGGGAATTGGTGCCTTCCTCGTCCATGCTGCAGCAACAATGACGGACACGATTGGCGTGGTGGACTTAAGTTCGGAGCGCCTTAACATCGCAGAGAAAAATGGAGCGTCATTTACTGCTCAGCTCACAAGCGACCTCGACGTTGCCGCAGTGAAAAAAGAGTGGGGTATCCGACCGACAGTGATCTTCGAGGTGTCGGGCACCCAACAAGGCCTCGAGGCCGCATTCGAATGGTTAGAGCCAGGTGGCCGGCTTGTCATGGTGGGGATCCAGGGAGGCCCCTCTGTTCTCGACTTCCGCCGGCTCAGTCTGATCGAACACGAAGTGATTGGCACCAACGGGCACGTTGCGAAGCAGGACTTCCCACGAGCGCTCGAAATGTTAGCCAGCGGAGGAGCATGGGCGGACATTGCGCCTGAAGTCCTCCCCCTCGATTTAGTGATGTCCGACGGGCTACTGCCGATGATCGAGAAAAGGGCGAAGCGCATCAAAACGCTTTTTGATCCTCGAATCGACTCGGTTCGCAAATCGGAAATGAGGCTGCTTCATAAGAAGCAATAGACCCCACCAAGGGGAAGGGGAAGGTATCCCCACCACACGAGAGAGAAGGAGATGAAGAGATGCTAGGAGCGAAGAGGCTCGTTCCCGCGCTCGCGGGAGTTGCTCTTCTGACCGGCCTCGCCGGATGTAGCGCAGGCGCTACGACTGGCGAAGGAGAGGTTGACACCTCTGCTGAGGGAGAAACCTCAAGTGAATCGGCCGGAGGTGACGGGGCGCAGCAGGTTTTCATGATGCTTCCCAACACCACTACAGTGCGCTTTGAAGAGCGGGACGCCCCCCTGTTCATTGACGCACTCGCACAGTACGCCCCCGACGCTGAGGTGACAACGCTCAACGCCGAAGGTGACGCAACCAAGCAGCAGGGCCAGATGGAAGACGCAGTTGCACAAGGTGCTGACGTCATCGTCTACGTGTCGGCAGATGCAAACCTCGCTGCCGGTGCTTTGGCTGTCGCAGAGGACGCCGGGGTTCCCGTGCTGCTCTACGAACACGATGCTGTTGGTGGTAAAGCTGAGGCACACGTACTGTTCGACGCGCTGGCCGTGGGTCGCGCTCAAGGTGAGCGCGCCGCAGAGGTCATCGAAGGAATCGAAGGCGATGGACTGAAGGTTGCGCGCATCAAGGGAAATCCTGGTGAGTACGGAACCAACATGTACCAGAAAGGCCAAGACGAGTTCCTTCAGCCACTGATTGACAGTGGAAAGATTGAGGTCGTGTGTGAGCAAAACATCGCAAACTGGGATCCAGTGGCAGGACAGGCATTCATTGAGGACTGCTTGGCTCAGAATGCAAATGACCTTGATGTGATCGTCAGCATGAACGACGGTCTCGCCGGAGGTTCTGTGGCCGCGCTCACCACCCAAGGTCTTGAGGGCCAGGTCGTTGTGACCGGTGGGCAGGACGCCAACCTCAGCGCGATCCAATTCATCGTGAAGGGCTACCAGGACAACACGATCTTTAAGGATCTGTCCGTGATGGCCGATCAGGCTGCTGTGGCAACCGCCTCAATCCTTGAGGGTAACGGGATCCCTGCAGAAATGGTGAACGGCGAAATCGACAACGATTACATGATGGTGCCAGCGATTTACCTGCCGGTGAATAACGTCACCATCGACAACGTGTCTGACGTCATCGACGGCGGCCTCTACACCTGGGAACAGGCATGTGAAGGCGCCGAGGACGTGCCAATTTGCGAGGAAAACCTCGGCTAATGGCACCAGCTAATGCGGTAAACCCTGGTGGGCCTCCAGTAATGGAGGTCCACCAGGTCCACAAATCTTTCTCGGCAGTCAACGTCTTGAGAGGCGTCGACCTGTCACTGTACGCCGGAGAGGTAGTCGGACTCGTCGGCGATAACGGCGCAGGGAAGTCGACACTGATCAAGGCGATGTCGGGCATCAATCGTCCCGATTCGGGCACCTTCCGGTTTGAAGGACGCGACGTGGACATCAAAGACCCCAATGTCGCCAACGAGCTCGGAATTCAGACCGTCCACCAAGACCTCGCGCTCTGCGACAACTTGGACGCGGTCCAAAATCTCTTCCTGGGAAGAGAAATCACGGGGGGTTTCCTGAGCGGATTTAGGCTGAAACGAGGCGATGCGGAAAAGCGCTCTCGGGAAGTCTTGAAGCGACTGCGGCTGGACAACCTGGCTCTCAACCGCAACGTCGGAGCAATGTCTGGTGGCCAGCGCCAAAACATTGCTATTGCCCGTTCTTTGTTGTGGAAGCCCAAAGTGGTCTTCTTTGACGAACCCACCGCGGCCCTGAGCCACTCTGCGGCCGCGGGCGTCGGCACGCTCATTCGCCAGCTTGCCGACGAAGGGCTTGCTGTCTTGGTCGTCTCGCACGACATCCACAAATTCGTCCTTGACGTTACTGACCGAATCGTGGTTCTCAGGCTGGGTACCGTAGCGGCCGAATTTGATTCGAAGAAAGTCACAGGCGAGAAAGTCGTCAACGCAATGGTTGGCGGAAACGAGTCAGTCAACCTTTCGGTCTAGAACACAGAAAGCAGAACAGAATGAGCGACACAGGTGCAGCCACCGGGGGCCCAGCAAAGCGCAACTGGGTGCGGGCCCTTGCGGTCGAATTCCGCGCCCTTCCCGTGCTGATGGGCCTAATTGGGCTCGTGATTTTCTTCTCCTTCCAGAGCGAAGTATTCCTTTCTACGACGAACCTTTCCAACGTGTTGGTTCAGACGGTCGTTATTGGGACTATCTCGCTTGGACTGGTCTTTATTCTGTTGCAAGGCGAAATTGATCTTTCCGTAGCGGCCATTAGCGGTGTGAGTTCTGTCTTGATGGCCGATCTCATTGTGAACGCCGGGTTCACGCCATGGCTCGGAATCGTCCTGGCGATTCTCGGTGGAGGCGCAGTCGGCACTCTCACTGGCTGGTGGGTAACCGCGTTTGGCGTCCCCTCTTTTGTCGTGACTTTGGGAATGGGACTATTCCTAAACGGTGTCCAGCTATGGATTCTTCCGACATCAGGAAGTATCAACCTGCTCGGCACCGGCGTCGAAAGCATCGCGGGGGAATTCGTCACCGGCGCATGGTCCTGGTTGGTCCTGGTAATCGGACTCGTTCTGATTAGTTGGTTGTACTTCACCCGCTACCTCAACTTCCGCCGGGCAGGTCTCGAGGTTTCGTTAGGTCGAAAGGTGCTCATTCCAGTGGGTATTGCCGTCGTTGCCGGCGGAGCTCTCGTTCTTGCGCTTAACGCGAACCGCGGCGTACCTGTCCCCGTCATCATTTTCGTATCTCTGCTTGGTCTCGCCACATTTGTCCTCACCGAGACCCGGTTCGGACTGCACATTTACGCAGTCGGTGGCAACGCAGAAGCTGCGCGCAGATCGGGCATCAACGTCACACGGATCAAAATCACAGCATTCGCGCTCGCGGGAACGCTGTCAGCGGTGGCCGGCATCATCGCCGCCTCCCGTATCCTCGGCGTCTCGGTCTCTTCCGGAGGCGGAATAGGTGGAGGGGCGCTGCTATTGAACGCAATTGCGGCCACAGTCATCGGTGGTGTGAGCCTTTTTGGAGGCCGTGGACGAGCCTCCTCCGCTTTGCTCGGTGCACTAGTGATTGGTGTCGTGACCAATGGATTGAACCTGATGGGTGTGACGAGCGAAATTCAGTGGATGGTCACCGGTTTGCTGCTGATATTTGCCGTCACGATTGACCGGCTCGTCGAAAAATACGTTCCACAAACCGGGGGGGCTTAGAAGCCAAACCCATTCGGGCACGTGAAAGGAGAAAAGAAATGTCCGGACCCTACTTCCACATCGCGATTCTCGTCCACGACATCGACAAAGCGATTGCAAAGTACAGCGAAGTCCTCGGCGTCGAGTTTCTCGAGCCCGTCCTCTCCACTGCCCGGTTTTGGGAGAAAGGACGAGAAGAGCGGATGCTCGAAGCTCGCCTTACCTATTCAAAGCAAGCCCAAGGCCCCTACATCGAACTGGTTGAAGCACAAGGTGACGGACTGTTTAACCCGGCACGA
This sequence comes from Pontimonas sp., assembly GCA_965657845.1. Classification (GTDB taxonomy): domain Bacteria; phylum Actinomycetota; class Actinomycetes; order Actinomycetales; family Microbacteriaceae; genus Pontimonas. The sequence goes on from CBFHPU010000023.1 coordinate 4,923, forward strand.
GGCGAAGGTATCCACCATGTGGGCGTGTGGGAAGCCGATTGCGAAGCACGAGTAAAGACCCTCGAAAGCCAAGGTGTCGAGCTTGTTGCTGCCCAGTACACCCCAGAAGGCAAAATTATCGTCGCCTATTTCGAACCCCATGACATGCACGGGACCATGATCGAGATCGTGGACAGTGGCCGTCGCGAGATGATGGAGCAGTGGCTGGCTGGGGCTCCCTACGTTGATTAAGTTGACCGAACACGCAAAGGAAACCCAGTCATGACTGACACTCTTCCCACTGCTCAGGCTGTTGCTGTTGAGACCAACGCTTCACGTGAAGCCGCTCCAGCACCCCTGATTCCCGCACTGGACTTCGCCAACCGCCAAATCCCCGCGCACGGCACCATGGCAGTCGATTTCGAAGCACGAGTGGACTTCCACCGTTTGCGTGATTACCGACTCAACCGCGCCATGGACGCCCTCAACCAATCCGAATGCGGCGCGTTCCTCCTGTTCGACTTCTACAACATCCGCTACGTCACCCAAACCTGGATCGGTGGCGCGCTCGGCGACAAAATGTCGCGCTACGCACTACTCATGCCCGATGGCAAACCCCACATTTGGGACTTCGGCTCCGCCGCGAAACACCACCGACTATTCGCCCCCTGGCTCCACGAAGGCCACTCCCACGCGGGCATGCTCGGACTTCGAGGCGCAATCCACCCCGAAGTGGGCCTCATGAAAGAAGCCGTCACCCACATCAAAAACATGCTCACCGACGCCGGAGTCGTCAACGACCCCATCGGTGTCGACATTATTGAACCCGCATTCCTCTTCGAAATGCAAGCACAAGGCCTCGACGTTCGAGACATCCAACAAGACATGCTCGGCGCCCGCTCCATCAAAAACGCCGACGAAATCATGCTGCTCTCCCAAGCAGCGGCCATGGTCGATGGTGTCTACCAAAACATTGTCGACGTGCTCAAACCCGGCATCCGCGAAAACGAAATCGTCGCCCTCGCCGCGAAACGCCTCTACGAACTAGGCTCCGACCAAGTAGAAGCCATCAACTCAGTCTCTGGTGAACGCTGCAACCCACACCCCCACAACTTCACCGACAAAATCATCCGACCCGGTGATCAAGCGTTCTTCGACATCATCCACTCCTTCAACGGATACCGCACCTGCTACTACCGCACCTTCAGCGTCGGAAGCTCCAACCACTTCCAACACGACGCCTACACCAAGGCCCGCGAATGGATGGACGCCGCGATTGCGAAAGTCGCCCCCGGAGTCGGAACCGACGAAGTCGCCGCACTCTGGCCCAAAGCCACCGAATTCGGCTTCGCCAACGAAATGGAAGCCTTCGGACTCCAATTCGGACACGGACTAGGACTGGGCCTCCACGAACGCCCCATCATCTCCCGACTGAACTCGATGTCCAACCCAGTCGAAATCCAAGAAGGCATGGTCTTCGCCCTCGAAACGTACTGCCCCGCCCCCGACGGCATCTCCGCAGCACGCATCGAAGAAGAAGTCGTCGTCACCAAAAACGGAGCCCAAGTCCTCACACGATTCCCCGCACAAGAACTCTTCGTCGCCAACCCCTACTAAGCGACTGCGGGCCCGACAGTGGGCGCCCAAAACGACAGAGTGCCCTCCCCGTCAACGGGGAGGGCACTCTTGTTCGGTCTACAAGTGGCGATTACGGGGTGTGCTACTTGCCGGCTTGACCGGCGGCGACCAGAAGATCCTGATTGTCCCAGGAGGGGATGAGCTCGCCTGATTCAATTTGCAGCGCGAGGTGCAGTATTGCCTCGTTTACTGGCGTGGGCATCCCAATTTCTTTGCCCTTTTTCACCACATAGCCACAAAAGGCGTCCAGCTCGGCCCGGCGGCCTTTGTCCCAGTCTTGAAGGACAGCAACCCGTGTGGTGGGTTTCGAGAAACGAGCCAGAACGGCATCCAGGAGGTCCAGTGCGTACTGCTCGGAGTCTGGCATCTCGTCTGCCGCAATGCCCAGCGAGGGCATAAAGGTGACGCCAAGAGCTTTGGCAAGGCGATAGGCCTCGATGGAAGCCTGATCCATGGCCTGTCGAATAATGGGGTTTTCGGCCGCCTCCACCAAGGGTGCCCCCAGAATCCCTGAGGGCAACATTTCGGGAATATTGGCCAGCAGCTTCATCCACTTAGCAGAGCGAATGTCTTCGGTGATTTGCACCTGAGCACCGTGAGAGAGCAACTCGTGCACCTGTCGCACCCGGTCGGTCACGGGCCCCTCCAGGGAACCCACGGCCAACCAGGTGCCCTCACGGGTGACTTCCCGGTTAATCAGACCAGGCCTCGGCATGTTGGCCGCAATTCCCACCACACAGCCCACCGTCCGCTCGGGTCCCAGAATCTCGGACACTTCGTCAATGGTCATCCCGTTTTGGGTTCCGACAAACACCGAATCGGGCCCCATCAACGGTTTCATCAGCTCGGCCACCCACCGGGTGTCGTAAGACTTCACCCCGGTAAAGACAATGTCGAACGTGCCCCGCAGTGTGGGCACGTCATAGAGGTGAAGCGGATGAAAGGGTGTGTGTTCGGTGCCGGTAGGCATGTTCACGGTCAAACCCGATTCGCGAATCGCGTCAACGTGGGGGGCCCAAGGATCAATCACGGTGACGTCGATACCGGCATTGATCATGTCGGCACTAAGCGATGCGCCGACCGCCCCTGCGCCACAAAAAGCGACCCTCATCGTGTCTCCCTACTTTCTGACATCCGCCAAAACGCGGCTAATTGCTATCCCGCGATTCGCCTAGCTGGCTGAACGTAATTTCCGCCAGCGCCGACCAGTCTTTATCCGCCAAATCGGGCTGTTGGAGTGCTTTATCGAACACTGCTCGCAAGGAAGAACTGGTGGGCAAGGTGATGCCTGCCGCCGTTGCGGCCGACTCTGCCAATCCGAGGTCTTTCAATCCAAGCTCCAACGAGAAAGCCTGTGGCAGGTATTCCCGTTCAGCGACGAGGTTTCCATAACCGGTGTAGACCACTCCCCCGAAAAGGGTGTTCGTGAGCAGGTCGACAAAGTCTGCCGGCTTCACCCCTGCCGACGTGGTCAGTGCCACCGATTCAGCAATCGCTTGAATAGCGTGAATGATGTTGTAGTTGACGGCGATTTTCACGAGGTTCGCCGTGCGGGGGTCCTCACCCATCGGCCACGTGCGCGCCCCCATCACGTCGTAAAACGGTTGGAGGGCGTCAATATCTGCCACTTGACCACCGGCCAGGATGTTTAAGCCCCCGGCTGCGGCGACATTGGGTCGACCAAGTACCGGTGAGGCCACATAACCGTGGCCCAATGACAAGAAGCGCTCAGCCAGTGTGTGGCCCATATCGGGGCTCACCGAGGCCATATTGGCGTGCACGATGCGATGGCTAGGCAGGTTGTCTTCCGACAACACCGCATCGGCAGCCTGGTCGTTCGCGAGCATTGATACCGAAACGTCCACTGCGAGGGCTTTGGCAGGGTGATCCACTGCGGTGGCCCCTGACTGCTCCATCTTTAAGCGGGGTTCCTCCGAGCGATTCCAGACAACAACCTCGTGTCCGGCATCGACTAGGCGGGTGGCCATGGCCTGACCCATTGAACCGAGTCCCAAGAATCCAATACGTGCCATGGCTAGCTCTTCCAGATGGTCTTGAAGTTGCAGAACTCCCGGATTCCGGGGGCGCCCAATTCACGACCGAAGCCGGAATCTTTCACACCACCAAAAGGCAGCTCTGGGTAGGAAATGGTCATCCCGTTGACGAACACTGCTCCGGCTTCGATGTTCTTGATGAAGTACTCTTCATCACTCGCATCGCCCGTCCACAGCGCTGAGGACAGACCAAAGGTGGTCTGGTTGGCCACGTCAGCTGCCTCTTCACGCGAGAACACTTTGTAGACGCTGGCCACCGGCCCGAAGGCTTCCTCCATGACCAGGCGCATGCCAGGCTCCAAGCCATCCACAATGGTGGGTTCGTAGAACCAACCAGCTCCTTCTGGTGCTTTACCTCCGGTGCGGATCGTGGCGCCCTTTTCGCGAGCGTCATCAACCAATTCCGCGATTTCATCGCGGCCGCGCTCGGTGGCCAGTGGGCCGACCTGGGTGGCCTCATCCATGGGGTCACCGACAACCAATGCGGACATTTTGGCCACGAACTTGTCCATGAATTCGTCGTAGACGTCGGCGTGGACGACGAAACGCTTTCCGGCAATACAGGACTGACCGTTGTTGTTAATCCTCGCCGTGACGGCCACGGTGGAGGCCTGTTCGATGTCCGCCGAGGGCATCACGATAAACGCGTCTGAACCACCAAGCTCCATCACGGCAGGCTTGATGTGTGCTCCCGCTTGCCCGGCTACGGCACGACCGGCGGGCTCTGAACCGGTCAGTGTGACGGCTTTGATTCGACGATCTTCAATGAGGCCCGCTACTGGAGCGGATCCGGCGAGAATGGTGGTGAAGGATCCGTCGGGGAAACCCGCACGAGTAAACAGTGAATCCAGGTACAGCGCCGAGTGGGGCACGTTGGAGGCGTGCTTCAACAGTCCCGTGTTTCCGGCCATCAGTGCGGGTGCTGCAAATCGCACCACCTGCCACAGCGGGTAGTTCCAGGGCATGACCGCGAGGACAACACCGAGTGGTTGGTAGTGCAGGTACGCCTTCGAAGCGCCCACAATGCTGGGGTCTTCGAGGGGCTCATCGGCGAGGAATTTTTCTGCGTTATCCGCGTAGAAACGAGCGTTTTTGGCGCATTTGAGCACTTCACCGACGGACTGGGCGATGGGCTTGCCCATTTCGATGGTGAGCATTTTGGCCAGCTCGTCGACTTCTTCTTCCAGAATGTCGGCCGCTTTTTTCATCCACACCGCACGCTGGGCGTAGTCGGTGGCTTTCAGCGCCTGGTAGGCCGCTTCTGCTTTCACCACGCGGGCTTCGATTTCGTCCGCACTGTGTTCACTAAAGGTTTCAACGGTTTCGCCGGTGGCGGGGTTGACGACAGCTATTGCCATGTTCTTACTCTCATCCTGTGTTGGGGTCTGGTTCGGGAAAAATTTCGGGGTGGCGCTCAAGGTTCACTCGGGTACGACGGATGTGGATTCCCACAACCTGTTCGGCGAGCTCGAGGTCACCGTCGCGCAGGGCACTGACCAACATGTGGTGGTCGTCGTGAAAAATCCGCATGTGCTCTGTGTCGACCAGTCCAGTGTAAGCACGGCGGTAGGGCTGTGTGGTGTTCCATAAACGGTGCACCAACTCGCGCAGCACGTAGGTTCCCTCCGCGCGATAGGTGGCGAAGTGAAAGGCCCGATCGAGGGCAAGAAACTCTTCGAGGTCCGAGCTGTTTTCCATTTTTTGGGCCAGGTCATCGAGTTCACTGATGACCTCATCGGTGAGGTATTCGGCTGAGTGGCGCAGCAGCAGTGGTTCAATCCGCTCGCGAGTTTGGTACACCTCGGAGCATTGGGCGAGGGTGAGGCTTTGTACCCACGCACCCGTGTTGGCCACCAGGCGTACCAGGCCTTCGGTTTCTAGTTGACGAAGCGCTTCACGCACAGGAATTCGGGAACCGCCGTAGCGCTCAGAGAGGTCTTCTTGAACAATGCGCTCACCGGGTTGATACTCACCAGAGAGAATCGCTTCGCGCACAGCCTCGGCAATGCGTTGGCTCGCTGAGCCATCGCGTATTGCCGGGGTGGTGTCACTCATGTGTCTACTCTGCCGGTTTCGTCGGGTTCCACATGATCACGTCACTGTCCGCTTCATAGGCTTTGCCGTTGGGGTAGCTGACCAATTCGCACTGCATGCCCCACGGGGTGAGGAAATAGATCCAGCGCTGCCCGGTTGCGCTTTGTTTACTGGCTACTGGTTCGCCCAGCACCTCAACGTCGTGACTTTCGAGAAAGTCAATGGCTTCGTCCAAGTCGTCGACGTAAAAGGCGAGGTGGTGTCCACCAATGTCCGAATTTTTAGGCTGTGGGGCAGGAGGTTCCGGGGTGACCCATTCAAAGATTTCGAAGTTGGTGCCAAAACCGCAACGGAAATGACGGTTCTCTCGAATGACCGAGCGCGGGTGAACGTTGAGTTGGTCGTTCATCCAATTGTCGTCGCGCTCAAAGGGACCCAAGGCATATACGCGCTGACAACCGATGATGTCGACAAAGAAGCGTTCTGCTTGATCCAGGTCAGGCACCGTGAAACCAATGTGGTCGGTCCCCCGCATTCCCGGTAACGGCATCAGACACTCCCTCATGTCACGGTGATTGCATCCAGTATGCCGTCATTAGTGGCGTAACGCCACCCTATTTCTCGAAAAAAGGGTGACATTGGATACTATCTCGTGTACCGTGGCACCGACCCCAACGAAGGGACCTACGCGGCGAGCCCGCGTGCTGGACACGGAAGAAGGCCACTGTGGCGAAAGAAAAGAAGCTCCACCCGCTCGAACCCTGGGTGGAAATCAGTTCCGAAAAATCCGACTGGGATAGCGCGGACCCCACACTCTTGCACTCGATGCTCGTGCAACTACACCTCATTCGAGCATTCGAAGAAACGGTCCTCGAACTCGCCGGTGAAGGACTCGTCCACGGCCCCGCCCACTCCTCCGTGGGACAAGAAGGTGGCGCCGTAGGCTCCGTCGTCGGACTGCGCGCCTCGGACGCCATCAACGGTTCACACCGCGGCCACCACCAGTTCCTCGCCAAAGCCCTCGGTTATGTCGCCCCGCAAGGCTTCGACAAGAACTCCCCGGTCACCCCAGAGATTCAAACCGTGCTGCAAAAAACACTCGCCGAAATCCTGGGCCTCGCCCAAGGCTTCTGTAAAGGGCGAGGCGGCTCGATGCACCTCCAGTGGCATGAAGCCGGTGCACTGGGAACCAACGCCATCGTCGGTGGTGGTGTCCCGCTCGCCGCGGGAAACGCGTGGGCTCAAAAGCACGCCGGAACCGATGACCTCACCGTCACATACTTCGGTGACGGTGCAGTGAACATTGGTTCCGTCCTCGAGAGCATGAACCTCACCTCCGCCTGGGACATCCCGCTCGTGTTCTTCATTGAGAACAACCTTTACGCCGTGTCCACCACTGTGGAAGAAGCCACCGGAGAGCCCCGCCTGTCTGGTCGCGGTGTCGGCTTTGGCATCACATCCCTTCGAGTTGATGGCATGGACCCACTTGCTGTGCACCTCACCATGCTCAAAGCAGCGGAAATTGCTCGCTCCGGTAAGGGCCCCGTGGTCGTCGAAGCTGAGGTCTACCGTTTCTTCCACCAAAACGGCGCCTTCCCCGGATCGGCGTTTGGCTACCGCAGTAAAGAAGAAGAAGCCTCATGGCGTGAGCGTGACCCGCTCACCCGGGTCGCCAGCGAAATGATCAGCCGAGGCCTGATCACCCAAGACGAAGTCGACCAGTTGCGAGCTCACGCTCAAAGCGCGATGTCGCTCGCGGCCGGTGAACTAGTCGAACAAGACCCCGACGGCAAAGCCGGAGTGCGTCGCATCAAACCCGACCTGTGGCCAAGCGCTGACTTTGTCAATGTCGGTGTTCGCGGTGACCTCAGCGAACTGGCTGGTGCAGCAACTCGTGAAGCAGGCCAGGCGGGCGAGACCGAAGAGGTCCGTTTTGTCGACGCTGTCGCTGCGGTAATGGACCGCCGGATGGGCCTCGATGACCGCATTGTTGTCCTCGGTGAAGACGTCCACCGCCTCAAAGGCGGCACCAACGGTGCGACGAAAGGTTTGACCGAAAAGTACCCCGGCCGAATCTTAGGTACCCCCATTAGTGAGAACGCTTTTGTGGGACTCGGAGGAGGAATGGCCCTTGATGGTCGCTTCCGCCCCGTGGTCGAATTTATGTACCCCGACTTTTTGTGGGTCGCAGCGGACCAAGTGTTCAACCAGATCGGTAAAGCCCGTCACATGTTTGGTGGCGAATCTCCCGTTCCTCTCGTGCTTCGCACAAAGGTGGCCATGGGTACCGGGTACGGATCCCAGCACTCCATGGATCCCGCAGGAATTTTTGCGACTGCACCGGGTTGGCGCATCATGGCCGCATCAAACCCCCACGACTACGTGGGAATGATGAACGCAGCCTTAGCGTGTGAAGACCCGGTGTTGATGATCGAACACGTCGAGCTCTACAACGAAAAGGGCACCATTCCCGCGGGCGACTTGGATTACCAGATCCCCTTTGGGACCGCGCGCGTGGTGCGCGAAGGCTCTGAGGTCACCGTATTGAGCTACCTCTCCATGGTGCAGAAAGCTGTCACCGCCACCGAACACACCGGTGTCGATTCAGAAATCATTGACCTGCGCTTCTTGGACCAGGCCAGTATCGACTGGACCACCATTGAGAAGAGCATTGCGAAGACCAACGCGGTGATGATTGTCGAGCAGGGCGCCAGGGGCACTTCCTACGGCGGCTGGTTGGCTGATGAAATTCAGCGTCGCTTCTTTGACCACCTCGACCAGCCCATCACCCGCGTCAGTGGGCAAGAGGCATCCCCCAGCATTTCCAAACTGCTCGAGACCGCGGCAATCGCCGGCGTCGACGAAGTCGCCGCCGGACTCCAGCAGGTGCGAATCAATGCGGGAGGTGGGCGCTAATGGCCATCGTCATTCGAATGCCAGAAGTATTAGCTGGCGCGGTCGAAGCCGTGTTGTCCCAGTGGATGATGCAAGAAGGTAGCGAAGTTTCTGTCGGGGACACCCTGGCGGAAATCGAAACCGAAAAGGCCAACGTCGACTACCAGGCTGAAGAACAAGGTCGGCTGGCACGCGTTCTGGTCGGCCCGGGAGATACCGTCGAGGTCGGCGCACCCATTGCCGTCTTCGCCGCACCCGGTGACACCGAAGATGATATTGATGCCGCTCTCGCTGCCGCAGGCATCGGTCAAGCCGGTGGCGGCGGTGAAGCCTCTGCGGCCGCACCGGCAGACGAAGCAGCGGAAGCACCCCCAGCAGCTCCCCAAGAGGCACCCGCTAGCTCGCCAGCAGAGCCGTCCCCCGTACAAAGCGGACCCGTTCCGCCGGTAGCCGGGGGTCGCATTTATGCGAGCCCGCTGGTGCGAAAGCGCGCCCGGGAAGCAGGAATTGACCTCACCCAGGTGACCGGGACCGGCCCTGGTGGGCGCATTGTGAAAAAAGACCTCGACGCGGTGGCCGCTACGGGCACTGGGGCTTCGGGCACTGCAGCTCAGGCTCCGTCTGCTCCCGCTGCACCGGCCGCGACAGCTGCTCCTGCGGTTCCCGCTGGGGCAATGGTGTCGGGCGACGCCGAATACACCGACCGGCCTCACTCCGGTATGCGAAAGGCAATTGCGCGGAGGCTCACGGAATCGAAGACGACCGTTCCCCACTTCTATGTGAGTGCTGACTGTCGTGTCGAGAAATTGTTGGCTGCGCGCACCGAAATGAATGAGGCCACCGGCGTCAAGATTTCGGTCAACGACTGGGTAATCAAAGCCGTGGCCAAAGCAATGTTGGATGTTCCCGATGCGAACGTGATTTGGCGTGACGATGCCCTTCGCTACTTCAACCGGGTTGACATCGCGATTGCCGTATCCGTCGAAGGTGGTCTGCTCACCCCTGTATTGCGTGGGGTCGAGTCGATGGGTCTCACCGAGATCAACGCTCAGGTGAACTCCTTGGCCTCGAAAGCCCGTGACGGCAAGATTACCCAAGCCGAAATTGAGGGCGGAAGCTTCTCGATCAGCAACCTGGGTATGTATGGAACTGACGCGTTCCAGGCCATCCTGAACCCACCACAGTCAGGAATCCTCGCGGTGGGAGCCGCCCGGGATGCCGCCGTGGTGGAACAGGGGTCTCTGGTGCCAGGCAAGGTGATGACCGTGAACCTTTCGGCTGATCACCGCGCCGTTGATGGCGCCTTGGCTGCTGAGTGGATGAAGGCGTTCCGCCACTACATCGAACACCCCCTTGCACTGCTTGCTTAGAGTGAACACTGGGGTGACAAAATGTCCCCGACTATTAAGAACTTCTGGACTCTGAAGGGCCCGGAACAGAGAAAAAACATAGTGTGCACGGCCGGCCACCGAGTGTAAGCTGAGAGTTAACACCCAGTGGTGCGGGCGGGGCTTATCTCCCCACATGGCCACGACACACTCCACAACACAGCTCAACGAGGAGACAGAAATATGGACACGCAACGTCTTGCGGGTAGAAAAGCACTAATCACCGGCGCCGCCCAGGGTATGGGTGCAGCGATCGCGAAGAACTGGGCTGCGCAAGGCGCAGCAATCTGTGTGGCAGACATCAACGAAGAGGGCATTAAGGAAGTCGCCCAGGAAATCCGCGACGCGGGTGGCCAAGCCACCCACTTCGTCCTCGATGTGACCAACGAAGAACAAGCCGAGGCCGCTGTTGCCCACGTCGTCAAAGAGTTTGGTGAAATCAACCTGCTGCTGAACAATGCCGGGGTGAACAAGCCGACCATGTTCCCCGACACCCCCAAAGAAAACTACGACTTCATCATGAACGTCAACGCATGGGGCAAGTTCAACGTGATGCGGGCAGTGTCCAAGCAGATGATTGCCCAGGGCAAGCAGGAGCAGCCCTACAAAATCATCAACGTCGGTTCGATTGCCTCCAGGATGTCCTTCGACGACATCATCCCCTACTCGATGGCTAAGCACGCGGTACTCGCCCTGATCCGCGGTGGCGCGAAAGCTCTCGCCCCCCACGGAATCACCGTCAACGGCTACGGCCCCGGTGTGGTTCGTACCGAAATGTGGGAGCAGCTGGATAAAGACCTGGTCGAAATCGGTAAGTTCGAACAGCCTGGTCAGTCAATGGACAGCCTCGCGGCCAACATGATTGAACTGAAGCGCTACTCCTACCCCGATGACATTCTCGGAACCGCCGCCTACCTGGCCAGTGCCGACAGCGACTATATGACCGGTCAGCTGATCATGATCGACGGAGGCATGGTTTACCAGTAAACCCCCCACAACACGTCACAAAGGTCCCGCGGGTATACCCGCGGGACCTTTGCTTTCCAGGATCATTCGGGTGCAACAACCTCAAGACCCATTGACCGGGCAGTATCCCGAAATCGCGTGTCCTAGGTCGCAATCGAATCAGGGACACTCACAACAGTGAGGGCACTAGACAGTGAGGGCACTAGACAGTGATGACACTGGCTAGGGGGATGGCGTCTAGGCTCGACGGCCCGATTACTGTTCCTTGCGCAGCTCACGCAGGGCGTTAGTGCCTTTGGTGGAGAGCTCACCCTGTGGAATGCGATCGAGCAGAGCCGTAATGTCCTTATCGGGAGTACTCACCAGTCCGGTCCCGGCCAGCTCGGAAAGAGTGTTGGGCCCGGCAGGCATGATTCTTGCCACTGGATGGCCATGGTCGGTCAGGACGAGAATCTCGCCGTCTCGAACACGACTAATCACAGCGGGAGCTTGCTGCTGAAGTTCCCTGATGCCCACTCTGTTATCCATCACGTAATTCAAAGTACCAGCTTTGATTCCGGCAGACTTATGGGGCAGAGTGACACAATCGGAAGATGTGGATCGCCCAATTCATGTTCACCCCTGGTGACTATGACGCCGAGTTTCATCGCCTGAACGACGCCATCGACGCTTTCGCCGAATCACTGGAGGGTTTTGTGGGGGCTGAGCGCTGGCTCTCCCCCGATGGCAAGACCCAAAACTCGATCTACTACTGGCGGGATAGGCAATCCCTTGGGGAGTTTTCCCGATTCCCCGAACACCTTGTCGCCAAAAAGAATTACCAACGCTGGTACCACTCCTACCAGGTGGTGATCAGCGAAGTAAGCGCCAGCTACGGCGATAGCTCAACACCACACCTGTCCCAGCAGACTTCCCCACCACAGGATTAGCACGGCGCGGTACGGATGGGGCGACTAGGCCGGCGCGAGAGTGGGAATGCCCAGCTCCTTCGCAGCGTTCAGCATGCGCGTGTCGTAGCTGATCAGCGTGTGTAGTGAACTGGTGAGGCTCATCGCCGAGGCCATGTGGAGGGCATCTAGACTCCGTAGCCCCAAGCCAGAGAGACGCCCCGCGGCCTCGCACAACCCCGCTGTCACGCTGAGCAAGGACATCGATGACAGTAGTGCGCGGACATCGAGAAGTGGCACGTTGAGACGAGAGGCGCCGAGTAGCAACTCGGTGCGCAAGATATCGGACGACACAACGCGGTCCCCGGGCTTCAGGGTGTCCTTCCAATCCCGCAGCGCTGCGGTGTGTTCCTCTTCTTGGAGGAACGTCATCACCGCTGAAGTGTCCAAATAAAAGGCGCTCACAGCCGCTCCTCGCGGATGTCATCGAGTACTTCTTGAGTGGTGGCAGTAGAGCGGGCGACAGGAGCAAGCGAGCCAATCACCTCGTCAAAGGAACGAGTCGGTTCGCTCATTAACCCTGCTTCGACAAGGGCATCCAGCGGGGATTCGGTGAGGGGAACGATGCGACCCACGGGTCTGCCACGGTCGGTCACGATGACATGGGCGCCCTTTTTCACCGTGGCCATCACCTCTGAGGCGTTTTGTTTAAGCTCACGAATACCCACCATCTTCTCCTCCATGTTCTACAACGTAGCACTTAAGGTGTCCGGGTCTAAAAACCACCCTGAAGGGTCTGCAAGCTGGGCCACACGGCAAAGATCACGGTCGTGGGAAGAATGAGCATCACCAACGGCACCAACATCCACACCTCTGCCTTACCCGCCCGATCCACAATGGCCCGCAAGCGTTGGTGGCGCGAATCAGCACTGTGAGAGCGAACCACTTCGGCTAGTGGTGCACCACGCTCCAGCGCCGCCGCCAGATGCTCCACCAACGCCTCAATTTCTGGAACCGCCAGTCGCCCCGCAGAATCTCGGAGTGTGGGGCCCAACGGTTCGCCCAATTCAACCAAGCGCATCACCCGCGCCCACTCCCCCGCCAATTCACCGTGGCCACGCTGGGCGATGCGTGACAGTGCTGCCGGTAGCGACTCCCCCGCGGCAAGCGCCAGTGACAGCAGCTCCAAAATGCTGGGGAACTCTTCGGCCAAACGCTCGCTGCGTTTTGCCACGAGGCGTCTAAGCAGACGGTCATAGGCGCCTGCTCCCACCACTGCGCCAATGACCACAGCCAACAACGCCACGACTGTTCCACCCAGTGCACCGGTTCCCCCCTGCACCCCGCCAGACATTCCTTGCCCGAGGGACTCAATAGCACCTTGGCCGAGCGTGGCGAAGACTGTAGCGAGTAATCCCAAGGCCGCACCGCCCAATGCCCAGAGGACACGGCGAAGCCGATACTCCGATGGCCCGTAGCCGACACCAGCCTGTTCCACCACACGTGTTGCCGCAGCATCACCACCAAGGAGAGTGTGGAGCCAATCGGTAAGCCTCGTGATTGCGGGCGACACCACCACCCCACCCACGCTCACGGGGTCGATGAGCTGAGGCGCAAGCTCGGCTCTGGCCGGAGCGGAAATGTCACGTAGCGCGTGGGCAATTCTGAGGGTGGAATTACTGACCCGACTCTCCACACCGGATTCCGGCAGCGCCCACCAGCTGGCGACAACCGCCCACAAGCCGACACCCAGCGCAAGACCACACACCACGGCAACGGCGTGTAGGGCGTCAGGGGTAGACAGCATGTTTACCCCACAACCAGAACGGGGCTGGCGAACCAGCGCTGGTCCACCGGGAGTCGACCCAAGCGGCTCATCATCCGAAAGGCCAGGGCACTGAGCAGGGCGCCACCCACAATGACCGCAACCCCCGCAGGGGAATCGTAGGCCTGTACGGTCTCTGTCCGACCGGAGAGGACCACCAATACCAACCACGGAGCTGCAACGCCAAGGCGTGATGCCGCACGAATCCAAGACTGTTTGGCGAGGGCATCCTCTCGCACAGCAATGTCAGCACGCACGCTGGCTTGTAATGAGTGGAGCACACTGGGCAGTTCCCGGCCACCCACTTCGTGAGCCATGCGAAGCGCTTCAATAATCCGATCCGCCACAGGATCAGCAACTGCGTCCTTTAGTTGCGCCAGGGCGCTATCCACCCGGGTGCCCGCTTCCACTTCGCGGCCAAAAGAGGCAAAAAACCCACGTAGCTCACCCGGTGAGTGGTGTTCTAAACCCGCCACCGCTTCTGCCACACCACCGCCCGAGCGAATGACCTGTCGAATATGG